>NZ_JBEYYB010000008.1:0-426963 GCF_040645335.1 Streptomyces sp. NPDC046821 | reverse complement strand
GGTTACATTCCGAACCCGGAAGCTAAGCCTCACAGCGCCGATGGTACTGCAGGGGGGACCCTGTGGGAGAGTAGGACGCCGCCGAACTAAATTTAGAGAAAAGCCCCGTGCCATTCGGCACGGGGCTTTTCTGTGTTTGGGGGCATTTTAGGGCGCATAGCGCTTCGGAGTTAGAGGCGGCCTGCTGCTTTCAATGCCAGATAGGCGTCTGCCAACGCCGGCGCGAGTTCATTGGGAGTAGCGTCCACGACCGTTACGCCGTGACGCATCAGGCGTTCTGCCGTGCGGTGGCGTTCCGCTTGGGCTTGGGCGGCTGAGGCGGCGTCGTAGATCGCTTCCGTATTTCCTCGGGCCTTCGCCATTTCCGCGATCTTCGGGTCCGCTACAGATGCGACCAGAACCGTGTGGCGATTGGTGAGGCGGGAGAGGACCGGGAGGAGGCCTTCTTCCACCGGGGCCGCGTCGAGGCTTGTGAGGAGGACGATGAGGGAGCGGCGGGGAGCTGTGTGCAGGGCTGCGGCGGCGAGGCCTCGGGCGTCTGTTTCTACGAGTTCCGGTTCCAGTGGTGCCATGGCGTTGACCAGGGCGGGGAGGAGTTCGCCGGCCGAGCGGCCTTGCACCAGGGCGCGGATTCGGCGGTCGTAGGCCAGCAGGTCGACGCGGTCGCCGGCGCGGGAGGCGAGGGCGCCCAGGAGCAGGGCCGCGTCCATGGATGCGTCGAGGCGAGGTGCGTCGCCGACTCGGCCGGCGGAGGTGCGGCCGGTGTCGAGGACCAGAAGGATGTGGCGGTCACGTTCCGGGCGCCAGGTGCGTACTGCGAGGGTGGATTGGCGGGCGGTGGCTCGCCAGTCGATGGAGCGGGTGTCGTCGCCGGGAACGTACTCGCGGAGGCTGTCGAATTCGGTGCCTTCGCCGCGGGTCAGGGTGCTGGTGCGGCCGTCGAGTTCGCGGAGGCGGGCCAGTTTCGAGGGGAGGTGCTTGCGGCTGTGGAACGGGGGGAGGACGCGGACCGTCCACGGGACCTCGTGGCTGCCCTGGCGGGTGAAGAGGCCGAGCGGGCCGTATGAGCGGATCGTGACTTGGTCGGCCGTGCGGTCTCCGCGGCGGGTGGGGCGGAGGCGGGTCGTGATGCGGCGGCGTTCGCCCGGGGGGATTGTCACGCGGTGGCGGGATGCCTCGACTTCGGTGCCGGGGAGCCAGCTGCTGGGCGGCCATGCGTCGCGGAGTTGGGCGCGCAGGGGGCGGCGCGATGGGTTGGTCACGGTGAGGGTGACGTCGGCCGGGTCGCCAAGTCGTACCGCGGTGTCGCCTGAGCGGGTCAGGAGCAGGCGGCGTACCGGGGCGGCCAGGGCGAAGTCGCAGGCGCAGGCCAGGGCCAGGGGGGCGTTCACGGCGAGGATGCCGGTCCAGCTGGGCTCCCAGATGCCTACGGGGAGGGCGCCGAGGGCGGCGAGGAGGGCGGTGCGTCCGGTGAGGGCCATGGGTCCAGAGCCTTGCGTCAGCGGGGGACGGGGACGTGGGCGAGGATCGCGTGGATGACGGAGTCGGGCGTGACGCCCTCCATCTCGGCCTCGGGGCGGAGCTGGATGCGGTGGCGGAGTGTGGGCAGGGCGAGGGCTTTCACGTCGTCTGGGATGACGTAGTCGCGGCCTGTCAGCCAGGCCCACGCGCGGGCTGTGGAGAGCAGGGCTGTCGCGCCTCGCGGGGAGACGCCGAGGGTGAGGGACGGGGATTCGCGGGTGGCTCGGCAGATGTCGACGACGTAGGCCGTGATCTCGGGGGAGACGGAGGTTTTCGCGACGGCGGCGCGGGCGGCTTCCAGGTCGGCGGCGGTGGCTACGGGGCGTACGCCGGCGGAGCGCAGGTCGCGGGGGTTGAAGCCCTGGGCGTGGCGGGTGAGGACGTCGATCTCGTCCTGGCGGGACGGGAGGGGGACCGTGAGTTTGAGGAGGAAACGGTCCAGCTGGGCTTCGGGGAGGGGGTACGTGCCCTCGTACTCGACCGGGTTCTGGGTCGCGGCGACCAGGAAGGGGTCGGGGAGGGGGCGGGGGGTGCCGTCGACCGTGACCTGGCGTTCTTCCATGGCTTCGAGGAGGGAGGCTTGGGTCTTGGGCGGTGTGCGGTTGATCTCGTCGGCGAGGAGGAGGTTGGTGAAGACCGGGCCCGGCTGGAAGGAGAACTCGGCGGTGCGGGCGTCGTAGACGAGGGAGCCTGTGACGTCGCTCGGCATCAGGTCGGGGGTGAACTGGACGCGTTTCGTGTCGAGTTCGAGGGACGCGGCGAGCGCGCGGACGAGGAGGGTCTTGGCGACGCCGGGGACGCCTTCGAGGAGGACGTGGCCGCGGCAGAGGAGCGCCACGACGAGGCCCGTGACCGCGGGGTCCTGGCCGACGACGGCCTTGGCGATCTCCGCGCGCAGGGCCTCCAGAGATGCCCGTGAGCTGCGGGGATCTCCGGCGAGCCCGGCGTTGTCAGTGGTCGGGTCCATCATGAATGGCGTACCTCTCTTTCGAGGGCGTCGAGTTGGTCGGCGAGGGCGATCAGGGCCGCGTCGTCGGCCAGCGGCGGGCCGAAGAGGAGGGGGCGCGGGTCCTGGCCGGGGGTGTGGAGAGCGGCGGTCAGAGCGGGGAGCAGCGTCTCGGGCGTGTGGGCCTGGGACGGGGGGACGCCGATGAGGGGGGCGAGGCGGGTGCGGGTGGCGGTGCGAAGAGCTGAGGCGGCGCGGTCGCGGGCGTTCGCCTTGCGGTAGAGGCGGGCGCGGCCTTCGACGGCCTCGGAGGCGTGGATCGCTACGGGGAGGCGTTCGGGGACGAGGCGGCCGAGACGGCGGGCGCGCCAGAGGGCGGCGAGGGCTGCCGCGACGAAGAGTTGCAGGGTGCCCCAGAGCCAGCCGGAGGGGAGCAGGTCGAGGAGGCCGCGGCCCCCAGTGCCTGTGCCGGTGGCTGAGGAGTCGTCGGAGAGTGAAGGGAGGTACCAGACCAAGTGGGGGCGGGAACCGAGGAGTTGTAGCGCGAGCGAGGCGTTGCCGTGCTGGTCCAGGCGGCTGTTGAAGAGGATGTCGGGGGCGCCGATGAGGACGGTGTCGCCGCCGTGCGCCTCTGGCAGGCGGAGCAGGGTGGGGAGGCCCTTGCTGGGGTAGCAGGCGTCCGCGTCGGCGGGGTACGTGGCGTAACGGCGGCCGGCTGTCTCGGCGTCGCCGGCGCGGTGGGCGGCGGGGAGGGCGCAGCCTGGCTTCTGGAGGGTGCCCGTGCTGGGGGTGGCGCTCGCGGTGACGTCGGGGGTGAACGTGCTCAGGGTGGGGGTGCCTGGGGCGATCAGGACGGTACGGCCGCCGGATCGGGCGGTGGCGGAGCGCAGTTGGGAGAGCTGGTGCTCCGTGAGCAGGTCGGGGGAGGCGACGAGGACGGTGGTGTCGGGGCTGGCCGCGGCGCGGGCCGCTGCGGTGGTGGTGACGACCCGGGTGGATACGCCGTGGCCGGCGAGGAGCTGGGCGACGGCGCGGCTGCCGTTGGGGTCGGCGGAGCGTGGGTCGAGGCGGCCGTGGGCGGCGTTGGAGCGGACGAGGGCGATGGCTGCGGCGGTGATGAGGACGAGCACGGCGGCGAGGAGTAGGCCGCGGGTGCGGGTCCAGATGTGACGGGGGGTGGGGGATGTGGACGTGGGGGTGGAGGTGGGATGTGCGGGGGGTTGTTGGGTGGGGTGCGTGGGTTGGTCGGGCGTGGCGGATGTGGTCGGGGTGGCGGCGTGCGGGGGCTGCGGGTGTGGGTTTCGGCTGGTCACTCGGCGGCTCCCGGAGGGGTGCTGCTGGTGAGGGCGGGGGCGGTGAGGGCAGTGACGGGGGGATCGGCGGGGTGCTCTTCGGCGGGGTGCCGACGTGGCGTGGGGGTGGGCGCGCTCGGGGTGGTGCCGGTCGCGAGGGTGGGTGCTCCCGGGGGACGCTTGGCGGGCTGCGTTGGCGGCGTGGGGGCCGGGGCCGGGGTGTTTCGGGTCGTGAGGGCCCTGGGGTCGGGTGCTGCGGGGGGCCGCTTAGCGGAGTGCGTGGGCGGCGTCGGCTCGGTGGGGGTGTTCGGAGTGGGGGCCGATGCCTTCGGAGTGGTGCAAGCCGTGGACCGGGGTGCCGTGGTGGGGCGGGTACGCGGCGCGGGCGGCTCCTCCTCGAGGTGCGCAGGCCATGCAGGTTCGGCCTGCGCCTGCGGTGCGACGGCGCGCTCTGGGCGTACGTACCGGCCGGTCACTCGGCCGCTCCCCGGGAGGTGCTGCCGGTGAGGTCGGGGGTTGTGCGGGACACGGCTGTGTCGAGGGTTGTGAGGTGTTCGTACGTATCGCGGGTTGCTGTGCGGCCGCCGTATGTGACGTCGTCGAAGTGGCGGGCGGCTGCGCGTAGTTCGGTGGCGTGGGTGGGGAGGGGGTGGGCGGCCTCGGTGGCTGCTTCGTCGGCGGTGCGGCCGGGGCGGGGGTCGAGGAGGGCGCGTTCCTCCAGGGAGCGGACGATGGCGCGCATCCGTTCCTGGACGGCCGGGGTCCAGTGGCCCTGGGCGGCGTGCGCCTCGGCGGCGGCGCGGTGTTCGGCGGCGCTGTGGGGGCGGTCGTCGAAGAGGGCGGCCGTGGAGCGGGGAGCGCTGCGCGGGGAGCCCAGGCGCCACCGCAGGGCGACGACGAGGGCCACCACCGCGAGCGCGATGACCAGCAGGCCGACCGTGCCGCCGGGGGTCGCCCGGGACGCGGCGGAGAAGAGCTTGCCGATCCATTCCCAGAAGTGGTCGAGGCCCCGCTGGAGGAGGCTCGGGTCGTCCTGGTGGTACGCGGGCTTGGACAGCTCGCGTCGGGCGGCCTCCCGCGCGGGGTCGCGCGGGATCGTCACCGGTGGTTCGCCGCCGCCGCGCGGGTGCAGCGCGGCGGCGAGGAGCGCTCCCCCCGCCAGGCTCACCGCATCAGCTCCCCGGGGTGGGGCGGGCGGTGTCGCCGGAGTCCTGGAGGCCCGCGGCGCGGCCGAGTTCCAGGTCGAGGGCCTCGCGGCGGATGCGCTGGTCGATGTAGAGGAGCACGGTGACGCCCGCCGTGACGGGGAACGTGATCATGGAGCCGATCACCGAGCCGATGCCCGTGACGATCAGGAACGTCCAGCCGGGGTTGACGGCGCTGCCGTCGAGGAGGTTGCTGACGCCCTCGCCGCTCAGCGCGGAGGCGATGACGGTGAACGGGATGATGATGATCGACGAGACGACCCCGGCGATGATCCCGGCCAGCAGCTGGATGCCGAAGACCCGCCACCACGAGCCGCGCACCAGCTTGGCCGAGCGGCGCATCGACTTCAGGATGCTCTGCTTCTCCAGCATGAGGGCCGGCGACGCGAGCGAGAAGCGGATCATCAGCCAGATAGCCAGCCCGGCGCCGACGAGGGCGCCCAGCGCGAGGAGCGCGGAGCCGGATTCCGAGGAGCCTATGACGCTGACGAGGATGCCCGGCACCATGCAGGCGAGCAGGACGGCGGCGGCGATCAGCGGCAGCAGGATCGTCAGGCCGCACAGCCTCAGGAGCTGGGGCTTGGCGTCCTTCCAGGCCTCGCCGAGCGTCACGGACCTGCCGAGCACGGCCCGGCTGGTCACGGTCGTGAGCAGGGCCGTCGCGACGATGGTGCCGAGGAGATAGACGACCTGGACGACGCCCGAGTCGGCCATGGCTTCGCCGAAGGCGCGGGCCACCTCGCCGGGCGTGGCACCCGCGTTCTCGAGGGCGGCCGTGTCCGGCGTGCCGGTCAGGACGAGGCCCTGGAGGAGGACGGTCACGACCTCGATGAGCACGGCGACGGCCAGGGAGATGCCGAGGACGGTGCGCCAGTGCGTACGCATGGTCGACACGGCTCCGTCGAGGATCTCGCCGACGCCCAGCGGGCGCAGCGGGATGACACCGGGCTTGGCGGCCGCCGGCCTGCCCTGCCACCCACCCCATCCGCCATAGCCGCCACCGGGGCCGCCGTAGCCACCGCCACCGGGGCCACCGGGGCCACCGGGGCCGCCGTAGCCACCGCCGCCGGGCCCGCCGTACCCGCCGCCCCAGCCCTGGGCCGGAGCGGCCGGTGGGGCCGGTGGGGGCGGGGCCTGGCCGGAGGCCGACGGGGCGGACCACTGCGCGGGCGGTGGCTGCTCCTTGGACCACTTCGGGTCGGGAGCACCGCCCTCACCCGCGCCGGCCGGGCCGTCGTGGCCGTCCTGCGCGGGCTGGTCGTCGTGGTCGTCGGAGGGGGCAGATCCGGGCGAGGCCCAGCCCGGAGTGTCGTTCATCGTCGCTCCTTCACGGTGCCGGTCCGCGTTCGCGGCGGCGGCTTGGCGCCCATCGTGCCACGGTGCGGCCCGGCAGTGACGGGGTGCCGTACGGGCTGGATGCCTTCAACTGTCCGGCCGGTACGGGGCAGACTGGGCGGATGGCTGATCAAGACGCGCGAACCGGCGACGACAAGCGGCCCACCGACCTACCCGTACTGCGATGGGCGGAGCCGGCCGAGGGGCCCGCGCTCGTCCTGCTCGACCAGACCAGGCTGCCCCTCGAAGAGGTCGAGCTCGTGTGCACGGACGCGCACGGACTCGTCGAAGCCATCCGGACGCTCGCCGTCCGGGGAGCGCCGCTGCTGGGCATCGCGGGGGCGTACGGCGTCGCCCTGGCGGCGGCCCGCGGGTTCGACGTGGACGAGGCCGCCGACGCGCTGGCCGCCGCGCGCCCCACCGCGGTGAACCTCGCCCGGGGCGTGCGCCGCGCCCACACCGCGTACCGGAAAGGGCTTGGGCAGGAGGGGGACCGGGAGCGGGCCGCTAGGGACGCGCTGGCCGCCGCGCGGGCGCTGCACCGGGAGGATGCCGAGGCCAGCGCCGCCATGGCCGCGCATGGCCTCGCGCTGCTCGACGAACTGAACACCGGAGGGCAGCACCGGATCCTCACGCACTGCAACTCGGGGGCGCTGGTCTCCGGGGGCGAGGGCACCGCGTTCGCGGTCGCACTCGCCGCGCACCGGGAGGGAAAGCTGCGCCGGCTCTGGGTGGACGAGACGCGTCCGCTGCTCCAGGGGTCGCGGCTGACCGCCTACGAGGCGGCGCGGACGGGGATGGCTTACACGCTGCTCACGGATAATGCGGCGGGGTCGCTGTTCGCGGCCGGCGAGGTCGACGCGGTGCTGGTCGGCGCGGACCGGATCGCGGCGGACGGTTCGGTCGCCAACAAGGTGGGGACCTATCCGCTCGCGGTGCTCGCCAGGTACCACCACGTGCCGTTCATCGTGGTGGCACCCGGTACGACCGTGGATCCGGACACCCCCGACGGAGCGTCCGTCGAGGTGGAGCAGCGGGCCGGACAAGAAGTGACGGAGGTCATGGCGCCGCGGGCGCTCGTGGCCGGGGTCGATGTGGGAGGGGGGAATCCGGTGGCTCCGCTGGGGACACAGGCCTACAACCCCGCGTTCGACGTGACGCCGCCCGAGTTGGTGACGGCGATCGTCACGGAACGGGGAGTGATTTCCCCTGTGACAGCTGAAGGACTGGGCGAGCTGTGTGCCAGGTCACGCCAGGTAACGATTAGCTAATGGGATGATGTGGCCTATGAAGGGACGAGTCCTTGTCGTCGACGACGACACCGCACTGGCCGAGATGCTCGGCATTGTGCTGCGTGGTGAAGGTTTTGAGCCGTCGTTCGTAGCTGATGGCGACAAGGCGCTGGCCGCCTTCCGCGACTCCAAGCCGGATCTGGTGCTCCTCGACCTGATGCTTCCCGGCAGGGACGGCATCGAGGTGTGCCGTCTGATCCGGGCGGAGTCCGGGGTACCGATCGTGATGCTGACGGCGAAGAGCGACACGGTGGACGTCGTGGTGGGCCTCGAGTCCGGCGCCGACGACTACATCGTGAAGCCGTTCAAGCCGAAGGAGCTCGTGGCCCGTATCCGGGCGCGGCTGCGGAGGTCCGAGGAGCCCGCGCCGGAGCAGCTCACCATCGGTGACCTGGTCATCGATGTCGCCGGGCACTCCGTGAAGCGGGAGGGCCAGTCGATCGCGCTGACGCCGCTGGAGTTCGACCTGCTGGTCGCGCTCGCCCGCAAGCCGTGGCAGGTGTTCACGCGCGAGGTCCTGCTCGAACAGGTGTGGGGCTACCGGCACGCGGCCGACACCCGCCTCGTGAACGTACATGTGCAGCGGCTGCGCTCGAAGGTCGAGAAGGACCCCGAGCGTCCGGAGATCGTCGTGACCGTCCGTGGCGTCGGTTACAAGGCCGGACCGAGCTGACGTGTCCCGGGACAGTGCCGCTCCGGCACCCGGGAGGCCGGGAATCCGCTCGGAGCGGCCTGTGGGACCGAAGGCCGGGCGCGGCTTCGTGCTGCGCCGGGTCCTCGACGGCGGTCTGCTGCTCCAGGGCGGGATGAAGGGCAGCCCTGTGCTGCGCCTCTTCGCGCGCTGGGTGCGGCGGCCGCTGCTGCCCGCCATGCGCCTGTGGCGACGGAACATCCAGCTCAAGGTCGTCGTCACGACGCTCCTGATGTCGCTCGGCGTCGTCCTGCTGCTCGGCATCGTCGTCATCGGCTCCGTACGCAACGGCCTGCTCGACGCCAAGGTGAAGGCGTCGCAGAGCCAGGCCGAAGGCGGCTTCCGGGCCGCCAAGGACAAGGCCGACACCGCGGCGGCCGGCGCGCGCGACGGGGCGACGGCGGACGGCCGCGCCCCCCTCAACACGAACAACTGGATGAGTGAGCTGGTCACCCAGCTCGCGTCCGGCGGCCAGAGCGCCTTCGACGTCGTCACGCTCAGCCCGCCCGGCGCCGACGGCAGCGAGAGCGTACGCGGACCGCGCGCCTCCGGCGGCGTCCTCGACCCCAGCGTGCCCGACGACCTGCGACAGCGCGTCGACCAGATGACCGGCGCGTCCCAGGAGTACACGCGGATCGTCTACGAGGACGGCAAGGAATCGCAGCCCGGCCTCGTCATCGGCAAGCAGCTCACCGACCCCAAGGGCCACGCCTACCAGCTGTACTACCTCTTCCCGCTCACGCAGGAGGAGAAGTCGCTCGGCCTCGTCAAGGGCACCCTCGCCACGGCAGGACTGTTCGTCGTCGTCCTGCTCGGCGCCATCGCCTGGCTCGTCGTACGGCAGGTCGTCACGCCCGTGCGGATGGCGGCCGGAGTCGCCGAGCGGCTCTCCGCGGGTCGGCTCCAGGAGCGCATGAAGGTCACCGGCGAGGACGACATCGCCCGGCTCGGCGAGGCCTTCAACAAGATGGCCCAGAACCTGCACACGAAGATCCAGCAGCTCGAGGATCTCTCACGGATGCAGCGGCGCTTCGTGTCCGACGTGTCCCACGAGCTGCGGACGCCACTGACGACGGTACGGATGGCCGCCGACGTCATCCATGACGCGCGCGTGGACTTCGACCCGGTGACCGCGCGCTCGGCGGAGCTCCTCGCCGATCAGCTCGACCGGTTCGAGTCACTGCTCTCGGATCTTCTGGAGATCAGCCGCTTCGACGCGGGCGCCGCCGCCCTGGAGGCGGAGCCGATAGACCTGCGCGAGGTCGTCCGGCGCGTGGTGGGCGGCGCCGAACCGCTGGCCGAGCACAAGGGCACGCATGTGCGGATCATCGGCGACCAGCAGCCGGTCGTCGCCGAGGCGGACGCGCGGCGCGTCGAGCGCGTCCTGCGCAACCTCGTGGTCAACGCCGTCGAGCACGGCGAGGGCAAGGACGTCGTCGTACGGCTCGCCGCGGCGGGCGGCGCGGTCGCCGTCGCCGTACGGGACTACGGCGTCGGCCTGAAACCCGGGGAGGCCACGCGGGTCTTCAGCCGCTTCTGGCGCGCCGACCCGGCACGCGCGCGTACGACCGGAGGAACGGGCCTCGGCCTGTCCATCGCCCTGGAGGACGCGCGGCTGCACGGCGGCTGGCTCCAGGCGTGGGGCGAGCCGGGCGGCGGATCGCAGTTCCGGCTGACGCTGCCGCGCACGGCCGACGAGCCCCTGCGCGGGTCGCCGATACCGCTGGAACCGGAGGACTCACGGCGCAACCGCGGCCTCAGCGAGGCCGGGCTCCCGCCAGGTGGGGGCGCGGGCAAGCTGGCGACGGTTCCGGCGCAGGCGGCGGGTGCGTCCCGCGTGGCTGTGTCCGAGTCAGCCTCGCCCCGGTACTCCGTCGATCCCGCGGCGCTGCCGGGGAACGGTGCGCGAGTCGTGGCCCGAGGCGAGGCAGCAGCGTCCCGAGGAGAGGCGTCGGCTGCCCAGGAGGAACACGCCGGGGCCGCGGACGCCCCGCACGAGCAGTCCGGACCGGCCGACGCGGCCGGCGGGAGGGGCGAGGGAAGTGGTGACGGTCGTGCGCGGTGAGCAGGGGCGGCCGGCGTCGGACGGACGACGGCGCGGACTGCGCACAGGTGTGCTGGCAGGCAGCGGCGCGCTCGTGCTCAGCGGGTGCGCGTCCATGCCGGACGGCGGCGGCCTGCAGGCCGTAGAGGCATCCCAGCGGCCCGACTCGCAGGTACGCGTCTTCGCGATGCCACCGCGCGAGCACGCCGGGCCCGTCAGCATCGTCGACGGCTTCCTCGAGGCCCTGACCAGCGATGATCCCCAGTACACGATGGCGCGCAAGTACCTCACGGCGAAGGCGGCCAGGAGCTGGCACCCGGAGGCACGCACCACCGTCCTCAAGGACGGGCCGAGCCCGGACCCGGCGAACGGGCCGAGCGCCGGTGACGAAGGCCGTACGTTCCGGCTCAACGGCAGTCAGGTCGCGCTGGTCGACCAGGAGCAGGCGTACCGGCCGGAAAGCGGCGCGTACAGCAAGACGCTGCACCTCGTCCAGGAGGACGGGCCCAAGGGCAAGCAGTGGCGCATCGACGGGCTCCCGCAGGGCGTCGTCCTCGGACAGTCCGACTTCCAGCGCATCTACCAGTCCGTCGACAAGTACTACTACGCGCTGGACGAGGAGACACCGGGCGGCGGCTCGGCCACCAACGCGAGCACGAGTACGAGTACGGGTACCAGTACGGGTACGGGTTCAGGGGTGAGTGGCCGTCAGAAGAGGCTGGTGGCCGACCCCGTGTACGTACGCCAGTGGATCGACCCCCTCACGCAGACCGTGCGGGCGCTGCTCGACGGGCCCACGCGCTGGCTGGATCCCGCGGTGACCACGGCGTTCCCGACCGGCACGGGGCTGCGCAAGGACGTGAAGTCCCTCGCGCCCGACGACGACAACAACCTCAAGGTGCCGCTCAACGCGAAGGCCGACCACGTCGGGCAGGCCCGCTGCAAGGAGATGGCCGCCCAACTCCTGTTCTCCCTCCAGGATGTGACGTCGGCGAACGTCTCGCAGATCGAACTCCAGCGGTCCAACGGCTCACAGTTGTGTGTGCTGAGTGAGAGCGGCGCCGAGGGTCTCGTGGCGCAGCGCACCTCCGGCCCCTCCGACGACCAGTACTTCCTGGACGGCAAGGGCCGGCTCGTACGGATGTCCGGCGCCTCCCGCACGACGAAGGAACCCGAGCGCGTGCCGGGACCCCTCGGCGACGGTGAGCAGCGGATGCGCTCGGTCGCGGTCTCGCGCGACGAGACGCAGGCCGCGGCGGTGTCGAGCAACGGGAGCGAACTGTTCGTCGGGTCGTTCGTGTCGGGTGCCTCGCTCGGCGACCCGGTAGCGAAGAGTGAGGCGAAGTCCGAGAACGACCGCCTGACGACGCCCAGTTGGGACGGGCTCGGCGACCTGTGGGTGGCCGACCGGGACCCCAAGAACCCGCGCCTGCTCATGCTCGGCCGGGGCCTCGCGGGCAAGGTCCACGAGGTCGAGGTGTCCGACCTCGGCGGCGCACGCATCGACGCGGTGAAGGTGTCGGCCGACGGGGTGCGCATCGCCCTCATCGTGGAGGACAAGGGCCGGACGACGCTGCGCATCGGACGGATCGAGCGCGACGTGTCGGCCGACGGCCGGATGACGGTGACGGTCCCTCAACTCAGCGCCGCCGCACCGCAGATGGAGGAAGTCACGGCCATGTCATGGGCCGGCCCGAGCCGCCTCGTGGTCGTCGGCCGCGAGTCCGGGGGCGTACGGCAGCTGAGTTACGTCCAGTGTGACGGGTCGGTGCCGACGGGGCAGGCGCTGCCCGGCCTGACCGGCGTGAAGGAGATCGCGGCGTCCGAGGACGACCGCCTCCCGCTCGTCGCCCACTCGGACGACGGGATCGTCCGACTGCCGCCGGGGCTGCCTTGGCAGACGGTGCTTAAGGAGGGGACGGCTCCGGTTTATCCGGGGTAGGGGGTGGGGGGTTGGTTGGGGCGGCGATTCGAGGGGTCGGGCGGGTCGGGTCGGTTGGGGCGGCCGGTTGGGACGGTTGCGACGGCCGGTCGGGGAGCGCTCGGGCGGATGGGCGGTCGGGCGGTTGGTCGGCGGTGGGGTTGGCGCTGCGGGGTGTGGCCGCTGTGTGCGGATGGGGGCCGGGTTTCCATCAGCTGGGCCTGGGTGGGCTGGGGTTGGGCCTGCGAGGGTGTTGCCGGGGCGGCTGCGTCGGTTGTGTGTGCGGGGGTTGTCTTTGGGGGCGTCCAGCCGTGTGTGCGACGTGCGTTGACTCTTCCGTGGCAACGGAGGCTGCGCTTCCGGGAGTTATCCACAGGCGGTTGTCCACAGGGGTGGTCGTGGGGCGCGCCCGTTGGCACAGTGGTGGTTATGCGGGGGTGGTGGCAGGACCTCGGAGATCTCGTGCTGCCGGCCGAGTGCGAAGGCTGCGGTCGGCCGCGTACGACGCTCTGCGCGCGGTGCGCGGACGCCTTGTACGGGGGCGAGCCGGGGCGGGTGCGGCCGAGTCCTGAGCCGGGCGGGCTTCCGGTGGTGCACGCGGCGGCCCCGTACCGGGATGCGGTGCGGGAGGTTTTGCTGGCCCATAAGGAACGGGGGGCGTTGGGGCTCGCGGGGCCGTTGGGGGTGGCGCTTGCGGGGGCTGTTTGGGCGGGGGTTTTGGGTGTGGGGTTGAGCGGTGGCGGTGCTGGTGCTGGTGCTGGTGGTGTGGGGCTGGGCGGTGCTGGTGGTGCGGGTGGCGCCGGTGGTTTGGCTGCCGGAGCTGTGGCCAGGGCCGATGTGGGGGCAGGGGAGGGGGTAGGGGCGGGGGGTGGGGCCCCCAATGGACTACGTGCACCCCTACGACGCCCACCCCTCCTACTGGTCCCCGTCCCCTCCGCCCGTAAAGCCGTGCGTGCGCGTGGGCATGATCCGGCGCGCAGGATTGCGTATGCCGCCGCCTCTGAGCTGCGCCGGAGCGGTGTGGCTGCCCGGGTGCTTGCCGGTTTGCGCCAGCGGCGCCCCGTTGCCGACCAGGCCGGACTCAATTCCCGTGAGCGCCTCGCCAACCTCGCCGGCGCGTTGGAGGTGCCAGCGGGCGCCCGCGCGCTCCTCGCCGAGAATGGCTTGATCGTGTTGGTCGACGACCTCATGACGACGGGTGCCTCGCTGGCGGAGGCGGCCCGCGCAATCCGTGCCGCGAGACCCCGGACGGCCCAAGGCGTGGGTGCCGGGAGCGCGCAGAGATGGATGGAAAGGGCACGGGAATTGCCCCCGCGGAACTTGATCATCGGGGCCGTCGTCGCCGCTTCACCGGGTTCTTTCGAAATAAACCGGAACTGAGGGTAAAGCTGCGTCGTTGCAGGTGGTGAGAGGGTCCATTCACTTGAATGGGGGTACGCGTCAGTAGAGGGTGACGACATCCGTCCGGGCGAGATATGTTCGGTTGTGAGGAATGGCGGACGCCATCTCCTGCATATCGGAATGCCGTGTCGTGGGCGCCGCAAGTTTTTTCGGCAATCACCCGCGATGATGGGGTGTAGATCTTGTCCTTGGGGGAGGAGGAGGTGGAAGTCACCGAGTCGGAGACTCCGGATGTGGCCGGAGTTTGGTGCAAGAGGGAGATGCTCCGCGACGGAGCGGAGTGATCCGGGAACGGAGTTCTGCGTGGACATCGTCGTCAAGGGCCGCAAGACCGAGGTGCCCGAGCGGTTCCGCAAGCACGTGGCCGAGAAGCTGAAGCTGGAGAAGATCCAGAAGCTGGACGGCAAGGTGATCAGCCTCGACGTGGAGGTGTCCAAGGAGCCCAACCCCCGACAGGCCGACCGCTGCGACCGCGTGGAGATCACACTCCGCACGCGCGGCCCGGTCATCAGGGCGGAAGCCGCGGCCAACGACCCGTACGCGGCGCTCGACCTGGCAACGGACAAGCTCGAGGCGCGACTGCGCAGGGAGCACAGCAAGCGGTCCACCCGCCGTGGGAACGGCAGGCTGACGGCCGCGGAAGTCCCCGAAGTCGTCCACACGGCGACCCTGAACGGGGACGGCTCGCTCGTCGAGAGCGAGGAGGCCGGCGGCGTACCGACCAAGAGGATCGGTTCCATCGAGGTCCAGGGTGAAGGACCTCTCATCGTCCGCGAGAAGACGCACGTCGCCGCACCCATGTCGCTCGACCAGGCGCTCTACGAGATGGAGCTGGTCGGGCACGACTTCTACCTCTTCGTCGACTCCGAGACAAAGGAGCCCAGCGTCGTCTACCGACGCCACGCCTATGACTACGGCGTGATCCACCTCAACACCGACCCGATGGTCACCCAGGCCCAGTCGTCCGACGCCGGCGGGGCGCTCGGCGGCTGAGTCGCAGCGCCGCTGAGCCCGACAGCGTCGCTCAGTCCGCGGGAGACAGCCGGCGGGGTGCCCTTGGGAGCGTGTGCGCCCCCGGGGGCACCCTCGTGCGACCCCCTGCGCACCGCTCTGTCACCGCACCGATGCCAAGGCATGAAATCATGGCCGGGCCGGGTCAACCGGTGTGCCGCAGCCTCGGGTTGGCGTGGCACCGGAAGACGGGGCCATGGCCTTCAGGGGGAGGAACGATGGCGGACAGTTTCGGACCGCTGCGGGACGACGGCGCCGGAGCGGCCGACGACGGACTCCTTGGCATGGGCCCGGACGAGAGCTCGCCACGCAAGGAACCGATCAGGGTCCTCGTCGTGGACGACCACGCGCTGTTCCGGCGCGGGCTCGAGATCGTCCTCGCCGCGGAGGAGGACATTCAGGTCGTCGGCGAGGCGGGCGACGGTGCCGAGGCTGTCGACAAGGCCGCTGACCTGCTGCCCGACATCATCCTGATGGACGTTCGTATGCCCAAGCGCGGTGGGATCGAGGCGTGCACCTCCATCAAGGAAGTGGCCCCCAGCGCCAAGATCATCATGCTGACCATCAGCGATGAGGAAGCCGATCTCTACGACGCGATCAAGGCCGGCGCGACGGGATATCTGCTCAAGGAGATCTCCACGGACGAGGTGGCCACGGCCATTCGCGCCGTCGCCGACGGGCAGTCGCAGATCAGCCCTTCGATGGCCTCGAAGCTCCTCACCGAATTCAAGTCCATGATCCAGCGCACCGACGAGCGCCGGCTCGTCCCCGCGCCCCGGCTGACCGACCGGGAGCTGGAAGTCCTCAAGCTCGTCGCCACGGGAATGAACAACCGCGATATCGCGAAGGAACTGTTCATCTCCGAGAACACCGTCAAGAACCACGTGCGCAACATCCTGGAGAAGCTGCAGCTGCACTCCCGGATGGAGGCCGTGGTGTACGCGATGCGGGAGAAGATCCTCGAGATCAGGTGAGACTGGCTCCGCCGGGGCCGCGACCAGGTCCGATCCGAGTCAGGCGAGCGCCGCGACCAGGCTGCCGGCCTGCGTCACCTAAGCGCCGCGATCAGCTCTGATCTACGTCAGGCGAGCGCCGCGACCAGGCTGCTGGCCTACGTCACATAAGCACCGAGAGCAGCGCTGACCCGCGTCACGCAAGCGGCGTGACCGCCGCTGACCCAGGTCATGCAAGCCCCGTGACCGCCGCTGACCCGCGTCACCCAAGCGGCGTGACCGCTGCTGACCCGCGTCACGCAAGCCGCCGCGAACGCCCCCGACCCGCGTCAGCCCAGCGCCGCGACCAGCGCTGATCTCAGTTCCGGCGCGTCCGCCCGCTCCACCCTGACCGCGTCGCACCCCACCCACTCAGCCGCTTCGAGCAGGGCCTGCGCCGCCGCCGGGACCGCCTTCGGGCCGTTCAGGGAGATCTGTTTGGCGACCAGTGTGCTGCCGTCGCGCGCCGGGTCGACTCGGCCCACCAGGTGGCCGCCCGCCAGGACCGGCATCGCGAAGTACCCGTGTACCCGCTTCGGCTTGGGGACGTACGCCTCCAGGCGGTGTGTGAAGCCGAAGATCCGTTCCGTGCGGGCCCGCTCCCAGACCAGTGAGTCGAAGGGCGACAGCAGTGTCGTCCGGTGGCGGCCGCGCGGGGCCGTCTCCAGGGCCGCCGGGTCCGCCCACGCCGGCTTTCCCCAGCCCTCCACGGTCACCGGAATCAGGCCCGCGTCCTCGACCACCGCGTCGAACTGCTCGCTCTTCAGCCGGTGATAGTCCGCGATGTCCGACCGCGTGCCGACCCCCAGGGACTGCCCGGCCAGCCGGACCAGGCGGCGTACGCACTCGCGGTCGTCCAGGTCGTCATGGAGCAGCTCCTGCGGAACGGCGCGCTCCGCGAGGTCGTACACGCGCTTCCAGCCGCGTCGTTCGGTGCACACGACCTCGCCGTACATCAGGGCGCGCTCGACGGCGACCTTCGCGTCGGACCAGTCCCACCACTCGCCCTTGTTCTTCGCCCCGCCCAACTCCGTGGCCGTGAGCGGGCCTTCGGCGTGCAGCTGCTTGATGACCTGCTCGTACGCGCCGTCCGGAAGGTCGTGGCCCCAGTGCGGGCGCGTGCGGTAGGCGCGGCGGCGGAACGCGAAGTGCGGCCACTCCTCGATGGGCAGGATGCACGCCGCGTGCGACCAGTACTCGAAGGCGTGGGGTTCGCCGTCCGGACCCGGCGTCCAGTACGCGTCCTCGACCGTTCTGCGGCCGACGGCGCCCAGGCGCGCGTACGGGACGAGTTCGTGCGAGCGGGCGAGGACCGAGATCGTGTCGAGCTGGACCGCTCCGAGGTGGCGCAGGGCGCCGCGCACCCCTGCTCTGCGGTCCGGCGCGCCCAGGAACCCCTGGGCCCGCAGCGCGATGCGGCGGGCCTCGTCGGCGGAGAGTTCGGCGGCCGGGCGCGGCAAGGTCGTCATGCCAGGAACCATAGGGCGCGGCACTGACAGTCAGGCGGGGAACGGGAGATGGGACGCCCCGTACTGAACTTCAGGCGTCGGGGTGCGGGAGGTAGGGCGCTGTACCTGTCTCAGGCGTCGGGGTGCGGGAGGTAGGGGAGGGTTGTGGGGAGGCCGAGGTCCGAGGGGAGGAGTGCGGCCACCCAGCAGTCGCGCAGCGCACCCTTGTTCGGGAGGCCCGCGCGCAGGGTGCCCTCCATGGTGAAGCCGGCCTTCTCGGCGACGGTGCGCGATCCGACGTTGCCCACTTCGGCGCGCCACTCCAGGCGCGTACACGCCAGGTCGGTGAAGGCCCAGTGGGCCAGGGCGAGGACGGTTTCGGTCATGTAGCCGCGGCCGCGGTGTTCCTTGGCGGTCCAGAAGCCGACCTCCCAGGCGCCGGTGCGCGGGTGGTGCAGGCTCGCGGCGGCGATCACTGGGCCGTCGTCGTCCAGCCGTACGGCGAAGGTGTACTCCGTGTCGGCCTGCCAGCCGTCCGGGACCATGCGGCCGACGAAGTGCTCGGCGTCCACGCGCGCGTAGGGCGACGGGATGGTGGTCCAGCGCTGGATGTCGGGGTCCTGGACCGCGAGGTACACCTCGTCGGCGTCCTCCGGGGTGAACGTGCGCAGTCTCAGGCGGTCGGTGGTGAGTACGACGGGTTCCATCGGCTGATTCTTGTCGTAGGGCCGGGCGTGGCGCCAGCAGATTTCACAGGGTGAGCACCCTGTTACCTTTCGCGGTTACGTGAGCTGTCGAAGTGCGTGTCTTCGTTGCGGCACCTTGAGCGGCCCTCGTCCGTTGTCCCTATGGCTGTGGTTACGGCAGACCTCCCGGCTGGCCGGGGTCCTCGCATACGATGGCCGTTGCTTTATACCGTCATACCCGACCGTGCCAGGCCCGACCGGCAAGGAGACCAACCCCCGTGTCCGTCCTCTCGAAGCTCATGCGTGCAGGCGAAGGCAAGATTGTGCGCAAGCTGCACCGCATCGCGGACCAGGTCAACTCCATCGAAGAGGACTTCGTCAGCCTCTCCGACGCCGAGCTGCGGGCCCTCACCGACGAGTACAAGGCGAGGTACGCCGACGGCGAGAGCCTCGACGACCTGCTCCCCGAGGCGTTCGCCACGGTCCGTGAGGCCGCCAAGCGCGTCCTCGGCCAGCGGCACTACGACGTGCAGCTGATGGGCGGCGCCGCGCTGCACCTCGGGTACGTGGCCGAGATGAAGACCGGTGAGGGCAAGACCCTCGTCGGCACGCTCCCGACGTATCTGAACGCGCTGTCCGGCAAGGGCGTCCACCTGATCACGGTGAACGACTACCTGGCCGAGCGCGACTCCGAGATGATGGGCCGCGTCCACAGGTTCCTCGGCCTGAGCGTGGGCTGCATCCTGGCGAACATGACGCCGGCGCAGCGCCGCGAGCAGTACGACTGCGACATCACCTACGGCACGAACAACGAGTTCGGCTTCGACTACCTCCGCGACAACATGGCGTGGTCCCAGGACGAGCTCGTCCAGCGCGGTCACAACTTCGCGGTGGTCGACGAGGTCGACTCGATCCTCGTCGACGAGGCCCGTACGCCGCTGATCATCTCCGGCCCCGCCGACCAGGCCACCAAGTGGTACGGCGACTTCGCGAAGCTGGTCACCCGCCTCAAGAAGGGCGAGCCGGGGAACCCGCTGAAGGGCATCGAGGAGACCGGCGACTACGAGGTCGACGAGAAGAAGCGCACGGTCGCCATCCACGAGTCCGGCGTCTCCAAGGTCGAGGACTGGCTGGGCATCGACAACCTCTACGAGTCGGTGAACACGCCGCTCGTCGGTTACCTGAACAACGCCATCAAGGCGAAGGAACTGTTCAAGAAGGACAAGGACTACGTCGTCATGGACGGCGAAGTCATGATCGTCGACGAGCACACGGGCCGTATCCTCGCCGGCCGCCGTTACAACGAAGGTATGCACCAGGCGATCGAGGCGAAGGAAGGGGTGGACATCAAGGACGAGAACCAGACGCTCGCGACGATCACCCTGCAGAACTTCTTCCGCCTCTACGACAAGCTCTCCGGCATGACCGGTACGGCCATGACCGAGGCCGCCGAGTTCCACCAGATCTACAAGCTGGGCGTCGTCCCGATCCCGACGAACCGGCCGCTCGTCCGCAAGGACCAGGCCGACCTGATCTACCGGACCGAGGTCGCCAAGTTCGACGCGGTCGTCGACGACATCGCCGAGAAGCACGCGCAGGGGCAGCCGATCCTCGTCGGTACGACGTCCGTGGAGAAGTCCGAGTACCTCTCGCAGCAGCTCTCCAAGCGCGGCGTCCAGCACGAGGTGCTGAACGCGAAGCAGCACGACCGTGAGGCGACGATCGTCGCCCAGGCCGGCCGCAAGGGCGCCGTCACCGTCGCCACGAACATGGCCGGACGAGGCACCGACATCAAGCTCGGCGGTAACCCGGACGACCTCGCCGAGGCGGAGCTGCGCCAGCGCGGCCTCGACCCCGAGGAGCACATCGAGGAGTGGGCCGCCGCGCTGCCCGACGCCCTGGAGCGGGCCGAGAAGGCCGTGAAGGCCGAGTTCGAAGAGGTCAAGGAGCTCGGCGGGCTCTACGTCCTCGGCACCGAGCGCCACGAGTCGCGCCGTATCGACAACCAGCTGCGTGGTCGTTCGGGCCGTCAGGGTGACCCGGGCGAGTCCCGTTTCTACCTGTCGCTCGGCGACGACCTGATGCGCCTGTTCAAGGCCCAGATGGTCGAGCGCGTCATGGCGATGGCGAACGTCCCGGACGACGTGCCGATCGAGAACAAGATGGTCACGCGCGCGATCGCGTCGGCCCAGTCGCAGGTCGAGCAGCAGAACTTCGAGACCCGGAAGAACGTCCTCAAGTACGACGAGGTCCTCAACCGGCAGCGTGAGGTCATCTACGGCGAGCGCCGCCGCGTCCTGGAGGGCGAGGACCTGCACGAGCAGGTGCAGCACTTCATGGACGACACGATCGACGCGTACATCGGGGCCGAGACCGCCGAGGGCTTCGCCGAGGAGTGGGACGTCGACCGGCTGTGGGGCGCCTTCAAGCAGCTCTACCCGGTGAAGGTCACCGCCGAGGAGCTGGAGGACCTGGCGGGCGACCGCGCGGGTCTGACGGCCGAGTTCATCGGTGAGTCCGTCAAGGAGGACATCCACGAGCAGTACGCCGCGCGTGAGGAGCAGCTCGGCTCGGAGATCATGCGTGAGCTGGAGCGCCGCGTGGTCCTGTCCGTCCTGGACCGCAAGTGGCGTGAGCACCTCTACGAGATGGACTACCTCCAGGAGGGCATCGGCCTGCGGGCCATGGCCCAGAAGGACCCGCTGGTCGAGTACCAGCGCGAGGGCTTCGACATGTTCACCGCCATGATGGAGGGCATCAAGGAGGAGTCCGTCGGCTACCTGTTCAACCTGGAGGTCCAGGTCGAGCAGCAGGTCGAGGAGGTCCCGGTGGAGGACGCGGTGCCGTCCCTCGACAAGCAGGACGCGGTGCCGGCGGGTGTCGGCCGTCCCGAGATCCGCGCGAAGGGCCTCGACGCCCCGCAGCGTCCCGACCGCCTGCACTTCCAGGCGCCGAACGCGGAGGGTGGCGTCGACGAGATGGACTACATCTCCGAGGACGGCCCGGCCCGCTCGGAGGCCGACGGCCTCACGCGCGCGGAGCGCCGCAAGCAGCAGAAGGGCGGGCGTCGCCGCAAGAAGTAAGGCGGCGCTGCGCTGAGCCCCGCGGTGGCGGGGTGTGCGTGACGTTTGAGGGAGGGGCCGGGCATCCGTGGGTGCCTGGCCCCTCTTTTGTGTGTGCGGGCGGTCTTGGGGGTGCGGCGGGGCGTTGCACGCGGCCGGCGCGCGGCCTGAGGCTGGAGGCGGCTCCTTCCGTTGCGGGTGCGGCCGCCTGGCCAGTCCTGCGGGCGGTGTCGCGGGGCCTATGGCCCGGCTGGCGGCTGCCCTTAGGAGGGCGCGGCCCGTCTATGGGGCTCCGCCGGTCTCCCGGCGTCCGCCCGGGGGCCGTGGTGGGCTGTTGTGCCCCCTCCCGTGTTCGTACGGAGCCAGGGGACCATGCCGGGGCCAGGGGCGTGCGGGGCCCGGCTCCGGCCCCCTCCGCCAGCCCCTGGCCCCCGCCGTCACTCCACCGGTGCCCCGCCCCCGCAGCCCGCCATTTCCACCGCCGTGCAGCGCCAGCGGTGGTCATCGCCCAGGTGGAGGCGGAAGGCCAGGGCGTGGAGTCTGGGGCCGGCGCTGATGCGGGCGAAGACTTCGAAGACGCCTGGTTCGGGTTCGTAGTGGCCGATGCCTCGGACCACGGGGCTGCGGCCGCGGTCGTTCAGGGGGCGGGTCTCGGCGAGGCGGATCAGGGCGTCGTAGGGGGTGTTGGAGAAGTGGCGGGAGGCCCAGTGGACCGGGCGCTGGCCGCTGAGGACGAGCATGAGGCGCTCGGTGAAGAGTTCGGCGGGGTGCGGCGGGAGCTGCGGTGGGAGGCGGAGGGGGCGGCTGCCGGGGCGGCGCGTGTCCTGGCGGGCCGGTGGGCGGCCGCCGGGTGGCCGGGTCCTGGGGCGGCGCCTCGGCTGGTCCATCACCTTCCGTAGAAGCGGCAGCGGCACCGTCGGCGGCAGCGGCTCGCGAGTGGCCGTGGTCGGCTCGTGCATGTTGTGGGTCCCCGTTCGACGTACCGACCGGAGTGATACCGGTCGGTAACTTCGCTTGGGGATCTTGTACGTGGGGCGCGGTGCGGGTCACAAGGCCGGCGGGTCCCTCCCGGGCGGCGGAAAAGGTTCACCTATCCGGGTGACCGGAGCGCGGACGAGGCAGGTGGGGCGGGGGACGCGGAGTGATCGCGCGGGCGGGCGGAACGGCCGTCACCGGCACCCCGAAGGGGGACTCCCGCACGTATCCTGAAGCCCCTCTCGCCGACGAAAGTGGCCAGCCATGCGCGTGTACGTTCCCCTGTCCCTGCCCCGTCTCGCCGAGGCGCACAAGGCGGGCGAACTGGGGCCCGGACCGCTCACCGCGTACGCCGTGACGCCCGCGCTGCGCGAGTGGTACGTCTCCGACGACATCGAGGAGCTGGAGTACGCGGCCCTCAACCGCGCGGCCCTCGCCTCCCTCCGGCTGATCGCGGGGGAGCCGGACGCCCCGCGCAAGCGCGTCGTCGTGGCCCTCGACGTGCCGGACGGCGCCGCCGTGGCCGACCCCGACCGCGGGCTCGACCCGGGCGCGCTCGGCGAGGTGCGGATCGCGAACGCCGTCCGCCTCGCCAAGGCCGCGGCCGTGCACGTGGACGCCGGCGACGCCGAGAAGGACGTGGCGGCGGCCGCCGCGGCGCTCGGGGCGGCCGACCAGGGGGACGACGACGCGCAGTTCGTGGTCGACGGGGCCGAGGACCACGAGCTCCTCTGGTTCGCCACGCAGGAGATCCCGAACCTGCTCGGGCACGGCAGCTGACCGTCTGACCTGCGAGAACGTCGGATTGTCAGTGAGTGCGGGTACGTTTTCCGCATGGGGAAGCACGTAGCCGGAGCGCACATCGTCTGGGACTGGAACGGCACGCTGTTCCAGGACAACGACGCGGTCATCAACGCGACCAACGCCGCCTTCGAGGAGATCGGCCTGGCGCCGATCACCCTGGAGCGGTACCGAGAGCTGTACTGCGTGCCGATACCCCGCTTCTACCAGCGGCTGATGGGGCGCGTGCCCACCGACGCCGAGTGGCAGGTCATGGACACCGCCTTCCACCACCACTACACGCTGCACCGCACCGCCTGCGGGCTCGCCGACGGCGCGGAGCTGCTGCTCGCCGACTGGGCGTCCGCCGGGTGCAGCCAGTCGATCCTCAGCATGTACGGGCACGACGAACTCGTCCCGCTGGTGAGGCAGTTCGGCATCGAGTCGCACTTCCTGCGGGTCGACGGGCGCACCGGCCCCTCCGGGGGCAGCAAGGCCGAGCACATGGTCCGCCACCTGGGCGCCCTGGCCGGCGCGGGCGTGGCACCGCCGCGCACGGTGGTCATCGGAGACGCGGCCGACGACGCCGTGGCCGCTCTGCACGCGGGCGCGCGGGCCGTGCTCTACACCGGCGGGTCGCACAGCAGAGCCAGCCTCGAAGGCGTCGGAGCGCCCGTCGTGGACACCCTCGCCGAGGCCGTCGAGGTGGCGAAGGGCCTGGCGGAATAGGCGAATCCGCTCACGCTCCGCACCAGGCTGCGTACGCTGTGGTGGGATTGTCGACGAACCGGAACGCAGAGATCCGGCAGAGCGGAGCGGGGGCGCGGCAGCAATGGGTTTCGGCTTCGGACAGCGGCGCGGGGGTCAACTCCCCGCCGATGTGACCACATTCGTCGGCCGGGCGGAGGAACTCGCCCAGGTCCGGGGCGCGTTCGAGCAGTCGCGGCTCGTCACCCTCGTAGGACCCGGCGGGGTCGGCAAGAGCCGTACGGCGCTGCGGGCCGCGGCCGGGCTCGGGGAGCGCTTCCCCGACGGGATCTGGCTGGTCGAGCTGTCGGCGCTGCGTGACCCCGAGCTGATCCCGGCGACGCTCGCCGCCGTGCTCGAACTGCCCGACCAGGCCGGGATGGAGCCCCTCGACGCGATCGTGGCGCACCTCCAGGGGCGCAGGCTGCTCATTGTGCTCGACACCTGCGAACACCTCGTCGACGCGTGCGCCATGCTCGCCGACATCCTGCTGCGCGAGGCCGGCGGCGTCAGCGTCCTCGCCACCAGCCGGCAGCCGTTGGACGTGCCGGGCGAGCACTGCTGCGCGGTCGCGCCCCTTCCGCCGGACGACGCCATGGAGCTGTTCGTGCAGCGGGCGGCGGCGGTCGTGCCCGGGTTCGCCGTCACCGGGGACAACCGCGAGCAGGTGCGGGCCCTGGCCGCCCGGCTCGACGGCATCCCGCTCGCGCTGGAGCTCGCGGCGGTACGCCTGCGGGCCGTCCCCCTCGAACAGCTCGTGGCCCGGCTCAACCACCGCTTCGAAGTGCTCACCGGCGGCCGCCGCACCGCGCTCACCCGTCACCAGACGCTGCGTACGGCCATCGGCTGGTCGCACGAGCTGTGCACGCCCGAGGAGCGGCTGCTGTGGGCGCGGCTCTCCGTCTTCGCCGGGTCGTTCGAGCTGACGGCCGCCGAGCGGGTCGGCGCCGGGCCCGAGGCCGGTGGCGAGCTGCCCGCCGGCGCCGTCCTGGAGCAGCTGATCGGCCTCGTCGACAAGTCCGTCGTCCAGCGCATCGGGGAGAACGGCAGCCGGTACCGGCTCCTGGACACCATCCGCGAGTACGGCGCCGAGTGGCTGGCCGAGGCGGATGCCGAAGCGCCCGTGCGGGAGCGGCACTTCACGTACTACCGGGACCTCGGACAGCGTTTCTGGGACACGTTCCTCGGGCCGGAGCAGCTGGGGACGCACCGCGCGCTGCGGGCCGAGATGCCTGATCTGCGGGCCGCCCTGGAGTACGCGTTCGCCACGGAGGGGCGGGCCGCCGAGGGGCTGTGGCTCGCGGCGCAGCTCGGGCCGTTCTGGCGGGCGTCGGGCGCGCTGTCGGAGGGGCGCTACTGGATCGAGAAGGGGCTCGCACTGCTGCCGGGGGACGGCCTCGAGCAGTCGTGGGGGCAGTTCATGACCGGGCTCTTCTCGGTGTGGACGGGGGATCTGCCGACGGCCCTTGAGCAGTTCCAGGTGGCGTCGGGGGTGGCGCGGCGGGCGGGGAACAAGCGGGTCGCGGTGTTCTGCGACGCGTACCTCGGCGGGCTGACCGCGTTGTGCGGGGAGCCGGACGGGCTGGTCGCGCTCGAAGAGGCCAGACAGTGGCTCCTGGAGACCGACGACGGGCTCGGGATCGGCGTCATCCACTACGAGGCTGCGCTGCTGCGGGCCGTCCTCGGGGACCAGGAGGGTGCGCTCGGGCTGTGCGAGCAGGGGCTCGCGTACCTGGAGGGCACGGGGGAGCGGCAGCTGTACGGGTCGACGCTGATGGTGCAGGGCGTGATCCTCTGGCTGGCCGGGCGGCGCGAGGAGAGTGTCTCGCCGCTCGCGCGGGCGCTGGAGGCGGCGAGTGAGATCGACGAGATTCTGGTCGCCGCGTTGTGCTGTCTGGGGCTCGCATGGTCGGCGGCTCATGAGGGGTGTCATGTGCGGGCCGCCTGGCTGCTCGGTTACGCGGAGAACGCGCGGCGGCTCGGGGGTGGTGACCCTGTGGGGATGCTGCCCTCGCTCTTCGAGGAGCAGGAGTCCGCGCGGGAGGCTGTGCGGGCGGCTCTGGGTGGGCCGGTGTACGAGCGGTGGCACGCGGTGGGGGCGCGGCTTTCGGGGCGGCAGGTGTTGGACGCGGTGCGCAGTGGGGCGGAGACGCCTGCGGCGGTGCCGGTTCCCCGCGGGGCCGGGGGCGCGGATGCGTTGACTCGGCGGGAGCGGGAGGTTGCTGCGTTGGTGACTCGGGGGTTGTCGAATCGGGAGATCGCTGAGCGGCTGGTGATCTCCAAGCGGACTGCTGATGCGCATGTGGAGCACATCTTGGCCAAGTTGGGGGTGGCGTCCCGCACGGAGGTGGGGGCGGGGATGTGTGGGCCTGCGCGTTAGGGGTGCGTCGTCGGGTGCGGGTTCGTTTGGGCTGGTCGCGCAGTTCCCCGCGCCCCTTAAGGGGCGCCTGCCTGGCGGAGCGTATTCATCCGGCCCGTAGGTATACCGATCAACGTTCACGCGCCCAGATACGTATACGGGTTCCCCCCGATACCGATGACCCGGGCCTGTCCGACCCGGCAAAGTAGGGCCCGCGGTGGAGCCCCGGGCAGCAGAACTGGTCAACTCCCCGAGCGCTGTCATGGCAACGGGGCTTCACCTCGGCGGCTGCCCTCGTCGGCGGGGCAGCCGCCCCTCACAGGCTCACGTCACCGGCGCCTTCGCGCGCAGCACCGTGAGGAACTCCCGCATCCAGCCCGCGTGGTCCGGCCAGGCGCGTGACGACACGAGCGTCCCGTCGACCACCACCTCCGCGTCGCGGAAGCTCGCGCCCGCCGTCTGCATGTCGTACTCCAGGGCCGGATAGGCCGTGACGCGGCGCCCGCGCAGGGCGTCGACGGACGCCGTGATGAGCGGGCCGTGGCAGATCTGGGCGACCGGCTTGTCGGCGTCGAAGAAGGACTTGAGGATCTTGCGCAGCTCCGGGTCGTTGCGCAGATACTCCGGGGCGCGGCCGCCCGGGATCACGATCGCGGCGTACTCGCCGGGGTCGACCTCGGAGAACGCCAGGTCGGCGGGCCAGGTGTAGCCGGGCTTCTCCGTGTACGTGTCGAACCCGGGCTCGAAGTCGTGGACCACGAAGCGCAGCCGTTTGCGCTCCGGGGCGGCGATATGAACGACGTAACCTTCCTCACACAAGCGCTGATACGGGTACAGGACTTCCAGTGATTCGGCGGCGTCGCCGGTCACCAGGAGGATCTTGGGTGCCATGGCGGTGCGCTCCCCTCGGAGCTGTTTCCGGACCCTGCGAAGGCCCGGCCGAAGGGCCCCGCAAGGCCGCTGGGCCAGGGGTTTCTCAGGGGTTTCTCCCCTTCAACGTGGACCCGGTCCGGGCCCCGCGGCAACCCGGCGCAGCAGTCGGCCGACCCGATGTCCCTGTGCAGAGTGTCAAAGTTCGACCGCAGTATTTGTACACATACGGCTCATGACGACTCCCCCGGGAAGCGAGATAGCCTGGACCCCGTGATCAGCGCGATATCTCGCGGGGGCATCGTCGCCCCTTGCCGGCGCCGGGACCACACGGAGATCTACATCCGTGCCCGGGGCTCCGCTGAGCATTCCCTTCGGGACGGAGCATGGATGCCGTCCCGCTTCCGGGCAGGAAATGTGCCGACAGTGGCGCATAGTCGCCCGTTCTTCTCTCATCCCGGCATAACGTCGACAACGACCGGAGACACCGCGTCGTGGCGTTGTGCCGCATCTATTTCTTCAACGTCACGCAACGGCGCGCGACAGGAGCCAGAGGACAATGCAGACCAAGCTGGACGAAGCCAAGGCCGAGCTGCTCGCACGGGCCGCCCGGGTAGCTGAGAACAGCCCGGCGGGCGGGCATCTACCGGCCGGTGCGGGCGAGGGCACACCGGACCAGGAATCGGTACTCGCGTTCCTCCAGCGCTACTACCTGCACACCGCCCCCGAGGACCTCGCCGACCGTGACCCGGTGGACGCCTTCGGAGCGGCCGTCTCCCACTACCGGCTCGCCGAGGTCCGCCCGCAGGGCACCGCGAACGTCCGCGTCCACACGCCGACCGTCGAGGAGAACGGCTGGACCTGCAGCCACTCCGTCGTCGAGGTCGTCACCGACGACATGCCGTTCCTGGTCGACTCGGTCACCAACGAGCTGTCCCGCCAGGGCCGCGGCATCCACGTCGTGATCCACCCGCAGGTCATCGTCCGCCGTGACCTGACCGGCAAGCTCCTCGAGGTCCTGCCCGCCGGCACCGCCGCCGACGGCCACGACACGCTCACCGAGTCGTGGATCCACGTCGAGACGGACCGCGAGACGGACCGCGCCGACCTGAAGCAGATCACCACTGATCTCCTGCGTGTCCTGTCCGACGTCCGCGAGGCCGTCGAGGACTGGGAGAAGATGCGCGACGCGTCCCTGCGCATCGCCGACGAGCTGCCCAGCGAGCCCACCGCCGACGACCTGCGTGACCGTGAGGTCGACGAGGCCCGCGAGCTGCTGCGCTGGCTGTCCGCCGACCACTTCACCTTCCTCGGGTACCGCGAGTACGAGCTGTGCGATGACGACTCGCTGTCCGCCGTCCCCGGCACCGGGCTCGGCATCCTGCGCTCCGACCCGCAGCACGACGCCGACGACCACCACCCGGTCAGCCCTTCCTTCAGCCGGCTGCCCGCCGACGCGCGCGCCAAGGCCCGCGAGCACAAGCTCCTCGTGCTGACCAAGGCCAACAGCCGCGCCACCGTGCACCGCCCGTCGTACCTGGACTACGTCGGCGTGAAGAAGTTCGACGCCGAGGGCAACGTCGTCGGCGAGCGCCGCTTCCTGGGCCTCTTCTCCAGCGCCGCGTACACGGAGAGCGTGCGCCGGGTGCCGGTCGTGCGCCGCAAGGTCGAGGAAGTCCTCAAGGGCGCCGGCTTCTCGCCCAACAGCCACGACGGCCGCGACCTGCTCCAGATCCTGGAGACGTACCCGCGCGACGAGCTGTTCCAGACCCCGGCCGACGAGCTGCGCTCCATCGTCACCAGCGTCCTGTACCTCCAGGAACGCCGCCGGCTGCGCCTCTACCTGCGCCAGGACGAGTACGGCCGCTACTACTCGGCCCTCGTCTACCTGCCGCGCGACCGCTACACCACCGGTGTCCGCCTGCGGATCATCGACATCCTCAAGGAAGAGCTCAACGGCACCAGCGTCGACTTCACGGCCTGGAACACCGAGTCGATCCTGTCCCGCCTGCACTTCGTCATCCGCGTCGAGCCGGGCACCGAGCTGCCCGCGCTGACCGAGGCCGACACCGACCGCATCGAGGCGCGGCTCGTCGACGCCGCCCGCTCCTGGGCCGACGGCTTCACCGAGGCGCTGAACGCGGAGTGCGGCGAGGAGCGCGCGGCCGAGCTGGGCCGCCGCTACATCGGCTCCTTCCCCGAGGGCTACAAGGCCGACCACTCGCCGCGCGCCGCGGTCGCCGACCTGGTCCACCTGGAAGCGCTCAAGCAGGGCGAGACGGACTTCGCGCTCTCGCTGTACGAGCCCGTGGGCGCGGCCCCCGGCGAGCGCCGCTTCAAGATCTACCGAACCGGCGCGCCGGTCTCCCTGTCGTCCGTCCTGCCGGTCCTCAACCGGATCGGCGTCGAGGTCATCGACGAGCGCCCGTACGAGCTGCGCTGCGCGGACCGGAGCACGGCGTGGATCTACGACTTCGGCCTGCGGCTGCCCAAGTCGGCCCACGGCAACGGCGACTACCTCGGTGACGACGCCCGCGAGCGTGTGCAGGACGCCTTCTCGGCGACCTGGACCGGCGCCGCCGAGAACGACGGCTTCAACGCCCTCGTCCTGAGCGCCGGCCTGAGCTGGCGTCAGGCGATGATGCTGCGCGCCTACGCGAAGTACCTGCGCCAGGCCGGCTCCACGTTCAGCCAGGACTACATGGAGGACACCCTCCGTAACAACGTCCACACCACGCGCCTGCTCGTCAGCCTCTTCGAGGCGCGGATGTCGCCCGAGCGCCAGCGCGCCGGCACCGAGCTGATCGACGGGCTCCTGGAGGAGCTGGACGGCGCCCTCGACCAGGTCGCGAGCCTGGACGAGGACCGCATCCTGCGTTCCTTCCTCACCGTCATCAAGGCGACCCTGCGCACGAACTTCTTCCAGAAGCGGGACGACGGCACGCCGCACGCGTACGTCTCCATGAAGTTCGACCCGCAGGCCATCCCCGACCTGCCCGCGCCGCGCCCGGCCTTCGAGATCTGGGTGTACTCGCCGCGCGTCGAGGGTGTGCACCTGCGCTTCGGCAAGGTCGCGCGCGGTGGTCTGCGCTGGTCCGACCGTCGTGAGGACTTCCGTACCGAGGTCCTCGGCCTGGTCAAGGCGCAGATGGTGAAGAACACCGTCATCGTGCCGGTCGGCGCCAAGGGCGGCTTCGTCGCGAAGAACCTGCCGGACCCGAGCGTCGACCGTGACGCGTGGCTGGCCGAGGGTGTCGCGTCGTACAAGACCTTCATCTCGGCGCTGCTCGACATCACCGACAACCTGGTGGCCGGCGAGGTCGTGCCCCCGGCGGACGTCGTGCGCCACGACGAGGACGACACGTACCTCGTGGTCGCGGCCGACAAGGGCACGGCGACGTTCTCCGACATCGCCAACGCGGTCGCGGAGTCGTACAACTTCTGGCTGGGCGACGCCTTCGCCTCCGGCGGCTCCGCGGGCTACGACCACAAGGGCATGGGCATCACCGCCCGCGGCGCCTGGGAGTCCGTGAAGCGGCACTTCCGGGAGCTGGGCACCGACACCCAGACCGAGGACTTCACGGTCGTCGGCGTCGGCGACATGTCCGGTGACGTGTTCGGCAACGGAATGCTCCTGTCCGAGCACATCCGCCTGGTCGCGGCCTTCGACCACCGGCACATCTTCATCGACCCGCGGCCCGACGCGGCCACCTCGTACGCCGAGCGCCGCCGCCTCTTCGACCTGCCGCGTTCCTCGTGGGCCGACTACAACAAGGAGCTGATCTCCGCCGGCGGTGGCGTGTTCCCGCGCTCCGCCAAGTCGATCCAGCTCAACGCGCACATCCGCGAGGCCCTCGGCATCGAGTCGGGCGCCGCGAAGATGACGCCGGCCGACCTGATGAAGGCGATCCTGCACGCGCCGGTCGACCTGCTGTGGAACGGCGGCATCGGCACGTACGTGAAGTCGTCCGCCGAGTCGAACGCGGACGTCGGCGACAAGGCCAACGACCCGATCCGCGTGGACGGCCAGGACGTGCGGGCCAAGGTCATCGGCGAGGGCGGCAACCTGGGCGCGACCCAGCTCGGCCGTATCGAGTTCGCCCGCAAGGGCGGCAAGGTCAACACCGACGCCATCGACAACAGCGCCGGCGTGGACACCTCCGACCACGAGGTGAACATCAAGATCCTGCTGAACGCCCTGGTGGCGGACGGCGACATGACGGTCAAGCAGCGCAACAAGCTGCTCGCCGAGATGACCGACGAGGTCGGCGCCCTGGTGCTGCGCAACAACTACGCGCAGAACACCACCCTGGCCAACGCGGTCGCCCAGGCGTCCGGTCTGCTCCACGCCCACCAGCGCTTCATGCGCAAGCTGGGCCGCGACGGGCACCTCGACCGGGCCCTGGAGTTCCTGCCGAACGACCGGAACATCAAGGAACTGCTCAACTCGGGTCGCGGTCTGTCCCAGCCCGAGCTGGCCGTCCTCCTCGCGTACACGAAGATCACGGCCGCCGAGGAACTGATCCACACCTCGCTGCCGGACGATCAGTACCTGCGCCGCCTGCTGCACGCGTACTTCCCGAAGCCGCTCGTCGAGCGCTACCCCGACGCGGTCGACGGGCACGCGCTGCGCCGCGAGATCGTCACCACGGTGCTGGTCAACGACACGGTGAACACCGGCGGTTCGACGTTCCTGCACCGGCTGCGTGAGGAGACGGGCGCGTCCCTGGAGGAGATCGTGCGGGCGCAGCTCGCCGCGCGCGAGATCTTCGGCCTCGGCGAGGTCTGGGACGCGGTCGAGGCGCTCGACAATGTCGTCGCCGCGGACGTCCAGACCCGGATCCGGCTGCACTCGCGCCGCCTCGTCGAGCGCGGCACGCGCTGGCTGCTCAACAACCGGCCGCAGCCGCTCCAGCTCGCCGAGACGATCGAGTTCTTCAGCGAGGGCGTCGCCGAGGTGTGGGCCGCAATGCCGAAGATGCTGCGCGGCGCGGACGCCGAGTGGTACGAGTCGATCCTGGACGAGCTGACCGGCGCGGGTGTGCCGGAGGAGCTGGCCCAGCGGGTCGCCGGGTTCTCCTCGGCCTTCCCGGCGCTGGACATCGTGGCGATCTCCGACCGCACCGGCAAGGAGCCGCTGGCCGTCGCCGAGGTGTACTACGACCTCGCGGACCGGCTCGCCGTCACCCAGCTGATGGACCGCATCATCGAGCTGCCGCGGGCCGACCGCTGGCAGTCGATGGCCCGCGCGTCCATCCGCGAGGACCTGTACGCGGCGCACGCGGCCCTCACGGCCGACGTGCTGTCCGTCGGGAACGGCGTCTCGACGCCGGAGCAGCGGTTCGAGGCCTGGCAGGAGAAGAACGCGCCGATCCTGGGCCGCGCGAAGGCGACCCTGGAGGAGATCCAGAGCTCGGACGCCTTCGACCTGGCCAACCTGTCGGTGGCCATGCGCACGATGAGGACGCTGCTGCGTACGCACTCGTGAGCGCCTGACGCCTGAACGGGGGCGCCCCGCACCGGAGTTCCGGTGCGGGGCGCCCCCGTTTTCGTACGCGTGTTCCCAGGCGAGACTCTTGCCGTTCTCTTCCCTTTCTCCGGTCGCTCTCTTTCCCGGGTCTGGCCTGATGGACTCCGCGCGCCCGTTCGGTTGCACCTCGGGCGCCACCGGGCCACGCATGTCAGACATATGCCATCAATACCGGCATTACGTCTAAGGTGGACCCGATTGTCAGATGGACGGCACGAGCGGAAAGGTCGGAAAGGGCTCATGACGGAAGCGATTCTGCTGGTCGGCGGCCAGGGAACCCGGCTGAGGCCGGTCACGGTCAACACGCCCAAGCCCATGGTGCCGGCGGCGGGAGTCCCCTTCCTGGCCCACCAGATCGCCCGGCTCGCCGCCGCCGGCGTGGACCACGTCGTCCTCGCCACCTGCTACCTGGCCGACGTCTTCGAGCCGTACTTCGGCGACGGATCGGCGTTCGGCCTGCACCTCGAGTACGCCGTCGAGAACGAACCCCTCGGCACCGGCGGCGCGATCCGCAACGCCGCCCGGCACCTGCTCGCCGCCCCCGGCGACCCCGTACTCGTCTGCAACGGCGACATCCTCACCGGCCTCGACATCCGCGGCCTCGTCATGCGGCACGTCGAGCAGGACGCCGACGTCACCCTGCACCTCGCCCGCGTCGAGGACCCCCGCGCCTTCGGACTCGTACCGACCGACGTCGAGGGCCGCGTGCTCGCCTTCACGGAGAAGCCGCAGACGCCCGAGGAGATCGTCACGGACCAGATCAACGCGGGCTCCTATGTGTTCCGCCGGTCCGTCATCGACACCATCCCCGCCGGACGGTCCGTCTCCGTCGAGCGCGAGACGTTCCCCGGCCTGCTCGCCGCGGGCGCCCACCTGCACGGAAAGGTCGAGGAGTCCTACTGGCTCGACCTCGGCAGGCCCGAGGCGTTCGTCCAGGCCTCCGCCGACCTCGTCCGCGGCATCATCGACTCACCCGCCGTGCCCGGCACGCGCGGTGAAGCCCTCGTCCTGCCCGGCGCCAAGGTGGCCGCCGACGCCTGGCTCGCCGACGGTACCGTCGTCGGCGCGGGCGCCAGGGTGGGACCGGGGGCCGTCGTGCACGGCAGCGTCCTGCACGACGGTGCGGTCGTGGGCGCCGGCGCCTACATCAGGAAGAGCCTGGTCGGCGTCGGTGCGCGGATCGGGCGGCGCTCCGTCCTGCACGGCAGCGTCATCGGTGACGGCGCCCAGGTCGGCGCACACAACGAACTGCGGAACGGAACCCGCGTGTGGTGCGAAGCCGTACTGCCCGACCGGGCCGTCCGCTTCTCCTCCCTCGCCGGAGAAGGGCTCAGCGAACAGTGACCACGAACTCACCCGACACCGGGGGCACGCCCGTCGCCGCCCCCGCCGCGACACGCCTGCCCGACGACTGGGCGCACACCCCGCTCACCGTCGTCATGCCGACGTACAACGAGGCGGGCAACCTGCCCGGAATGGCCGACGCCCTCATGGCGCTGCCGCTGCCGGGCCTGCACCTCCTCGTCGTGGACGACTCCAGCCCCGACGGCACCGGCGACATCGCCGAGCGGTACGCCGACCGGCACGGCCGGGACCGGATGAGCGTCCTGCACCGCGCGGGCAAGGAAGGCCTCGGCCGGGCCTACGCGGCCGGCATGGCCCGCGCCGTCGCCGACGGCGCCAAGTACGTGCTCCAGATGGACGCCGACGGCAGCCACCCCGTAGCCAAGGTCCCCGCGCTGCTCGGCACCGCCCTCGCCACCGGCGCCGGCGTCACCATCGGCAGCCGCTACGTCCAGGGCGGCACCCTCTCCGAGGCCTGGGGCGTCCACCGCAAACTCCTGTCCCGCTGGGCCAACACCTACGCGGGCACCATCCTCGGCACCCGCGTCCGCGACATCACCGGCGGCTTCAACCTGTGGCGCGAGGACACCCTGCGCGCCATCGACCTCGCCTCCGTGGACAGCGCGGGCTACAGCTTCCAGGTCGAGATGAAGTACCGGGCGGCGCGCCGCGGTTACGGCGTCATGGAGGTCCCGATCCACTTCGAGGACCGCACGGTCGGCGAGTCCAAGATGAACCTGATGGTGCAGCTCGAGTCGGTCGCCATGCCGTGGAAGCTGAGGGCGAGGGCGAGGGCGCGCCGATGACCGTCCAGACCGCGCTCCCCGAGGCGCCGCCCGCCGTACCCGTCCTGGTCCGGGTGCGCCGCCTGTCCATGGAGATCGTCAAGTTCGGTGTCGTCGGCGGCAGCGGCGTGGCCGTCAACTTCCTCGTCTTCAACCTGCTGATGCACGGCCTCGGCTGGGCACCGATGACGGCGACCGTCATGGCCAGCTGCGTCGCCATGGCCACCAACTACCTCGGCTTCCGCTTCTACGCCTACCGGGACCGCGCCTCGCGCACCCGCCGCCAGATCGCGCTGTTCTTCGGCTTCAGCGTGCTCGGCGTCGTCATGGAGAGCGTCCTGTTCTACGCCGGATACCACGGCGCGGGCATGACGGGACCGTTCGCCTCGAACGTCGCCAAGGCCCTCTCCATCGTCCTGGCCTCCGCGTTCCGCTTCCTTGTCTACCGAACGTGGGTCTTCCAGCACGATGCGCACCGCTAGTGGCGCGGCGGTCAGGGCCGCCGCGCTGCTCGTCCTTCTCCTGCTCGTCGCGGTCGCCTGGCGGCTCCCCTGGGCGGGCGACCTCGGCATCCACGCGGCGACGGTCGAGCGCCTGCGCCACAACCTGACCGACCCCGGCAACCCGCTCGTCGACTCGAACACGCCGAGCCCGTACTACTCGCCGTGGACGGTGTTCCTCGGCGTCGTCGCCGACCTCACGGGCCTGAGCACGTTCGCCGTCCTCAAGGCCGGCGCGCTGATCTCGCTGACGCTGCTCGCGAGCGGCGTGTGGCGGTTCGTCGGCACGTTCGCGGGGGACGCGGGGCGGGCCCGGCGCGGCGCCGCCACCGCGCTCGTCCTGCTCTGCCTGCTCTTCCTGTGGGGCACGAGCCTGTTCAACTGGAGCGGGTTCCTCGGCCTCAACTCCCTGGCCCTGACCATCGCCTACCCCAGCACGTTCGCCCTCGGCGCCTCCTTCCACTTCTGGGCGTGGCTGCGCAAGGCGCTCGCGCGGGCAGCCGGGCTGCCCGAGTTCCTCTGCCTCGGACTGCTGTGGTCCGTGATCCTGCTGAGCCACCAGTTCACGGGTGTCGTCGCGTCGTTCGGCGCGTTCGCGATGGTGGCCGGAGCACGGCCCTGGCCGGCGCGCGCGGTGTGGGCGAGGCTCGCCGCCGCGCTCGCGCTCGGCATCGTGGTGCTCGCGGCCTGGCCGTACTACTCGTTCTTCTCGCTGTTCGACGCGACGGGCCTGGAGGCGATCCACCAGCCCCTGTACCAGGACCTGCCCGGCACGTACTGGCTGCTGCTGCTAGGTGTGTTCGCGCTCGCGCTGCGGTGGCGCAGGGACCGGCGGGACCCGCTCGTCGTGTTCTTCGCGCTCGGCGCGCTGATGTTCGTCGCGGGCGGGGTGACCGGTCACTACTCGTGGGGCCGGGTCCTTCCGGCCGCGATCATCCCGGCGCAGGTGGCGGCCGGTCTCGAAGTGTTCGTCGCGGGGCGCAGGGCGCTGCGGACGGTGTTCGCCGCTGTCCTCGGCGCGGCGCTCCTCGTCGGCGCGTGGACCCAGTCCGGCACGCTCGGCTACGTCGTCCCGACGAGCAAGCTCCCGCAGCCGCTCGCCGACCGGTACACCCCTCCGTGGGCCGGCTACACGTGGCTGAAGCCCTGGGTCTCGTACGGGGACGTGGTCCTCGCCAAGGAGTTCCCGGCCCGCCAGATCCCCGCGTACGGGCCCTACACCGTCGCCCCCGGCTACCCGGACTTCTTCCTGCCCGACGAGACGGCACGCTACGGCGCCGTCGACACCTACTTCGCGGCCGGCACGCACCGCGCCGGACGCCTCGCGGTGCTGCGCCGCTACGACGTGAAGTGGGTCGTGGGCTACCGCAGCGACGGCGGCCTCGCGCCCGGCGACCCGGCCCTGCGCAAGGTGACGACGGGCCCGAACGGACAGATCCTGTACGAGGTCGTGGGCCGCCGCTAGCGCGTGGGTGTGCCGCCCCAGTGCCGCATCAGGCGACGTTCGCCCTGTCGATGGCTACTCTGACGACGTGGCCGATGAGAAGGACAGTGGGAGCGGCTCGATCCGACCCCCCTCGTGGGACCACCCGGTAGTGGCCACCGTCGCGCTGGAACTGGTCGGCCTCGCTTTCTCCGGGCTGGTCGCCCTGGTGGGGTGGCCGTTCGGGTGGCTGCCCGACACCGGTCTCGTCGGCCTAGTGACGGGCCTGATCGCGATCGGGCCTGCGGTTGAGTTGTACCGCGGGGCGGGCCCGCCGCGTCGGCTTGCTGTTGTTGCCGCTCTCCTTGCGCTGGCAACGGTGAGACTGCTCGTGGCCGCAGCAGTGAACCGGGCCTTTCCTGCGTTGGCTGATCCGGGCGTCGGTATCCTCGTCGGCTACCTTGTCGCGTTACCCATCGGCGTGGCTGTGTTGGCCTGGTTCCTCACCAGGGCGAACGTTGCCTGATGCGGCACTAGCGCAGCGCGCTCCGCACCAGCCGCAGCGCGTTCCGCATCCGGCCGTCCGACACCGTCGCCAGCCTGCGCGAAGCCGGGTACGTCACCCGTGCCGTGAAGCCGACGGGCCGCCAGCGGAGCTGGAGGCGGCCCGCGCCCCAGCCCTCCGGTTCGACCGTCACCTCGTGCGGGGCGGCGCCCCCGTGGTGGTCGACGCGTGTGGTGAGGCGGGGGAAGCTCAGCGGCGCGAGCAGGACACCGGTGTTGTGCATCCCCTGTTCCTGGAGCTGGAGCAACGGGTGCCGCACCCCGTCGAAGCCGTGCAGGGGGAGCGGGGTCTTCGTCAGATCAAGCCGGACGCGCCCCTCGAACACGCCGGGCCGCACCGGGTCGAGCCGCAGACGTGCCGTCATCCGCCGCCGCCCCGGCGCCACCACGACGGCCGCGACGTGCGGGCCCACGGCGAGCCGCAGACCAGGGTCGTACGTGCGGATCGACAGGTCCACGCACGCGCCGGGTGCCGGTTCGATCCGGGTGATCTCGTGCCGGAACTGGGCGCCCGCGAAGGGGCGGGAGTACAACTCCTGGTCGGACAGGTCGAGTTCACGGCGTGCCCTCTTCGACTCCGGCACGAGCGAGCCCCAGTAGACGGCTCCCGTCCCGTCCGTCACCGTCTCGCGCGGGGCCACCGGGTGGCCGAGGCCGCGCGCCGCGAGCCGCGCGTCGGCGAGGCGCCCGTCCCGTACGAGCTGGAGGACGACGCGCTCGGAACGCGGCAGGCGTGCGTACGCCCGGGGGGACAGCGTCGCCAGATACGGGTTCACGATCTCCGCGAACCCGGCGAGCCACGCGTCGTCCCGGTAGGGCAGGTCGCCCGCGTACATCCGGAAGTCGTGCTTGAGGAACTTGTAGTCCTTGTCCTCGAGCAGGCCCGTGTGGTCGCCCTCCGCCAGGAACTCGTCGATGAGCACCTGGACGTGCACGCGGTCGCGGACGTTGCTCAGCTTGTGCCGCTGGTTCGAGATCGACGCGGCGTCGGCGGCGACGAACGGCGCGATGTACCAGCGGTAGACCGGCTCGGGGATGACGGTGAAGGACTTCGCGAGGCAGTACGCCTGGGCCGAGAACAGCTGGTCCTCGTAGTGGATGCCCTCGGGGAAGCGGAGGCCGGTCCGGTCGAGGAAGTCGCGGCGGTACATCTTGCTCGTCGACAGGTGCTCGAAGAACAGACCGGGTTCGGTGTCGATGCCCTCGACCGTGCGGCGCTCCGCGACCAGCTGCGGCATCCACGTCGAGACGCGGCCGGTGTCGACCCGGATCCGCTCGACCGCGCCCATCGCGAAGTCGATCTCCCGCTCCCGGTGCGCCGCGAGCAGCAACTCCACGGCCCGGGGCGGGAGTTCGTCGTCGCTGTCGAGGAACATCAGATACGGGGCGTGGGCGATCTCCAGGGCGCGGTTGCGGGGCGCGCTGCATCCGCCGCTGTTCTCCGGCAGCCGCAGGTAGCGCACGCGCGGGTCCGAGGCGGCGAGGCGGCGCGCGACCTCGGGGGTGGCGTCCGTCGAGTGGTCGTCGCTGATGACGACCTCGACGTTCGCGTGGGTCTGGGCCAGGACGGAGGCGACGGCGCGCGGCAGCCGCTCGGCGTCGTTGTAGACGATGACGGTGACCGTGACGTCGGGTTTCTGCTCTCGCGTGGTCATCGGCGCGTGGCCTCCTCGGGCGTGGGCGCGGGGATGCGCTCGTCGACGGGGATCACGGGCGGCAGGGCGAGCTCGCTCTCGCCCAGGAAGACACGGCGTACGACGCGCTCGGCGGCGCGCCCGTCGTCGAACTCGCAGAACGTGCGCCGGAACGCGGCCCGCGCCTTCGCCGACGCCTCGTCCCGCCAGGCACCCGAGGTCAGGATCTCGGTCAACTCGCCCTGGGACCGGGCGACATGACCGGGCGCCCGCGCCATCAGGTCGAAGTACACCCCGCGCGTCGTCGCGTACGTGTCCCAGTCGTCCGCGTAGATCACGATCGGGCGGTCCAGGTTGGCGTAGTCGAACATGATCGACGAGTAGTCCGTGACGAGCGCGTCGGAGGCCAGCGCCAGCTCCTCGACCGGGTCGTACGTGGACACGTCGACGACCCGGCCGGCCCTGCGCAGTTCGGCGAGGGGCGAGGCGGCGCCGCCGTAGAAGTAGTGGCCGCGCACGAGGAGGACGGTGTCGTCGCCGAGGCGGTCGGAGAGCGTGGCGAGGTCGAGGCGCGGCGTCCACGAGGCCTCGTAGTCGCGGTGGGTCGGCGCGTACAGGACGGCCCGCCGGCCCGGCGCGATGCCGAGGCGGTCGCGGACGGCCCGGATGTCGGCGGCCGTGGCGCGCTGGAAGACGTCGTTGCGCGGATAGCCGTACTCGAGCGTGACGTGGTGCGAGGGGTAGGCGCGCTCCCACATCCGGGTCGAGTGGCGGTTCGACGTGAGGCTGTAGTCCCACTTGTCGATCCGGGCCAGGAGCTGGCCGAAGTCCAGGCCCTTGGACGCGGTCGGGTAGTCGAGCTGGTCGAGTCCCATGCGCTTGAGCGGAGTGCCGTGGTGGGTCTGGACGTGGATCGCGTCGGGCCGCTTGATCACGGCGTTCGGGAAGTTGACGTTGTTGACGAGGTACCGGGCGCGGGCCATCACCTCCCAGTAGCGGCGGCTGCCGGGCACGACGTGGTCCGTGCCGGGCGGCAGCAGCGGCACGTTCGCCGCCGCGACCACCCACACCGGGTGGATCCGGGGCGCGAGTTCGGCGAGCTTCGCGGCGATCGCCCCCGGGTTGCAGGCCACGCCCCGGTCCCAGTACGCGGAGAACACGGCCAGGTCCGGATCCACGGGCCGCCGCAGCTCCGCCCGGTACCGCACCTCGCGCACCTTCGCACCGACCTGGCGCTTACGCTGCCTGACCTGGGACTTCAGTGCACGCCGCCGGTGGTTGGCGCTCTGGAACGCGCGGTACCGGTCGTACGCGTCCGCTTCGAGCAGGCGGCTGCGGATGCCTTCGAGCCCGGCGGGTCCGCGGTAGCCCTCGGGACGCCAGGCGACGGCGGCGCGGGAGGCGCGGCGGAAGAACTCGCGGGCCACCGGCTCCGGCATCGCGGCGCGGGCCACGATCCGCATCAGCTCGGCCGCCATCACGTCGTAGAGCACCGCGCGCGGGCCGGCCGGGACGTCCCGGCCGGCCATCAGGCGGTGAAGGTCCTCGAACAGTCCGACGGTCGCGTAGTGCTGCTCAGGGGTGAGCTGCGGCACGCTCGCGCGGCGCAGTCTGCGCTCGTCGAGGACCACGGTCTGCAGGGCGGTGACGCGGTCGGCGAGGACGAGGGCGGCGCGGGCGGCGAACCGCTCGTCGGTGGCGGCCAGTTGGTCGCGGTGCGCGCGCCAGAACGTGGCGCGCAGGGCGCGGTCGCCGAGCAGCGGGGTGACGCGCAGCAGGTCGGGGCACTCGGCGAGCGGCAGCTCGCGCTCGCCCGCCCTCGCCAGATGGCGGGCGTCGGGGCCCGGGACGCCGGCGGTGTGCCAGCTCGACCGGACGTGATCGGCGAGGACGACGTCCACGCGGCCCGCGCGGCCGACGGTGTCGGGGAGCTCCGCGACCCGGTCCCGCAGCGCGCGCAGGGCACCGGCCGGGACGCGGTCCTTGGCGTGGACGAACAGCAGCCACTTGCCGACGGCCCGCTCGCCGCCGGCCGCGCGGGCTTGTTCGTCGGAGGTGTCGTCGGGCAGGTCCATCAGAGTGACGCGGCCGGGTGTCCCGACGGCCGGCGCCGGGTCGGCCACGGCGGCGACTATCAGTTCCGTCCCGTCGGGTATCTGCCCCGTCAGACTGTCCAGGCACTCCGCCAGGTGCCCCTGGACGTCCCGGCCGTACACGATGACGCTGAGTTCCGGCACCGTCCCCGTCCCTTCGTCTCCTGACGCACCATCGTGTCATTAAACGGATGAAAGGGATAAAGGAGGGTTCGCCTCACGTGGCGGAGGCGGCCTTCGACGGCTTCGCGTCACCCTTGCCGGCCTCACCTTTGCCGGCCTCACCCTTGCCCGCCTTCGGGCTGTCCGCCCCCTTGGAGTCGCTGATCCCCTTGGGGTTGGTGAAGGCCTCGTACTCCTCCAGGACCTCCTCGGTGGGCCCGTCCATGCGCAGCTCGCCGCGCTCCAGCCACAGGACCCGGTCACAGGTGTCGCGGATCGACTTGTTGTTGTGGCTGACCAGGAACACCGTGCCGGCCTCCTCGCGCAGCTCGCGGATACGCGCCTCGGAACGCTTCTGGAAGGACCGGTCGCCGGTGGCCAGAGCCTCGTCGATCAGCAGCACGTCGTGGTCCTTGGCGGCGGCGATGGAGAACCGCAGCCGGGCGGACATTCCGGAGGAGTACGTCCGCATGGGCAGCGTGATGAAGTCGCCCTTCTCGTTGATGCCGGAGAACTCGACGATGCTGTCGTAGCGCTCCCGGACCTGCTCGCGGCTCATGCCCATGGCGAGGCCGCCGAGGTGGACGTTGCGCTCGCCGGTCAGGTCGTTCATCAGGGCCGCGTTCACGCCGAGCAGCGAGGGCTGGCCGTGCGTGAAGATCCGGCCGTTCTCGACCGGAAGCAGTCCGGCGACCGCCTTGAGCAGCGTCGACTTGCCCGAGCCGTTCGTCCCGATCAGGCCGATGGCCTCGCCCTTGTAGGCGGTGAACGAGACCTTCCGCACGGCGTGCACCTTGCGGACGCCCGCCCGCGCCTCGGCCTTCTTGCGGCCGCCGAGGATGCGGTTGAGCGCCGCGGTCGCGCTGCCGCGGCCGGGTCCGCTGCCGTTCACGCGGTACACGATGTCGACGTTGTCGACGATGACGGTGGGGACCAGTTCTTCGGAGTTCTCAGCCACGGCCGTACGTCTCCTCTGCCTTCCAGAAGTAGATGAACCCGCCGACGCCCGCGAGGAGCGCCCAGCCCAGTGCCCACAGCCACACGTGGTGCGGGAGCTGGCTCTTGTGGAAGCTGTCGATCAGGGCGAAGCGCATCAGGTCGATGTAGACGGCCGCCGGGTTGGTCTGGAGCAGCACGACCACGATGTGCGGCAGGCCCTTGCCCTTGAGCATCTTGTCGATGCTCCACATCACGCCGGACACGTACATCCAGGTACGCAGCAGGAACGGCATGAGCTGCGCGATGTCGGGGGTCTTGGCGCCCATCCGCGCCATGATCAGCGCGAGTCCCGTGTTGAACGTGAACTGCAGCGTCAGCGCCGGGAGCACCAGGATCCAGGACGGCCTCGGCGGCACGCCGAAGCAGAGCAGGATCACGACCAGCGCGCACATCGAGAACAGCAGCTGCTGGAGCTGCTGGAGGCAGTACGAGATCGGCAGCGAGGCGCGCGGGAAGTGCAGGGCCCGTACGAGGCCGAGGCTGCCGGAGATCGCGCGGGTGCCCGCCATCACCGAGCTCTGGGTGAACGTCCACACGAACACGCCGGTGACCAGGAACGGGACGTAGTCCGGCACGTTCCGCTTGGTGCCCATCAGGACGCCGAAGATGAAGTAGTAGACCGCCGCGTTCAGCAGGGGCGTCGCCACCTGCCAGACCTGGCCGAGCTTCGCCTGGCTGTACTGGGAGGTGAGCTTGGCCGTCGCGAACGCGGTGATGAAGTGGCGCCGCTGCCAGAGCTGGCGCACGTACGCGGGGAGCGTCGGCCGGGCGCCGCTGACCGTGAGGTCGTGGCGGGCGGCGAGGACCGCCGGATCTTCCGCCGGTGCGGGGGAGGCCGCGGGCGGGGGAGGTGTGTCGATTACCTGACTCACATCCGCTGCTTTCGCTCGGGGGCAGAGTGGGGGTGGCGTCGGAACGGGTCCGTATCGTCGTTACGTGAGCGTAGGCCGTATCGACGTCGGAACGCAACCGTTTCGTCGTAACGGCCTATGCTGTTCACCATGACGACAAACGCCGACGGTGCCCGGACCACGCCACGTCGCAGGGCCCCCGCCGGAGCCGCGGTGCTCCGTGAGGACGTGACCGACGCCATCCGGGCAGCCGTCTTCGAGGAACTCGCCGCCGTGGGCTACGCCCGGATGTCGATCGAGGGGATCGCGCGCCGCGCGGGCGTCGGCAAGACCGCCGTCTACCGGCGCTGGCGCTCCAAACTCCACCTGGTCCTCGACCTGGTCTCCGCGATAGCGGTCCAGGGACTGCCGGCACCGGACACCGGCTCGCTCGAAGGGGACCTGCGGCTGCTGTACGAGGTGACCTCCCGGGCGCTGCGGCACCCGGTGGCCGGCCAGATCATTCCCGACCTCCAGGCCGAGGCCGCCCGTAACCCGGAGATCGCCGAGGCCATGCAGAAGGCGCTCCGCGAGGGCCAGCACGGGGCGGCGAGCGGGATCGTGCAGGCCGCCGCCGCGCGCGGGGAGGTACGGGCCGACCTCGACGAGGATCTCGCCCTCGACCTGATCTCGGGCCCGCTGTACTGGCGCGCCGTGGTGGTGCGCACGCCGCTGCCCAAGGGCTACCTGGGACGCCTCGCGACGGCCACGGCGGCGGGGCTCAAGGCGCTGTGACCGTACGGGACGCCCGGCCGGGTGTCCCGCGCGGTCCCCTCAGCGCGTGACCACGGTGTGCGTCTCGTAGACCCGCGGCTTGACGTCCGGGACGCCCAGGTCCCGCAGGATCGGCACGATCGTCTCGCCGAACTTGCGGAACGCCTCCTCGGACTCCCACACGTCGACGACCAGCCAGCCCTCGGGGGTGGGGGCGGAGGTGTGCGAGATCAGTCCGGCGACCGGCCAGTCGGAGGGGTTCTTGACCGGGCCGGGCTTGCCGGCCACCTTCTCGGCGCTCGCCTCGTACTGGGCGCGGGTCATCCCCGGCAGGTCGAAGACCACGACGATGGGCATGTTGCGCTTCCTTCCGGCGGGGGTGCGGGGTCCCTCTCAGTCGACCACCGCGCCCTGACCCCCGCCCTCCGGTCCGGGCCGAACGGCCCTACCGCGCCTCCGCCTTCGGATGCACCCGCTTCCAGCCCTCCCACGCCGACTCGACCATGTCGCGCACGTCGCGCTTGGCGGTCCAGCCGAGCTCCGTCGCGACGCGGCCGGCGGAGGCCACGACGCGGGCCGGGTCGCCGGGGCGGCGGGCGGTGACGACCGGCTCGGTGCCGCGGCCCGTCGTCGTGTTGATCAGCTCGACCATCTCCAGGACCGAGACGCCCTCACCGCGGCCGATGTTGAGCGTGAGGTCCGTGCCGGGCGCCGCGTCCGCGAGCCGGCGGGCGGCGGCGACGTGGGCCTCGGCGAGGTCGGCGACGTGGATGTAGTCCCGTACGCAGGTGCCGTCCGGAGTGTCGTAGTCCGCGCCGAAGATGCGCGGGGCCTCGCCGTCCGTGAGCCGCTCGAAGACCATCGGGACCAGGTTGAACACACCGGTGTCGGCCAGCTCGGGGGAGGCCGCGCCCGCCACGTTGAAGTACCGCAGCGACGCCGTGGCCATGCCGTTCGCCCGGCCCGCCGCGCGCACCAGCCACTCGCCCGCGAGCTTCGTCTCGCCGTACGGGCTCATCGGCAGGCACGGGGTGTCCTCCGTGACCAGGTCGACGTCCGGCATCCCGTACACCGCCGCCGACGACGAGAAGACGAAGGACGGGACTCCGGCCGCCGTCACCGCCTCTAGGAGGACGCGCAGGCCCTCGACGTTCTCGCGGTAGTAGCGCAGCGGCTGCTCCACCGACTCGCCGACCTGCTTCTTCGCGGCGAGGTGCACGACGCCGGTGACACCGTGCTCGGCGATCGCGCGCGCCACGGCCTCCGCGTCCAGCGTCGAGGCGACCACCAGCGGTACGCCCTCGGGCACGCGTGCCTCGACGCCCGTGGACAGGTCGTCGTAGACCACGGTCCGCTCGCCCGCCTCGCGCATCGCACGGACGACGTGCGCTCCGATGTATCCGGCGCCGCCGGTGATCAGCCAGGTCATGTCGGTAGAAGATCCCCTCGTGTCGGGTGTGCTGGGTGTCGTACGTGTCGGCGGACCGCTCTCAGTGAAGCAGGCGGTTCAGGCGGCCTCGCAGGACGGCGACGCTGCCGCGCACGCCGGGTGCGAGACGCACGGCGAGCGCGCCGGAGTTGGTGGCGTACGGGTGCGCGAGCAGCACCCCGTGACGCAGGCTCGGCAGGGCGGTACGGCGCAGGAGACCGCGCCCTGTGACGGCGTGGGCGCTCGCGTCGCGGTGCGTGCCGTCCGCGAAGTGCACGCGGACGCGGAAGTCCCAGGTGCCGGAGGCGAGCGCGGAGAGGCCGAGCTTCGTGGCGGCCACCCAGGTGCCGGGCTCGGACCCGGGGGTGAGCGCCACCGTGCGGCGCCGGGCCGGGCGGCCGCGCCGCCGGTCGGTGACCTCGATGTCGACGGTGTCGGGGCCCGCCTCGGCCACCCGCCCGTACAGGTCGTGGAGGCGGAGCCGCAGCCGGGCGCCCCGCACGCGCGGCCGCAGTTCGGCGTCGACCGCGAGGGGGAGCAGGCGCATGGGCCGGTGGAGCAGGTGCTCCAGGGTCACCTGGGGCAGGTCGTCGGACCAGATGGGCGTGCCGTCCGTGTCGCGCGCGTAGGGCGGGCACAGGCGGGCCGGGCGGGCGGCGATCTCCTTGACGCGGGGCAGGTCGCGCGGCTTCTCGGAGGCGAGGATCACGCGCGCGACGAGGCGGCCGGGGGCGGGCGCCGCGTCGATGTCGGCCGTGTCGAAGGTCGCGAGGTAGGCGCGGGTGGCTTCCCACCACGCGGCGCGGTACTCGGGGCTGCGCAGGTCCAGCTCGCGGGCGTACATGCGCAGGCTGTGGTCGACGAAGCGGACGCGGGCCGCGCGGGCGAGGCGCTTGCAGCCGGCGGTCAGCAGGATGTCGACGGACTGGCGGTGCGCCTCGATGCGGGCGGTCCAGTTGTCCAGGCCCGCCCGGTCGAGGGAGAGCGAGAGGCGGTCGGCGTCGCGGCGCACGTGCCAGACGTAGACCGTGTCGGGGACGATCGCGATGCGCGGCCCGGCGGCCAGCACGCGCGCGACGAACACGAAGTCCTCGTAGACGAACTTCCCGTCGGGGAAGCGGATCGCGTGCTCGCGCAGGAAGTCCGTGCGGTAGAGCTTGTTGACACAGAGCGTGTCGCGGACGAGGCGGGGGCGGCGCTCGGGGTCGGCGACCACCCGGGCCCTGCGGTACAGCTCGGGCGTCCACGCGGTGTCGCGGCCCGCGGGGAGTTCGCGGCGCACGCACAGTCCGGCGGCGACCTCGGTGCCGTGGGCGAGCGCGGCGCCGAGCAGGGCGTCGACGGCGCCCGGCGGCAGCACGTCGTCGCTGTCCAGGAACATGACGTACGGGGCCGACGCGCGCGCGATGCCGTCGTTGCGCGGGGTGCCGCAGCCGCCGCTGTTCGTGGTCCGGCGCACCACCCTGAGGCGCGGCTCGTCGTCCGTCATACGCTGGAGCAGTTCACCGCTGCCGTCCGTCGAGCAGTCGTCCACGGCGATCACCTCGCGGACGGCGGAGCCCTGGGCGAGGGCCGAGCGCACGGCGTCGGCGACCCGCTCGGCGTCGTTGTAGCCGATGACGACGATCGAGACGGAGCGCTCGGTTTCGGGCAGCCCGGTGGCGGACGGCTCGGTGTCGGGGTGCGCGGCTTCGGGCTGCGTGGCTTCCACGGAAGAAAATCCTAGGCCTTTAGGGTAATTGTCCAGTAAGTAAAGTTCTTACTCGCCTGTTCCCTTCCAGAGGGAACGGAACGACCACACAGCCCCTCCGAGCAGCAGGCCGTTGCGCGCGAGCATCAGCAGACAGCCCGTCCAGGTGCCGGCCTCCACATCGGAGTAGAGGACCGGGTACGCGAGTGAACTCAGGCCCGCCGCCGCCATGACGATCGCCACGACCGGGCGCTGGGTCGTGTACCGCGAGGTCAGGCAGACCGCGCCGAGGCCGAGCAGCCAGATCAGGTACTGGGGGCTGATCACGCGGCTCGTGACGGTGAACAGCAGGACTGCGCAGAGCGCCGCGTCGAACGGTGTCGCCGGGGTCCAGCGCCGCGCCTTCACCCGCCACGTCAGGAGCAGCGCCGCCGCGAAGGCCGTGCCCACGAGGGAGGCCGCGGCCACCGAGCTCACGTACGGGCCGACGTACTCCATCGCCCCGAACCGGTAGCGCACATGGCCCGGCCAGCCCGCCCGGCGCGCGAGCGCGAGGACCGTGCCGCCCAGCGACTCGATCTGCACGCCCCGGTCGCCCTGCTCGCCCAGGAACGAGAACGGCGAGCGGAACGCGACGGCGAGCACCACGAGGATCGCGGCGCCGGACGCGAGCGCCGCCCGCCACGCCTCCCGGCTCGTCCGCCCGCGCGGGGCGCCGAGCAGCGTGAGCGCGGGCCACACCTTCACGAGCGCGCCGCACGCCGCGAGCACTCCGCCCGTACGCGGGAACCGCGCCATGAGGAGCAGCCCGAACACGGCGAACGCGGTGACCGCCACGTCGTAACGGGCCAGCGGGATGTGCAGCAGGAGCGGCAGCCCGAGCGTCCAGAGCCAGGCTCCGGCCCAGCTCCGCCCCGAGCGCGAGCCGACGCGGGCCAGGGCGAGCGTGACCAGGGCGTCCGCGGCGAGCGTCAGCGCGACGAAGGCCTGGAAGTAGGTGAGACCCGGGATCAGGCCGGGCGCGAGGAGCACAGGGCCCGCGCCGGGCGGGTACTGCCACATCGGGTCGCCGGCGGGGAAGGCGCCGTGGGCGAGGGTGGTGTGCCAGCGGGCGTAGAGGGCGTACACCTCGTGCGCGATGCCGCCGGTGCCGAGCGGCGCGCGTCCGTCGAACGCGAGCAGTACGGCCATCCCGGCGCGGGTGAGCAGCCAGGTCAGGGGGAGCGATGCCCGGGCGAGCGGCCCGGGCCGTACCCAGGTCGCGTAGACGGGGGCTGCGGTGGTCGGCGGCGGCAGAGTCTCAAGCGTCACCTGGGCGAGCGTACGAGCGCGGTGGGCATATGCGGTGATTGTCAGCCGGATGCGGAATTGTCGTGTCGGGGGTCGCTCCCGTGAAGCGGCGCGGGTCGCTCCCGCAAGGCTGTGCGGGGCGGGGTGATCCATGGCGCGCGCACACCTCAACGCACCCTAGGAGAGCCCCCGTTGACCCGCGCCAGCACCTCGCCCGTCCGGGGGCTCCACCTCACCACAACGGCCTCGCGCGGCAGCCGCTGCTCGCGTGACAGCAGCAGCCAGTGGACCCCGTACCGGCGCGCGATCCCGGTCCGCTCCGCCTGCGTCGATCCAGGCGACAGATAGGCCCGCACCGCCGCGACCCGCCGTTTGCGCTCCTGTTCGGCGAGCGCGGGGTCGGGCCAGGGCGGCGCCACGAGGTTCGGCCCGAACGCCGGCAGCGACCGCATCGCCTTGTAGCCGTTCGTCAGGACGACGTCGCCGGGCGGGATGTACTGCGCCGCCCACGTGTACGACGGCCAGCGCGGCGGCCGCTGGAACGGGGCGAACTGCAGGACCGCCCCCGCCTGCACGACCAGGAACCCCACGCACGCGGCGCCCGCCGCGCCCACGCCGAGCACCCGCCGCCACCACGCCCACGGCCGGGGCGCGGCCAGCTCGACCGCGAGCGCGAACTGCGGCCCCACGAGCGTGAGCCCGAGCACCCGCCCGTACGTGTAGTGCCCGCTCAGCCAGCCGTACGCGACGATCAGGCAGTCCAGGACGAACATCACGGCCAGCGGGTCGAGGCGGTCACGGCGCAGCCGTACCCACAGCGCGGGCAGCGCGGCGAGCGCAAGCCAGTAGTGGACGGGCATTCCGCGGTAGAGGAGTACGTGGACGGCGTCCAGGTTCGCGTCCGTGCCCAGGGTCAGGACGTCGAAGTAGGGCCAGGACACGGCGATCGCAAGGGCCACGGCCACCGTGAGCGCCCACCGCCACGGTGCCCGCCGCAGCGCGGGCAGCGCGAAGGCGAAGACCCCGGCCGCCGCGGCCACCGCCGTCATCGGATGCACGAGCAGGATCAGCCCGCACAGCACCCCGAGCCCGGCGTACGCCCACCAGGACCTGCCCCCGGACCGCCCGGCGTCGGACGGCCCGACAGCGGAGCGCCCGGCCAGCGACCCCGTCCACGCCCACGCCCAGAACGACAGGCCGATCGCGAACATCGACGGGTAGGCCATGTTCCCGGTCATCCCCAGCAGGCTCGGGAAGCCGCTCCACCAGACGACCCGCGTCCCCCACAGCAGGGTCATCGCCAGCAGTGCGAGCACCGGCGCCCACTGGCGTGACGTCAGGACGCGCGTGAAGCGGCCCACGCCCGTCAGCAGGACAAGCAGGTTCAGCGGCCCGGTGAGCTTCACGACCTCCCAGCCCGCGAACCCCGTCACCCGCGCGAAAATGCCCTGCGCCACCGCGTACGGCGAGTAGTACGGGCTGCCGGCGCCCGGCACGTCGGCCATCGGGTGGAGAGGGTGCAGCAGGTTCGCCTTCAGCCGCTCGACGACCGCCGCGTGCGTCCCGAAGTCGCAGCACATCGGCACCCGCCAGTACGCGAGCGACATCACGAGCCAGAACAGGAAACCGAACACGGCGTACGGGCCGGGGCGCCAGGTCCGCCCGCCACGCAGAGCGGTCGCGCCGCGCACGGCTCCCCGCACGAGCGTGCCGACGCCGACACCCGCGCCCGAGCCGGAGTTCGCGCCCGCCCCCGCCCCCGGCGCCCGCCCCGACGTCATCGCGTGACCGCCGGTCGCGGGCGGTGCACTCCCGGGTGGCGCGGGCTCCACTGTGCGTGGATCCGCCGTCGAGTCTGTCGGCGCATTCATCGCATTTACCCGATGCCGTCAATGAGTTCGCATCCGGCTACCCGATCGGGTGACGCAGGGTCTTCGACAGAGGGGCACCGCGTGGCTACGGTCTGGCGTTATGCCCCGATTCTCCGTTGACGTCCCCGCTTGTCGCGTCCAGGGCAACCCGCGGGGACGCCTGGAACCCGTCGGCTGACCCATGACCGTCGGCCTGCGCGACACGAGCGAACGGTCCGGACCGGACCGGCGGGAGCTCACACCCCCGGCGGGGCCGCGCCGCCTGGTGCCGGTACGCCTCCCGGACGTGCCGCCCGCCGTGGCCGCCGTCCTGATCCCCGGCCTCGTGATGCTGGGGCTCGGTCTGTGGGGGCTCGACCGCGGCACGATGTGGCGGGACGAGGCCGCGACGATGCTCGTCGCCACCCGCTCCCTGCCCGAGATCCGCCACCTCACCGGCAACATCGACGCCGTCCACGGCGTCTACTACACCCTGATCCACTTCGTGCTCGGCGGACAGCACGACGCCTTCCTCATGCGGCTCCCGTCCGTCCTCGCCGCGAGCGCGGCGGCCTGCGCCGTCGCCGCCCTCGGTACCCGCCTCGCCCGCCCCCGCGTCGGCCTGTGGGCCGGACTCCTCTACGCGACCTCCCCGTTCACCAACTACTACGCCCAGGAAGGCCGTTCGTACGCCCTGGTCGCCGCCGGAGCGGCAGCGGCGACCCTGATGTTCGTACGCTGCGTGCGGCGCCCGTCGGTCTGGGCATGGGCCGGGTACGCGGGGCTGGTGACGGTCACCGCGTGGCTCCACGAGTTCGCGGTCCTTGTTCTCGTGGCGCACGCCGTGACTCTGCTCCTCTCGCGCGCGGGCCTCGCGCCGTGGCGCGGCTGGGCGGCCTCGGCCGCTGCCACAAGTGCGTCGCTCTGGCCGCTGATCCAGGAGACGCGGGGCCAGAGTTTCCAGGTGGCGTGGATCCTGACGCCGGGCTGGCCGGAGGCGGAGGCGCTGCTGCGGCTCGCGGCGGGATATCAGGGAGGGGTCTTCTGGACGACTCTGGCGCTGGTGGCGGCGGCGGTGCTGGGGCTCGCGTTCCGGGGGCGGGCCCGCGTCCGCCCGCGGCCCGGCATCGTCGCCGTCGCGCTGCCGCTCGCGCTCGTGCCGCCCCTCGTCCTGTTCACCGTCTCGCAGTGGCAGCCCCTGTACGCCCCGCGCTACACGTTCTTCGCGTTCGCCGGGCTGCCCCTGCTGGCGGCGGCCGGGGCGGACACGGCCTTGCGGTGGCTGCCCGCCCGGGTACGGCCCGCCCCCTCGGTCCAGCTCGGCGCCGTCGTCGCGCTGATCGGGCTGGCGTTCTGGGCGCAGTTCCCGGCGCAGACGCGCGAGCGCTCGCCCGAGGGCCGCCGGGACGACTTCGGCGCGGTGGCGCGCATGGCGGCGGCGGAGCTGCGCCCCGGCGACGAACTGCTCTACCTGCCGAAGACCGGCCGGCGCATCACGGAGACGTACCCGTGGGCCGTGGCGGGCGTACGGGACGTGGCCCTCGAGGAGTCGGGCGCCCGCTCGGGAACCCTGTACGGCGTGGACGCGGGCCCCGCCGAACTCCGCGCGCGCATGGCGTGCCTGAGCCGGGTCTGGGTCCTCTTCGACGCGGAGGCCGGCCACCCCGGCTGGCACACGGGCAGCGCGATCGAACTGACCAAACTCGACGTCCTGGCAAAGGACTTCACCCCGCTCACGGAGGTGAGCCGCCGCAGCGGCCTGCTGCGCCTGTACGCGCGGGACGGCGGCCCGGCGCCTTCGTGCGCCGCGCGCCCGGCGACCCCGGAGCCCACCTCTGCCCGTCACTAGGCCACCGCCCGCCAGTTGAAGAACCGACAACGGTCCCTCTTCGGGCGTGCCCGCACGCCCGCCCTCACCCCTCGATCGGAGTACCCATGACCGCCACCCTGCCCGTCCTCCCCGACCACCACCGCCCCTCCCGACAACGCCCCACGACCGCGCCCCGGGCCTCGCCCGCGTCCCGCCTCCGCCGCTGGGCCGATCCCGCCGCCGTGCTCACGGCCACCGCGCTGATCGGCGTCAGGGCGGCCGGGCTCGGACGCTGGACCGTCGACGACGCCGCCGTCACCTTCGCCTACGCCCGCAGCGTCGATCAGGGCCTCGGCCCCGTCCAACTGCCCGGCGCCTCACCCGTCGAGGGCTACTCCAACCCGTCCTGGCTCGTCCTGCTCGCCCTCGGACGCAGGCTCGGCCTCTTCGACCACGGCTCGTTCCTCGGCGTCAGCGATCTCGTGCTCTACCCCAAGGTCCTCGCCCTGCTCTGCACGGCCGGCACCCTCGCCTGCGTCGCTCTGACCGCCCGCGCCGTCGTGCCCGGCCGCGCCTGGGCCGTCACCCTCCTCGCCGGCGCCGCCCTCGCCGCGAACCTCTCCTTCGTCGCCTGGTCCTTCTCCGGCCTGGAGAACCCGCTCTACGGCCTGACGGCAGCCGCGACGGCGGCCGTCCTCGTACGCGGCGTCACCCGCGACCGTCTCACCGGCCCGCGCACCGCCGCGGCCGCCGGGGCCCTCGCCCTGCTCGCCGCGTTGACCCGCCCCGACGGCGCCGTACTGGCGGTCGCGTACCCGCTCGTCGTCGTGCTGTTCGCGCGGCGCCGCGACCTGGCCCGCTCGGTCCGCGCGCTGGCCCTGCATGCGGGCGTCGTCGCCGTGCCCTACGGCGCGTTCCTGCTGTGGCGGCACGCCGTCTTCGGCCTGTGGGTGCCCAACACGGCCGTCGCCAAGGCGCAGCAGCCACCCGAACTCGCCCAACTCGCCCAGACCGGCGACCTGTTGGCGTACGCGGGCTGGGCACTCGCTTTGATCGGCGCGCTGTGCGTCGGTGCTGTGCTCGCCCGGCCCGGACGCGCCCGCCGGGCCCTCGTGGCGCTGCTCGTGCCGCTCCTCCTGACACTGCTCGCGTACGGGGTGCTCGGCCAGGACTGGATGGCCCTGTACCGGTTCGCGACCCCGGTGTGGGTGCTCGCGGCCACCGCCGTCGCCGTGTCCGCCGTCGCCCTGTGGGAGGCGGAGCGCGCCCGCGGCAGGGCCGTCCTCGTCGCCGCGCTGACCGGAGCGCTCGTCCTCGCGCACGCGGGTCAGGCCGACGCCGAATCGTCGTTCAAGTCCCACCCCACGCTCTCCATGTGCTTCGTCGCCGATCGCTACGGCGAGGTCTTCAACACCTACGCCGAACGCCTCGGCCTCCGCCACGCCACCGTCGCCCTGCCCGACCTCGGCGGCACCCTGCTCACCACCCGGCTGCGCGTCCTCGACCTCGCGGGCCTCACGGACCGCAGCGTCGCCGACGCGTACGCCTCCGGCGACATGCGGGCCCTGCGCGACCACGTCCTGCGCGCCGAGCGCCCCGAACTCCTGCACGTCCACGCGGCCTGGGTGGACAAGACCGGCCTCACCCCCGAACGCCTCGCCGACGCCGGCTACGTCCCGCTGTACCGCCAGCAGAACGGCGGCGACTTCGTCCGGGCCGACGCCGTCCGCGAACCCGCCCGCCTCACCGCCGTACGCGCCTGGGCGAAGCCGTATCTCGACGACCTGATCGCGCGCCAGAACACCCCGGTCCACCGCAAGGGCGGCTGCGGCGCCACGCTCACGCCCGGACAGGTGGCCGCCCGATGACGACCACCCTCCTCCCCGTCCAGGCGCCCGCCGATGCCAGGACGAAGGTCCCCCGCCTCGACTCCCTCACCGGGATGCGCTTCATCGCCGCGCTCGCCGTGTTCGTGCACCACACCACCGGGCTCGCGCCGGACACCGGACTCGCCCACGCGCCCGTGCTGTTCCCGTACTCGACGATGGGCGTGAACGGCGTCGGGTTCTTCTTCGTCCTGTCCGGCTTCCTGCTCGCCTGGGGGCACCGGCCCGGCACGTCCCGCGGGCTCTTCTACTGGCGCCGCGCCGGCCGCATCGTGCCCGCCCACCTCGTCGCGACGATCCCGTGCGTCTGGGTGTTCTACGTGTGGGGCGGCGTGCCCACCGACACCTTCAGCTTCATCGCCGCCGTGTTCCTCGTGCAGACCTGGTTCCCCGGCGTCGTACCGACACTCCCCGGGAACGGCGTCTCCTGGACGCTCAGCGTCGAGATGTTCTTCTACGTCCTGTTCCCCTGGATCATCGGCCCCGCCCTGCGCCTGCGCACCCGCACCCTCGCGCTCCTCGCGGCGGCCGGGCTCACCGCCATGTGGGCCGTCAACTGGTGGGCCGCCGACCATCTCTCGCCCTTCGCCCGCGAATGGGTCATGCGCCACCCGGTGACGCGGCTGCCCGAGTTCGCCCTCGGCATGGTGTGCGCGATCGCCCTGCGCCGAGGGCACCGCATCGCCCTCCGCCCCGCCGCGCTCCTCGCCGCCTTCGCCGCGTACACCGTCGTCTACTGCCACCGCGCCGACTGGCTCGCCCCCGAGGTCGTGCGTCAACTCCAGTGGACCGTACGGCCGTTCGTCGCCGTCTTTTCGGCGCTCGTCGTCCTCGCGTACGCCCAGCGCGAGCTGGCCGGGCGCCGGGGCGCGCTGAGCTCGCGCCCCATGGTGCTGCTCGGCGCCTGGTCGTACGCGTTCTATCTGCTGCACCAGACGCTGAACGAGTACGTCCGCGAGACCTGGGGCCGCTTCCGGCCCGACGACTCCGCGCTGTTCGTGCTGTGCGGACTCGCCGTCACGGTGATCGTCATGTCCTGGGCGCTGTTCACGTACGTCGAGGAACCGGCCAGGAAGTGGTGGACCCGGCACACGCCCAGCCGCCTCACGAGCTGAACAGAACGGTGACCCCACACGGTCAGGCGCGTTGAGAAGCCATCAAGTGACCCGAGCACCCTTGACGGAGGCCGTCATGCACCAGTCCGCGTACGAGCAGATGGAACTCTGCGTCCGCAGCTACCTGCCGCGCGGGCGACGGCTGCGCGTGGTCGACCTCGGCGCCCGGGTCTCGAACGGGCAGGTCCGCACGCACAAGTCGCTCCTCGACGGGTACGACGTCGAGTACGTCGGCGTCGACGTGCTCGACGGGCGCAACGTGGACGCCGTGATGAAGAAGCCGTACCGCATCCCGGTGCGTTCGAACAGCGCCGACTTCCTCATCTCCGGGCAGGCCTTCGAGCACATCCCGTTCTTCTGGGCGTCGATGCTGGAGATCGCCCGCGTCCTCAAGCCGGAGGGCACGGCGTTCATCACGGCACCGTCGCGCGGCCATGTGCACGACGCGCAGGACTGCTGGCGCTACTACCCGGACGGAATGCGCGCCCTCGCCGCGTACACGCGCCTCGAACTGCGGGAGGCCTACACCGACTTCCCGCCGAAGAAGGGCATCTGGCACTCCTACGGCAGCATCGACGCCAAGCACGCCTACTGGGGCGACACCGTCGGCGTCTTCCGCAAGCCGGCCAAGTACCCGCGTCTGACCATGGCGTTCGTGCGGTCCACCACCCGATGGTGGGCCAACCGGGTCGGCGGGGTCGACGGGGTTCCGCTGCCCGCGCCCCTCATGGGGAGGGACCGGTGCGGGCGCCCTGCGGCGGTCCCGAAGCCCGCGGATGTATCAAATGGTTAGAAAGCCTCTGCGTGTTGACGAAAATCGACATGCGGAACAACGCGGACGTAGGGTGCCGCGCATGGCATGGCGAAGCGCCGTGAATGGCGTCCTCAAGCAGCTCACCGGATACCAGCTGACCCGCGTACCGGTGCCCGCTCCACGACAGGCGGCGCAGGCGCCAGGAGCGACGCCACGACCAGCGGCCAAGCCGAAACCCAAGGGGCCCGCCTTCCCCGCGGACTACGACGATGAGGCGAAGGACGTCATCCGCGCGGTCAAGCCGTACACGATGACCTCCCCCGAGCGCCTCAACGCGTTCATCCTCGCCACCCGTCACGTCGTGCGGCACAACATTCCCGGCGACATCGTCGAGTGCGGTGTGTGGCGCGGCGGTTCGATGCAGGCCTGCGCCAAGACCCTGCTCTCGCTGGGCGAGACGGACCGCGACCTCTACCTCTTCGACACCTACGAGGGCATGACCCCGCCCACCGAGGAGGACCTGCGGCGCGACGGCAAGTCCGCCGAGGAGCTGCTCGCCGCCCAGGGCAAGGACCGCCCGATCTGGGCCGTCGCCACCCTCGACGACGTCAAGTCCGGTTTCCGGCAGGTGCCTTACCCCGAGGACCGGCTCCACTTCGTCCAGGGCAAGGTCGAGGACACCGTCCCCGCCCAGGCCCCCGAGCGCATCTCGATCCTGCGCCTAGACACCGACTGGTACGCCTCCACCAAGCACGAACTCGACCATCTCTACGACCGGTTGGTACCCGGCGGCATCCTCCTCATCGACGACTACGGCTACTGGCAGGGCTCCCGCCAGGCCGTCGACGAGTTCCTGGAGAAGACCGGCGAGCGCCTGCTCCTCCTGCGCATGGACGAAGGGCGCATCGCAGTCAAGCCCTGACCCGCCGCTCCCGGCCCCCGACCCACCGATCCCGCGCAGCGGGCCGCCCCCAGGCCCGTTGTGCGGGATCGCTGCGTCATTCACCCGAATGGCTCAGGCGTGGTGACCCCGATCCACAGCGCGGGTTGTTAACCAGTAGGTCCCCCGGGACGCGGCAGCCGTGCCCGCCAGTTCTACGGAAGGAATGTGCGCAGCGCATGACACCACGACTCACCGTCGTCGTCCCCGTCTACAACGTCGAGGAGTATCTCTGCGCCTGCCTGGAGTCGCTGGCCGCGCAGACGATGCCCGACCTCGAAGTGGTGATGGTCGACGACGGCTCCACCGACGGGAGTCCCGCCGTCGCCGAGGAGATGGCACGGTGCGACCGGCGCTTCCGGTACACGCGGCAGGAGAACGCGGGCCTCGGCGCCGCAAGGAACGCGGGCGCGGCCCTGGCCACCGGCACGCACCTCGCCTTCGTGGACAGCGACGACGTGGTGCCCCTCGACGCGTACGAGCGGATGCTCGACGCCCTGGCGGAGTCCGGCTCGGACTTCGTCACCGGGAACGTGCAGCGGCTGCGCGCCGACGGGACCGTCGAGCAGTCCGCGATGTTCCGCAAGATGATGGGCACCGACCGCGAGGCCACCCACGTCACGCAGCACTGGGACCTGCTCGGGGACCGCATTGCCTGCAACAAGGTGTTCCGCAGGGACTTCTGGGACCGGCACGCGTTCCGGTTCCCGCAGGGCGTCCTCTTCGAGGACACCCCGGTCACCGTCCCCGCGCACTTCCTCGCCCGCAGGGTCGACGTCCTGTCCGGGCCCGTCTACCAGTGGCGCGACCGCGACGGCTCCATCACCAACCGGCGCGCCCGGCCGCGCGCCGTGGCCGACCGCACCGCTGCCGTCCTGTCCGCCAGCGGCTTCCTCGGGGACAAGGCGCGCGAGAGCGCCGGCACCCCCGAGGCCGCGGGCTGGCTGGAGGGCAAGCGGCGCTACGACGCCACGGTGCTCGCCGGTGACCTCTGGCTCTTCATGGAGGCGCTGCCGCTCGGCGACGCCACGTACCACGAGGCGTTCCTCGACCACGCGAACTCCTTCGCGGACACCGTCGACCCGGCCGTCCTCACCGGCCTGCCGCTCGGCCTGCGCGTCAAATGGCAGCTCATCCGCGAGCGCCGGCTCACCGAACTGCTCGCGTTCATGGCGTACGAGAAGAGCAACGGCTCGGCGTTCCTGGCCCGGGGGCCGCGTCGGCGCCGGGCTCGGTTCCCGTCGCTCACCGGCCCGCTGCCCCGCGCCGTGACTGCCCTGAGCCGCGCCGACCTGCCCCTCAAGTCGCAGGTCACCGAGGCGTCCTGGGACGAGGACGGACGGCTGCGGCTCAAGGGGTTCGCGTATGTGCGCAACCTGCCCGCGGGCCGGGTCGGGGCGCGCGCCAAGTTCGCCTGGCTGCGGGCGGGCCGGCGCCGCGCCGTCCCCCTGAAGGTCCGTACCGTCCGCTCCCGCGAGGCCACCTACCGCTCCAAGCAGGGCCTGCACAGCTACGACCGGTCCGGGTTCGAGACCGTCGTCGACCCGGCCCGGCTCGTCACCAAGCGGGCGTCCACCACCTGGTACGTGGAGATGGCCGCCTACGGCGGGGGCGTGCTGCGTACCGGGCCCGTGCGCATGGGCGGGCTCGACGAGCTGCCTGTGCGCTACCTCGACGACTTCCTGCGGATCACGCCCAAGCTCAGCGCGGGCCGCCTCCGGCTGCGCGCCGAACGCGTACAGGCCCGGCTCGTGCGCCACGAGGAGACCGACGGCGTCCTCAGGTTCGAGGGCGAACTCGCCCCCGGGGCGCCGGGCGGCATCAAGGCGCTGCGCGTCGAGAACTGGCACACCAAGGAGGCCCACGACCTCCCGCTCGCGATCTCGGGGCGCGCCTTCACCGCCGAGCTGCGGCTCGAACGCCTCGCGGGCACCGGCAGTGCCCCGCACAAGGCCGACCCGTGGGGCGTCGGGCTCGTGCGCGGGGACGAGGAGTGGACGCCGCTGGCCGTGCGCCCCGACATCCCCGCAGGCCGCCACCCGCTGGGCTCCGGGCGCGAACTGCTCGTCCTCGCCAACGCGGCCGGCAACGTCGAGCTGCGCAACCAGACCGTACGGCCCCTCGTCGACACGCTGCACTGGGACGAGGACGGACGGCTCACCGTCGAGGGCAGCTTCCCCGACGAGTCCGGCGCGCGGAGCTGGGAGCTGGTCCTCCAGCACAGCGGCCACGAAGAGGAGGCCGTCCTCCCCGCCGAGACCGACGACAGCCGCTTCAGCGCGACCCTGAGTCCCGACGCCGTCGACGGCCCCGCCGGAGTCCTGCCGCTCGGCGAAGGCCGCTGGTACCTCTACCTGCGAGAACCCGGCGAGAGCGACCCCGGCCGGTACCGCCAGGTCCACGTCGCCCCCGCCCGCCACGAGAGCCTGCCCCTCGTACGGGCCCTGGGCGGCCGGGAGTTCACCGTCGGGCGCCGCTACTACGACCGCCTCGTCATCGAGTCCGGATCCCCCCTCGCCGTCACCGAACGCGGCGGCGCCCAGCAGGGCGCACTGCGCGGCCGGTACGCGTCCCTGCGCGTCGAACCCCGCACCGAGACGGTCCTCTACTCCAGCTTCGACGGCCGCCAGTACTCGGACTCGCCGCGCGCCGTCCACGAGGAACTCGTCGCCCGCGGCGCCCCCCTCGAACACCTCTGGGTCGTCCGCGACCAGCAGGTCAGGGTGCCCGCCACGTGCCGCGCCGTGGCCCTGTGGAGCACCGAGTGGTACGAGGCCATGGCCCGCAGCCGCTACATCGTCACCAACACGCAGCTCCCCGACTGGTTCGAGCGCGCCGAGGACCAGTACGTCGTCCAGACCTGGCACGGCACCCCGCTCAAGCGCATCGGCCGGGACCTCGCCGACAGCCCGTCCGGCGACCCGCGCTACATCGCCTCGCTCCCGGACCGGGCCGCGCAGTGGAACCTCCTCGTGTCCCCGAACCGGTTCTCCACACCGCTCCTGCGCGGCGCCTTCGGCTACCAGGGCGAGGTACTGGAGTCCGGCTACCCGCGCAACGACCTGCTCCACGCGCCCGACCGCGCCAAGGTCGCCGCCGCCGTCCGCGAACGCCTCGGCATCCCCGAGGACCACCGCGTCATCCTCTACGCCCCCACCTGGCGCGAGAACCAGCCCCGCAGAGGCGGCCGTTACGGGCTCGACCTCCGCCTCGACCTGGCCGCCGCCGAACGCGTACTCGGCGACGACCACGTCCTCCTCGTACGGCGGCACTACCTCGTCGGCGGCACCGTCCCCGGCACCGCGTCCGGCTTCGTGCGCGACGTCACCCGCCACCCCGACGTGAGTGAACTCCTGCTGATCAGCGACGTGTTGGTCACCGACTACTCGTCCATGATGTTCGACTTCGCCCACACCGGCCGGCCGATGATCTTCCACACGTACGACCTCGACCACTACCGCGACACCCTCAGGGGCTTCTACTTCGACTTCGCCGCCCAGGCCCCCGGGCCCCTGCTCACCACCGGTGAGGAGGTCCTCGCGGCGCTGCGCTGCCCGGCCGGTGCCACCGCCGGGTACGAGGACGCCTACCGCCGGTTCCGCGAAGTGTTCTGCGATCTCGACGACGGGCGCGCCGCGTCCCAGGTCGCCGACGCCATGCTCCCGGGAGGCCGCCGATGAGCACCGCCGATGTCCACGACGTCAGCTGCGTCGTCGTCTGCGGGGACGACGCCGACGCCCTGCGCGCCACCGTCCGCTCGATCCTCGGCCAGACCCTCGCCGGCACCGAGGCCGTCCTCGTCACCACGAGCGCCGACGAGACGGCCGCCTCCCTCGCGGCCGGCGACCCGCACCGCATCCGCCTCGTCCAGACCGGCACCGGCAGCCCCGCGACCGTCCTGCGCGACCTCGGACTCGCCGCCGCCCGTGGCCGGTACGTCATGGTCGCGTCACCCGGCGACCGCCTCGAACAGCACGCGTGCCGGAACCTCTTGGAGGCGGCCCGCCGCACCGGCGCCGACCTGGTCGCGGGCCGCTGGGAGAAGGACCCCGGGCGGCACGGCGACCTGTACGCCACGTCCCGGGTCGTCGAGAACGTCGCCGACGCCCCCGGACTCGTGACGGGCGACGCGCTCGCCGCCGGGTTCTGTGTACGGCGCGACAGGCTCGGCGCGCTGCCCGACGCGGGGGACGCCCTGTTCGGCGTACGGGCCGCGCTCGCCGCCCGGCGTATCGCGCTCGTCCCGAACCTGATCAGCACCGGACGCGCCCCGGCCGACCCGCTGAAGGACCTGCCCCGCGCCGCCCGCGCCCAGCGCGCCACCCTCGAACTCCTGGGCCACGACACCGCGTTGCGCGCCGCCCGCGAGAAGGCCTTCCTCACCGAGCACGTCCTGTCAGCCGTCCGCGCGTTCCTGCCTCTCGGCCCCAATCACCGGCGGGACGCGGCGGAGATCCTCGCCGGGCATCTGCGCGGCCTCGTCACCCCCGAGGCGCTGGGCGCGCTGGCGCCCGTCGAGCGGATCGCGGTGCGGCTCCTCCAGAACGGCGAGGCCGACAGTGTACGGGCCGCCGCCTACGCCCTCACGCGCCCCGGCACCGTCGTCTCGCCGCTCGTCATGACCGACGACGGACGCGTGCGCTGGAACGCCGAGCACGCAGCGCACGCCGACGGCGACCCCGACGACACCTTCGACGTCACCGAACTCGGCCACCACTACCGGGAGTTCACCGGACTCCGGCTCAAGAACCGCGTCACCCACTGCCTGCGCGAAGGCTCGGTGCTCGCGCTCGCGGGACGGATCCCCGTACCGCTCGGACTCCTCGACCACCGGCCCGCGCTCACCGCCTGTCTCGACTTCACCGTCCGTGGCGGCGGGCGGCGCCCGTACTCCGTGCCGGTCACCGACGTGCGCCAGGAGGACGGGTTCGTCATCTGGCGGGCCGAGGTGCCCCTCACCCGCGCGCTGCGCCCGCGCGGCATCGGCGACCGGGTGTGGGACCCGCGCCTCGTCCTGAAGGTCGACGGTGTCCCCGTCACCACCGAACTCTTCGCCGACAAGGCCACCGTCCCCGCCCGCGCCACCGCGCTCCCGGCCCGCCCCCGCCTCACCCGGCTCACCGCCGACACCTGGCAGCCGTACGTCACCGCCGGGCACCACCTGGCCGTCTGCCTGCTGCCCCGGCGCCGCCCGGCCCGCACCGCGCACCGCGTCCTGCACTACGTCACCCACTTCCGCCCCGCCCGCAAGCTCAAGCCCGTCCTGCGCGCCCTGGGCAAGAAGCGCGAGGCGCTGCGCAGCCGCCGCTTCAAGACCCGCGTGTACCGGCGCGTCCTGACCCGGCTGCCCGCCCGCAAGGGCCTCGTCGTCTTCGAGAGCCACATGGGCAAGTCCTACGGCGACAGCCCGCGCGCCGTGCACGAGGAGCTGCTGGCCCGTGGCGCCCGGCTGCGCTGCGTCTGGTCGTACGCCGACTCGCCCGCCGGGTTCCCGGACGGCGCGCGGCTCGTGAAGCGGTGGTCGTGGCGCTATCTGTGGGACCTGGCCCGCGCCGAGTGGTGGGTCGACAACCAGGGGTTCCCGCACGCCCTCGACAAGCCGAAGCACACCACGTACCTCCAGACCTGGCACGGGTCCGCGTACAAGCGCATGGGGTTCGACGAGGCGCGGCACAAGACGCAGAACGCGCCGCAGCGCGACACGCTCGCGCGCGCCGTCGGCCGGTTCGACCACTTCATGGTCCGCTCCGAGCACGACGTGAACACCCTCGCCCGCGCCTACCGCATCCCCGAGGAGAAGCTGCTGCGGGCCGGCTACCCGCGCAACGACCGCCTCGTCGCCGCCCGCGCCCGCGACGAGCGCGAGGGCCGCTTCCCCCGCCCGGCCCCCGCCGCGGAACTCGGCATCCCGGACCACCGCACGGTCGTCCTGTACGCCCCCACGTTCCGCGGCCTCCCGAAAGACGGCAGCACCGTCGAACTGCCCCTGGACGTACGGCAGTTCGCGGAGCGTTTCGGTGACACGCACGTCCTCCTCGTACGCGCCCACTACATGGAGGCGGCGAACCTGCCCGCCACCCCGCCCGGCACCGTCATCGACGTCTCGGGCCACCACGACGTCAGTGAACTCCTCGTCCTCGCCGACGTGTTGATCACGGACTACTCATCGATCATGTTCGACTACGCGCTCCTCGACCGGCCCCTCGTCCACTTCGCGCCCGACCTCGACGCGTACGCGGCCGAGCGCGGCGCCTACTTCGACCTGCGCGCCGACGCCGCCGGGCCCGTCGCCGAGACGCAGGAGGAGCTGCTGCGCACCATCGACGGGCTCAAGGAGGCCGACGCCGAACGGCAGGCCGCCCGCGGCGCCTTCGCCGCCCGGTTCGGCGCCTACGACGACGGCCACGCGGCCCGCGCGGCGGCCGACCTGATCCTCGGCGGAAAGAAGGGCTGAGCATGACGACCACCACACCGACCCGGGACCTGTTCCTGCTCGCCAACACGGTGGACGAACTCGGCGGCGTCACCGCCTGGACCCACCAGATGGCCCGCGTCTTCCAGGCCGCCGGCCACCGCGTCCACGTCATCGGCGTCTACGAGGCGGACCTCAAGCTCACCCTGCCCGCCGACCTCGGCTACGAGGTGACCAGCCTCTACCCCGCCCACCCCCCGACCCCCCGCCCCGTACGCGGCCTCGCCCGCCTGAACCCCGCCGCACACCGCCGCGAGTCCCTGCGCCTCGCCGACCGCGGCCGCGCCGTCCGCCGCCTCACGGAGATCTTCCGCACCGCCCGCCCCGGCGCAGTCGCCGTCGTCACCCAGGTGTGGCCCATGGAATGGGTGCGCGAGGCGGACACCACGGGCCTGCGCATCATCGGCATGAGCCACGAGTCGTACGCCTACACGAAGGCCTGCCACCGGTACCGCAGCGTCCGGCGCAACTACCCGCACGTCGACCGCTGGCTCGCCCTCACCCAGGAGGACGCCGACGACTGGATCGCCGACGGGATGCACAACGTCGGAGCGATGCCCAACGCCCTCGCGACCCTGCCCCCGATCCCCTCGCCGCGCACCGCGAAGGTCGTGTGCAGCATCGGCCGCCTCGCCGACCAGAAGGGCATCGACATGCTCGTCGACACCTGGGCCGAGGTCGCCCCGCACCGGCCCGACTGGACCCTGCGGATCTACGGCGCCGGATCCGACGAGCCGGACCTGCGGCAGCAGTGCACCCGGCTCGGGCTCGACGGCTCGGTGCAGTGGATGGGCCGCACGGACGACGTCCACGGCGCGCTCGCCGGCAGCGCCGTGTTCGTCCAGTCGTCGCGCGGCGAGGGCTTCCCGCTCGCCCTGATGGAGGCCATGGCGACCGGCGTCCCGTGCGCGGCCTTCGACTGCGCGCCCGGCGTCCGCGAGATCGTGCGCGACGGCGAGGACGGACTCCTCGCACCCCCCGGCGACATCGCCGCGCTCGCCGACCGCCTGCTGCGCCTCACCGGCAACCCGCGGATGCGGGACGCCATAGGGGAGCGGGCCAGGGTGAACGTGCAGCGCTTCTCCGAGGAACGGGTCCTGGAGCGCTGGGAGGAACTGTTCGCGCTGCTCGAGCGGTGAGAAGCGGGCCGGGTCCGCAGCGGACCCGGCCCGGTGTCTTCAGCCGCGCATCGTGAGCACCGGCTGCCGCTCCTGCGGCGGCACCACCGGCACCGGCGGCTCCGTCTCGCCGAGCACGACGTGCCGCACGACCCGCTCGGCCGCCCGCCCGTCGTCGTACGGGCAGAACCGCTCGCGGAACGCGGCCCGCAGCTGGGCCGAGCGGGAGCCGCGCCAGTGGCCCGTGGCGAAGATGTCGATCAGCTCGTCCTCGCTGCGCGCCACCGCGCCCGGCGGACAGGCCCGCAGGTCGAAGTACGTGCCACGGGCCGCCTCGTACGCGTCCCAGTCGGCGGTGTGGATCACGATCGGGCGGTCCAGACCGGCGTAGTCGAACATCAGGGACGAGTAGTCCGTGACGAGCGCGTCCGCCGCCAGGCACAGCGTCTCGATGCTCGGGTGGTCCGACACGTCGATGAGGCGGGCGGCGCCGCGCGTCTGTGGCGGCCGGTGCAGCGGGTGGGCGCGCGTCAGGACGACGAAGTCCGGGCCGAGCTGGCGCAGCACCCGCTCCAGGTCGAGGCCGGACCGCTGGGTGCGGCGGTAGTCGCGGTGGGTCGGCGCGTACAGGATCGCCCGTGCGTTCTGCGGGATGCCGAGGCTCTCCCGGATCCGGGCCACGTCCCGCGGGGTCGCCCGGTGGAGCGCGTCGTTGCGCGGACACCCGTACTCCAGGGTCGTGTACGAGGACGGGAAGACGCGCTCCCACACGAGGGTGGAGTGCCGGTTCGCGGACACCACGTAGTCCCAGGTGTCGACGTCACGCAGGATGCGCTCGAAGTCCTGGTCCCGGGCCGCCGCCGGGTGCTCCTGGAGGTCGAGGCCCATCTTCTTCAGGGGCGTGCCGTGCTGTGTCTGGATCACGACCTGGCCGGGGCGCTTGACGAGGCGGGGGTCCAACTCGGCATTGCTGACGAGGTACTTGGAGCGGGCCAGCGCCGTCCAGTAGGCGCGGGTCCCCGGGCGCACGGCCGCCGTGGGGGACGGCACGGTGTGCCCGTGTTCGGGGCGCGCGATCCACGCGGTGCCGACATGCGGCGCGTACGCGCGGAACGCCGCTTCCAGGGCGCCGGGGTTGCAGCCGTAGCCGCGTCCGCCGTGGCTGGAGAACACGGCCCGGTCGGCGCGCAGCGGGAGGCGCAGCTGGACGCGGTAGTGCGCCCGGAGAGCGGCCGAGCCGAGCGCTTCACGCAGGCGGGCGACGGACCGCCGGACCCGCCGCACGACGCGCATCGTCGCGACGAGGGCGCGGTACGTGCGGTGCGAGCCGAGCCGCACCAGACCGTGCCGGAACCGGTCCCGGGCCGCGACGCGCGCGCCGGGGACGCGATGGCGCCGGTAGTGGGAACGGGCCTTGCGCAGGAAATCGGCCCGGCTGTCGGGCGGCAGCCGGTCGGGCCGCGTGAACACGGTGACCAGGTGCTCGACCATCTTCCGGAACACCAACGCCCGCCAGGCGTCGGAGAGTTCGGGGTGCGCGTCGAGGAACGCGAAGACACGGTCGTACTGGTCGAAGATGTCGAAGTGGTCGCGGGACGTCGTGCCGAGGATGTTGCCCCGGCGGCGCTGGCGGTAGTGCACACAGACCCGGTCGAGGGTCGCGATCGTGCGCGCCGACATCATGGCCGGGTACGTCCAGGCGGTGTCCTCGTAGAAACCGGGCGGGAAGGTGAGCCCGCGTTCCTCGACGAACTCGCGCCGGTACGCCTTGTTCCACACGACCCCGAGGAGCTTGAGCATGTCGGGGCGCTCGGCGAGGGTGAAGGGCGCCGGGCCGTCCTGCCTGAGGCGGTCCGCGTACTGGTTGCGCACGGCCTCGCCGGTCCAGTACGTGCGGGCGTAGTCGTAGACGAGGGCGTCGGGGCCGCCGGTCTCCTTGAGGCGGTCGGCGATCGCCTGGAGCGCGCCCGGGGTCAGGGTGTCGTCGCTGTCGAGGAACAGGACGTAATCGCCGGTGGCGTGTTCGAGCCCGGCGTTGCGGGCGCGGCCGAGGCCCACGTTCTCCCGCAGGCGCACCGTCCGCACCCGGGCGTCACGCGCCGCGAACTCCTCGGCGATCGCGCCGCTCGCGTCCGGCGAGCAGTCGTCGACCGCGATCACCTCGAGGTCGGAGAACGACTGCTCCAGGACGGATTCGAGGCACGCGTGCAGGTAGGCCTGCACCTTGTACACGGGGACGATGACACTGAACCGGGGCAAGGCACATCCATGGGTCGGCACGGGCATACTGCCCGCCAACGGCCGAAGGAGTGATCCGGTTACGCCATATGTGGCATTCGAGGGACAACGGGTGGCGAAAAGGGGCGGACCGAGTCCCGGTCCGCCCCCAACTTGCCCGTAAATACTGCTATTTCACCGCGCCCGCCATCACGCCGGACACGAACTGCCGCTGGAACGCGAAGAACACGGCCAGCGGGATCACCATGGAGATGAACGCGCCCGGCGCCAGGATCTCGATGTTCCCGCTGAACTGCCGTACCTGCTGCTGCAGCGCGACCGTCAGCGGCTGCGAGCCCGAGTCCGAGAAGATCAGCGCGACCAGCATGTCGTTCCACACCCACAGGAACTGGAAGATGCCGAGCGACGCGATGGCCGGGCCGCCGAGCGGCAGCACCACCGTCGCGAACAGCCGCACCTCGCCCGCCCCGTCGAGCCGCGCCGCCTCCAGGAGTTCACGGGGGATCTCCGCGAAGAAGTTGCGCAGCAGGAAGATCGCGAAGGGCAGTCCGAAGCCGACGTGGAACAGGACGACACCGACGACACTGCCGAAGATGCCGATCTTCCCGAAGAGTTCGGACAGCGGGATCAGCGCCACCTGCACCGGCACCACGAGCAGCCCGACGACCGCCATGAACCAGCCGTCACGCCCCTTGAAGTCCATGCACGCGAACGCGTACCCGGCCATCGACCCGATGATCACGACGAGCAGCGTCGCCGGGACCGTGATCCAGACCGTGTTGAACAGGGCGTGGGTGATCTCGTCCTTCTCCAGGAGCGCCTGGTAGTTCCTGGCCGTCAGCTGCGCCGGCGCCGTGAAGACCTTCCACCAGCCCGACGCGGCGATGTCGGTCGGAGCGCGGAACGACGAGACGAGCAGCCCGAACGTCGGCACCAGCCAGAACAGGCCGACCACGAGCAGGAAGACGCGCAGCGCCCCGCCCGCCGCCCCGCTCGCGATCCGGGCCGCGAGCGAACGCTTCGCGCGCACGGACGTGTCGAGTGCGGTCACCGCTGACGCTCCTTCCGCAGCCGGCGGATGTTCACGTACATCACCGGGAGGACGAGCAGCAGGAGCAGCACGCCGATCGCGCTGCCCGCGCCGAAGTTGCCCTGGCCGCCGAACGCGGACAGGAACAGCTGGAGGGCCAGGACGTTGGCGTCGTCCTGGGAGGGCTGCGGCGCGATGATGTAGATCAGGTCGAAGATCTTCATCACGTTGATCATCAGGGTGACCAGGACGACCGTGAGCACCGGCGCGAGCAGCGGCACCGTGATCCGGCGGAACACCTGCCACTCGTTCGCCCCGTCGACCCGCGCCGCCTCCAGGAGGTTACGGTCGATGCCCGCGAGCCCGGCCGCGATGAGGACCATCGCGAACCCCGCCCACATCCACGCGTACGCGCCGATGATCGACGGCGTCACGAGTGCCGGGCCCAGCCAGTCGACGCCGTTGTAGGCGGTCGCGAAGTTCGAGCCGGGCAGCCGGAGTTGGGCCCCATCGGCCGCCTTCGGCAGGGTGAAGGTGCCGTCCGTCCCGCTGGTGGTCGACGCGACGACCTTGCCGCCCTTCACCGCCTCCACCGTGACGCCCTTCAGCGCCTTCTCGCCCGGGTCGACGGCGCCCTTGGTGCCGCCTCCGCCGAGCTTGAAGTCGAGCCAGACGGTGCCGGTGACTTCGCCGGTCCGGGCGGTGACAGGTTTGGCGCCCGCCGGGTTCCCGGGCAGCTTGTTCGGGGCGATGCCGACCAGCGGGAGGAGCACCGGGGTGCCCGCCCGCGCCGTGTGCCCGGTCGTGAACGAGCCGCCGCCCGACGCCTTCAGGTCACCGCCCAGCGCGGGCCGCGCCTTCGGATAGACGGAGGCGTCGGTGAACGCGTCGTGCACCGACGTCACGATCGCGTTGGCCGCGCCCTGGTTCGGGTCCTGCTCGTAGACGAGGCGGAAGATGATGCCCGCCGCCAGCATCGAGATCGCCATCGGCATGAAGACGATCAGCTTGAACGCCGTGCCCCAGCGCACCCGTTCGGTGAGCACGGCGAAGATCAGGCCGAGCCCCGTGCACAGCGCGGGCGCCACGGCCACCCAGATCGCCGTGTTCCTGACCGCCGTCAGCGTCCGCTGGTCGCTGAAGATGTCCACGTAGTTGCCGAGGCCGACGAAGTGCGAGCCGCCGGAGTCGTAGAGGCTGCGCCAGACCGAGTACCCGATCGGGTAGACCACGAGCGCGCCGAGCAGTACGAGCGCGGGCAGCAGGAACAGCCCCGCCACCCACGGCCGGGTCCCGATCACGCTCTTGCGCGGAGTGACGGGCGGCGCCGGCGGTGCGCCGGCGCCCTCCGTCTTCGCTACGGAGTACGGCATCCCGCGCCGTCAGCCGTTCTTGTAGGCCTTGGCGGCGTCCGCCTCCAGCCGGCTCTGGGTGCCCGCGACGTCCTTCGGGTTCCGCAGGAAGTCCTGGAGGTCCTTCCACTCGCCGACGCCCTGCGTGCCGCCGAACGCCGCCGGCGCCTGGTCGGACATGTCGAAGCGGAAGTCGTCGCCGGCCGCGAGCAGCGCCTTCGCGATGTCCCGCGTCACACCGTCCTTGTACTTCGCGGTGTCCATCTCCTTGTTCGGGGAGATGAAGCCGCCCTGCGCCGCCCAGATCTCCGCCGCGTCCGTCGAGGCGAGGAACGTGACGAGCGCCTGCGCGGCCTCGCCGCCCTTGAGCGCCACGGCCACGTCGCCGCCGCTGACCACGGGGGCCTTGCCGCTGCCGACAGCCGGGAACGGGAACACCTTGGCGTCCGTGCCGACCTTGGCCTTCGTGTCCGCGTTGATGTTGGCGGTCACGAAGTCGCCCTCGTAGACCATCGCGGCGGGGGAGCCACCGTTGAACGTCTGGGTCACGGACTTCGGGAACTCCGTCTGCAGGGCGCCCTTGCGGCCGCCGTCGATCAGACCGTCCTTGCCCCACAGCTGGGCCAGCGTCGTCAGCGCCTCCTTGACGGAGGGGTCCGTCCACTTGATCTTGTGGGCGGCGAGCTGGTCGTACTTCTCCGGGCCCGCCTGGGAGAGGTAGACGTTCTCGAACCAGTCGGTGAGCGTCCAGCCGTCCGCGCCGCCGATCGACACGGGCGGCGAACCCGCGTCCGACAGCGTCTGCGCCGTGGACAGGAACTCGTCCCAGGTCTTCGGGGTCTTCGTGATCCCGGCCGCCTCGAACGCCGCCGTGTTGTACCAGACCAGGGACTTGTTGGCGGCCTTCACATAGGCGCCGTACTGCTTGCCCTTGTACGCGCCGAGGTCCTTCCAGCCGGCCGAGAAGTTCTTGTCGACCTGGGCCTGTGCCTCGCTGCCGAGCGGCTTGATCCAGCCCTTGTCCGCGAACTGGTGCAGCACGCCGACCTGCGGCAGGAACGCCACGTCCGGCGGCTTGCCGCCCTCGATCTTCGTACTCAGGAAGGTGGCGGTGTTGTTGCCCGTCGGTACGAAGTTGACCTTGGCGCCGGTGCGCTTCTCGAACTCGGCGAGGACCTTGCTGAAGTTCTCCTGCTCCGGGCCGGTCCAGACGGCCGCGACCTCAAGGGTCTGGCCGGTCAGCTTGGGGAGCTTGAGGGAGGACGCGCTGCCGCTGCCCTTGCCGCCGCCCTTGTCCTTCTTGCCGCTGTCACCGCCGGAGCCACCGCAGGCGGCCAGCGTCAGCGAGAGGGCGCCGGCGGTCAGAGCCACCGCCACCCTGGATGATCTGGAAGTTCTGGCTGTACGAATGCTGCGCATAGCTGCCCCGTTCTCGTCCCGAACGCTGAACGTACGTACCCGCGCTGTCCGTTGGCGTCTGGTCTACGCCCGGCCCGGAGGGCAGGCAAGGGCGCCAGGGGTGTCAGGCCGGTGATCGTGACGGGGTCGTGATCTGGGCCTGGAACATGGGGAGTTGGGGATTTCGCCGCCCTGAGGGCCGACCTGCATGCCGTCCCGCGCGCTGTTGCGCGCGGGACACCATGTCACAGAAGGGACGGCACCTCGCGCGCCGACACGGACCGGGCGGCCCGCTCCAACGCGCTTGCCAGCAGGGCGAGATCGGTCGGCCCGTTCCCCAGCTCCCTGACGGGGCGCCGGGCGGGCGGGTCGCCCATCCGGGTCCAGTCGAGCGGCACCACGGTGGGCCGCTGCGTGGCCGTACGCGGAATGCGTCCGGTGACGCGGCCCGCCTGGAACGGCAGCTCGCGGCCGTCCGCGCCGGACAGCGTGCCGCGTCCGGGCGCGGGCTCCTCGGGGCCGGGCGTCGGGGCGTCGAGCACCACCCGCAGCGTGACCTCCCACGGCGACTCGGCCCCCGTCGCGCGGGCCGCGACCAGGTGCACGCCGAGCCGCTCGCCGCCCCGGACGACGGCTTCGAGCGCGCGGACGACGGACCCGGCGGCGGGCCGTCCCGGTGAGCCGAGCGGCGGCGAGAGCAGCGCGTCCAGGTCGTCCACCAGGACCACCAGGCGGGGGAGCGGGGGCGCGGCCTCGGTCTCCTTGCGGGCGGCGGCGGGCCGCAGGCGCATCGTGGAGCTGGGTGGCGTGTCCAGGTCGGCGGCGCCCTGGTCCGACGGGCGGACCGACGCGGGGCGCGGGGCGACCAGGCGGCCCGACACCTCGCGCCGGGTGTGCCACTCGGCGAAGCTCAGCCGCCCGAGCAGCTCGGCCCGGCGCTTCAGCTCGGCGGCCAGCGACTGCGCGAACTCCCGCATCCGCACAGGGTCGTTGGCGGCCAGGTGGGTGGTGACGTGCGGCAGGTCCGTGCACACGCGCAGCCCGTCGCCGACGGCCGCGCCGCCGGTCCCGTCCCGCCCGTCGATGAGGACGAGGCCGAGCCGGTCGGGCCGCTCGGCGGCGGCCAGCGAGGCGGCGGTCGAACGCAGCAGCTCCGTACGGCCGCTGCCCGCCGGGCCCTCGATCAGGAGGTGGGGTCCCTCGGCGGCGAGGTCCACGACGACAGGGCCGCGCGGCCCGGCGCCCAGCACGGCCCAGGCCCGCCCGCCGAGCGCGTCACCGTCGTCCCCGGCGGCCGCCCAGCGCGCCATCAGCGAAGCGGGCGTGGCCCGCGCGAGCCCCAACTCGTCGAGCAGCCTTGCCGATTGGGGGAGCGGGGCGGATACGCGAGGGTGCGGTTCGCCGGGCCCGGACTCCGTACGCAGCGGGGCCAGCGCCCGTGCGAAGCGCTCGGCCCAGGCCGCCGACACGGCGTCGATCGCGGCGACCGTGCCGTGCCCGACGAGCTGTCCGTGGGACGTCCGCATCAGCCGCAGCGCCGTCGCCACGTCCCCGCTGAGCAGCGCGACGGCACCGCACGATTTGAACGCGGGCGACACGGCACACGCCATCTCGTACGTCTGCGTCACGGGGGACGAGGGCGAGGACGCGGGGGCCTCGGCGAGACAGATGACGTGGACCCCGGCGCGCCCGCCCTCGGTGGCGAGGCGGACGGTGGCTTCGCGCAGGGCGGCGGAGCCGGGGTCGCCGTCGACGACGAGGACGGTGAGGGGGCCGGTCCAGGGGGTGGCATTCGGGGTGGGCGCGGCTGCGGCCGGGCCCGGGTCGGAGGGGTGCGGGGCGTAGAGCCCGGCGCCGGAGCGTCCCGTCGCGGGGGTGTCCAGGTCGGCGGACCGATGGTCACCGTGCGCGTCCGGCCCGGGCCCGCCGCCCGGATGGCTTCCTGCTGCCTCACGGCCGTACGGGGACACGGACATGCCGCCACCCCGCTCCCCGGCGTCGGCGGCTTCACCCGAACGGGACCTCGGCACCGTCGGCCCGGAGACCGGCGCACCGAAAGTGGCGGTACCCAGAGCCGTACCGGGACCGGCGGAGCCCTCCGTCTGAACGGAACGCCCCGGCGCCGGACGCCGCGTCTCGTCCGCGATCCGGTCGTCCAGGCGGCGCAGCAGCTCACCCGTACGGGCGGCCGCCTGCTCGCGGTCGTAGGCCAGCAGGAGCCGGCAGTCCTGGCCGTGCGTGGGACGCAGATGGGGGAGCCAGCCGAGCCAGGCCCAGTCCGCCGCGCGGTCCTGGACGGAGCGCGAGCGGTCCGTGCTGACCAGCACGATCTCCAGCGCGTCCGGCGAGTGCAGCGCAGCGAGCTGCGCGACGACGGAACGGGCCACGCCGGAGAGCCGGGCACGCGGCCCCGCGAGCCCCAGCGCTCCGGCCTCGCGCAGGCCCACCGTGACAGGGACCCCGGGCAGCAGACCCGTACGGTCCGGTGACGTCCGGTCGTCCGTGCCGAGCCGCACCGCAAGGGCCTCGGGGTGGCCGGGGCCGCGCTCCCAGAGCCGGGACCCCGGGCCGAGCGCGGTCAGCAGCAGCGCGGCCGGGTCCGGCCACGCGTCGCGGGAGCCCGCGGGGGAGGGGACGAAGTCCTCGGGCACGTACGCGCCCGGATCGCCGTCGTAAGCGTCGTAGTCGTACCCGTCGTACCCGTCCGAGTCGTACGGGGAGCCGTCGTCGCCGTCCACGCGGCGTCCGCCCGCCAGGCGCCTGGCCCACGCGCCGAGCCCGCCGCGCCTGCGCTGCTCACGCGGCACGGGCGTCCCGCGCGCGGGCGTGCCGTCAGCGCTCTCCACGTCGGGTGCGCCGCCCTGCACCGGGACCAGGGGCGCGGCCAGCTCGGCGGCCCCGTACGCGTGCCGTGTCTCACCGGGGACCGGGGCCGCGGGGTGCGATGCGTCACCCGCCCCCTCCTCGGGCGCCGCCACGCGCACGTGACCCTCACCGTCCGGCGCCGTCCGCAGCACCGCCCCCGGAGACGCGGCCCCCGCGGGAGCGAGCCGCAGCGTGGATTCGCCAAGGCGCAGCAGGGCGCCCGGGGCGAGCCGGGCGGGGCGGTCGCCGACAGGGGTGCCGTCGACCGTCGTCCCGTTGGTGGAGCCCAGATCGGTGACCGTCACCCGGCCGTCCTCGTCGAGCGTCACGGCGCAGTGCATCCGGGACACGTCGGGGTCGTCGAGCGCGATGTCCGCGTCGGCCGACCGGCCCACCCGGATCTCACCGCCGTGCAGCAGATGCACCCCGCCCGCGTCCGGCCCCGCCACCACATGGAGCTGCGCCTCCGCGCTGTCCAGCTCGGGGCCGGGCTCCGCCGGGACGCCCAGGGACAGTACGGCGCCGTCGGTCAGGGGCGGCTCGCCCAGGGTGCAGCGGTGCCCGTCGAGGCGGTCGGGGCCCGCGTACAGGCTCGCGGTGCTCTCCGGTCCCGCGACAGCCGCGACCAGACCGGGGGCCACCGCGGCGAGCGCGGTCCCCGCCGGGGCGGTCACGAGCACGTCCCGCGACGCCGCGCGGCCCTGGGGGTCGGGGCGCGTCCCCAGGGGGTCTACGACGGTCAGCCGGATCTGCATCGCGTCAGCGGTCCCTTCTGCGCGGGCGCCCCGGCAGGGGCTGCGCCGCGGTCCCCCACCGCAGATTCCCCCACCGCACAACGGGCACGTAGGCCAGTACGAGAGGCATCCTCGCACTTGCCACGGACAACACGCCCGAGGGCCACCCGTAAGTGATCTTGATTGGTCGGCTCTGCCCGCAAAAGTGCCCGCATGATGCCGCTTGAGACCACTCGGAGGTGTCTGTCACCCCCACGTGCGGCAACCAGGAGTCCGGCTCGGGCGTCTTTGTGCCGAAGGGGCCGCCGGATCGCTGCTTCTGGCGCCTCCGGGAGCCGCTGATCGGCCGAAGTCCGGCGGAAGTCCGGCGGAAGATCAACAGACAGTGCGCTGTTCGACGGCACTACAGTGGGTCGGAACACCCGCGGCCGGACCGGCCCGGGGCAGTGGCGAGGCGGGACCGGACAGGCAGTCCCGGGCAAGACCAAGCAGTACGCCAGATCGCAGCAAGCAGGGAGCGCATGACGTGCGGCCGGTAGGGAGCAAGTACCTGCTCGAGGAGCCGCTCGGACGCGGCGCCACGGGCACCGTCTGGCGTGCCAGCCAGCGGGAGACCGCGGGTGACGAGGCGGCCGTCCCCGGGCAGCCCGGCGAGACCGTGGCGATCAAGGTCCTCAAGGAGGAGCTCGCCAACGACGCGGACGTCGTGATGCGCTTCCTGCGCGAGCGCTCCGTGCTGCTCCGCCTCACCCATCCGAACATCGTGCGCACCCGCGACCTGGTCGTGGAGGGCGAGCTGCTCGCCCTCGTCATGGACCTGGTCGACGGCCCCGACCTGCATCGTTACCTCCGCGAGAACGGCCCCTTCTCGCCGGTGGCCGCGGCTCTGCTGACCGCTCAGGTGGCGGACGCGCTCGCCGCGAGCCACGCCGACGGCGTCGTGCACCGCGACCTCAAGCCGGCCAACGTCCTGCTCAAGCAGGACGGCGGCGAGATGCACCCGATGCTCACCGACTTCGGCATCGCACGCCTTGCCGACTCCCCGGGCCTGACCCGCACGCAGGAATTCGTCGGCACGCCCGCGTACGTCGCGCCCGAGTCCGCCGAGGGCCGCCCGCAGACGAGCGCCGTCGACATCTACGGCGCCGGAATCCTTCTCTACGAGCTGGTCACCGGTCGGCCCCCGTTCTCCGGGGAGTCCGCGCTCGAAGTCCTGCACCAGCACCTGAGCGCCGAACCGCGCCGGCCTTCCACCGTGCCCGACCCCCTGTGGACGGTCATAGAGCGCTGCCTGCGCAAGAACCCCGACGAGCGCCCCAGCGCCGAGAACCTGGCGCGCGGCCTGCGCACCGTCGCCGAGGGCATCGGCGTGCACGCGAACGCCGCGCAGATCGCGGCGGCCGAGGGCGTCGGCGCCCTCCTCATGCCGGACCCGACGCCCGCGCAGGTGCCGGGCGCCCCGGCCGGCGCGAGCGACGCGACCCAGGTCCTGCCGAGCACGGGCGGGAACGCGGGCGCGTACGACCCGAACGCGGCGACGAGCGTCATGCAGTCACCCGCCGGCGGCGCCGCCGACCCGACGGCCGTCATGCCGCCCGTGCCGCAGCACCAGCCGGGCGCGAACCCGGACGGCCCGCACCCCTGGCAGAACCAGCTCGCGGCGGCCCGCGACCGCAACGAGCAGACGCAGGTCCAGTACCTCGACCCGAGCGACGACCCGCTGCGCCACCGCCCGCACCGCCAGCCGGCCCGCCCGCAGCAGCAGCCGCGCCCCCAGCAGCAGGCGCGCCCCCAGCAGTACGCCCAGCAGCAGCGGCAGCAGCCCCAGCAGCCCCAGAGGTACGCCCCGCCGCCCCAGCAGTACGCGCCGCCGAGGCAGCCCGAGCCCCCGCGCCGCGAGCCGCGCCCGCCGAGGCAGCGCAGCGCGAACCCGATGAAGATCCCGGGTCTCGGCTGCCTCAAGGGCTGCCTGTTCATGATCGTCATGCTGTTCGTGGTGAGCTGGCTCGTCTGGGAGTTCACCCCGCTCCAGCACTGGATCGGCACGGGCAAGGGCTACTGGGCCCAGCTCACGGACTGGTTCAACACGGTCACGGGCTGGATCGGCGACCTGGGTAAGAGCGGCTCGGGAAGCGGCGGTTCAGGCACCGGCAACTGAGCGAAGGCTCCAACATCCGGCGTGACGTTGGAGATTTGTCGACTTCTGACGGGTGATTTCCCCCGCGGATGCGATGGTTGGCGCCCGAGCCGCGTAGCTTGGGCGCCAACACGCGTCTGTAGGAGCAGTCTTGGCACGGAAGATCGGCAGCCGGTACACCGCGAACCAGATCCTGGGCCGCGGCAGCGCCGGCACGGTGTGGCTGGGCGAGGGACCCGAGGGACCCGTCGCCATCAAGCTGTTGCGTGAGGACCTGGCCTCCGACCAGGAACTCGTCGGCCGCTTCGTCCAGGAGCGCACAGCCCTCCTCAGCCTGGACCACCCGCGCGTGGTCGGCGTCCGCGACCTCGTGGTCGACGGGAACGACCTGGCCCTCGTCATGGACCTCGTACGCGGCACCGACCTGCGCACCCGGCTCGACCGTGAGCGGCGCATGGCCCCCGAGGCCGCCGTCGCCGTCGTCGCGGACATCGCGGACGGACTCGCCGCCGCGCACGCCGCCGGGATCGTGCACCGCGACGTCAAGCCGGAGAACGTCCTCCTGGACATGCAGGGCCCCCTCGGCCCCGGCGGCTCCCACCCCGCGCTGCTCACCGACTTCGGCGTCGCCAAGCTCATCGACTCACCGCGCCGCACCCGCGCCACGAAGATCATCGGCACCCCGGACTACCTCGCCCCCGAACTCATCGAGGGCCTCCCGCCCCGCGCCGCCGTCGACATCTACGCTCTCGCGACCGTCCTGTACGAGCTGCTCGCCGGGTTCACGCCCTTCGGCGGCGGCCACCCCGGCGCGATCCTGCGCCGGCACGTCACGGAGACGGTCGTACCGCTGCCCGGCATCCCCGACGAGCTGTGGCAGCTCCTCGTCCAGTGTCTGGCCAAGGCGCCCGCGTCCCGGCTGCGCGCCTCGGAGCTGGCCGCCCGCCTGCGCGAACTGCTCCCGTCGCTCGCCGGGATGGCACCCCTCGACGTGGACGAACCGGACACCGAGCCCGACCCGGAGCCGGAGGCCGCCCCGGCAGCGCCCCGGGAGCCCGTCGTGCGCCGCGGCGCCGTCCCTCTCGTCCCCGGCAGCACCCCGACCGACTCGAACCGCGACACCCACACGTCGATGCGCGTACCGGCGCCCGACGAGCTCGCGGGCGGAGCGCGCGGCACGGCCCGCGCCCCCCGTGCGTCCGGCGCCCCCCGCCCCGGCTCGGCCCGCCACCGCGCCTCCGCCCGGCGCCGCCGCATCACCCTCGGCGTGGCCGGAGCGGTCCTCGCGGCGGCGGCCGGCATCGGCACGTGGGCCGCGGTGAGCGGGGACAACGCGGACGCGACCCCGGGCAAGAACCCGGAACAGTCGGCCCCAGAGTCCCCCTGAGGCCGCCCCCGCGAGGCCGCCGGGTCTCCCTGAGGGCGCCCCCGCGAGGTCGCCGGGTCTCCCTGAGGGCGCCGCCGCGAGGCCCCTGAGTCCCCCTGAGGCCGCCCCTGCGAGTTCCCCGAGCCTCCTGGGGGTGCCTCCGCGAGTTCCCCGAGCCTCCTAGGGGTGCCTCCGCAAGTTCCCCGAGCCTCCTGGGGGTGCCTCCGCGAGTTCCCCGAGTCCCCCTGAGGGCGCCTCCGCGAGTTCCCCGAGCCTCCTAGGGGTGCCTCCGCGAGTCCCCCGAGTCCCCATGGGGGCGCCCCCGCACGGCCCCCGAGCCCACCAGGACCGGACCACTTGCCCCAGCCCGTTACGCTGGTGTCGTGGCAGTCGTCGACGTTTCCGAAGAGCTCAAGTCCCTCTCCTCGACCATGGAGTCGATCGAGGCCGTCCTGGACCTCGACAAGCTGAGGGCAGATATCGCCGTGCTCGAGGAGCAGGCGGCCGCACCGTCCCTGTGGGACGACCCCGACGCGGCACAGAAGATCACCAGCAAGCTGAGCCACCTCCAGGCCGAGGTGCGCAAGGCGGAGGCCCTGCGCGGCAGGATCGACGACCTCGGCGTGCTCTTCGAGATGGCCGAGGAGGAGGACGACCCGGACACCCGGGCCGAGGCCGAGTCCGAGCTGACCTCCGTCCGCAAGGCGCTCGACGAGATGGAGGTCCGTACCCTCCTGTCCGGCGAGTACGACTCCCGTGAGGCGCTGGTCAACATCCGCGCCGAGGCCGGCGGCGTCGACGCCGCCGACTTCGCCGAGCAGCTCCAGCGCATGTACCTGCGCTGGGCCGAGCGTCACGGCTACAAGACCGAGGTCTACGAGACGTCGTACGCGGAAGAGGCCGGCATCAAGTCGACCACCTTCGCCGTGCAGGTCCCGTACGCGTACGGGACGCTCTCGGTCGAGCAGGGCACGCACCGCCTCGTCCGTATCTCGCCCTTCGACAACCAGGGCCGCCGCCAGACGTCCTTCGCGGGCGTCGAGGTGCTCCCCGTGGTCGAGCAGACGGACCACGTCGAGATCGACGAGTCCGAGCTGCGCGTCGACGTGTACCGCTCCTCCGGCCCCGGCGGCCAGGGCGTCAACACGACGGACTCCGCGGTCCGCCTGACCCACCTGCCCACCGGCATCGTGGTCTCCTGCCAGAACGAGCGCTCGCAGATCCAGAACAAGGCGACCGCGATGAACGTCCTGCAGGCCAAGCTCCTGGAGCGCCAGCGCCAGGAGGAGCGCGCCAAGATGGACGCCCTCAAGGGCGACGGCGGCAGCTCGTGGGGCAACCAGATGCGCTCGTACGTCCTGCACCCGTACCAGATGGTCAAGGACCTCCGGACGGAATTCGAGGTCGGTAATCCGCAGTCGGTTCTCGACGGCGAGATCGACGGATTCCTCGAGGCCGGAATTCGCTGGCGCAAGCAGCAGGAGAAGTAACGCCGGATTCTTTCCGCGCGTGATCGACCGCGCGTGATCGACTTTGTCGACAAGGCAACTGCCGTCCTTTGGGCGGCAGTTGCTTTTTACGTCACAGTCACATGACCATGTGGCGGTCAAGCCCCCGCATTCCGGGCATTGCGTGCGCAACGACCTTGACGCTGACATGGAAACTGTGAAGGCTGGCGCACGGTACGCGTATCAGTGGGACGCGCGTGCACCGGGGGGCGGGCCATCACGAAGCCGACTACCCCCGGGTGGCCCCCGTCCCCGAGCGCTGCTCCATCAACGATTAGCTACTGGGGGTAGCAGGCAGATGACCAAGAAGACGCGGATCCGTGTCGCGCGGATAGCAGCCGGTGCGGTGATCGCCGCCGGCGCGTCGCTGACCGCCGCGGGCGCCGCTTCGGCCGCCGGCATCGGTATCGACCTCCCGGGCGTGGGTGCGAACGTGCACGCCGCCGGTGACGGTATCGCCATCGACACGAGCATCGGTGGCGACGAGAAGGACCCGACGCCGCCGTCCCCGTCCACCCCGCCCACCGACCTTCCGGAGCCGTCCGGCTCGCCGAGCACCGGGCCGTCGGACCCGTCGGGCCCGCCGGAGCCCAGCCAGGAGCCCACCGAGCCCACCGAGGACCCGACCGCCCCCGGTAACGGGAACGGCGGCGGCAACGGTAACGGCGGCGGCAACGGCGGCGGCGACCACGGCGGTAACGGCGGCAACAACGGCGGCGGTCACCACGGCGGTAACGGCGGCAACCAGGGCGGCGGGAACGGCAACACCGACCCCGACGGCGGCAACAACCCGGTCGAGCAGGGCCAGGGCAGCGACAGCCTGCAGGACACGGGCTCCGTCCCGGCCCAGCCGGCGCAGCCCGCCCAGCCCGCCCAGAACGCCGGCAAGTCGGGCGGTCAGCTGGCCGAGACCGGCGCCGCCGAGACGACGTTCCTGCTGATCGGCGCCGCGACGATGATCGCCGGCGGCATCGGCTTCCGCTTCCTGCCCCGCCTCGTCGGCGGCGGTCGCACGGCCGCGTAAGCGGCCGTAGGAGCGCAGGTCCGCACACGCGGACCGACAGCACGAGAAGGGCCCGGAGCGAATCGCTCCGGGCCCTTCTCGATGTTTACGTGTTTCGCTTCGTATACGTATACGTGCTTCGCTAGACGGTCTGGTGCGCGAGCAGCGCCAGGGCCGCGATGAGTATCGCCACCAGCGCTATCAGAGCCATCGGGTGCAGGGCCGCGAACGGGTTCTCCTGCTGCATTCGTGCCCGGCTCGCCCGGCACACGGGGCAGCGGCCCTCGCTCACGGGCGCCGCGCAGTTCGCGCACACCAGCCTGTCATAGGTCATGCGCTCTCCTCCTCCCGCACGGCTCAGCCGCCACTGCGATTCGCTTCTCACAACGCTCCGGGGACCGCAACCGTTCCCCCTACCACTGTGCCAGCTTCCGCGGATTTCGGCGCGCCTCCCCGGATGCTGCCCCATTGGCCCCGTTCCGTCCGTATCGAATTCCGCCTGTGACCAGGCAATCATCAGGACAAAGCGCACAACTCAGGACGCCGACTGCGCCCTGGCGCCGGGTTCGCGTATGGTCACGCAGACCTGACCCCGACGCCCCCGATCCTCCGAGGCGCACCCGTGATCCGATTCGACAACGTCTCCAAGGCCTACCCCAAGCAGACCCGGCCCGCCCTCAGGGATGTGTCCCTCGAGGTCGAGCGCGGTGAGTTCGTCTTCCTTGTGGGTTCCTCCGGCTCCGGAAAGTCCACGTTCCTGCGGCTGATCCTGCGCGAGGAGCGCACCAGCCAGGGACAGGTGCACGTCCTGGGCAAGGACCTGGCACGCCTGTCCAACTGGAAGGTGCCCCAGATGCGCCGCCAGCTCGGCACGGTCTTCCAGGACTTCCGCCTGCTCCCCAACAAGACCGTCGGCGAGAACGTCGCCTTCGCGCAGGAGGTCATCGGCAAGTCCCGTGGCGAGATCCGCAAGTCCGTCCCCCAGGTGCTCGACCTCGTCGGTCTGGGCGGCAAGGAGGACCGGATGCCCGGCGAGCTCTCCGGTGGTGAACAGCAGCGTGTGGCCATCGCCCGCGCCTTCGTGAACCGCCCCAAGCTCCTCATCGCCGACGAGCCGACCGGCAACCTCGACCCGCAGACCTCGGTCGGCATCATGAAGCTGCTCGACCGGATCAACCGCACCGGGACGACCGTCGTGATGGCCACCCACGACCAGCAGATCGTGGACCAGATGCGCAAGCGCGTCATCGAGCTGGAGAAGGGCCGTCTCGTCCGCGACCAGTCGCGCGGCGTCTACGGCTACCAGCACTGACCCCGTGCCGATGCGCACCAGAGCACTGAGAAAGGCCTGACCAGACGTCATGCGCGCCCAATTCGTCCTGTCGGAGATCGGCGTCGGTCTCCGACGCAATCTCACGATGACCTTCGCCGTCATCGTCTCGGTCGCCCTCTCGCTCGCCCTGTTCGGCGGCTCGCTGCTCATGCGTGACCAGGTGAGCACCATGAAGGGCTACTGGTACGACAAGGTCAACGTATCCATCTTCCTGTGCAACAAGGGCGACGCGGAGTCCGACCCGAAGTGCGCCAAGGGAGCCGTCACCGCCGAGCAGAAGAAGCAGATCCTCTCCGACCTGGACAAGATGCCGGTCGTCGAGAAGGTCACCTACGAGTCGGCCGACCAGGCCTACAAGCACTACAAGGAGCAGTTCGGCGACTCTCCGCTGGCCAGTTCCCTGACGCCGGATCAGCTCCAGGAGTCGTACCGGATCAAGCTCAAGGACCCGGAGAAGTACCAGGTCGTCGCGACCGCCTTCGACGGGCGGGACGGCGTGCAGTCCGTGCAGGACCAGAAGGGCATCCTCGACAACCTCTTCGGACTGCTCAACGGCATGAACTGGGCGGCGCTCGCCGTGATGGCCCTGATGCTCGTCGTCGCGCTGATGCTGATCGTCAACACCGTGCGCGTATCGGCGTTCAGCCGGCGCCGCGAGACCGGCATCATGCGCCTCGTCGGTGCGTCCAGTTTCTACATCCAGGCCCCGTTCATCATGGAGGCCGCCGTCGCCGGAGTCATCGGCGGAGCGGTCGCCTGCGGAATGCTCCTCGTGGGCCGCTACTTCATGATCGACCACGGTCTGGCGCTGGCTCAGAAGCTGAACCTGATCAACTTCATCGGCTGGGACGCGGTCCTCGCCAAGCTGCCGCTCGTCCTCGCGATCGGCCTGCTCATGCCCGCAGTTGCCGCATTCTTCGCATTGCGCAAGTACCTGAAGGTGTGACAAGCCTCCCCAGCGATACCAAGCGCCGTACGGTTCAAGGAGCCGTACGGCGCTTCGCGTTGTCCTAGACTCACCGTCATGTCGGGCCCCGAGCTGTTCCCCCGGCCCCGCGGCCTCCGCCGTGGGGCAGCCCTGACATTGGTCTTCGTGAGCACCCTCGCGATCGGTGTCACGTCGGGTTCGTGGAGCGCGGACGGCCGCAATTCCGAGGAGCGGTCCGCGGGTTCGCGCGCCTCCCTCGGCAAGGACGACGTGGCCAACGCGGCAGCCGAGGCGATGGCCGACGGAAAGTCCCCCACCCAGGCCGCCGAAGAAGCGGTCAGCCGCAGCGGCGACCGCTGGGGCGCCGTCTACTCCCAGGGCGAGTACAAGGAGTTCGAGCAGGAACTCGACGGCGAGTACACCGGCGTCGGCCTCTGGGCCAGGCGCACCGCCGACGGCCGTATCGAAGTGGCCAAGGTCGGTGACGGGTCGCCCGCCGCGCGCGCGGGCGTGCGTCCCGGCGACCGGCTCCGCACCGTCGACGGCCGTTCCGTCGACGGCCGCCCCGTCACCGAGGTCGTCTCCCTCCTGCGCGGCGAACATGCCGGTACGGCGGTCCGCCTCGGCCTGACGCGCGGCACGCGCGCGTGGACCGAGACCCTGCGCCGCGCCAATCTCGCCACCGAGTCCGTCACCGTCTCCCACCTCCCCGGCGGCACCGTCCTGATCAAGGTCGCCGCCTTCACCAGGGGCTCCGGCGAACGCGTACGCACCGCCGTCCGCGACGCCCCCCGCGGTGACGGCGTCATCCTCGACCTGCGCGGCAACTCGGGCGGCCTCGTCACGGAGGCGGTCACCGCGGCCTCGGCCTTCTTCGACGGCGGACTCGTCGCCACGTACGACGTACGCGGACGGCAGCGCGCCCTGCACGCCGAGCGGGGCGGCGACACCACCACACCGGTCGTCGTCCTCGTCGACAGCGGCACGATGAGCGCGGCCGAGCTGCTCACCGGGGCGCTCCAGGACCGGGGCCGCGCTGTCGTCGTCGGCTCGAAGACCTTCGGCAAGGGCTCCGTCCAGATGCCCAGCCGCCTCCCCGACGGCTCCGTCGCCGAGCTGACCGTCGGGCACTACCGCACCCCCACGGGGCGCGCGGTCGACGGCCGGGGCATCACCCCCGACCTGGAGGCCGAGGTGGGTGCGCAGGCGCGGGCCGAAACAGTATTGAGTGGCCTCGGGGACCCCTCGTAGTGCGAAAATGGCCGCACTATGAGTAAGGGAATGTACGTACCGAAGGAATCCCAGCCGAAGCAGGGTGCGTCCAAAAAGTCCGGAAAGGACAAGGACGGCAAGCGCAAGATCGTCGCGCAGAACAAGAAGGCGCGGCACGACTACCTGATCATGGACACCTACGAGGCCGGCATCGTGCTGACCGGCACCGAGGTCAAGTCGCTGAGGCAGGGCCGCACGTCCCTGGCCGACGCCTTCGTCCAGATCGACCGGAACGAGGCGTGGCTGCACAACGCCCACATCCCGGAGTACAGCCAGGGCACCTGGACCAACCACGCGGTGCGCCGCAAGCGGAAGCTGCTCCTGCACCGCGACGAGATCGACAAGCTGGACTCGAAGTCCCAGGAGACGGGTCACACGATCGTGACCCTCGCGATCTACTTCAAGGACGGCCGCGCCAAGGCCGAGATCGCGCTCGCCAAGGGCAAGAAGGAGTACGACAAGCGGCAGACGCTGCGCGAGCAGCAGGACCGCAGGGATTCGGACCGCGCCATCGCGGCGGCGAAGCGCCGGCAGCGGGCCCGCGAGCGCTGACCTCGGACGGCCCCGGCAAAATACGCTGGCACCGGCGCCCGTCGGTCACGTACGATGGTCACGTCCCGCTGGTGACGGGACACCCCAGGTCGCAGGATCTGGTTTGAAAAATCAACATGGGGATGATCGGTTTCGACAGCGGCTGTCGAAGCAGGGGAAGCGTGTCGAGGAAGCGGCAATGATCTCGTTAACCATATGTCGCAACCAATAATCGCCAACACCAAGCGCGATTCCTTCGCCCTCGCTGCCTAAGTAGCGACTTGCGAAGTGTCAGCCCGGGGGTGATCCCGACCCGGATCCTGGCATCATCAAGGGATCTAAACTTCTGAGCCCGGTCACGGGGCCCAGAAGGAAATCAAACAGTGACTGAGCCCGTCGGAGACTTGTCCGCGTGATCTCCGGGGCTGAGAAAATCGAAGCGGACTGCACACGGAGAAGCCCTGATTCCGCACCGTTGGACGCGGGTTCGATTCCCGCCATCTCCACAATTCCCATGTAAGACGAAGGCCCGGCTGGCATCCAGCCGGGCCTTCGTCGTGCCCAGGGGCCTTCGTCGTGCGGGATTTTTTTCGTGCCCCGGCGCCCTCGCCGTGCGGTGCAGGGTGTGACGCGTGTGAGTCCTGAGGCGTGGGCCGCACCGGATTCCGGCTGCGGATGCACTCATCATGATGAGCGACACCCTCCTGAGAACGCGTGGGTCTCGCCGGTGCGCTACATTTCTGCTCCGAGCGCAGTGTGGTAGGGGGGCGCTTGGACCGGATGGGGGTCCGGTCCGAACGACGAAAGCTCGGTACGTCGTGCGCGCAACCATTTGTTCATGTCCTTGGGGGGATGTGCGTACGTGGAATCTTGGCAGGAGAATGCCCGCTCCGGGCACACTCACGATCCCAATGAAGTGACCGTCCAGCTCGACGGCGCGGGCCGTCAGCTGGACGAACTCATAGCCGCTTCCCGAGCGGGAGCGGCCGCTAAAGAAGTCCCGGTCTTCGTCGACGACTCGGGCCGCCGCAATCGCAGGTACCGCCGCTTCGGCGCCGTCGTCGGAATGATCTGCGCGGTCTACGCCGTGGTCATCGTGGCGACCCTGCTTTCCGGCAATTCGACCGCGCCCTGGCTGCCGATCAAGAGCCAGGACAAGGAAAAGCCCGCGGGTGAGGTCAAGACCCCGCGGCTGCCCGCCGACCGGGCCAAGCGGTCCCCGTCCCCGGGCACCACCGCCGGTCCCGGCCTCGTCGGCACCGAAGTGGTCACCGGCGAGTCCGGCAAGCCCGGTGTCGTGGGCACGAGCGCCGGCCCGTCCGCCCCGTCCGGCGGCGCGAGCGGCAAACCCAGCGCCAAGCCCGGCAGTTCGCCCGGCCCGAAGCCGACCGCCGGGCCCGGCAAGCCCGCCCCCGGCAAGTCGCCCGCCCCGGGCCCCGGCCCCTCGCAGCCGCCCGTGTCGCCCGCGCCCGGAGAGCCGTCCCCGTCGGACAGCGCGCCCCCGGCCGAGCCCTCGGAGTCCCCGGTCCAGGGCGGCACCTCCGCCGTCGCGCAGCCGCCGGCCTCCTCACCCGTCGACCCGAGCCCGGCCGGAGAGCCGACGCCCTCGTCCCCGGAAAGCATCCTGTAGATGTCCTCCAGCTCACACCGTGGGCTCAAGGTGCCGAGACGGCGCCTGCCCATGCGCTACTTGCTGCCGTCGCTGCTCCTCGTGGCCCTGCTCGCGATGCTCATGCTCCGCGGGTACGTACACAGCGAGATCCTCGCCGACCACCGCATCCAGCCGCCCGCCGCCACCGATCACGTGCCCGAGAAGATCCTCGAGGGCGGCCCGGTCATCGACACCCGTAACGGGCGCGAGACCAGCCTCAGCGTGCCCGACCACCGGCTCGTCCTCACCTTCGACGACGGCCCCGACCCGGAGTGGACCCCGAAGGTCCTCGACGTCCTGAAGGAACACCACGCCCACGGCGTCTTCTTCGTCACCGGCACCATGGCCTCCCGCTACCCGGGCCTGGTCAAGCGCATGGTCGACGAAGGGCACGAGGTCGGCCTGCACACCTTCAACCACCCCGACCTCTCGTACCAGTCCAAGAGCCGTATCGACTGGGAACTCACGCAGAACCAGACGGCGCTCGCGGGCGCGGCCGGGATACGGACCTCGCTGTTCCGGCCGCCGTACTCCTCGTTCGCCGACGCCATGGACGACAAGTCCTGGCCGGTCACCAAGTACATAGGCAGCCGCGGGTACATCACCGTCGTCAACAACACCGACAGTGAGGACTGGAAGCGCCCCGGCGTCGACGAGATCATCCGCCGGGCCACGCCCCAGGGCGGCAAGGGCGCGATCGTCCTCATGCACGACTCCGGCGGCGACCGCTCGCAGACCGTCGAGGCCCTCGACCGCTTCCTGCCCGAACTCCAGGACGAGGGCTACCGGTTCGTCAATCTCACCGAGGCGCTCGACGCGCCCAGCGCCCACACGCCCGTGCACGGCCTCGAACTGGCCAAGGGCAAGGCGTGGATCTACGCCGTCGACGCCTCGGACGACATCACCGACGCCCTCGTCGTGTGCCTCGCGATCATCGGCGTCCTCGTCATCACCCGCTTCGGCTTCATGCTGGTGCTCTCCGTGGCGCACGCCCGGCGGGTGCGGCGGCGCGACTTCGCCTGGGGACCGCCCGTCACCGAACCGGTGTCGGTCCTGGTTCCCGCGTACAACGAGGCCAAGTGCATCGAGAACACCGTGCGTTCGCTCATGTCGAGCGAGCACCCGATCGAGGTCGTCGTGATCGACGACGGCTCGACCGACGGCACGGCCCGCATCGTCGAGAACCTGCGCCTGCCGAACGTCAGGGTGGTCCGCCAGCACAACGCCGGCAAGCCGTCCGCCCTCAACCGGGGCCTCGCCAACGCCCGGCACGAGCTGATCGTGATGATGGACGGCGACACGGTCTTCGAGCCGTCCACCGTCCGCGAACTCGTCCAGCCCTTCGGCGACCACCGCGTCGGCGCGGTCGCGGGAAACGCCAAGGTCGGCAACCGGGACTCACTCATCGGGGCCTGGCAGCACATCGAGTACGTGATGGGCTTCAACCTCGACCGCCGCATGTACGACATGCTGCGCTGTATGCCCACGATCCCCGGGGCCGTCGGCGCCTTCCGCCGCAGCGCCCTGGAGCGCATCGGCGGCATGAGCGACGACACGCTCGCCGAGGACACCGACGTCACGATGGCCCTGCACCGGGACGGCTGGCGCGTGGTCTACGCCGAGCGGGCCCGCGCCTGGACCGAGGCTCCGGAGTCCGTCCAGCAGCTCTGGTCCCAGCGCTACCGCTGGTCGTACGGCACCATGCAGGCGATCTGGAAGCACCGGCGCGCGGTCATCGAGTCCGGCGCCTCGGGCCGTTTCGGGCGGGTCGGCCTGCCGTTCGTCGCCCTCTTCATGGTCCTCGCGCCGCTCCTGGCGCCCCTCATCGACGTCTTCCTCTTCTACGGCCTCGTCTTCGGCCCGACGGAGAAGACCATCGTCGCCTGGCTCGGCGTCCTCGCCGTCCAGGCCGTCTGCGCGGCGTACGCCTTCCGGCTCGACCGCGAACGCATGACCCACCTCATCTCACTCCCGCTCCAGCAGATCCTGTACCGGCAGCTGATGTACGTCGTGCTGCTCCAGTCCTGGATCACCGCGCTCACCGGCGGCCGCCTCCGCTGGCAGAAGCTGCGGCGCACCGGAGCGGTGGAGGCGCCCGGCGCGGCGCCGCGACAGCGGGCCTCGCGCGCCAACGATCGGAGGCCTGTCGCATGACGCATCCCACACCCGCCACCGACGGGCAGAACGGGTTCCGGCCGACCCGGCCGATGCCCCAAGTGCCGTTCCCGCAGGTGCCGTTCGAGCCGGAGCGGGGGCCTGTACGGGGGCCTGCTCCGGAGCCGGGCGGGGCGCAGGGCCACGTACCGGACCAGGCGCCGGCGCCCGCGTCGCCCGGCCCGGCGGCGGCTCCGGCGGCCGCTCCCAAGAAGCCCGGCCGGGACCGCTATCTCGACCTGCTGCGGTCCATCGCCCTCGTCCGCGTCGTCTGCTACCACCTCTTCGGCTGGGCCTGGCTGACGATCCTCTTCCCGTCCATGGGCGTGATGTTCGCGCTCGCCGGATCGCTGATGGCGCGCTCCCTGAACCGGCCCGCGCTGGGCGTGATCAGGGGACGTATCCGACGGTTGCTGCCGCCCATGTGGGCGTTCAGCGTCGTCGTGCTCGCGCTGATGTTCTTCGGTGGCTGGAACCCCGGAAAGGACCCCGACAACGGCGGGACCTGGGGCTGGATCAGCCTGGTCAACTACTTCTTCCCGGTCGGCGCGCCCTCGTTCCCCTGGCACCTCGGCAGCAGCGCCGGGCTCCTGGAGGACACCTGGCCTTCGCAGGCCGCCGGCCCGCTCTGGTACCTGCGGGCCTACCTCTGGTTCGTCATCGCCTCGCCGCTGCTCCTGTGGGCGTTCCGCAAGGTGCCGTGGGCGACGCTGCTCGCGCCGCTCGCGCTGACGGCGGTCGTGGGTACGGGCATCGTCACCATCCCCGGCGAGACAGGGAACGCGGTCACCGACTTCTGCGTCTACGGCAGCTGCTGGGTCCTCGGGTTCGCCCACCACGAGGGGATGCTCGCGAAGGTGCCGCGCTATCTCGCGGTGTCCTGCTCGGCGATCGTGATGGCGTTCGGACTGTGGTGGGCGTCGGGTCATCTCGGGCCGGACGGCTGGGACCTGAACGACATCCCGCTGGCGCAGGCGACCTGGTCCTTCGGGTTCGTCGTCATCCTGCTCCAGTACTCGCCGTCCTGGCAGCAGCTGCCCGGCCGGCTCGCCAAGTGGGACCCGCTGATCACGCTGTCCAACAACCGCGCGGTCACGATCTATCTCTGGCACAACATGCTGATCATGGCGACGGTGCCGATCATCGACCTCGCGTACAACCTGCCGTTCATGGACGACGCGCGGTGGAGCGGTGCCCTCGATTCGACGTACATGCTCTGGATGTTCGTGCTCACGTGGCCGCTGATCGCGCTGGCGGTCGTCGGGACGGGCTGGATCGAGGACCTGGCCGCCAAGCGGAGCCCGAGGCTGTGGCCGGACGGTACGAAGGGCAGGAAGGGGACGCGCGGGGGGAGATCCCGTAAGGGCTGACCGGGGCGGCCTTGTGTCCCGGGCGGCGGTGGGGTTGGGTCGTGGTCGACCAGACCAGCACCGGTAAGCAGGATCACGAGGGGAACCGGACCGACATGACACAGCCGCCTGGCCGGCCACCGCAGGACGGATCCGGATCCGGACCCCACCCCGCGTACGGGCCCCCGCCGCCGTCGCCGTCCGGCGGCGGGCAGGAGAACCCGTACGCGGGTACGCCGACACCGCCCCCGGCGGCACCGCAGACGCCGCCTCCGGGGCAGGGCCCGTACGGGTCCCCTTACGGGCAGCAGCCGCAGTACGGGGATCAGCCTTACGGGCAGCAGCCGCAGGCCCCTTACGGGCAACCCCCTTACGGGCAGCCCGGGCAGGCCCCCTACGGAGGCGCGTACCCGGCGCCCCAGCCTCCGCCCGGCCCGCCGAGCGGTGGTGGCGGCAACAAGCGGATCGCCGTCATCGCAGGTTCCGTCGTCGCCGCGCTCGTGCTCGTCGGCGGCGGGATCTTCCTCGCCACGAGCGGAGGCGACGGCGGCAAGAAGGCCCCCGAGGCGAAGGGGACCGCCCCTGCGTCCCCCAGCCCCGAGGCCAGCGACTCGCCCAGCGAGGACCCGGCCACCGAGGATCCGATCGCCGACCCCACGGGCACCTCGCGGCCCGCCGGATCCACCGGCTACCAGGGCCAGTGGCAGGACGAGCAGGCCAGGACCCTCACCGTCGGCGACAGGATCACGTCCGGTGCGGCCAAGGGCAACTACAAGGTGTCCTACCTCGACGCGGGCGGTAAGGGCATCTGCACCGGCATCGGCGACGACCGTTCCGTCGGCGCGTTCCGGATGGCCGTGAAGTGCATCGGCAAGGACACGGGCGACGAGGTCTTCGGCGCGAACCTGACGCAGGCCGACGACGTGATCACGCTCACGTGGGACAAGGGCGGCACGGTGACGCTCAAGTGGGCCGGCACGACGAGCTGACGTCATCATGGGGGACAGGGCAGGACCATTCGAGCGGGACGAGAGCGACGAGAACCACCACCATGAACGACGACGCCGACGCACAGCCCCGTCCCCCTGAGGGATCGCACGGCCCCCTTACGGGTTTCACCGTGGGAGTGACCGCCGCCCGCCGTGCCGAGGAGTTCATCGCGCTGCTCCGGCGGCGCGGCGCCACCGTCGTGCACGCCCCGGCCATGCGTACCGTCCCGCTCGCGGACGACAGTGAACTCCTCGCGGCGACAAGGGAGTTGGTCGACCGCGCGCCCGACATCGTGGTCGCGACCACGGCGATCGGGTTCCGCGGCTGGATGGAGGCCGCCGACGGCTGGGGCCTCGGCGAGCGGCTCGCCGACCGGCTGCGCGAGGCGGAACTGCTCGCCCGCGGCCCCAAGGTCAAGGGCGCCGTACGCGCCGCCGGGCTCACGGAGAAGTGGTCGCCGGCGTCCGAGTCGATGGCCGAGGTCCTCGAGCGGCTCCTCGACGAGGGGGTGGACGGACGCCGGGTCGCCGTCCAGCTGCACGGCGAGCCCCTGCGCGGCTTCGTGGAGGCGCTGCGAGAGGCGGGCGCGGAGGTCGTGGGGGTGCCGGTGTACCGGTGGCTGCCGCCGGAGGACATCGGGCCCGTAGACCGGCTCATCGACGCGACGATCGCCCGGGGCGTCGACGCGCTGACGTTCACGAGCGCGCCGGCGGCGACGTCGATGCTCTCGCGGGCCGAACTCCGGGGCCTGCTACCGGAGTTGCTGGACGCCCTGAACCATGACGTCGTGGTCGCCTGCGTGGGCCCGGTGACGGCGCTGCCGCTCCAGACGCACGGAGTGCCCACGGTCCAGCCCGAACGCTTCCGCCTGGGACCGCTCGTTCAGCTCCTTTGCACTGAACTCCCGGGCAGGGCAAGGTAGTTGACGGTCACGGAATGCCGATTGGGCGGTTAAGTCAACCTGGCGTGCGGTGGACGTTGTGCTCGTGGAGGTCCGTCAGCAACCCTGCGGCGACAGCGAAGTCCTTGTCGTCGTGGAGCACGACAAGGCCGTGGTGAGCCGCCGTCGCGCAGATAAGCCAGTCGACAGTCGACAGACTCTGGTGTCGGCCGCGCTGAGCGAGGCGGTACTGTGCCGCCTCGATCCACTGCCAGGCTCCCTTGGGGACGGGTGCGTCCGGGTACAGGTCGGCGAACATGTCTGTCATCGCGTCGTACTCGTCGAGGTTCCTGGCCGAACGGCGGAACTCGACGCGCTGGGGATGGCAGGAGCCGATACTGCCCTCGTCGGTCTCGTATCCCCACGCGGCGCCGAGTGTCCGGTCGTGCTGCAGGCGCCACACCGCGGTCGAGTCGGCCAGGTAGCGCAACACGTCAGACGTCGCCCTTCTCCGCGGCGTGCAGCCGCCAGAAGGTCTCGTCGTCCCACTCCTGGGCCGCACGGAAATGCCGCAGGCGCGCCTCGGCCCGGCGTTGGCGTTCCACGTATGCACGCAGGGCGAGGTTCACCGTCTCCTTCTTGGTGCGCGCCCCGGACAGTCTCATGGCCTCGGCCAGAGCCTCGTCGTCTATGTCGATCTGTGTGGCGGACATGAGCACCTCCATGGATGCGGCATTGGTCACATACAAAGGTAGCCAATGCTTGATACATGGCGCCCTCACGTGCCGACAGCGCGCAGCCGTTCCGTGCGTGAACCCTTCGTGTGGGGCCCGGTGCCAGGGGTTCCGGGGGCGCGTGCGGGCAGGCACTGTAGGGGGATGGCATCGCCATCGTCATCGGCCTCGTACGAGCTGCGCTTCGACTCCGGGCGCAGTTCGCTGGATCTTCTGACCACGGCGCACCCCGAGGAGCGGCTCGACTCGGTGGGGCGGCTGCGGGCCTGGCTGTACGGGTCGGGGCTCGTGCCCGCGGACACCCCGCTGCGCGGCGCCGACCCGGCCTGGCTGCCCGCCATGCGTGAGCTGCGGGGACACATAGGCCATCTGGTGTGCGGAGAGCTCGACGGCAGGCCCGCGCCCGCCGCCCTGGAGCGGGTCAACGCCCTCGCCCGGCTGACCCCGCCCTCCCCGCGCGCGGCCCGCCGTGCCGACGGCACCCTCGTCAGGGTCCTGCACGCCGACCCCGGCTGCCGTGAACTGCTCGCGGCCGTAGCCCGGGACGCCGTAGAACTGCTCACCGACCCCGTCGCCCGCTCCTGCCTGCGCAGATGCGAGGGCGACAGCTGCCCGATCATCTACCTCGACACGTCCAGGGGGCACCGCCGCCGCTGGTGCTCCAGCGAGGTCTGCGGCAACCGGGAACGGGTCGCCCGGCACCGCCGGAAGACGACACTGACCCAGGCCTGAGCCCCGTACGCCTCCCTGAGCCGGTTGAACACATCGCGCACCCCTTACGTATGGAAGTGCGTAGTGGGCACCCGGCAAGGGGGACAGCGGAGGTTGGTGTGCGTAAGGATTCGGCTGTGGCCGATGAACGCCCGCCGAGGGCACGACGGCGCGCGCCGCAGTCATCCGGGCCCGACGAGGAGCTGATGCGCGTGCTCTACCGCGAGCACGCGGGCCCCCTTCTCGCCTATGTGCTCAGACTGGTCGCGGGTGACCGTCAGCGAGCCGAGGACGTCGTACAGGAAACCCTGATCCGTGCCTGGAAGAACGCCGGTCAGCTCAACCGTGCGACCGGCTCCGTGCGCCCCTGGCTGGTGACGGTCGCGCGGCGGATCGTCATCGACACCCATCGCAGCCGGCAGGCCCGGCCGCAGGAGGTCGACCCGTCGCCGCTTGAGGTGATCCCCGCGGAGGACGAGATCGACAAGGCGCTGTGGCTGATGACGCTCGCGGACGCGCTGGACGACCTGACGCCCGCGCACCGCGAAGTGCTGGTCGAGACGTACTTCAAAGGCCGTACGGTCAACGAGGCGGCCGCGGTCCTCGGCATCCCGAGCGGAACGGTGCGCTCCAGGGTCTTCTACGCGCTGCGTTCCATGAAGCTGGCGCTGGAGGAGCGGGGGGTGACGGCATGACTTCCTCGTACGACGACTACGGACCGTACGACTCGGGTGAGGTGCACGAGACGGTCGGCGCCTATGTGCTCGGCATCCTCGACGAGGCCGAGGCCACCGCCTTCGAAGCCCATCTGGCCGGCTGCGACCTGTGCGCGCGCCAGCTGGAGGAGTTCGCGGGCATGGAGCCGATGCTGGCCGCGCTCGCCGGCCTCCCCGAACCACAGGGCACCCCCGCGCGGGAGCGGGTCGGCGCGCAGCTCGGCGCCCGGCCGAGCGAACAGCTCGCCGAGCGGCTCTTCGCCGAGGTCGCGCAGAAGCAGGCGCACAAGCGGCGCCGCGGGATGGTCCTGGTGGCGTGCGCCGCCTCGCTGATCATCGGCGGACCGCTGGCCGTGCTCGCCGCGAGCGGCGGCGGGACGAACGTGGCCGAGCCGCCGCCCCACCCCACCGTCTCCTCCGCCGAGTCCTGGTTCCAGCACGCCGACAAGAAGGTCACGGCGACCGACCCGGGCACGCACGTGACCGCCACCATCGGTATGCAGTCGAAACCGTGGGGCACCGACACGGTCCTGGAGCTCAAGAACGTCAAGGGCCCGCAGAGCTGTTCGCTGATCGCGGTCGGGAAGAACGGCGAACGCGAGACGGTCACCTCCTGGACCGTCCCGAAGTGGGGCTACGGCATCCCGAACAGCAACCACTACGCGGCGAAATACCCGCTGTATGTGCAGGGCGGTGCCGCGTTCCAGCGCAACGCCATCGACCACTTCGAGGTCCGCACCCTCGACGGCAAGCAGCTGGTGGAGGTCGACGCGTAGCGCCGGGAGCGGAACGCGTAGCTTCTTCACCCTCCCTTCGCATATCTTGGACGGCTGCCCAGCACGTCAGAAGGGGGCCCGGTGGCCGCTCAGGCTCATCACCGAACCGCGCTCGACCAGGATCACGATTCCGTACGGGACCGTGAGATCGGCATCGAACAGGAACACCTGGACCAGGTGTACCGCCGTCTCGAGGAGAAGATCCACGAGGCTGAGTTCCTGATGCACGACGCGGCCCAGCGGGGCCACGTCGGCACCCCGGGCGCGCTCGCCGAGCGCGACGCCCAGGTGTTCCGCGCGGGGATCCACCTCAACCGCCTCAACAACGAGTTCGAGGACTTCCTCTTCGGCCGGATCGACCTGCTGCTCGGCAAGGACGGCAAGAAGGGCCCCGACGGCGCGTACACGGCCGTGGAGCCCGCCGAGGGGGCCGTCCGAGAGGGCGAGGACGGGCAGCAGGCGGCCGACATCGCCGAGACCCTCCACATCGGCCGGATCGGCGTCCTGGACGCCGACTACGCGCCGCTGGTCATCGACTGGCGCGCGCCCGCGGCCGCGCCGTTCTACCGCTCCACGCCCGTGGACCCGGGACGCGTCGTCCGCCGCCGCGTCATCCGCTCCAAGGGCCGCCAGGTGCTCGGCGTCGAGGACGACCTCATGCGCCCCGAGCTGACTGCGTACCTCGACGGCGAGAAGCTGCCGGTGATCGGCGACGGCGCCCTGATGGCCGCCCTCGGCCAGGCCCGCAGCCACACGATGCGCGACATCGTGGCGTCCATCCAGGCCGAGCAGGACCTCGTGATCCGGGCCCCCGCCGCCTCCGTGACGTACGTCGAGGGCGGCCCCGGCACCGGCAAGACGGCCGTCGCCCTGCACCGCGCCGCGTACCTCCTCTACCAGGACCGCCGCCGGTACGCGGGCGGCATCCTGATCGTCTCGCCGACCCCGCTCCTCGTCGCCTACACCGAGGGCGTCCTGCCGTCGCTGGGCGAGGAGGGCCAGGTCGCGATCCGCGCGGTCGGCTCGCTGGTCGACGGCGCCGAGGCCACGGTCTACGACTCCCCGGCGGTGGCCCGCGTCAAGGGCTCCTCCCGGATGCTGAAGGTCCTGCGCAAGGCCGCCCGCGGCGCCCTCGAAAGCGGTACGGCCGCTGTGCGGCCGCCGCAGCGCCCCGCCCAGCTCGCCTTCGGCGAGGACCCCGAGGACGAGCCCGCCGCCCCCGTCGAGCAGCCCACGCGCCTGCGCGTCGTCGCCTTCGGCCGCCGCCTCGAACTGGAGGCCGCCGACCTGAACCGGATCCGCCAGAACGCCCTGAGCGGCACCGCCCCGGTCAACCTCCTGCGCCCGCGCGCCCGCAAGCTCCTCCTCGACGCCCTGTGGTCGCAGTCCGGCGCGGGCACCCGCCACAGCGACCCCGAACTCGCCGCCGAGCTGCGCTCGTCCTTCGACGACGACGTCACCTCCGAGGACGAGTTCGTGAACTTCCTGGACGCGTGGTGGCCCGAGCTGACCCCGCGCGGCGTCCTCGCCGCGATGGGCGACGAGCGGCGCCTCGGCCGCTGGGCCCGGCGCATCCTCAACCCCGGCGAGGTCCGCAAGGTCGCCCGCTCCCTGCGCCGCGACGCCCTCTCGGTGCACGACGTCGCGCTCCTCGACGAGCTGAACGCCGTACTCGGCACCCCGGTGCGCCCGAAGAAGAAGCGCGAGTACGACCCGCTCGACCAGCTCACCGGCCTGGACGAGCTGATGCCCACGCGCGAGGAGACGCAGTGGGAGCGCGCCGAGCGCCTTGCCCAGGAGCGCACGGAGTACGCGCACGTCATCGTGGACGAGGCGCAGGACCTCACGCCCATGCAGTGGCGCATGGTCGGCCGCCGCGGCCGGCACGCGACATGGACTGTGGTCGGCGACCCGGCCCAGTCCTCGTGGTCGGACCCGGACGAGGCCGCCGAGGCCCGTGACGAGGCGCTCGGCTCCCGCCCGCGCCGCCGCTTCACGCTCACCGTGAACTACCGCAACCCGGCCGAGATCGCCGAGCTCGCGGCCAAGGTGCTGGCGCTCGCCATGCCGGGCTCCGAGTCCCCGTCGGCGGTCCGCTCGACGGGTGTTCGACCCCGCTTCGCGGTCGTGGCGGGCAGCCTCGGGGACACCGTCCGCGCGGAGGCGCAGCACCTGCTCGACCAGGTCGACGGCACGGTCGGCGTCGTCGTCGCGATGAACCGGCGGGACGAGGCGGCGCGCTGGCTGTCCGGGCTCGGCGACCGCGTCGTGGCCCTCGGCAGCCTGGAGGCCAAGGGCCTGGAGTACGACGCCACGGTGGTCGTCTCGCCGGCGGAGATCGCCGACGAGTCCCCGGCCGGACTGCGGGTCCTGTACGTGGCGCTGACCCGCGCCACGCAGCAGCTCACGGTCGTCTCGGGCCCGCGCGACGAGCCCGACGCGGACGGCGTGCCCGACCTGCTGCGCGACTGACTTCACTCGAGTTCAGCAGGGGGAATTGCCTTACCGGGATCCTTTGTTACCGTTGACGTGACACCGGCTCGATCCAAGCCCCCGGGCCCAACCTTCGTCGCTACGAGCGACCACTTGCCGCGAGGCGAGCATGGCGGGTCGGTGTCATCTACGTGAGGAGAGGCCCACGTCACCCCGGTGACGTGGGCCTCTTTCTGTTTCCCCCAACTTCTCGTATGGTGGAAACAACTTTCCGAAAGTGAGCATCCTGGGGCGACACCCCGGGGAGCTGGCCGGGTGGTGAACAAAAGGTTCGCAATCCGGGGCGGCTACCACGTACTCGGCGGTAGGTGCGACGATCGGACGGAAAAAACGCAGCAGTAGCGACGGTGAAAGCAGAGGAACCCGGTCATGGCAACGGCACCCAGCGTCTCCTACTCGATGACGGTCCGCCTTGAGGTGCCCGCCAGCGGAACAGCGGTATCCCAACTCACCACGGCGGTCGAGTCCCACGGCGGCTCTGTCACCGGCCTCGACGTGACGGCGTCCGGCCACGAGAAACTCCGCATCGACGTCACGATCGCGGCGACCTCCACCGCCCACGCCGACGAGATCGTCGAGCAGCTGCGCGAGATCGAGGGTGTCATCCTCGGCAAGGTCTCCGACCGTACGTTCCTGATGCACCTCGGCGGCAAGATCGAGATGGCGTCGAAGCACCCCATCCGCAACCGTGACGACCTCTCGATGGTCTACACGCCGGGTGTGGCCCGCGTCTGCATGGCCATCGCCGAGAACCCCGAGGACGCCCGCCGCCTCACCATCAAGCGCAACACCGTCGCGGTCGTCACCGACGGTTCGGCCGTGCTCGGCCTCGGCAACATCGGCCCGATGGCCGCCATGCCGGTCATGGAGGGCAAGGCCGCCCTCTTCAAGCGCTTCGCCGACATCGACGCCTGGCCGATCTGCCTGGACACCCAGGACACCGACGCCATCGTCGAGATCGTCAAGGCGATCGCCCCCGGCTTCGCGGGCATCAACCTCGAGGACATTTCCGCCCCCCGCTGCTTCGAGATCGAGGCCCGCCTGCGCGAGGCCCTCGACATCCCCGTCTTCCACGACGACCAGCACGGCACGGCCATCGTCGTCCTCGCCGCCCTGACGAACGCCCTGCGCGTCGCCGGCAAGTCGATCGGCGACATCCGCGTCGTCATGTCCGGCGCGGGCGCGGCCGGTACGGCCATCCTCAAGCTCCTGATCGCGGCCGGCGTCAAGAACTCCGTCGTCGCCGACATCCACGGCGTCGTCCACGCGGACCGCGCCGACCTGGTCGACGCCGACTCGGACTCGCCGCTGCGCTGGATCGCCGACAACACCAACCCCGAGGGCCTCACGGGCACCCTGAAGGAGGCCGTGCGCGACGCGGACGTCTTCATCGGTGTCTCGGCCCCGAACGTCCTCGACGGCGACGACGTGGCCGCCATGGCCGAGGGTGCCATCGTGTTCGCGCTCGCGAACCCGGACCCCGAGGTCGACCCCGCGATCGCCCGTCAGACGGCGGCGGTCGTGGCCACGGGCCGCTCCGACTTCCCGAACCAGATCAACAACGTGCTGGTCTTCCCGGGCGTCTTCCGCGGCCTCCTGGACGCCCAGTCGCGCACGGTCAACACCGAGATGATGCTGGCCGCCGCGGCCGCCCTCGCGGACGTCGTGAGCGAGGACGAGCTCAACCCGAACTACATCATTCCGAGCGTCTTCAACGACAAGGTCGCGGGCGCCGTCGCCGGAGCCGTGCGCGACGCGGCGAAGGCCGCCGGCATCGCTGTGACGGGCGCCACGGCCTCCTGAGGCCCGGCGCGTCGCGGAATGCGGGGCCCCTGGCAGCCCTCTAGGGTGGCCGGGAAGCACGGGCCCCGCTCCGCCCCGCACAGGGGCGGCGACGCATTTCGTGTGACCCCCAAGGGTGCAGGATTGGCTTTCCCGCCGCTGGTGGGGGCAGGATGCGTTGTCGGGCGCGAGGGTCTGAAGACGGACCCGGGTCCGGGGCCTGACCGAGGACCCTGGCAGCATCGGCTTCGCAGTGCCCACCATGCGGCTCCGCCGCGTGGCACGCCTCAACGGCAAGAAGAACACGGGAGTACAAAAATGAACCGCAGTGAGCTGGTGGCCGCGCTGGCCGACCGCGCCGAGGTGACCCGCAAGGACGCCGACGCCGTGCTGGCCGCGTTCGCCGAGACGGTCGGCGAGATCGTCGCCAAGGGCGACGAGAAGGTCACCATCCCCGGCTTCCTGACCTTCGAGCGCACCCACCGTGCCGCTCGCACCGCCCGCAACCCGCAGACCGGCGAGCCGATCAACATCCCGGCCGGTTTCAGCGTGAAGGTGTCCGCGGGCTCCAAGCTCAAGGAAGCGGCGAAGGGCAAGTAGCCTTTCCCTCGCAAGCGTGAGGGGCGGTACCCGTTCTGGGTACCGCCCCTCGTGGCGTTTTCGGGTGCGGGTCCGTCGTGGCCGGTCGCGCCCCGCGGCGGAGCCGCTGATGACACAGCCCCGCGCCCCTGAAGGCTTGCGGCTCCGCCGCGCCTTCCCCTGAAACAGCGCTGCGCGCGGCATCCCTTCCGGGAAATGCCGCGCGCAGCGCGCATTTCAGGGGCGCGGGGAACTGCGCGACCAGCCCCCACCGGCCCGCAGACTCCCCGCTACCTAGCCCAGCGCCTTGCCGGGGAGTTCGACCTTCGCGCCCAGCTCAACGAGCTTGTCCATGAAGTTCTCGTAACCCCGGTTGATCAGATCGATCCCGTGCACACGAGACGTGCCCTGCGCAGCGAGCGCCGCGATCAGGTACGAGAACCCACCACGCAGGTCAGGAATGACCAGGTCGGCCCCCTGAAGCTTCGTCGGGCCCGAGACGACGGCCGAGTGCAGGAAGTTGCGCTGACCGAAGCGGCAGTCCGAGCCGCCCAGGCACTCCCGGTACAGCTGGATGTGCGCGCCCATCTGGTTCAGCGCGGACGTGAAGCCCAGCCGGGACTCGTAGACCGTCTCGTGGACGATGGAGAGGCCGGAGGCCTGCGTCAGGGCCACGACGAGCGGCTGCTGCCAGTCCGTCTGGAAGCCGGGGTGGACGTCCGTCTCCAGCGCGATCGATTTCAGCGAGCCGCCGGGGTGCCAGAAGCGGATGCCCTCGTCGTCGATCTCGAAGGCGCCGCCGACCTTCCGGTACGTGTTCAGGAACGTCATCATCGAGCGCTGCTGGGCGCCGCGGACGTAGATGTTGCCCTCGGTCGCCAGCGCGGCGGACGCCCACGAGGCGGCCTCCAGGCGGTCCGAGAGGGCACGGTGCGTGTAGCCGCCGAGCTTGTCGACACCCGTGATCCGGATCGTCCGGTCGGTGTCCATGGCGATGATCGCGCCCATCTTCTGCAGTACGCAGATGAGGTCCTCGATCTCGGGCTCCACGGCCGCGTTCGACAGCTCGGTGACGCCCTCGGCGAGCACGGCCGTCAGGAGCACCTGCTCCGTCGCGCCGACCGACGGGTACGGCAGCCGGATCTTGGTGCCGCGCAGCCGGTGCGGGGCCTCCAGGTACTGGCCGTCGGCCCGCTTCTCGATCGTCGCGCCGAACTGGCGCAGCACCTCGAAGTGGAAGTCGATGGGCCGGCCGCCGATGTCGCAGCCGCCCAGACCCGGGATGAACGCGTGCCCGAGGCGGTGCAGGAGCGGCCCGCACAGCAGGATCGGGATGCGGGAGGAACCGGCGTGCGCGTCGATGTCCGCGACGTTCGCGCTCTCGACGTGCGACGGGTCCATGATCAGCTCGCCCGGCTCCTCACCGGGGCGGACCGTCACACCGTGCAGCTGCAGGAGGCCGCGCACGACGCGGACGTCACGGATGTCCGGGACATTGCGCAGCCGGCTGGGGGCGCTGCCGAGCAGCGCGGCGACCATTGCCTTGGGCACGAGGTTCTTCGCGCCGCGGACACGGATCTCGCCCTCCAGCGGGGTTCCGCCGTGGACAAGCAGTACATCGTCGGTGACGGTCATGAATCTCGCGTTCCGATGAGATGGACAGGACAACTGACAGGGCCGCGGGGCGGGGCTGTTCGGACGGGGCCTTGGGGCCTGGCGCCGAGCGGGCCAAGGCATAAGGGTAAGGGCCGCCTACCCCCCTTCCGTAAGTCCGAGGACCGGCGGAGGGCGTCATGACTTCGCTACAACACGAAATGTGGCTAAACGGGCGCGGAGGGTCACTCCCCGCGCGCACCGCACGGCGCGCACCCCGGGCGCGTGAGGCATCGCTGAGCTGCGCGCACCCCGGCAGTGCCGTTGACTCCCCGCTCGGGCGCAAGATGCGGGATCATGTCAGGCATGACCGAGGTGTCCTCGCTCACAGGGCGGCTGCTCGTGGCCACACCCGCCCTGTCGGACCCGAATTTCGACCGGGCGGTCGTGCTGCTCCTCGACCACGACGAGGAGGGCTCCCTCGGCGTCGTTCTCAACCGGCCCACGCCGGTGGACGTCGGCGACATCCTGGAGGGCTGGGGCGAGCTGGCCGGTGCTCCCGGCGTCGTCTTCCAGGGCGGCCCCGTCTCGCTCGACTCGGCGCTCGGCGTCGCCGTGATCCCCGGCGACGAGGGCATGGCGCAGGGCTCCCGGCTCCGCTCCGGCGGACGCGACCCCGTCGGCTTCCGCCGCGTGCACGGCGCGATCGGCCTCGTCGACCTGGAGGCCCCGCCCGAACTCCTCGCCGCCGCCCTCGGCTCGCTGCGCATCTTCGCGGGGTACGCGGGCTGGGGTCCCGGCCAGCTGGAGGCCGAGCTGGACGACGGCGCCTGGTACGTCGTCGAGTCGGAACCCGGCGACGTCTCGTCGACGAAGCCCGAGGGTCTGTGGCGCGCGGTCCTGCGACGTCAGCGCAGCGAACTGGCGATGGTGGCGACGTACCCGGACGATCCCTCGCTCAACTGACCCCCTCCCGAGGCCGCTGACCGTTCCCCGCGGGCTTAAGTACCCTTGGCTTCCATGAGCACTCTTGAGCCCGAGCGCGGGACAGGTACGGGGACCCTCGTAGAGCCGGCGCCGCAGACATCGCACGGTGACGGCGACCACGAGCGCTACGCCCACTATGTCCAGAAGGACAAGATCATGGCGAGCGCCCTCGAAGGGACGCCCGTCGTCGCGCTCTGCGGCAAGGTGTGGGTGCCGGGCCGGGACCCGAAGAAGTACCCCGTGTGCCCCATGTGCAAGGAGATCTACGAGTCCATGGGCGCCGGCGGCGACAAGGACAAGGGCGGCAAGGACAAGAAGTAACGGCTGCCGTGCCTTCGCACCAGGGCCCCTGAGCGCATTTCGGCGTGCCGGGGGCCTTGTGCTGCGCCGGGACCGTTGCTCCCGTGGTCCGGACTTCCTAGCCTCGTCGGTGTGGCAGCGACTACGGCAGATCTGATTCCCGCTCCTCAAGTGGTGGCGGGTGGCGGCGATGGCGTTCACGAGCTGGGCGCGGGCAGCACGCTCACGGCCGGAGCCGGTACCGAGGGCGTCGCCAGATGGCTGCGCTCGGCGGTCGGAGCGGCCACCGGACTCGATCTGCCGGAGGGTCCGGGCGACGGCATCGAGCTACGCATCGACCCCGCCCTCGCCCCCGAGGCGTACCGCCTCACCGTCGACCCGCGTGCCATCCGTATCGATGGCGGCAGCGCGGCGGGTGTCTTCTGGGGAGCGCAGACGTTGCGTCAGCTGCTCGGGCCGGACGCGTTCCGGCGGGCGCCCGTCGAACGCGGCCGGAAATGGACGGTCCCGGAGGCGGTGATCGAAGACGCTCCCCGCTTCGCCTGGCGCGGCCTCATGCTCGACGTCTCCCGCCACTTCATGCCCAAGGACGGGGTCCTGCGCTACCTCGACCTCCTTGCCGCGCACAAACTCAACGTCTTCCACCTCCACCTGACCGACGACCAGGGCTGGCGCGTAGAGATCAAACGCCACCCGAAGCTCACCGAGGTCGGAGCCTGGCGCTCACGCACGAAATTCGGCCACCGCGCCTCGCCCCTCTGGGACGAGCGGCCGCACGGCGGGTTCTATACGCAGGACGACATCCGCGAGATCGTCGCGTACGCCGCCGAGCGGCACATCCGCGTCGTCCCCGAGATCGACGTCCCCGGCCACTCGCAGTCGGCCATCGCGGCGTACCCGGAACTCGGCAACACGGACGTCGTCGACACCGCGTCACTCACCGTCTGGGACAACTGGGGCATCAACCCGAACGTCCTCGCGCCCACCGACGCCACCCTGCGTTTCTACGAGGGCGTGTTCGAGGAGATCCTCGACCTGTTCCCGGTCGACGTCTCGCCGTTCGTCCACATCGGCGGCGACGAGTGTCCCAAGGAGCAGTGGAAGCGGTCGCCCGCCGCGCAGGCCCGCATCGCCGAACTCGGCCTGAAGGACGAGGACGAGCTCCAGTCCTGGTTCATCCGGCACTTCGCCACCTGGCTCACCGCACGCGGCCGGCGCCTCATCGGCTGGGGTGAGATTCTGGAGGGCGGCCTCGCGCCGGGTGCCGCTGTCGCGTCCTGGCGTGGTTACGCGGCCGGTATCACCGCCGCCCGTGCCGGCCACGACGTCGTCATGTGCCCGCAGGAGTACGTGTATCTGGACCACCGCCAGGCGCCGGGCGACGACGAGCCGATGCCCATCGGATGGGTCCGCACCCTGGAGGACGTCTACCGCTTCGAGCCCGTACCCCCGCAGCTCACCGAGAGCGAGGCGCGGCACGTGCTCGGCACCCAGGCCTGTGTCTGGACCGAGGTGATGGACAGCCAGGCCCGCGTCGATTACCAGACGTTCCCGCGCCTGGCCGCCTTCGCCGAGGTCGCCTGGAGCGCCCTGCCCGCCCCCGCCGAGCGCGACTTCACCGGCTTCCAGCGGCGAATGGCCGCCCACTACACGCGACTTGACGCACTCGGCGTCGACTACCGTCCGCCCACGGGCCCGAGGCCCTGGCAGCTGCGCCCCGGTGTGCTCGGACGCCCGATCGAGGGGGCGCCCCCGAACGTGTGAGCCGCCGCCGCACACGTTCCCCCGGGCGCCCGGCCCTGGGAACGTGAGGGCCGCAAGAAACGGGAACGTGAGGCCGCAAGGAAAGCGTTATGAAAACCACCGAAGAGTGGCAATGCGCACCGACGGGTGACCAGGGGTCAAAACGCCTCATCTCCCGGCCCCCCGGGGCGAAAGCCTCCTAGCGGACCCCCTCGTCGGGCCCCCGGGAAGATGTGCCAGAGTTGCCTCGTCCGGCCTGTCAGCACGTACCGTACGGCGGAGCAGGCGCAACGGCGCGAACGACGGCTCACCCAACCGAAGCCGCCGGGCGAAGTGCCGGACATCGGGAAGGGGCAGCCGGTTTGACCACGCACGCATTGACCACGCACGCAACGCAGGCCGTGACGCTCCCGGGCTCGCTGGACGAGGCCGTGGAAGCACTCGCCGCCATGCCCGCCGCGGTACCGGTCGCGGGCGGCACCGACCTGATGGCCTCGGTCAACGCCGGGCTCCTTCGACCCGCCGCCCTCGTCGGCCTCGGCCGCATCAGCGAGATCCGCGGCTGGCAGTACCAGGACGGTCACGCGCTCCTCGGCGCCGGCCTCACCCTCGCCCGCATAGGGCGCCCCGACTTCGCCGCCCTGATCCCCGCCCTCGCCGCAGCGGCCCGCGCCGCCGGACCGCCCCAGATCCGTAACGCGGGCACCCTCGGCGGCAACATCGCCTCCGGCGCCGCGACCGGCGACACTCTCCCCGTCCTCGCCGCCCTCGAAGCCACGCTGATCATCGCGGGCCCGGGCGGCGCCCGGCGCGAAGTTCCGGTGTCGCACCTGCTCGCGGGCATGGAGATGCTCGCCCCCGGCGAACTCATCGGCTTCGTACGGGTGCCGCTCCTGCACGCCCCGCAGACCTTCCTCAAGGCCACCGGCCGCACCGGCCCGGGGCGCGCCCTCGCGTCCGTCGCGCTCGTCCTCGACCCGGCGAGGCGCGGCGTCCGGTGCGCGGTCGGCGCGATCGCGCCGATGCCGCTGCGCCCCCTGGAGGCCGAGCAGTGGGTGGCCTCGCTCATCGACTGGGACAGCGAGCGCACGCTCGTGCCCGAGGCGCTGACCGCGTTCGGCGAGTACGTCGCCGCGGCCTGCGTCCCCGAGCCCGCCCCGGCCCCGGACGGCACCCAGGAACAACTGCCGCCCGCCGTACTGCACCTGCGGCGCACGGTCGCCGCGCTGGCCCGACGTGCACTTGGAAGGGCGCTGTCGTGACTGACGAGCACAACCACGGTGGCCACGGAGGCCATCACGAAGGGCATCAGGGCCACGAGGGGGGCTACGGGGGTCATCCGGGAGGCGGCTGGGAGCCGCTGCCCCAGGGGGACTACGACGCGGACGCCACCGCTTTCGTGCAGCTGCCGGAGAGCGGGCTCCCGGACGCGCCGCTGGCCGCGCCGGGGCACGGTTACGTCCCGCCTCAGATCACCATCGCGCCGGGCGGCCCTTCGGCCACCGATCCCGCGGCCACGGGGATGTGGGTGCTGCCGGGGGATGTGACGGGGGCGGGTGCCACTGGCGCGGTGACCGGCGCTGTGACCGGGGGCGTGCGGTGGCCGGAGCCTGCGGGGCCGGAGGCGCAGGTTTCGTACGGTCAGGAGCTCGGCCAGAGGCATGATCAGGGGCAGGTGCCTGGGTACGGGCACGGCCACGATGCCGGGCACGGGCACCAGCACGGTCACGGGGTGACCGGGCAGTGGGACTTCTCGCAGGTCGACACGCGTCACGCGCAGGCGGAGCCGCCCGCGCACGAGCCGTCTTCCGTCACCGGCCAGTGGTCGATCCCCGTCATCGCCGAAGGTGAGTTCCCGGACGAGTCGGGCGAGTTCACGACGTCGTCGATCGCCGAGCAGTGGGGGCGGACGCCTCCGGCGACGCTGCCGGGGGGCGCGGTGGCGCCTTGGGCGGCGGAGGAGTGGGCACAGGCGGAGCCTTCGGCGGAGCCGGAGCCGGAGCCTGAGGTGGTGCCGGAGCCTGAGGTGGTGCCTGAGGCTGAGGTGGTGGCTGAGGCTGTCGGGCCCGAGGCTGAGGTCGTGCCTGAGGTCGTCGAGCCGGTCGTCGCTGAACCCGTGGTGCCTGAGGCCGCAGCCGACGTAACGGACGCAGTCGAAGTGGCGGACGCAACCGACGTTACGGATGCAACTGACGTAACCGACGCCTCGGACGTCTCCGAGACCGTCGAGGTCGCCGAGACCACCGAGGCCGCCGACGTCATAACGGCCACCGAGGCCGCCGCCCCCGAGGAGCCCGTAACCGCGGAGGACCCCGCCCCCGAGGCGGCCGCCACCGTCACCCCCCTCCACGACGACCACCCCCTCGCCTCCTACGTCCTGCGGGTCAACGGGACCGACCGGCCCGTGACCGGGGCCTGGATCGGGGAGTCTCTGCTCTACGTCCTGCGGGAGCGGCTCGGGCTCGCCGGGGCCAAGGACGGGTGCTCGCAGGGTGAGTGCGGGGCCTGCAACGTCCAGGTGGACGGGCGCCTTGTGGCCTCCTGCCTGGTTCCCGGAGCCACGGCAGCCGGCAGTGAAGTCCGTACCGTCGAGGGCCTGGCCAGCGATGGGCAGCCGTCCGACGTGCAGCGCGCCCTCGCGAGCCGTTGCGCGGTCCAGTGCGGATTCTGCGTGCCGGGTATGGCGATGACCGTGCACGACCTGCTTGGGGGCAACCCGTCGCCCACGGAGCTGGAGACCCGTCAGGCCCTGTGCGGCAATCTGTGCCGGTGTTCCGGTTACCGCGGGATCCTGGACGCCGTACAGCAGGTCGTCGAGGAGCGCGAGGCGACCGCCGCTGCGGCGGCCGCCGCGAGTGACCCGGACGGCGAGGCCCGCATCCCGCGCCAGGCGGGCCCGAGCGCGACCGAAGGCATCCACGACCACCAGGGTCAGCAGGACCACCAGGGTCATCAGGTCCAACATGGTCACCCGGACCAACAGGGTCAGCAGGGCCATCAAGACCTTCAGGGCCACCAGGGCCGGCAGGACTTTCACGGGCGGCAGGACTTTCAGGACTTCCAGGACGGGGGCCAGGCGTGAGTGACGAAGCAGCAGCGACCGCGCCCGCGGCCCCCGCGGCGCCGGAGGCCCCCGTGGCCGAGCCGCTGCCGCACGGCCTCGGGGTCTCGCTGACGCCGGCCGAGGCGCGCGCCAAGACGGAGGGCACGTTCCCGTACGCCGCCGACCTGTGGGCCGAGGGCCTGCTGTGGGCCGCCGTCCTGCGCTCCCCGCACGCGCACGCGCGCATCCTGTCCATCGACACGAGCCACGCGCGCGAGATGCCCGGCGTGCGCGCCGTCATCACGCACGAGGACGTTCCCGGAGCGTCCCTGCCCGGCCACCGCGCCGCGGACCGCCCGGTCTTCGCCTCCGACGTCGTACGCCACCACGGCGAGGCCATCGCCGCCGTGGCGGCCGACCACCCCGACACCGCGCGCATGGCGGCCGCAGCCGTGATCGTCGAGTACGAGGTCCTCGAACCCGTCACGGACCCCGAGCAGTCCTTCGCCGCCGAACCCCTGCACCCCGACGGCAACCTGATCCGCCACATCCCCCTGAGCCACGGCGACCAGGACGTGACGGGCGAGATCGTCGTCGAGGGCCAGTACCGCATCGGCCGCCAGGACCCGGCCCCCATCGGAGCCGAGGCCGGCCTCGCCGTACCGCGGCCCGACGGGGGAGTGGAGCTCTACGTAGCGTCCACCGACCCGCACGGCGACCGCGACCTCGCCGCCGCGCGCTACGGCCTGGAGCCCGACCGCGTGAAGATCGTCGTCACGGGCGTACCCGGCGCGACCGCCGACCGCGAGGACCAGAGCTTCCAACTCCCGCTCGGACTCCTGGCGTTGAGGACCGGCTGCCCGGTCAAGCTCACCGCGACGCGCGAGGAGTCCTTCCTCGGCCACACCCACCGCCACCCCACTCTCCTGCGCTACCGCCACCACGCGGACGCCGACGGCAAGCTCGTCAAGGTCGAGGCGCAGATCCTCCTCGACGCGGGCGCGTACGCGGACACGTCCTCCGAAGCGCTCGCCGCCGCCGTCTCCTTCGCGTGCGGCCCGTACGTCGTGCCGCACGCGTTCATCGAGGGCTGGGCGGTCCGTACGAACAACCCGCCCTCCGGCCACGTACGGGGAGAGGGCGCGCTCCAGGTCTGCGCCGCGTACGAGGCGCAGATGGACAAGCTGGCGAAGAAGCTCGGCGTCGACCCGGCGGAGCTGCGCCTGCGCAACGTCATGGCGACGGGCGACGTCCTGCCGACCGGCCAGACGGTGACCTGCCCGGCCCCGGTCGCCGAACTCCTTGCCGCCGTACGGGACTTCCCTCTCCCGGCGCTCCCCAAGGACGCCCCCGAGGACGAGTGGCTGCTGCCCGGCGGACCCGAGGGCGCGGGCGAACCGAGCGCGGTGCGGCGCGGGGTCGGCTACGGCCTCGGCATGGTCCACATGCTCGGCGCCGAAGGCACCGACGAGGTGTCGACGGCCACGGTGAAGGTCCACGACGGGGTGGCCACGGTCATCTGCGCGGCGGTGGAGACGGGCCAGGGCTTCACGACGCTCGCCCGGCAGATCGTCCAGGAGACGCTGGGCATCGACGAGGTGCACGTGGCACCGGTGGACACGGACCAGCCGCCGGCGGGCCCGGGCTGCCGCGGCCGCCACACATGGGTGTCCGGCGGCGCGGTCGAACGCGCCGCGAAAATGGTCCGCACCCAGCTCCTCCAGCCCCTCGCCCACAAATTCGGCATGTCCACGGAGTTGCTCCAGATCGCCGACGGCAAGATCACGTCGTACGACGGAGTCCTGTCGACGACGGTGACGGAGGCGATGGACGGCAAGGAACTGTGGGCCACGGCCCAGTGCCGCCCGCACCCCACGGAGCCGCTGGACGCGGACGGCCAGGGCGACGCGTTCGTGGGCCTGGCGTTCTGCGCGATCCGCGCGGTGGTGGACGTGGACATCGAGCTGGGTTCGGTACGGGTCGTGGAACTGGCGGTGGCCCAGGACGTGGGCCGCATCCTGAACCCGGCTCAGGTGGCCGCCCGAATCGAGGCAGGCGTCACACAGGGCGTCGGCGCGGCCCTGACGGAGAACCTCCGCACCCCGCGCGGCCTCCTCCGCCACCCCGACTTCACGGGCTACACGCTCCCCACGTCCCTGGACGCCCCGGACATCCGCATCGTCAAACTCGTGGAAGAACGGGACGTAGTAGCACCTTTCGGGGCGAAGGCGGTAAGCGCGGCTCCGGTGGTCGCGTCCCCGGCGGCGGTGGCGTCGGCGGTGCGCGCGGCGACGGGGCGACCGGTGAACCGGCTGCCGATTCGGCCTCAGGCGGCGGTGGCGGCTACCCCGCCAACTGACTGACGCCGCATCGCTTGTTCGTAACTTGTTACGTGACGTGTCGAAGTGTGACGCGATGTGCATGTCATCTGCCACGGGCGACGTGTGAACTGACAGTGCGCGTCGCTACAGTTGTCATCGAGACTTCGCAGCCGACGCCGCCCGACGACGACCATCGGCGGACGCCACTGCAGAGAGACCACACGGGGGAACGGGGAGGACGCGATGGCTGAGGCCAAGGACGACGGGGGCGGCGGAGCTTCTCTGCTGCCGTTCGCGGGCGTGATCGGCGGGGTGGGCCTGGTCGCCGCGGGGGCTGCGGCGGACATCGTCACGGAGCTGGAGTCGTTCACGAAGTTCCAGCAGCGCGTTGATGAGCTGATCAGGAACCTCAGCGGGTCGGACGCGGACTCGAAGAAGCTCGGCCAGGAACCGCTCAGCCGCCATCAGTTCGGAGGCGGCGCGGGCGACTGGGGCGCCGCCGCCGGCCTCTTCACGTCGTACCAGACAGTACTCACGGAGCTGCAGCACCTGTCGAAGATCCTTTCCGACTCCATAGAGGGGATGGGTCTCGCGGTTCTCGCCTCCCACAAGGGATATCAGACCATCGACGAGGACCTTCGGGATCGCCTTCAGGCGATCAAGACGGAGACGAAGGACCACTACGGCGGTCGTTATGACCCTGAGAAGTCGAAGCTGTGGCACCACGGCGATGGCCCGACGATCGATGAGATCGGGACCAAGCAAGACCCCAAGGACGAGGCCAAGGACGGAGCCAAGGGCGGCAAGAGCGACTCGGGAGCCGAGCAGGATGGAAGGGAGACCGGTCTCTGATGGCTAGCGACCCGTTTGAGGGAATGAGTCACGAGCAGATGCTGCAGTGGCTCGACCAGGCGAACTCAGGCTCCGTGCAAGCAGCGGCCGACCGGCTCGCCGCAGCCGCCAAGGAGATCCACTCGATCGCTGAGGACCTGAAGGTGAGGCCTCAGTGGGTGGAGTGGAAGGGGAAGGGCGCGGAGGCGTTCCGCACCTGGGCCGGGGATCTGGCCAATGCGACGTTGACTCTTGGTGACTTCAGCGATGACTCGTCGAAGTGGCTTGCCGAGGCATCGAAAGCGATCGGTACCGCCCAGGCGTCCATCCCGCGAGACAAGGCCAGTGCCCAGGCGAACCTGGACGCGGCACGGGCTGCTCACAACGACCCTGACGCCGGCGCCATCGCGAGCAAGTCGTCGAGCGAACTCGCGGCGATTGCAGCGGACAAGGAGAAGGTGCGGCAGGAAGCCGCCACCGAGATGCGGAAGTTGGGACATGCGTATTCGCATTCCTCGACGCAGATGAATGGGCTGACTCGGCCCAAGTTCCCGCCGGCGCCCGATGTCGTCGTGCCCGACGCTGATGGTCAAGACCACTCGTCCCGAGCGGAGAGTGATGGTGCGGTTGCTGGAAAGCCCACGCCTGCAACCGGCGTGGCCGAGGCGACGGGTCGCACCGTCACCCCGGATGTGCCAACAGCTCATCGCGCGGATGTCGCGCAGGGGAGAGTGGTGCCGAGTATTGATGAGCGCCCGACGGGGATGGGTATCGACTCGGTAGGGACGCTGCCTGAAGTCAAGCAGCCTCCTGTGACCCCCACCGGATCAGGCCCAGTCGGACCGGGCCCCACCGGTCCCGGTGGCACGCCTCCCTCAATCGGTATGGTTCCGCCCGTATTCGGCGGCTCAGGGCGCAATTCTGTCACTGCGCGGGGCACCGGACCGGCGCTCACGGCGCGAGGCACTTCGCCGACGGGCCGAGCCGTAGGCACGCCCAAGACGGGCATCCCGTCGGCCGAGGGTGCTACTGGTCGGCCGACCACGCCGGGCGCACGGGGCCCCCTGACGCCTGGCCAGAGTGCCACGGGACGGGCAGGGGCGGGTCAGCCCGGCCGGCTTCCGACCAACGGCGGAGTGGCGGGCGGTCGTCCTCAACCGGCAACAGGCAAGCCTGCCACGGGCATTCCGCGCGGCACGGTGATGGGCAGGGAAGGCGTCACGGGCGGCCGAGGAGTGCCGTCTCAGGGTGCGACGGGAGCCAGGCCTGCGCCGGCGGCCGGAACCTCTGGTTCACGCAGCGGGGCCTCGGGGCGTCGCGTGACCGGCGCAACGGGCGAGAGCGGTGGCATCGTGGGGGGCCGGCCGCAGCAGCAAGGCCGCGCGAACGCCCGCTCGTTCAGTTCCGGGGGCTCAGGCTTGATCCGAGGCCAGGGCGCAGGGGGAACGCCCCAAGAAGGTACTCACGGCGCGAGCCAGGCAGGGCGCGGAGGCGCCGTGCCACGTGGCGCCCAACCGCAGGGCCGCCAGGACGAAGAGCGAGGTGGCCGCCCCGGCTATCTCGTAGAGGACGAAGCGACCTGGCAGCCGGATGACCGGGGAAATGTGCCGCCCGTCGTCGATGACGACACCAAGAATAACGAGAGGTAATTTCATGCCCACCAGCAGCAATTGGCACGGCCGCCGAGCCGTCTCCTCGGCAGCCCTCGGTTTGCTGTTGGTAGGTGCCACGGCGACGCCCGCACTCGCGGAATCCAACCGCGATAAGCAGTGGTACCTCACTGCGATGCAGGCCGAGAAAATGTGGCGCATCAGCAAGGGGGAAGGCGTCACAGTCGCGGTGATCGACTCCGGAGTCGAGTCGAACAACCCTGACCTGCAGGGCCGGGTGCTGGACGGTCTGGATCTGGCGCCGAAAGAGGCCGGTGATGAGCACACGGATTATGCGGGCCATGGCACCGGAATGGCTGGGCTGATCGCAGGAACAGGGGCACGGCGAGGTGGTCAGGGAGCGTTCGGCCTGGCTCCGGGCGCCAAGATCCTCCCGATTCGAATGCCAGACGGGAATAAGGTTGGCAATCGGTATTACGCGAGCGACCAATTCAATCAGGCCGCACCCAAGGCGATCCGGTTCGCGGTTGACCATGGCGCCAAGGTCATCAACATCTCCCTGGGGGCCATCGAAGGCTCGTCTAAACTCACGGACTCGGTGGATTACGCGCTGAAGAAGGGTTCGCTGGTCTTCGCTTCCTCGGGAAATGATGGAGAGGATCTGAACAAGGCCTCATATCCGGCCGCCACTCCGGGGGTCATTGCCGTAAGCGCGATCGGTAAAGATCTCCATATGACCCCTGAGTCCACTCATGGCAAGCAAGTGGATATGGCCGCTCCGGGTGCTGACATGGTCCATGCGTGTGGAAGCAAGTCCAGCGACACCGGCCTCTGCAGGACCAGCGGCACGAGTGACGCCTCGGCCCTGGCGTCCGCGAGTGCTGCACTGATCTGGGCCAAGCACCCTGACTGGACCAACAACCAGGTCCTCCGGGTCATGCTCAACACCATTGGCCGCGCAGCCAACGGGGAAAAGCGCAACGATTTCACCGGCTACGGAGCGGTTCGCCCCCGGATCGCCCTGACGAACCCCGGCGACCCCGGCCCGGCGGACAAGTACCCGCTGCCCGACTATCCCGTGGCGGCATCAAAGCCCTCCAAGCCTTCGAAGAGTGCTCAGGCGCCGGACGACGCCAGTTCCGCCGCGCCGGCGGCTGCATCCGAGGGCAGCAACACCCCGCTATGGATCGGCATCGGCGTGGGCGCCGCTGCCCTGATCGCCGCAGGCATCGCCGTCCCGGTCCTCCGTAACCGCAAGCGCCGCAGCGCTCCGCAGCCGCCCGCGTACTCGCACGCTCCGGTTCCGGGAGCGCCGCAGTACCAGCCGTTCGGCACTCCGCAGAGCTACGCGCCGAGCCACGACCCGAACTCGTCGTACGGCGGCGGTCCGCAGGGGCCTGGTCCGTCTGCGTGACGAGGATCTATAGCGGTGCGATCACCTCAGTCGTTGTCGGCCTGACGCTGGTAGGCGCTGCAGCCGCCCCGGCCCAGGCCGAATCGACTCGGTCCGAACAGTGGTTTCTCGACGTCATGCACGCCGAGAGCATGTGGAGGACGAGCACTGGAGCGGGTGTCACCGTTGCCGTGATCGATACGGGTGTGGATCCCCAGAATCCGGATCTCAAGGGGCGGATTCTGGCAGGAAAGGATCTCGCAGAAGGTCTGTCCGGCGACGCACACACCGACTATGACGGCCACGGCACCGGAATGGCGGGCCTGATCGCAGGGACCGGAGCCTACGCCGGAGGCCAGGGTGCCTTCGGGCTTGCGCCCGGTGTCAAGATCCTTCCGATCCGGCTGCCTGATGGCTCGAAAGCCAACAACGGAGCGGCTGCGGACGCCCAATTCCTCAAGGCCACCTTGGTCGGCATCCGCTACGCGGCGGACCATGGCGCGAAGGTCATCAATATTTCGCAAGGCGTTGAGGACGAGTCGGAGCAGCTGACGAACGCCGTTGATTACGCCCTGAGGAAGGGGTCCCTGGTGTTCGCCGCGGTCGGGAACACGGGAGACGAGGACAACTCGGTCCAGTACCCGGCCGGCACACCGGGCGTCGTAGGCGTGGGTGCCGTAGGCAAGAACCTGGGCAAGACAGCGGAATCGCAGCACGGCCCGCAGGTGGATGTGTCTGCTCCGGGCGACAAGATGGTGCACGCCTGCGGTGGCGGAACGGGCCTCTGTGAGACCCACGGCAGCAGCGATGCCACCGCTCTAGCCTCCGCCAGCGCCGCCCTGATCTGGGCCAAGCACCCGGACTGGACCAACAATCAGGTCCTCCGGGTCATGCTCAACACCATCGGCGGCCCCACGGACGGTGCGAAGCGTAACGACGGTATTGGTTACGGCATCGTCCGTCCCCGCATCGCCCTGAAGAACCCAGGCGATCCCGGCCCTGCCGACAAGTACCCGCTCCCCGACTATCCGGTCGCAGTATCCAAGCCCTCCAAGACCGCTCAGGCACCGGACGACGCCAGTTCCGCCGCGTCCAAGAGCCCCGCCGGCAACACCCCACTCTGGACCGCCGCTGGCATAGGCGCCGCCGCGCTGATCGGCGTGGGCGTAGCCGTCGGCGTCACCCGCCGCCGCAAGCGCCGTGGCGCGCCGCCACCCACGCCTCCGTACCCCCAGGCGGCCCCCGCCGCCCCCGCACCGCGGTACACCCACCCCTACGGCCCTCCCCAGAACCACCCCACCAGCCACGACCCGAACTCGCCCTACGGCGGCGGCCGTTCGCAGGGGACAGGGCCGGTCGCGTGACGTTGAGGTTGATCGACATGTACGGACAGCGGGTATGCGCACGCACACGCACACGCGTAACGGCAACAACGACCCTCGCCCTACTGCTCGCCGGCGCCGCAGCAGCCCCCGCTCACGCGGAATCCATCCGCTCCCGCCAGTGGTACCTGGACCGTATGCAGGCCGAACAGATGTGGAAGGTCAGTACCGGCAAGGGCATCACCGTCGCCGTCGTCGACACCGGTGTGGAGGCCACGACCCCGGACCTCGGGGGCAGGATCGTGCCGGGTCTGGACCTCGCGCCGCGTTCGCCCGGCGACGAGCGGACCGACTACGACGGGCACGGAACCGGAGTCGCCGCACTGATCGCGGGGACCGGCGCGGACGGCGGTGGGCAAGGGGGGTTCGGAGTGGCGCCGGGCGCCAAGATCATGCCCATCCGCATCCCTGACATCAACAACGCGAACAGCCTGGGCGAGCTGGCGACGAAGGACAACCCCGTTTTCGCCAAGGCCATTCGCTACGCGGCCGATCACAACGCCAAGGTCATCAACGTTTCCCAGGAGCTGATCGAGGGCTCGACAGAACTGACCGAAGCTGTGAAGTACGCCTTGGGCAAGGGGTCCCTGGTCTTCGCGTCGGTGGGCGAGGGCGGCGACATCGGGAGCGAACTGGATTACCCGGCCGCAACGCCCGGCGTGGTGGGCGTCGGTGCCGTGAACAAGGACATTGCCGCGACGGAAACGTCCCAGAAGGGCGACCAGGTCGACCTGTCCGCCCCCGGTGTCGACATGGTGCACGCGTGCGGGACCAAGGCGAGCAAGACCGGGTACTGCAGAACGGCCGGGACGGGCGACGCCACCGCCATCGCCTCCGCCAGCGCCGCCCTGATCTGGGCCAAGCACCCCGACTGGACCAACAACCAGGTGCTCAGGGTGCTGCTCAACACCCTCGGCGGTCCGAGGGACGGCTCGGAGCGGAACGGCGCCATCGGATACGGAGTCGTACGCCCCCGCATCGCCCTGCCGAAGCCAGGAAATCCGGGTCCGGCCGACAAGTATCCGCTGCCGGACTTCCCGCTTCCCGAGGTGATCACGTACCCGTCACCGAAGGCCTCGGACGCGGCGCCGCAGACCGCCGCCGAGCAGAGCGACAGTAACGCTCCCTTGTGGATCGGAATCGGCATCGGCGCTGCCGTGCTGATCGGCGCGGGCGTCGCCGTTCCGCTGGTCCGACGCCGTAAGAGCCGAGGCGTGCAGCAGCCTCCGGCGCCGGCCTACGTTCCGAGCCCGGCGCCGGCCTACGCTCCGAGCCGGCCGGCGCATCCCGCGTACACCCCGTGGCCCGCCTCGGATCCGAACTACCCCGGTCCCGGGACCCCGCCCGGCGGACAGTAGGGGCCCGAGGTCAGTAGACCGACAGCGCGGTGATCGCGCTGTCATGCTGCACGAAGACGCGATTGCCGTCCGCCGCCAGGTCGATGTAGTCAGCCTTGGGCAGGTCGTACGCCCACCTGGCCGTGCCGTCCTCGATGTTCATGGTGCTCACCTGCTCCGAGCCCTCCCTGTACAAGTAGGTCCACAGGCCGCTTCCTTGACGCAGGACAGGGCTCCAGTAGCTCGCCTCACCCAGCGTCGACCAGTCGTCGCTGCCGTCCTTCATCAGGATGCGCCGGGTGTGGTCCCCGTCGTTCACGTAGAGCGAGTCGCCGTACACCAGAGGCGGTCCCCACGCCTTCGCGCCGAGGCGGTACCCGGGCTTGGACTCCCACAGCTTCTTGCCGTCACGCAGGCGACGAGCCGTCAGGGGCTCGCCGTTGAGATAGACGATTCCCTTGTGGACGGCCGGAACGACGTCCAGATCCGTCTTCTGCGGGAACGACCACACCGGATGGCCGTCGGCCGTGGCCATGGTGAGGATGCCGCCGCCGTCTCCCACGAACACCAGCAGTCCCTCATCGATGACGGCCCGGTACTGGACCTTCCCGCGGTACTCGGGCGGGAACTTCGACGTCCAGCGGACCTTCGCGTCGGAACGGCTGATGCTGCGCAGCTGGTCGTCGGCGGTGAGTACGTACACGGCTTCGTCGTCCGAGGCGACGAGTGCCTTGGCCTCCGCCGCCCGACACGTCCACTTGGGCTGCCCGGTGGAGGCGACGAACGTGCGGAGGGTCCCCTGCCCGTCCGCCATCGCGATCAGCTGGTCCGAGAGTGAGAGGCAGCCGGCCCTGACCTGTGCGTCGGGCACCGTCCACCGCCGCTTTCCGTTCCTGACGTCGTGTGCGGCGATCCCGCCTTTCAGCGACGCGAAGACGAGGACGTCCCGTACGGGAAGGAGGCCCCCGTGCGCGCCGTCCATCACGTCGGCCGCGTCCCACAGGGTCGTGGGCTTGCCGCCGGCTCCGGTGTCGAGGGTGGCCTTGGGCGTGCGCACCGCCGGCGGCGCGTAGAAGGGATCCTTGCTCTTCTCCGCTTCCTGCTTCTTCTGCGCGCCCAGCCACCAGGCGGTGCCGCCACCTCCTGCCGCCAGTACCGCGCCACCCGCGGCGAATCCGGTGATCAGCCGTCGCCGGGTCAGACCCGGGGCCGTCTCGGACGAGCCGCGCCCGGCCAACTCCCGTGCGCTGTCCTCGCGTTCCTTGATCGAGTCGGCGAGTGGCCCGTGCCGCCAGATCCGACGGGCCTTCCCCGGATCGTCGAAGGCAGCCGTGATCTGGCTCGGTGTGGGACGTGCAGCCGGGTCCTTGGCCAGACACGGAGCGATGAGCGTTCTCAACTGCATGGGGACGGTGTCGAGTTGGGGCTCCCCGTGGACCACCTCGTACTGGACGGCGGCGACGTGCCCGCCGCCGTACGCGGGCCTGCCGCCCGCCGCGTAGACCAGGACCGCGCCCAGCGAGAACACGTCCGCCGGGGGCGAGACGCGCTGTCCGAGGACCTGCTCGGGGGCGCCGTAGCCCGGGGTGACCGGGACCTGGCCGGTGGTGGTGAGGGTGAGGCCGTGCTCGGGGCGGGCGATTCCGAAGTCGATGACGCGCGGTCCGCTCGACGTCATGACGATGTTCGGCGGCTTGAGATCGCGGTGGATGAACCCGGCCGCGTGGATGTCGGTGAGGGTGCGGGCCAGCGAGGCCGCGAGCGCCCGTACGGCGGATTCGTCGAGCTGGCCGTGGGCGGCCACGGCCTGGTCGAGGGTCGGCCCGGCGAGGAACTCGGTGGCGATCCACGGGCGCCCGCCCTCCGTCTGCGCCCCGAGCACCGCGGCGATACCCGGGCTCCGCACGGCTTGCGCGGCCTGCGCCTCCCGGACGAAACGCTGTGCCAGATGCGTGTCATGGGCGAGTTCCGGACGCAGCACCTTCACGGCCGCGAGCGTTCCGGCGTCGTCCTGGCCGACGTAGACCTTGCCCATGCCGCCCTCGCCCAGGACGCCGAGCAGACGGTACGGGCCGAGGCGGACGGGGTCGCCGGTGCCGAGGGGTTTCATCAGAGCTGGCTTTCTGCGCGCGGGGGACGTGACGGGCTTATGGGCAGGTCACGCGAGTGGGTACGCGGCCACGTATTTGCTGGCGACCGCGATAATGACGCTGTTCTTCTCGTCGCCGTAGAACTGCTCGCCGGACGTGACATAGGTCCGTGCGGCGGTGTGCGAGGCGAGGCTGACGGCTCGGAGCGTCACCCCGCTCTTGTAGTACGCGTACCGGGTGCCGACGACGGGACGGCAGGTCACGAAGGCGCTGCCCGTGCTGTCGCCCTTCTCCGTCCATCGCTGCTTTCCGCTGCGCGGGTCGACGGCGACCAGGCCGACGCCGTCCACCGTCGCGTACAGGACTCCGGATTTGAGGGTCGGGGGGCTGTACGTCTCTCCGTACCCTTGGGCCGGCCTGGAGGACCAGACCTGCCGGCCGTCGGTCAGGCGCAGGGCCCGCAGCTGCCCGGCGCCCAGATAGACGTGCGAGTCGTCGGCCGCGATGCTTTCGCGTACCGACTCGGGGTCGTCGACGGGGCCATAGGGCTGGTCCCAAATCACCGCACCGGTACGGGTGTTACGTACGACGACGCGCACCGCACCCTCCTCGCGCTCCTGGTACGTGATCAGGCGGTCACCGATGACCTGCGCCGCGAGGAAGTGCAGTCGTTTGCTGTCATTGCGTCGTGACGGCAGTGGCTGCGTCCACGAGGTCTTGCCGGTGCGGCCGTCCACCGCCCGCAGGGTCCACTTCTGGTTCGCGCGGAACTCTCCCGCGCCGCTGGGCGGGTCCTGGCCGTCGCCGACCGCCAGATAGATGGATCCGTCGGCGACGCACAGCAGCTGGTTGCCTTCGAGACGGCCGTTGCTGGCGGGGAGGCGGGCGAGAGTGGTCAGGGTCCGGCCGTCGTCGGTGCTGACGGTGTGAACCGCGAGTGGCGGATGCTTCTGCTCCGAGTCCGAGGCGGGCGTCTCGATGCGGTACACCTTCTGGCCCACGCCGCATTGCCAGCTCGTCACTGTGCTGGGGGCGTCCCACTTCGGGTCGCCGGTGCGTGGCTCGAGCCCCCCGAAGCCTCCCAGGTCCATCAGGAGGGTGCCCGGTACGGAATGGGGAAACAGAGGGCCCAGCTCGTGCTGCCGGTCGCGGTCCTCCGCCTTCCACAAGGGGGCGAGCCCTGTGGTCGGCTTGGCGTTCGCGCCGTTGTCGGGCTGCGCGCCGGCGTCGTCAGGGCCGGCCCCCGACTCGGACTGGCCACTCCAGTAGAAGAAGCCTCCTGCCGCTGCGGCGACACCTGCGGACGCACCACCGCCGAGGGCCAGGAAGCGGCGCCGGGAGACGGAGGCGGCAGTCGGCCTCGTGGACGCCGGAGCGGGAGCCTCCGCAGCAGGCGCCGTCATCCGCTGCGCCGTCACCCCCCAAACGTCACTCGCCCGCCGCCCGATCTCCGCGAGGACCGTCGCCGGGAGGTGGTCGGCGAACTCGCCGCTGCCGTCGTGGAGTTGGGTGGCGATCTCGGCCGTGGTGGGGCGGTGGGCCGGGTCCTTGGCGAGGCAGCGGGTCAGGAGGGGGAGGAGGGAGGGCGGTACGGCGCCGAGGTCCGGTTCCGCGTAGCGCACCCGGTACAGGAGGTCCGCCGGCTGGCCCTGGCCGAACGGGCCGTGGCCCGTCGCCGCGAAGACCAGGACGCCGGCCAGCGCGAACACGTCACCCGCCGCGTCGTGTTCCTGGCCGGTCGCCTGTTCGGGGGACATGAAGGCCGGGGTGCCGACGGCGGCGCCGGTCTGGGTGAGCCGGGCGTCGCCGATCGCGCGGGCGATACCGAAGTCGATGACCTTCGGCCCGTACGCGGTGACCATGATGTTGGACGGCTTGAGGTCGCGGTGGACGACGTCGGAACGGTGCAGCTGTTCGAGGGCGTTGGCGAGTGCGGCCCCGAGGGCACGGACCGAGGCCTCCGGGAGGGGGCCGTTCCACTGGACGGCGTCGTCGAGCGGCGGGCCGAGCACGTACTCGGTGGCGAGCCACGGCGTCTCGGCGAGCGGATCGGCGTCCACGACCTGGGCCCCGTAACGGCCCCCGATGACCCGCGCGGCATCGACCTCCAGCCGGAAGCGCGTACGCGAATCAGGGTCGGCGGCGATGCGCGCGTGCATGGTCTTGAGCGCAACGGTACGGCCGCGGGCCGAGCGGCCGAGATAGACGGTGCCCATGCCGCCGCTGCCGAGACGGGCAAGCAGCCGGTACGCGCCCAGGGCGATGGGGTCGTCGTGCGTGAGAGGGGAGGGCATGTCGGTTGCTGTCAGTCCTGGGGGCGGTCGGCCGGGGCGAGAAGGTCGGGTTCCGCGGCGAGCAGCGCCGCCGACTGATGGGCGATGGCGGCGATGACGCGGGCGGGCAGCCAGCCGGGCCCGAGGAGGGCGGCGGCGCGCGAACCGGTCTGCGTGGCGACGGGGGAGGGGGAGGGAGGGACGAACTCCTCCTGGACCGCTGCCAGTTGAGGCCGGTCGCCAGGGTCGCGGGCGAGGCATCGTCCGATGACGGAACGCAGCGCGGGCGGCAGTTCGTCCCGTTCCGGGGCGGTGGTGCCGGTGGCCGCGTACGCGAGGGTGGCGCCCAGCGCGTATACGTCGCCCATGGGGCGCGGCCGCCCGCCCGAGGCCTGCTCCGGCGGCAGACTGCCCGCGTCGAGACCGGGCAGCCCGGAACGCGCGGTGCCGTCGGGAGCGGCGGCCCGCACGGCGCCGAAACAGGTGAGCCGGGGGCCGTCGGCGGCGAGGAGTACGGCGGCGGGGGACAGGCCGGCGTGCGTCAGGCGCTGGTTGTGCGCGATGGCGAGGGTCTCAGCGAGGGCGGCGCCGAGGGCGCGGACGGTGCGCTCGGGGAGGGGGCCGCCGTGCACGGCGAGGGCGGTGGGCAGGGGGAGGGCGGGCACGTAGGGGCGGGCGTGCCAGGGGGCGTCGCCGGGCGGGGCCAACTCCGTTGCGGGCAGAGCCCATGGCCCGAGCAGGAACCGGGACGCTTCCGCTTCGACCATGAAGGGGCGGGGGTCGGCGCCGACGAGCGGGGTGCTTACGAACATGGTCCGGTCGCCGTCGGAGCTACGGGCGATGTAGCGGTTCTCGGGGACGGCGACGGGAGCGAGGAGACGGGAGGAGGGGGCGTCGAGGCGAGTGATGACGGTGAAGGGCCCGGTACGGGAGGTCTTGGTACCACCCCTCGCCCCTGGCTCCGCCCCGACCTCTGGCGTACGCATGTGCAACTGCCCCCCCGTCCGTTTAACCGCCCGGCGAGACTACTAGAGGGGTGCGAGAGCGGCTGGACGGCGGTTCAGGGGCGGCGCCGGCGCTTGTGGGCATCGAGCACGCATCGCTAGGTTCGTGTCTTCATAACTCGTATCGAAGGTCAGCAGGCGTCGAGTGGGCAGGCCGTCTACGACCTAACGAGGATGGGCGCTCTCGAGCGGGGGAAATAGATGAATGCGGTTCCGAAGGTTCGAGGATTCCGCAATCCCTGGATACTTTCCGGGCTCTCGGTGCTGGTTGTCCTTGCGGGGGTGCTGGTTTGGTCCTCCAGATCTGTACGTGGAAACGCAGTGTCGATTCCGGACAGGGTGTGCCAGAACTCTTTGTCAAGTAAGTATGTCAGGGCGCTACTACCGAAGAGCGGGGAGCAGTTCAGGGAAGTTCCTATCACTACCGGATTCGCTATCCCGGCAAAACCTCACGTGCACGGGGGTGGGGGAAGTTGTGACCTTGCCGCGGGCGGGCAGGCGGTCTCGATCGCGCACAGTCTGTTCCTTGACGGATACTCAGACGCAAAGATTGACGAAGATGCGGCGAAGTTGGGTTTGAAGTCTCTGAGGTTCGGTGAGGCGAAGGGGTATGCGGGACAGCCCGTCGGGCATCCAAAGAGTCCTGTGGGTGCCGCAATTTTCATGGACTGCCCTAAGCCGGGGGTTCGCGACGCCAGCAAATATGTGCTTGAAGTGACCGTCACGGGGCCGCGGGGTAATTCCGATGTAAGCACGCGCGAGAACGTGGTATCCCTGGTTTCGGAAGCTGCGCGCGTCGTTGCTCGTGATTTGCTGGGATGTACTGGTGCGGAAAATTTGCCGGAGGGCTCGGCGACGGTTGCGGAGGGGTGAGCCGCCCGCTGGGGTTCCCGGGTCAGGAGTGGACGTAGTACTTGGTCTGTGCCGCGCCGGGCGGTGCCGCCACCGCTGTCGCGCTCGTCGGCCGGCGCGGTAGCGGTATCCCCCGGTATCCCCCGTTCCCCCTACCCTCAGTGCGGCGCGAGGCGGCTAACGCTTATTGCCGCGCATTAAGGTGCCCTCACGTTAGCCGGAGGCTCGCCGGCCCCGCCGTTAGAAAAACGGTAGGAATCGGCCGAGTCGCACGTGAAGATCTCGTGACCATTGGTGCGGCATCTAGATTGGCGTCGATGACAGAGCGACCACAGCCCGGCTCGGCCCGGCCCGGCGGGCGTACGGCCCGCACCCGTGCGGCAGTTCTCGCGGCGACGTTGGACGAGCTCGCTGAAGTCGGGTTCGCGGCACTCACTCTGGACCGGCTCGCCGCCCGCTCCGGCGTCCACGTCTCGACGATCCGTCGGCGCTGGCGCACGGTCGAGGGCGTCATCGCCGATCTGATGGCCCAGCACAGTTCGACCATTCCGACGCCGGACTCCGGTGACTTCCGGCAGGACCTGCACGAACTGGCCCAGGCCATCGCCGGGTTCCACGCCTTGCCGCGTAGTCGCAACCTCGTCGAGGCGATGGTCGCCGCCGCCGCTTACGACCCGCACATCGCTGAGCTTGTGCGGGGTGCGTTCTTGGCTCGAATTGATGTGGTGACGCCGTTGGTTCACCGGGCTGTGGCGCGGGGTGACGCTCCGTCGGGTACGGATCCGTACGAAGTCATTACCGCCCTCAGCGCCCCTTTCTACTACCGGCTTCTCGTCATGCGGCGGCCCATTGACGAGCGGCTCGTACGGGTGAGTGCCGAGTCGGCGTACCGGGCCGCTTGCGGGGGTGTTTTCGGTGAGGGTGAGTGACTGGGGTGGGTGCGTGTGTGGCGGTGGCGCGCCGGGCGTGTAGATCGAGCGAACGTCGGCTGTTCGCCTGGTCGTGGAGGTCAGCGAATACTTACTCTTGAGTAAGAGAGCCGCCCGACTTCCCCCCGCGGTCGGGCGGCTCTCGTGTGGTCGTACGTTGGACTTCGGAGCGGCGGGACCCGGGCGGGCCCGAGCCGAGCTCCTACGAGCCCGTTCCCTCCGCCGGCAAGCTGATTCTCTTCGTGGCGGTGTTTGTTGCGTTTGCCGTGATTGTGGTCGGTGGGGGTGTGTATTTCACGGCGGGCAGTTAACGGTCAGGGTGGGGTGCAGCCGACGGTTTTCATGGTTGCGGGCATGTAGGTGCGCATGAATCGTTCGATTTCCCTCGGCTGGTGGACGATCTTGCGATCGCGCGTGACTTTGAGGGCGAGAGTGAAGTGCCACTTCCCTCGTCCCTTGCAGCGAGTTGTGGCCATCGACCCGTCGTCCCCGATCGTGGCGGAGTCGGCCAGGTGAGGCATACGCCTAGGCTCCCAAAGTCCCGTCACGGAGTTGTTGGGTGACGAGTACTTCATCGGGTCGATGGTGTCGGTGTGCCAGTCGAACCGGAGTCGGAGAGCTTCGGTTTTATCGACGGAAATGATGCATACAGACCTGCCCTTCTCGCCCCAACCCGCGGCGTGCCACTCGCTCAATTCTCCGGTGGACTTGAGGAGAGGGGCGGTGAGCTTCGGGTCTACGGGTGTTTCGCAAATCGACGCGGGGATCTTGATGTTCTGCGAGCCGCAGGCGGGCAAACAGAGCATGAAAATTGCCAGTGAAGCCATTTGGGCCACTTTGCTGCGGCGGATCACTTGGTGGCCTCCCCGGATACGCCTTGAGCGCGTAGAGCTCCGGCGTCGGCAGCTTGGTCGACTACGCCTTGGGGGTCGTACGGTGAACCGGGTGTCTTGTGCGTCTTGCGCCATTCATCCGCCAGGGCCATCAGCTGGTTGTTTCGATTGCTGTACGTGGCGATGTTGGCGTCCGCTGCCTTGTCGTCGAGTTTCCGCTGTTCGTCGGCCAGCCACCTCTCGGTCACATAGTCCACTCCGGACTGGACCTCGTCACTCCCCACGGGGAGGTAACCGATGGCCTGATCGACGATCCATTTGTGTTTGAACTCGGCGGTCTGGGGCGCGCCCGCAGCGGAGACCCTGGCCTGTTCGAGGAACCCCACCGTTCGCCCCGCACGGGTCAGTGAGTCCATCGGGTACTTCTGATCCGGGTCATGGATATCGCTGACGATCGCGTGGTTGATTCCGCTGTTGAGCGCCGCATACGAGCCCTGGTCCTTCGACACCTGCTTCACGACCTCGTACAGCTTGTCCTGCTCGATGGGTGACCCCTTCATGTCGATTCGGCTCGCCGCCGCATGAACCGTATCCCCGTGATTGACCAGAATCTTCGCCATCGGTTCCCGTAGTGATGAAGGGAATTTGTCACCCTCGTCCGCCAGATACGTCAGGGACGACTTGAAGACCTTGTTGTTGGCGTCGGAGTGTTTGACGTATTTGGCGTCCGGGTCCGTCGGGTCCAGGCCTGTGGCTCCTGCCTGGAGGGCCGATGCGAAGCCTGCTCGGGTGTCCTTGTCCAGGGATGGGGTGTACGTCGTCGCCTTTGCGGCCTCTTCTGTGTGCAGAGTTACCTTCCAGTCGCGGTCGTGCATCAGGTACTTCATTCGGGCGTCGTCGCTGAGGTAGTGCGCCGCCGTGGCCGGGGCGTGGCTCATGACGCCCAGGGCTCCGTCCACCGGGTCGTTGGCGAACCAGCCGTCCTGTTTGCCGGCGTACTCGCCCTTCAGGTCCCAGATGTCGGGGTTCTTTTTCTCGGCCGTGATCATGTCGTCCGTGATGTTTTCCAGGAAGTCCCGGCCGTATCCGTCGCCGTGCCGCATCAGCGTGACCAGGGACTGGTAGCCGCGGACCTTGTCCAGCCTCGCTCCCTGCGCGGCCGTTTCGTAACGGGCCACGCCCGCCTTCCGCATTTCCGCCCGCCAGTGCCTGTACCACTCGGAGTGGGAATTCTTGGTTGCTGACGCGAGGGAGTTGGCGAGGCCCGTTTCGAGGGAGTTGTACGTTGCCGCATGACGAGTGTCCGTGACGTGGGCCAGGTCGCCCAGGCTGTTCGTCAGGCGGATCGTGCCGCTCGGGCCCAAGCTGTCCAGGAGGGTGCGGCTGAATGCCGGGTCGTGGCTGTTGTCGCGGAACGAGCGTTGTAGTTCGGTGAGTTGGTGTGCGGTCAGGTGTTCGCCGTTTGCCAGTTTTCGGGCGGAGAGACTTGCCGCTTCGGCTTCGTATTGCTCGATGTCGCCCTTCGCGCTCGCGTTGAAGCCGTTTCCCGTTCCGTCCGTCAGGTCGGAATCGAAGACGGCCGCGCTCAGTGCGATCTCCACGCCCTCGTCCGCGTCTCCCACCGCGCGCACCGCCCTGTCGATGCGCCCCTGCCAGGATTCGACCGCCCGATGGACCTCCGCCCTGCTCCCCGGGTCATGCAGCGCCGAACCCGCCTCGCTCGCCGCCGCGCGTTCCTCGTCGTACGCCACCACGCCCCGCGCCGACACCCTTATGCCGGCCTTGACCGCCGCCGCCCGCTCCGATTTGAGGTTGCCTCGTAAGGTCGTGAACTGCGCGTGTGCGTCCCGGAGGAGAGAAGCGATCGCCTTTGCTTCCGTCTGGGCGTTCTGGAATTCGTGGAGGGTCACGTCGAAGCGTTTGGCGGCCGCGTCCGCGCTCAAGCCCGTCCAGGTGGTGGGGGAAGGTGGGCCGGGGGTGATTCCGTGGACGTCCCTCTTGTAGTCCGCCTCCCGTTTTCCGAATTCCTTCGCCATTCCGTCCCAGCGGTCCGCCGCCGTGGTGAGCGTGGCCAGGTCGGTGGTCATGATCTCGTGGTACGTGGGCAACCGTCCGGTCCTCGTTCTCAGTTGTCTGCCAGTTGCTCAGTAGCTGTCCAGTGATGACTTCGTCCGTACGTGTGCCCCTACGCCGAAGTCCGTTCCCTGGAGCACGGTCGTCGTCGCCCGTAGCGACACCTTCTCCGAACTCAGCCTGTTCATAAGGGACTTCACCTGATCCGCCCACGTCTTGTGCGCCTTCTTCAGGGCCCTCGACGTGACCCAGCCGTGCCCGTCCTTCGCGTCGAACGCCCTGACCGCGGCCCCCGTGTCCTCGTCCGCCCACTCGCCCGAGCGGCGCGTGTCCGGTTCGATGTGCTCCTCGATCGCCCGTGCCGAGGCGCGCTTCCGTGCCGGTGACGACGCGAGGTTCTGCTGCCCTGGGGCAGGTCCGAAGGTCATGGTGGTGAGGTCCTCCCCGTAGAGGTGCTCCAGATCGAAACTCCGCCCGATGCTCAACTGCCGTGCATTCAGGCGGGATTCTGGGCAACGACAGGGCGGATGCGCTGGTCACCCCACGTGCGGGTGATGCGGCGCCTTGACGGGGGAGGGGGAATGCCGAAGGGGCGCCCCGGTGAATCGGGGCGCCCCTTGTCGGGCTGATCGAGGCCGTGACCGGAATCGAACCGGTGTGCTTCGCTTTGCAGGCGAATCCCTAAACCACTCGGGCACACGGCCGGGGTGAACTCGATGCACTGACCGTATGGGCCGGCGGTGGCAGGGCTCAAGGGATGGTCGAGGGCTGCAATACGACTGCCATACGCCGTTCATGGTCGTACGACGATGGGACCAGGAGAAGCGCGACTCTCGACAGGGGTCAACCAGCGTTGTGCCTCTTACTCTGAACCCTATGGCCGCCCTGGAACCCCGTGATGACGCCGATGCCGTCGCCACCTCGCCCACCGAGACCGCACCGCCCACCCCGACCGGACAGACGGTCGCACCCCGTGACGGTGTCCTCAGCCGTTCCTACCGTTCCCTCAGCATCGGCATCGTCTCCGTCGTCCTGCTGATCGCCTTCGAGGCGACCGCCGTCGGGACGGCCATGCCCGTCGCCGCGCGGGAGCTGCACGGGGTGTCGCTGTACGCGTTCGCGTTCTCCGCGTTCTTCACGACGAGCCTGTTCGGGATGGTCTTCTCGGGGCAGTGGGCCGACCGGCGCGGGCCGCTGGGGCCGCTCGGGGCGGGGATCGCGGCGTTCGCGGCGGGGCTGCTGCTCGCCGGGACGGCAGCGTCGATGTGGATGTTCATCGCCGGGCGGGCCGTGCAGGGGCTGGGCGGCGGGCTCGTCATCGTCGCGCTGTACGTCGTCGTCAGCCGCGCGTACCCGGAGCGGCTGCGGCCCGCGATCATGGCCGCGTTCGCGGCGAGCTGGGTCGTCCCGTCCGTCGTCGGGCCGCTCGCGTCCGGCGCGGTGACCGAGCACATCGGGTGGCGATGGGTGTTCATCGGGATCCCCGTTCTCGTCGTGTTCCCGCTGGCGCTCGCGCTGCCGCAGATACGGCGGCGTGCGTCGGGCCCCGCCGAGGGCGCGGCGCGAGGCGCGGTCGACGGCCGGCGCATCCGGCTCGCCCTCGGGATCTCGCTGGGCGCCGGGCTCCTCCAGTACGCGGCCCAGGACCTGCGGTGGCTCTCGCTCCTGCCCGGCGCGGTGGGCGTCACCCTGCTCGTGCCGGCCGTGCTCGGGCTGCTGCCGCGCGGGACGTATCGCGCGGCGCGCGGGCTGCCGTCGGTCGTGCTGCTGCGTGGCGTGGCCGCCGGGTCGTTCATCGCGGCGGAGTCCTTCGTACCGCTCATGCTCGTCACCCAGCGCGGGCTCTCCCCGACGACGGCCGGGCTCTCGCTCTCGCTCGGCGGGGGCACGTGGGCGCTCGGCTCCTACCTCCAGTCGCGGCCGCGTTTCGAGCCGTACCGCGAGCAGATGATGTCGGGCGGGATGCTGCTGGTGACGGCGGCCGTCGCGACCGTGCCGAGCGTGCTGATCCAGGCCGTGCCGGTGTGGATCGTCGCCGTCGCCTGGGCCTTCGGGTGCCTGGGGATGGGGCTCGTCATCTCGTCGACGAGCGTGCTGCTGCTCGAGCTGTCCGCGCCCGAGGAGGCGGGGGCCAACTCCGCCGCCCTCCAGATCTCGGACGGCCTGTCCAACGTCGTACTCCTCGCCATCGGAGGAGCGGCCTTCGCGGCGCTCGGCGGAGGTGCCGTAGGCGCCGCCCACGGAGCCGTCCAGTCCGGCGGCGGCTCGCATCCGGCGGCCTTCGTCGCCGTGTTCCTGCCGATGGCTGCGGTCGCCCTGGTGGGGGCGTGGGTGGCCACGCGGGTACGGGCCGCAGGGCGCTGATGTGGCCACGCGGGTACGGGCCGTAGGGCGCTGACGTGGCTACGCGGGTACGGGCCGCCGGTCGCTGACGGGCCGGTGTGAGGCCTGTCGCATCCGTGCCGCGGGCGCCCGAGTCTGCCCCTGGATGAGCGCGGCTCACCGGTAGGGTGGCCCGGTTGTCGTACGTACCCCGAGCCTCAAAGTGCGTACCCCCAGCGTCAGTAAGTCAGCGAGAAACCCGCGTCAGCGCTGTGGCCCGCGTCAGCACCCTGCGGTCCGCGCCCCGCCCGTACCTGCGTCAAAACCGGAGACCGTGACTACCACCGCCGCCGCCACCGCCTCTTCCGCCTCCTCCCACCACCTCTCACCCGCCTTCCCCGGCCGCGCCCCCTGGGGCACCGCGGGCAAGCTGCGTGCCTGGCAGCAAGGGGCCATGGAGAGGTACCTCCAGGAGCAGCCGCGCGACTTCCTCGCCGTCGCCACCCCGGGCGCCGGCAAGACGACGTTCGCGCTCACCCTCGCGTCCTGGCTGCTGCACCATCACGTCGTGCAGCAGGTGACCGTGGTCGCGCCGACCGAGCACCTGAAGAAGCAGTGGGCCGAGGCGGCGGCGCGCATAGGGATCAAGCTGGACCCCGAGTACAGCGCGGGCCCGCTCAGCAAGGAGTACCAGGGCGTCGCCGTCACGTACGCCGGTGTGGGCGTCCGCCCGATGCTCCACCGCAACCGCTCCGAGCAGCGCAAGACCCTCGTCATCCTCGACGAGATCCACCACGCCGGTGACTCGAAGTCGTGGGGCGAGGCCTGCCTGGAGGCGTTCGAGCCGGCCACCCGCCGCCTCGCCCTCACCGGCACGCCGTTCCGCTCGGACACGAACCCGATCCCCTTCGTCACGTACGAGGAGGGGAACGACGGCATCCGGCGCTCCTCGGCCGACTACACCTACGGCTACGGCAGCGCGCTCGGCGACGGCGTCGTGCGGCCCGTCATCTTCCTCTCCTACAGCGGCAACATGCGCTGGCGCACCAAGGCCGGTGACGAGATCGCGGCGCGGCTCGGCGAGCCGATGACCAAGGACGCCATCAGCCAGGCCTGGCGTACCGCGCTCGATCCGCGCGGCGAATGGATGCCGAGCGTGCTGCGCGCCGCCGACCAGCGGCTCACCGAGGTCCGCAAGGGCATCCCGGACGCCGGCGGTCTCGTCATCGCCGCCGACCAGGACTCTGCCCGCGCCTACGCCAAGCTGATCCGGGAGATCACCGGCACGAAGCCCACCGTCGTCCTCTCCGACGACACCGGCGCGTCGAACCGGATCGACGACTTCAGCGCGAGCGACGACCGCTGGATGGTCGCCGTCCGCATGGTGTCCGAGGGCGTCGACGTGCCCCGGCTCGCGGTCGGCGTGTACGCGACGACGATCTCGACGCCTCTGTTCTTCGCGCAGGCCGTCGGCCGTTTCGTGCGGTCGCGGCGGCGCGGCGAGACCGCCTCGGTCTTCCTGCCCACGGTCCCCGACCTGCTCGGCTTCGCCAACGAGATGGAGGTCGAGCGCGACCACGTGCTCGACAAGCCGAAGAAGGACGGCGAGGAGGACCCGTACGCCGAGTCCGAGAAGGAGATGGACGAGGCGAACCGGCAGGAGGACGAGGACACGGGGGAGCAGGAGCAGTTCTCCTTCGAGGCCCTGGAGTCCGAGGCCGTCTTCGACCGCGTCCTCTACGACGGCGCCGAGTTCGGTATGCAGGCGCACCCGGGCAGCGAGGAGGAGCAGGACTACCTCGGCATTCCCGGGCTCCTCGAACCCGACCAGGTGCAGATGCTGCTCCAGAAGCGGCAGGCCCGGCAGATCGCGCACAGCAAGAAGAAGCCGGACAGCGAGGCCGACCTCCTGGAGATGCCGGCCGAGCGGCGGCCCGTCGTCTCCCACAAGGAACTCCTCGAACTGAGGAAGTCGCTCAACACGATGGTCGGCGCGTACGTCCACCAGAGCGGGAAGCCGCACGGCGTCATCCACACCGAGCTGCGGCGCGTGTGCGGGGGGCCGCCGAGCGCGGAGGCCACGGCCGGGCAGCTGCGGCAGCGCATCGCGAAGGTCCAGGAGTGGGCGACCCGGATGAAGTGACCCCGTCGTCCGTGCGCTGACGTGACCCCTCCGGGCGGGGACGGGTGACGTTACGGGCGCGTGTCCGGCTCGCGGTGGCGTTGTGTGGGCCTCGCGACCGGCGGCACCCGGAGCGACGGGAAGCGTGCGCTCTACGTGGAGAGGTCGTGCACGCTCCGTCCGCATCACCCCCTGAAGTGGGGTGATCGGGACATCCCGGGACAGTTACTGCCCGGATTCTGGACGCAGTCTTCCGCTGAGCGGGACGACCTCGCTACATTCCCGGTCACGCACACGCCCCGTGGCAGAGCCGCCTCGGAGCGCAATCGGTGCGTTATGCGCCTCCGCCCGGGAAACTCCGAAGCCCCGGGTCGATCACCACTAAGGAGTGGGCGTCGTGACCGCGGAGACCTCCCAGACGCTCGACCGGGGACTGCGAGTCCTCAAGCTGCTGGCCGACACGGACCACGGCCTGACGGTCACCGAGCTGTCCAACAAACTAGGCGTCAACCGTACGGTCGTGTACCGCCTGCTCGCCACGCTCGAACAGCACACCCTGGTCCGCCGTGACCTCGGCGGACGCGCGCGGGTCGGACTCGGCGTGCTGCGCCTGGGCCGCCAGGTGCATCCGCTGGTACGGGAGGCCGCGCTGCCGGCGCTGCGCTCTCTCGCCGAGGACATCGGGGCGACGGCGCATCTGACGCTGGTCGACGGGTCGGAGGCGCTGGCCGTCGCGGTCGTCGAGCCGACGTGGACGGACTATCACGTGGCGTACCGGGCGGGGTTCCGGCATCCGCTCGACCGCGGGGCGGCGGGGCGGGCGATTCTCGCTGCGCGGCAGGGGTTGGTGCCTGAGCCGGGGTTCACGCTGACGCACGGGGAGCTTGAGGCCGGGGCCTGCGGGGCGGCTGCGCCATTGGTCGGGGTCACCGGGCTTGAGGGGAGTGTGGGGGTTGTCATGCTTTCGGACTCCGTCCCTGAGCGGGTGGGGCCGCGGGTTCTTGATGCTGCGCAGGAAGTGGCGGACGCGTTGCGTTGACGTCTGTGTTTGTGCGGGGAGCGTGGGTTTTTTGCGCAGTTCCCCGCGCCCCTTACGGGGCCCCATAGGCCGCATCCTGCTCTCCTGACCCTCGCGTTAGATTGGGCTCGTGCTTCTCTCTCGTCTCTCGCGGCCCAAGGCCCTCGCCGTTTGTGCTGTGCCCGTGGTCGCTCTGCTCGGTGTCGCGGTGTTCGCGCCGCTGCCTTTCGCGGTGGCGGAGCCCGGGCCGACCACGAATGTGCTCGGGGACTCCAAGGGGAAGCCCGTCATCGAGATCTCCGGGGCGCCCACCCGTGACACCTCCGGCAAGCTGCGGATGGTGACCATCGTGGCGACGGGGCCCGACTCGGACGTGAGTCTCGGGGACGTCGTCGACAGCTGGTTCCGTACGGACCGGGCCGTCATGCCCCGCGACGCCGTGTATCCGACCGGCAACACCAGCAAGGAGATCGAGCAGCACAACCTCGGCGAGATGAAGAAGTCCCAGGACTCCGCCACCGCCGCGGCCCTCGGCTACCTCGGCAAGAACCCCGCCGAAGTGAAGGTGAACCTCCAGCTCGGGGACGTCGGCGGGCCCAGCGCCGGCCTCTTCTTCTCGCTCGGCATCGTCGACAAGCTCGACGGCAACGGCAGCGGCGGTGACCTCACCGGCGGCCGCTCCATCGCCGGTACCGGCACGATCACCCCCGACGGCACGGTCGGCGCCGTCGGCGGTGTCTCGCTCAAGACGCAGGCGGCCTGGCGCGACGGCGCGAAGGTGTTCCTCGTACCGAAGGCGGAGTGCTCCGACGCCACCGCCGAGTCGCCGAAGGGGCTCCGGCTCATCCCGGTGACGACCCTCAAGGGTGCCGTCACCGCGCTGAACAGCCTGAACACCGGCAAGGGCACCGTCCCCAGCTGCTGACCGAGCCCCTCAGGGGGGCGATCACTGCGTGACGAACCCCTCCTGCACCAGCCAGGCCATGGCCACGTCATGCGGGTCCTGGCCCTCGACGTCCACCTTCGCGTTCAGTTCCTGCGCGACCGTGTTGTCGAGTTTCTTCGTGATCGGCTCGATGACCTGCGCCATCGCCGGGTACTTGTTCAGGGCCTTCGTGTTGATCTCCGGCGCCGCGTTGTAGTTCGGGAAGAAGTGCTTGTCGTCGGCCATCACCTGCAGGTGCATCGCCTTGATACGGCCGTCGGTCGTGAACACCTCGCCGAACGTGCACGTGCCCTTCGCGGCCTGCGTGTAGATGATGCCGGTGTCCATCTGCGTGACGTTCCCGGTCGGGATGCTCATCCCGTATGCCTTCTCCATGCCCGGCAGGCCGTCCGCGCGGTTGGCGAACTCGCTCTCCACGCACAGCGTCACCGCCTTCGGGTCCTTCTTCGCGAGCGCGGCCACGTCCGACAGCGTCATCGTGCCGTACTTCTTGAAGTTGGCCTCGTTCATGGCGAGTGCGTACGTGTTGTTGAGCGCGGACGGCGGAAGCCAGGTGATGCCGTTCTTCGCGTCGGCGTCGCGCACCGCCTGCCACTGCGCCTGCGGGTTCGGGATGGGATGCGAGTTCCCGAGGTACGTGATCCAGGCCGTGCCCGTGTACTCGTACATGGCGGCCGCGTCACCGTTCTTGATCGCCTCGCGCGCGCCGATGGAACCCTGGATGCCGGTGCGGTCGAGCACGTTCGCGCCGGCCGCCTTGAAGGCGATGCCCATCATGGCGCCGAGGATCAGCTGCTCGGTGAACTCCTTGGACGTGACGGTGATGGACGCTCCCTTGAGGGGCTGCCCCTTGCCGACCGACCCCGGGTTCACCGCGTCGGCCAGCGGGCTGCCGCTCGTCAGCCCGCACCCGGCGAGCAGCGCCCCGGTCACCCCGGCCGCCGCCGCCACACGGTACGTACGCCTCATGCCCGTACCTCCAACCCGCGCGGACGCAACAGGAGTTCGGCCAGCGAGGCCAGCCAGTCGACCATCAGGGCCAGGGACACCGTCAGGACCGAGCCGAGCACCAGGACCGGCATCCGCTGGTTGGTGATGCCCGTCGTGATCAGGACGCCGAGACCGCCACCGCCGCCGAACGTGGCGAGCGTCGCCGTGCCGACGTTCAGGACGAGCGCCGTCCGCACGCCCGCGAGGATCAGCGGTACGGCCAGCGGGAGTTCGACTCTCGTGAGGACGCCCATCGGGGACATGCCGATGCCGCGCGCCGCTTCGAGGAGCGTGGGGTCGTTCGCCTTCAGGCCCGCGATCGTGTTGGAGAGCACCGGCAGGATCGCGTAGATGATGATGCCGATCAGGGCCGACCGGCGGCCGATGCCCAGCCAGATCACCAGCAGGGCGAGCAGGCCGATCGCGGGCGTGGCCTGGCCCATGTTCGCGAAGGCGAGCGCGATCGGGGTCGCCTTGCGGAACATCTTGCGGGTCAGCAGGATGCCCAGCGGGATCGCGATGATCAGCACGAAGAACGTGGAGACCACCGTCAGGTAGATGTGCTGCTTGAGCAGCTTCCACACCTGGCCGCCCACCAGGGCGTTCTCGGAGATCGTGTCCAGGCTGGCCTGCTCGAACCACAGCCACGTCGCGAGCAGCACGGCCGCGACCACGGCGGGCAGGAACGTGAGCCGCTGCCAGGTGATCCGGCGCGGCTCCCGCGCCGGTGGCGGGGGCGCCTCCTGTTCGGCCTCGCCCTCGTCCCGGAAGGCGACACCCTTCACCTCGTGCTCGCCGTCGGGACGCTCGTCCACGGGCGACTTGGGGGTGTTCACTCGGTGGGCCCCCCGTCGCCTTCCTGCTCCTTGTGGGTCTGGTGGGCGCGCATCTCCTCAAGCGCGTGCTGGTGCTCGACGGCCTCCAGGCGGTCCGCGTCGAGGAGTTCGTGCACGGAGTTCATCAGCGTCTCCATGTCGACGACGCCCTCGTACTCGCCGCGCCGCCCGGTGACCGCGACCCGCCCCGCGTTGTCCGTCAGGACCGCTTCGAGGGCGTCGCGCAGGGTCGCGTCCCGGGTCACCGTGTCGTGCACGAGGGTGCCCGCGCGGGCGAGCGAGCCCTTGGCGCGCATCAGGTCGCCGCGCCGCAGCCACTTGTAGGGGCGGCGCTTCCGGTCGAGCAGGAGCAGTTCGTTGGTGCCCGCGTCGCGCAGCTTGTCGAAGATGGTCTGGAGCGGGTCGTCGACCTGGACCGTCGGATAGTCGGTGACCTCCACGTCCCGTACGCGGCTGAGGTTGAGGCGCTTGAGGGCCGCGCCCGCGCCGACGAACCCGGACACGAAGTCGTCGACCGGGTTGGTGAGGATGGCCTCGGGGGTGTCGAACTGGGCGATGTGCGAGCGCTCGCGCAGCACCACGATGCGGTCGCCCAGCTTGATCGCCTCGTCGAAGTCGTGAGTGACGAAGACGATCGTCTTGTGCAGCTCGCGCTGGAGCCGGATCAGCTCGTCCTGGAGATGGTCGCGGGTGATCGGGTCGACCGCGCCGAACGGCTCGTCCATCAGCAGTACGGGCGGATCCGCCGCCAACGCCCTTGCCACGCCCACGCGTTGCTGCTGTCCGCCGGAGAGCTGGCGAGGATAGCGGCCCCGGAACTCGGCCGGGTCCAGGCCCACCAGGTCCAGCATCTCCTCGACGCGCGCCTTGATCCTCCCCTTGGGCCAGCCGACCATCTTCGGTACGAGCGCGATGTTCTGAGCGACCGTCATGTGCGGGAAGAGCCCGGAGGACTGGATCGCGTAGCCGACGCTGCGGCGCAGCTTCACCGGGTCCATGTCGGTGACGTCCTCGCCGGCGATCCTGATGCGGCCGCTGGTCGGCTCGATGAGCCGGTTGATCATCTTGAGCAGGGTGGTCTTCCCGCCGCCGGAGGGGCCGACGAAGATGACGGTCTCGCCGGCCTTGATCTCCAGGCTGACGTTGTCGACGGCGGGGGCTGCGGCTCCCGGGTAGCGCTTGGTGAGGTTCTCCAGCTCGATCGTGGCGCCGGTCGTGCCGCCCGCGCCCGCACCGGCGGCGAGGGCGGTGGCGTCGGGCTTTCCGGCCTCGGCGGGGACGGTGCCGGTGGTGGCGGCCATCGCCGCCGGGGGAGTCTCGGGCACGGATTCAGACACGGATCCCCCTCGGGATGGTCAGGCGGCCGATGAGGACGTACGCGGCGTCGAAGAGCAGCGCGAGGATGATGATCCCGATCGTGCCCGCGAGCACCTGGTTCAGCGCGTTCTTGCTGCCCAGGGACGCGATCCCGCGGAAGATCTCGTTGCCGAGCCCCGGGCCCGACGCGTAGGCGGCGATCGCGGCGATGCCCATCAGCATCTGCGTGGAGACGCGGATCCCGGTGAGGATCGGCGGCCAGGCGAGCGGCAGTTCCACCTTGGTGAGCCGCGCGACACGGGACATGCCGATGCCGCGCGCCGCGTCGATCAATGCGGGGTCCACGCCTCGCAGGCCCACGATCGCGTTCCGCACGATGGGCAGCAGCCCGTACAGGGTCAGCGCGATGACGGTCGGGGCGACGCCGAGGCCGACGATGGGGATGAGCAGGCCGATCATGGCGAGTGAGGGGATCGTCAGGATCGACGACGTGGCGGTGGTGGCGAGGTTGCCGGCCCATTCGCTGCGGTAGGTGAGGACGCCGATCGCCACACCTATGAGGGTCGCGACGACCATGCACTGGAAGACGGCGCTGGCGTGCTGGTAGGCGTCCGCCAGGAGTTGCTGGTGGCGGTTGCCGATGTAGTCCCAGAAGTTCACTCGGGCCTCACCTCCTAGCGCCGGAGCGGCGTCCGGCCGGGATCCCGCCGGAGGTCCGGGGTCGTCCCCGGGAAGTCGCAAGTGCCGGCACTCACCTAGCCCGGACGGACGCCGTGAGCGGTCAGGAGTCCCCTGAGGCCTGTTCCACCAGCGGGATGATGCGCAGCGGAACGGGGTTCTCCATGACGATCGCGGTGGACGCCCGGACGATGCCATCAAAGCCCACCACCCGGTCGATCACCCGTTGGAGATCGGCGTTCGACCTGGCCACGAGCCGGCACAGCATGTCGCCGCTGCCCGTCGTCGTGTGCAGCTCCAGAACCTCCGGCACGGTCGTCAAGTGCGCCCGGACATCGGGCCCTTGGCCCTGCCGGATCTGCAGCGTGGCGAACGCCGTGACCGGATAGCCGAGCGCCGCCGGGTCGACCTGAGGACCAAAACCGCGGATGACTCCATTCGACTGAAGCCGGTCGAGCCTGGCCTGCACGGTGCCGCGCGCCACCCCGAGTCGCCGGGACGCCTCCAGAACCCCGATCCGCGGCTCACGCGCGAGGAGCAGGAGCAGCTGCCCGTCCAGATGATCGATCGCCATGCCGGCCTCCCCAGTGGTCATCTTGTACAGATCGCCCGGCCATATTGGCCATGCACTGAGCAGATTGACCACAGGAATCGCGAACTATTGCGCACCTTGTGGTCCGGAGAGACGCTCGGGCCATGGCAGCTACTTCTGCGAACATCCACCCCACCACCCCCCACACCGCGCGCGAGGCAGACCCCTTCCCGGTCAAGGGAATGGACGCGGTCGTCTTCGCCGTGGGCAACGCCAAACAGGCCGCCCACTACTACTCGACCGCCTTCGGCATGAAGCTCGTGGCCTACGCAGGGCCGGAGAACGGCAGCCGCGAGACCGCCTCCTACGTGCTCACGAACGGCGCCGCCCGCTTCGTGTTCACCTCCGTCATCAAGGTCTCGACCGACTGGGGCCGGTTCCTCGCCGACCACGTGGCCGAGCACGGCGACGGCGTCGTCGACCTCGCCATCGAGGTCCCCGACGCGCGGGCCGCGTACGCGTACGCCGTCGAGCACGGCGCCCGCGGCATCACCGAGCCGTACGAGACCAAGGACGAGCACGGCACCGTCGTGCGCGCCGCCATCGCCACGTACGGCCGGACCCGGCACACCCTCGTCGAGCGCACCGGGTACGACGGCCCGTACCTGCCCGGGTTCGCGCCCGCGGACCCGATCGTCGAGCCCCCGGCCAAGCGCACGTTCCAGGCCATCGACCACTGCGTCGGCAACGTCGAGCTCGGCAGGATGAACGAGTGGGTCGCCTTCTACAACAAGGTCATGGGCTTCACGAACATGAAGGAGTTCGTGGGCGACGACATCGCCACCGAGTACAGCGCCCTGATGTCGAAGGTCGTCGCGGACGGCACCCTCAAGGTCAAGTTCCCGATCAACGAGCCCGCCGTCGGCAAGAAGAAGTCCCAGATCGACGAGTACCTGGAGTTCTACGGCGGCGCGGGCGTCCAGCACATCGCCCTCGCCACGAACGACATCGTCGCCTCCGTACGCACCATGCGCGCGGCCGGCGTCCAGTTCCTCGACACCCCCGACTCGTACTACGACACCCTCGGCGAATGGGCCGGCGAGACCCGCGTCCCCGTCGAGACCCTGCGCGAGCTGAAGATCCTCGTCGACCGTGACGAGGACGGCTACCTGCTGCAGATCTTCACCAAGCCGGTCCAGGACAAGCCGACCGTCTTCTTCGAGATGATCGAGCGGCACGGCTCGATGGGCTTCGGCAAGGGCAACTTCAAGGCCCTCTTCGAGGCGATCGAGCGCGAGCAGGAAAAGCGCGGCAATCTCTAAAACGCGCTCGTAGGCTGGCCGCATGGCCAGGATCAACGACGTAGGCGGCATGACAGGGTTCGGCGCCATCGACATCAGCGACGACGCCGAACCCTTCCACGCGGACTGGGAGGCGCGCGTCTTCGCGCTCCAGCGCGCACTCCTCGTCAAGGGGTGCTTCAACCTCGACGAGTTCCGGGACGCCATCGAGACGATGCCCCCGCAGGAGTACCTCGCGGCCTCGTACTACGAGCGCTGGTTCCACGCGATCCGCACGCTCCTCGAACGCAAGGGCGTCATCGAGGAAGGGGCGCTGGACCATGCCTGACGACTCCGTGCGTGGCCGCTTCGCGCCGGGCGCGCACGTCGTCACGTACCTCCACGACCCGCCGCACCACACCCGCCTCCCGCGCTACGCCCGCGGCAAGCACGGCGTCGTCGTCGAGCCGGAGGGGCGGGCCCCGCTCGCCGACGTCCGCGCGCAGGGGCGGGACGACGCGCCCGTCGAGATGATCTACGCGGTCCGGTTCGCGGCGCGTGAGCTGTGGGGCGAGGGCGACCACCACGTCGTACTCGACCTGTCGGAGAGCTACCTGAGGGAGACCGACCGATGACCGGCACGCACGACGACGCGGTGATCTCCCGCCAAGTCAGGTTCCTGGAAAGCCTGTTGGAGGAGAAGGGCATCGTCGGCGGGGACACCGTCGACGAGGTCATCGACGGATTCCTGTCGGGCGCCTCGCCCGTGAACGGCGCGAAGGTCGCCGCCCGCGCCTGGACCGACCCCGCCTACCGGGAGCGGCTCCTCGCCGACGGCGCGGAAGCCGTGGGTGAACTCGGCTTCTCCTCCGGGGGAGTTCAGAAGCAGCGGCTGCGCGTCGTCGAGAACACCGCCGACACCCACAACGTCGTCGTCTGCACCCTCTGCTCCTGCTATCCGCTGCGCCTGCTCGGCCCCTCGCCCGGCTGGTACAAGTCCGAGGCGTACCGCTCCCGCGTCGTCCGCGACCCGCGCGGCGTCCTCGCCGAGTTCGGCGTGACGCTCCCCGAGTCCGTGGACATCACCGTCTGGGACTCCAGCGCGGAGACCCGCTACATGGTCCTGCCGAGGCGCCCCACGGACTCGGACGGCCTCAGCGAGGAAGAACTGGCCGCCCTGGTCACGCGGAACGGGCTCATCGGGACGGCTGTGCTTTAGGACTTCCTGGAGTTGACGGCTCAGCCGCTGCCGGGGGTGGGGCCGACGGCCTCGGCGGGGCGGACGGGCGGGTCGCCGGGCTCGGGGTCGTCGGCTTGCCGGGAGCCGGCTTCTGGGGCGCGGGACGCTCGGGCACGGAATCCCCGGGCTCGTCCATCTGCGCGACGCCCCCGGGCGGCGGGTCGCCCAGCGCGGCCAGCGCCTGCTTCGCCGGCCCGGAAAGCAGCGGCGAGAACTGCGGATTGAGCTGCAGGGCCTCGCCGATGTGCCGCCGCGCGGGCCCGTCGAGCCCGAACGCCCGCTCCACCTCACCCAGGTGGTACGCGAACAGCGCGCTCCGCACACCCCCGTGCTCCGTGTCCGTCGAGCGCTTCAGGAACCCGAGCGCCGCCCGGTCGTCCCCGGATCGGTGCAGCGCCCAGCCCAGCGCGTCCGCCGTCCACGCGCTCGGCGCCCGCTTCCACTCCGCCCGCAACTGCGTCACCGCCGCCCGCGCATCCCCGTGATCCGCCTCGAACCGCCCGAACACGAGCGCGTCGTCGACCCCGTCCGCCCCGTCCGCGCGCACCCGCGCCCGCAGCACGTCGTACTGCGTGCGCGCCGCCCCGGCGAGCCCGAGCGACTCGTACAACTCGCCGAGTTCCAGGGCGTATTCGGGCCGCGGATACTTGGCGAGGGCACTCTGGTACGCGCGCAGCGCCTCCGACGTGCGGCCGAGGGACGCCAGCGCGCGGCCCTTCCCGGCGAGCGACGCGTGGTGGCCGGGGTCCGCCGCGAGCGCCTGGCCGAAGTAGTCCAGCGCCTGTCTCGGCTTGCCCCGGTCCCACGCCAGCTCACCGAGCCGCTGCAGACAGGCGGCCTGCTCGGCGGCCGTCGGCGCGAGCGCCGCCGCGTCCGTCAGCGACGCGTACGCGTCCTCACGCCATCCGCGCTCCCCGTAGACCTGCCCCTTCTCCGCCATCACCGCCTGCCCCGAGTGCAGCCCGGTCAGCGTGTCCAGGGACGCGCCCACCTCCTTGTAGTCGCCGAGCCCGCCGTACGCGCCGATCAGCGCCGGATACGTCGTCCACCGCTTCGGCGCCAGCTTCACCGCCGCCTCGCCCCAATCCTTCGCGGCGGCGTAGTCGTGCCGCGCTCCGGCGAGCCGGGCGAGGCCGGTCAGGGCCTCCACGTTCCCGGTGGGCCGCGTCTTCAGCGACGTACGCAGCGCGCGCTCGGCCTTCGGGTAGTACCCGGGGTCGGCCGTCCGCGTGCCGCGCTCCACGTAGGCGGCCCCGAGCACCGCCCACGCCCGGCCGTCACGCGGATGAGACCGCACACGCGCCTCGCGCTCACCGATGAGCACCGACAGATCGGACAGCTGCGGAGCCGCCCCCGCGGCCGCCGCCAGCATCGCCCGCTCGGCGGGACCCTGCGCCGGAGGACCGCTGCGGGGCGACGAGGAGGGCAGCACCAGCAGGATCCCGCCGAGCACCACGGACCCCGCGACGGCGGCCATCAGCACACGCTTCGCCAGGGGCGGCAGACGCCTGCGTCCCGGCTCGGGAACCAGGACCGGAGCCTGCTGTTCCTCTTCGATCTCCGCGATCTTCATGGCCGACACTGTGCGTCAATAGGAAGAGCACATCGCGGCAACATCCCGTCTAGCGGGAGGGCGTCGCCCAGTTGGTTCACACGGATGGCATCGAGTGCCACGCTGAGATACATGACCCGCACACTTGTCGAACGACTCCAGGAAGGCCTGCCGGCCGAGGCGGTAATCACCGACTCCGACGTCACGGCCTCGTACGCCAACGACATGGCGAGCTTCTGTGACGCCGGGACACCCGCCGTCGTCGTGCTGCCCCGCACCGTCGAACAGGTCCAGCACGTCATGCGCACCGCCACCGAGCTGCGCGTACCGGTCGTTCCGCAGGGCGCCCGCACGGGTCTGTCGGGCGCGGCCAACGCCTCCGACGACTGCATCGTGCTGTCCCTCGTCAAGATGGACCGGATCCTGGAGATCAACACCGTCGACAGGATCGCGGTCGTCGAGCCGGGCGTCATCAACGCCACGCTCTCGCGCGCCGTGAACGAGAAGGGCCTCTACTACCCGCCGGACCCGTCCAGTTGGGAAATGTGCACCATCGGCGGCAACATCGGCACCGCCTCGGGCGGCCTGTGCTGCGTCAAGTACGGCGTGACGGCGGAGTACGTCCTCGGGCTCGACGTCGTCCTCGCCGACGGCCGCCTCCTGTCCACCGGGCGCCGCACCGCCAAGGGCGTCGCGGGCTACGACCTCACGCGCCTGTTCGTCGGCTCCGAGGGCAGCCTCGGCGTCGTCGTGAAGGCCACCCTCGCCCTCAAGCCCGAACCGCTCCAGCAGCTCGTCCTGGCCGCCGAGTTCTCCTCCACGGACGCCGCCTGCGAAGCCGTCTGCAAGATCATGGAGGGCGGCCACACCCCCTCCCTGCTCGAACTCATGGACCGTACGACCATCAAGGCCGTCAACGACATGGCCAACATGGGGCTCCCCGAGACGACGGAGGCACTGCTCCTCGCCGCCTTCGACACCCCGGACCCCGCCGCCGACCTCGCCGCCGTCGGCGCCCTGTGCGAGGCCGCCGGCGCGACCCAGGTCGTCCCCGCCGATGACGCCGCCGAGTCCGAACTCCTCCTCCAGGCCCGCCGTCTCTCCCTCACCGCGCTCGAAGCGGTCAAGGGCACGACGATGATCGACGACGTGTGCGTGCCCCGCACCCGGCTCGCCGAGATGCTCACCGGCGTCGAGCGCATCGCCGAGAAGTACGACCTGACCATCGGCGTCTGCTGCCACGCCGGTGACGGCAACACGCACCCCACCGTCTGCTTCGACGCCCAGGACGCCGACGAGGGCCGCCGGGCCCGCGAGTCCTTCGACGAGATCATGGCTCTCGGTCTCGAACTCGGCGGGACCATCACCGGCGAACACGGCGTCGGCATCCTCAAGAAGGAGTGGCTGGCGCGCGAGCTCGGCCCGGTCGGCGTCGAGATGCAGCGCGCCGTCAAGGCGGCCTTCGACCCGCTCGGCCTGCTCAACCCGGGCAAGCTCTTCTGACGCCCGCCACTCCCTGATATCCGCGTTCCCTCCGATATGCGCGTGACCGCCCCCGTGCGGCGCGCGCTCACTCACCGTCCTTGGACTCGTCCGAGGGCCACGGGTCGCGCATCCACAGCTCGTCGGTGCGGCCGGTGGCGGGTGCGAGCAGCTCGGCGAGGCCGTCGTCGATGCCGAGCCGCTCGGACTCAGAGCCCGGAGGAACCACCCGCAGCGTCCGCTCCAGCCAGGCGGACACCGCGGCGGCGGGCGCTTCCAGGAGCGCGTCGCCGTCGGGTGAGCTCAGCGCCATCAGCACGACGCTGCGGCGGTCGACCTTCGTCGGCCACACCCGCACGTCCCCGTGCCCGCACGGCCGGAACACGCCCTCGACGAGCAGCTCGCGGGCGAACGTCCAGTTGACCGGGTACTCGCTCCCGATGTGGAAGGCGATGTGGACGGCGTACGGGTCGTCGGTCCGGTAGGTGAGCCGGGCCGGGACAGGGATGCTGCGCTCGGGCGACAGGACGAGCCTCAGCTCGAGTTCGCGTTCCACGACGGTGTGCATGGCTGCGGTTCCTCTCCTCGTACGGGTCTTGCGCGTCGTCACCGGGCCTGCGAGAGCGGGCCCGTGCAAGGAGAGAGGGGGGAACGCGCGCAGCATTACGCGACTTCTCAAAAGTTTTTTCCGGGGTCCCCGGAAAGTGGTCCGTACCCATGGACCCGCCCGGTGCGGGGCGGTGGTCTGATAGATGTGGACCCCCAACAAAACCCCCGAGCAGATACGGGACGACGGACATGAGCGCCCCAACTCCGGCCCCCGGCGACGACAGGCCCCGCGAGGGGTACTACCCCGACCCGTCCATTCCCGGATATGTCCGGTACTGGAACGGTGCGTCGTGGGTGCCCGGCACGAGCCGCCCCGCCCCGTCCGACGGAGAACCGCTCGCGGCTCCCGCCGGGATCGCCCCCGCCCCGGCTCCCGCGCCCTCGCCTTCGCCGGCGCCGGCGTCCGTCGAGGAGACCGGCCCCGTCTTCCTCGACGAGGAGCCCGAGCGGTACGCGGACGAGCCGGTCACTTCCGAACCGGTCACGCCCGAGCCGGCCGCGGCCTGGCAGGCGGACGCCTCCCACCAGAGCGGCTTCGGCGGCGACCAGGACCGCCGCGTCTCGTGGGGCACCGACCCGCGCGTCCCGGCCCCGAAGGAGACGCCTACCGACGGCACGGTCGCGATCCGCGCCGTGAAGCCGGAGCCGAAGCAGCCGCCCAGCGACGGGACGGTCACGTTCCGCCGCCCCACCGCCCCGGCCGCGGACCGGCCCGAGGGCACGATGATGATGCGGGCGATTCCTGCTACTCCGCAGGTGCCGGGGCAGAAGGGACAGGCGGCGCAGGGTCAGGCGCCTCAGGGCCCGGCCCTGCAGGGTGGTCCGGCCCAGGCACAGCACCCGCAGGCCCAGCCCCAGGCCGCCCACCCCCAGCCCCAGGCCGCCCACCCCCAGCAGGCCGCCCCCCAGCCGCACGCCCCCCAGGCCGCCGTCCCGCCGCAGGCCGCCGCCCCCGCGCAGGCCGGGCCCGGCGCCGGATCGCCCTCCTGGGCCCAGCAGGTGCACCACCTCGCCCAGCCCGGTCAGCCCGGTCAGCCCGGTCAGCCCGCTCAGGCCGGACAGCCGGCGCAGCCCGCCCCGGCCCAGCCCGCGGAGCCCGACGGTCCGGTCACCCCGTGGAAGCCCGTGGCCAACGACCCCTTCCTGGCGGCCGCCCAGGCGCAGGCCTCGGCCCGCCCCGCCGGGATCGGCAAGCGGCTCGCGGCGCGGCTCGTCGACACTGTCGTGCTCGGCGCGGTCACCGCGCTCGCGGCCGTCCCGCTCGGCACGAAGGCCGTCGACCACATCAACGCCAAGATCGACGCGGCGAAGGCCTCGGGCCACGAGGTCACCGTCTGGCTCCTGGACGGCACGACCAGCGTCTACTTCGGCATCATCCTCGCCGTACTCCTCATCGGTGGTGTCCTCTACGAGGCGCTGCCGACCGCCAAGTGGGGCCGCACCCTGGGCAAGAAGCTGTGCGGCATCGAGGTCCGGGACATCGAGGAGCACGCGGCGCCGACGTTCGGCGCGGCCGTGAAGCGCTGGCTCGTCTACAGCGTGCCGGGGCTCCTGGCCGTCGGAGTCGTCGGCGTCCTGTGGTGCCTGTTCGACCGGCCTTGGCACCAGTGCTGGCACGACAAGGCGGCCCGCACGTTCGTCGCGGGCTGACGCTCACCCAGGTCGCGGGCCTACTCCGGCCGGCCCGCGCCCCGGCCGCCGCCGTCCCCCGTACGGCGGCTCGCCGGATGCGGTGCCGGGGAGTTCGGGTTCCACTCGGGCCATGAGCACCGAACCGCCGTCCCCCGGCCCTGGCCAGCCCCCGGAAGACGACCCGTTCAGGAAGCAGCCGCCGTCCCAGGGTGGCGGCGGCTCACCTTACGGCGGTCGTCAGGACCCGTACGGGAACGGCCCGGGGAACCCGTACGACACCGGAGGGACACCGCCCCCGTACGGCGGTGGCGGGGGAGGAGGCCCCTACGGGTCGGACCCCTACGGCGGCGGCCCCTACGGGGCGGACCCGCTGGCCGGGATGCCGCCGCTGGCGGACGGCGGCAAGCGGGTGATGGCGCGGATCATCGACATCATCCTGGTCAGCATCGTCGTGGGGCTGCTGTCCTGGGCGTTCAACATCGCCGAGTTCAAGACCAGCCCCGACAAGATCCAGTTCGGCAAGCAGTTCGCCGAGTCCGTCCTCGCGGCGGTCCTCTACATCGGCTACGACACCATCCTGATGACGCGGACCGGCCAGACCCTCGGCAAGCGGCTGTTCAAGCTGCGGGTCGCGGATCTCTCCAACGGCGCGACGCCCAGCGTCCAGACCAACCTCGCACGCGCCGCGGTCCTGTGGCTGCCGGCGGTGTTCTGCTGCGCCTGCATCTGGATCGCGATCTCGGGCGGCTGGAGCTTCTTCGACAAGCCCTACCGGCAGGGCCTGCACGACAAGGCCGCCAAGACGGTGGTGGTCAGTACCGGCTGAACCGGAGGGTGATGTGGGCGGCGGGTCCGTGGGTCACGGGCCCGCCGTTCCACGTGCGGCGGAGGGCGCGGTCTCGTAGACGGGCTCGGGCGCGGGGCGCGGGGCGGCGGACCGGATGGTCGCGCGCCGCACGGGCGCCGGCTCCCCGACGGCGGGCGCCGAGGCGGGGGCGGTCCCGGCGCCGGACGCGGCACCGGCGCGCCGGGGCCTCGGAGAGGTGACGGTCACTGCGACGAAGAGGCCGAGCCCGAGTGCGGCGACGGCGATGACCGCGACTCCCAGTCCCGAACTCGTCTGCGACAACAGCAGCATGGCGAGGGTGGAACAGATCACGGTCACGGAACCGTAGGCGAGCTGTGCGGCAGTCGGACGAGGCATGGCGTTATCCGTCCTCGGGACAGCGGATGCGTACTGCGATGGGGGTGGCGCTGCGTATGGCAGGTGCGTGTGGCAGCTGCATATGTAAGCGGAGCCGACTCGACCGGGCCGTGGCGCGCCGTCAAAAGACTCTATTGCGACCCATGCCCGAGAGGAACCGGTAGTAAGCGTGACCTAACCCACGGGTTCGGAGCACGGGGGGCGCACGGAGTCACCGTGTCCATGAAGTGGACGGTCGGCGCGCCCGTTGAGGGGAGTAGACGCGTCCGCATAGCGGTGCCGTTCCCCTGCATAGTGCACGCCGGCTTTCACAGTCAAGGTCTGGTAAATCTCCTTCACCTCCGGTCAAATAGCGTCACTTGTGATGCGTGGCGTAACGCCACGGAGGAGGGGAACCACCAAGTGACCATCAAGAGACGGGCGTTGAGAACCGCCGCCGTCCTCGTGACGCTGACCGCGACCGCGGCCGCCGGATCGGTCCTCGCGACGGGCGCCCAGGCCGACACCCCGGCCGCCGGAGGATCCACGTCGCACGGCAAGACCTACGGGGGCAAGGGGCACGTCATCGGCGGCCCCTTCAGCCAGCAGCAGGAACAGCAGCGCAAGACCGCCCTGGAGCAGGTGCTCTCGGGCACGTCCAAGGTCGAGCAGCGCGACGGCTCCAACGTCGTGAAGCTCGGCAAGGACAAGTACGTGGAGCTCGGCCGGGAGCGGACCGACAAGATCTTCACGATCCTGACGGAGTTCGGCGACCAGGTCGACAACACGACCCTCGTCGACCGCGCCGACGACGACACCCCGGACCTGAAGCCCAAGTACGGCGGCACGCCAGGCCCGTTGCACAACCGGATAGCCGAGCCGGACCGTGCGAACAACAACAGCACGGCCTGGCAGAAGGACTACAGCAGCAAGCACTTCCAGGACCTGTACTTCGGTTCGGGCAAGGGCGTCGACTCACTGAAGACGTACTACGAGAAGACGTCGTCGGGCCGCTACTCGGTCGACGGCGAGGTCTCGGACTGGGTCAAGGTCCCCTACAACGAGGCCCGTTACGGCTCCAACTACTGCGGCGCCGACAACTGCCCGAACGTCGAGGACCTGGTCCGCGACGGCGTCAACGCCTGGGTCGAGCAGCAGAAGGCGGCCGGCAAGTCCGACGCCGACATCAAGGCGGACCTGTCCCAGTACGACCAGTGGGACCGCACCGACCACGACGGCGACGGCAACTTCAACGAGCCCGACGGCTACATCGACCACTTCCAGATCGTCCACGCGGGCGAGGACGGGTCGGCCGGCGGCGGCGCGCAGGGCGGCGACTCCCTCTGGGCACACCGGGGTTACGCCTACGGCCGCGACGACGGCGACACGGGTCCGGCCGGCTTCAAGGCGGGCGGCACCCCCATCGGCGACACCGGCCTGTGGGTCGGCGACTACACGATGCAGCCGGAGAACGGCGGCCTCGGCGTCTTCGCCCACGAGTACGCCCACGACCTGGGCCTGCCCGACCTGTACGACACCTCGTACGCGGGCGAGAACTCGGTCGGCTTCTGGTCGCTGATGTCGGCGGGCTCCTGGCTCGGCACCGGCAAGGACGCGATCGGCGACATGCCGGGCGACATGACCGCGTGGGACAAGCTCCAGCTGGGCTGGCTCGACTACGACAAGGCCAAGGCGGCCACCAAGTCGACGCACAAGCTGGGTGTTTCGGAGTACAACACGAAGCAGAAGCAGGCCCTCGTCGTCGAACTGCCCGAGAAGAAGGGCGTCACCACCGACATAGTGCAGCCCACCGAGGGCGCCAAGCAGTGGTGGTCGGACTACGGGGACGACCTCTCCAACACCCTTTCGCGCACGGTCGATCTGACCGGCAAGTCGAAGGCCGCGCTCGAACTCGACGGCTGGTACGACATCGAGAAGGACTACGACTACCTGTACACGCAGGTGTCCACGGACGACGGCGCCAGCTGGAAGTCGATCGACGGCACCGCCGACGGCGTCACCATCCCGCGTGACGGCGGCGACAAGCCGGCCCTGACCGGCGCCTCCGGCAAGTTCCAGCACCTGGTCTTCCCGCTCGACGAGTACGCCGGCCAGAAGATCGGCATCCGCTTCCGCTACAAGACCGACGGCGGCGCGGGCGGCATGGGCTTCACCGCCGACAACCTCACCGTGAAGGCGGACGGCCAGGCGCTGTTCACCGACAACGCCGAGGGCGACGACAACGGCTGGACCGCACGCGGCTTCTCCCGCGTCGGCGCCTCCGTCACGGGCGACTTCCCGCAGTTCTACCTCGCGGAGAACCGCCAGTACGTCAGCTACGACAAGACGCTGAAGGTCGGCCCGTACAACTTCGGCTGGCGCGACGGCGGCGTGAAGAACGACTGGGTCGAGCACTACGCGTACCGGCCCGGCCTCGTCGTCTGGCAGTGGGACACCTCGCAGCGCAACAACAACGTCGGCCAGCACCCCGGCAAGGGCCTGATCCTGCCGATCGACGCGCACGCCGCGCCGCTCAAGTGGGCCGACGGCCGGCTGATCACCAACAAGATCCAGCCGTACGACGCCGCGTTCAGCCAGTACGGGAACCCGGGCTTCTCGCTGCACCGGCTCGGCGCCGAAGCCAAGATCCCGGCGCAGGCGGGCGTACCGGTCTTCGACGACCACAAGGGCACGTACTGGTACAAGGAGAACCCGACCGGCAGTGTCCAGACAACTGACACCAACACCCGGATCTCGATCGTGAAGCAGCCGCTCGACGGCTCCTCGATCACGGTGAAGGTCGGCCCCTCGGTGAAGTAATCCGCATCACCGCAGGTCAGAGCATGATCGGCCGTCGCCCTCTAGCGGGCGGCGGCCGATCGTGTTTAGGTGCGTCCTACGAAGTCGTTATTGACACCAGGTCTCACGGGGGTGTGACAGTCATGTCCGCAGGAGGGTTCTGCAAACTGCCGAACGGCACCGTGGTGGTGGCACTGACCGTGCCCAGCCCCGCGCCGGACGACGGCGCGGTACGGGTCCTGGTCCACGCGGCGAACCGGGCCCGGGCCCTGACCCGCCTACGCAACCTCGGTCTGCGAGCGATCTACCTCCGAGGCAACGCAGAACCCCCCACCCCGGACGAAATCACAGCGGTCCTCCACCACCCCGACGGCCTGGTCTGGCGCACGGCCCCCCACCTGACGTCGGGCGAACTCTTCCACCCGATCAAGGCACTGCTACGCCCAAGACGCCCGGCCCCGACAATCCGAGCGGGCTCAGTGGTCCGCACGCCTCGCCCCGGCACATCGTCCAGCGTGACGGCCTACTCCAGCCAACCCGGCCCCATCGGCGTTCGGCCCGGCTACTCCAGCCCGTCCGGAGTCTGACGGCTCCCTGGCGGGGCGCTCGGGCTATACCAGCCCCTCCGGCGTTTGAGGAGCGGGGTCTGGGGCAGAGCCCCAGGTCTTCCGGGAAGGGGCGGGCTGGGGGAGAGGAAAACTCACCCCACAACGGGCTTCCCACTCAACTCAACCCCAGCCCCCCGCATCTCCTCCAGCGCAGCGGCAGTCGTCCCCGCAGAAACCCCCGCCGTCAGCCCCAACAACACCTGAGCCCGAAACCCCTCCCGCACAGCATCAAGCGCAGTGGCCCGCACGCAGTGATCGGTAGCGATCCCCACCACATCCACCTCACCGATCCCCCGCCCCCGAAGCCACTCCGCCAACGAGACCCCGTTCTCATCGACCCCCTCGAACCCGCTGTAAGCAGCGGAATACGCGCCCTTGTCGAACACGGCATCGACACCGCCGGAGGCAACCGCAGGCGCAAAGTTCGGGTGGAACCCGACGCCCTCCGTCCCCGCCACACAGTGCGGAGGCCACGTGTGGACGTAATCCGGGGCCCCGGAGAAGTGGTCACCGGGCGCGACATGGTGATCGCGAGTGGCGACGACATGCCGGTACCCGGCCGGCGCCTGCCCGATCAGCTCGGTGATCGCCGCGGCCACATCGGCCCCACCGGCCACGGCAAGGCTGCCGCCCTCACAGAAGTCGTTCTGCACATCTACGACGATCAAGGCGCGACGCATGGGAGCTGTCCTTCTGCTGGAGTGATGTCGAGCGTAAAGACTGGACGGGCGTTACGGGAGTGGCCGGCACCGACCGGCGTTATGCGGACGTATTGACCAGATACTCCGTAGGAATAACGGCCTCCCCGCGAGACAACTGCGTAGCGGAAAGCGGCAGCCCGGCGAGAGCGTCGATGTGCCGCCGCCGCACGGCGTCCAGCGGCTCACGGGCGACCACCGACCCGCCCTTGATCAGCTCGACCAGCAGTTGGTGATCGACGAGACCGGCCGGAACGGCCCCCGTCCCGATGACCTCCGCCTCGGCGACCCCGTCCTCGTCGGGCCGCCGTGCGGCCCACTTCCGGCCACCCACAGAAGACTTCGCACCCATGGACTTCTTCGCCACAGCCTGCAGCGGAGCCTTCAGGTCGGCGGACTCGGCGCGGGCCACGAGCTTGTAGACCATCGAGCACGTCGGGTGCCCCGAGCCGGTGACCAGCTGCGTCCCCACCCCGTACGCGTCCACGGGCGCGGCGGCCAGCGAAGCGATCGCGTACTCGTCGAGATCCGAGGTCACGACGATCTTCGTCTGCGTGGCGCCCAGCTCGTCGAGCTGGTTGCGCACGCGGTGCGCGACGAGCAGCAGGTCACCGGAGTCGATCCGGACCGCCCCGAGCTCGGGCCCGGCGATCTCGACGGCGAGCTTCACGGCCTCCGTCACGTCGTACGTGTCCACGAGCAGCGTCGTCCCCTCGCCGAGGGAGTCGACCTGCGCGCGGAACGCGTCGCGCTCGGTGTCGTGCAGCAGCGTGAAGGCGTGCGCGGACGTGCCGACCGTGGGGATCCCGTACCGGAACCCGGCCGCGAGGTCCGACGTGGTGGCGAAGCCGCCCACGTACGCGGCGCGGGACGAGGCGACGGCGCTCAGCTCGTGCGTCCGGCGCGCGCCCATCTCGATCAGCGGCCGGTCACCCGCGGCGGAGGCCATGCGGGACGCGGCCGCCGCGATCGCCGAGTCGTGGTTGAGGATGGAGAGGATCACCGTCTCGAGCAGGACGCACTCGGCGAACGAGCCCTCGACCCGCAGGATCGGCGAGCCGGGGAAGTACACCTCGCCCTCGGGGTAGCCCCAGATGTCGCCGCTGAAGCGATAGGCGGCCAGCCATTCGAGGGTCCGCTCGTCGACGATGCCCCGCTCGCGCAGGAAGCCGATCTCGCCGGGCCCGAACCGGAAGTTCTCGACGGCGTCGAGCACGCGGCCGGTGCCCGCCACGACGCCGTACCGCCGCCCCTCGGGAAGCCTGCGCGTGAAGACCTCGAAGACCGAGCGCCGGTCGGCCGTGCCCGCCCGGAGCGCGGCCTGGAGCATCGTGAGCTCGTAGTGGTCGGTGAAGAGCGCTGTCGACGGGACATCCACCGGCAGGCCAAGGTCCGCTGTGTTCATATGCGGGATGCTACCCCCAATTAGCGTCAGTGTGACGATTTCCGTGGTCCGTTTATGCGGGGGCCGCCCCCTAGTGGCAGCATGGGCTGTGTGACGGCTCCCGCACCCCTTGAGATCGAACGCACCGAGCCGGCGGAGGAGTCCTTCGCCGTACCTGAGCCGGACGTCCCCTGGATCACGCTCGTGCACAACGACCCGGTCAACCTGATGAGTTATGTGACGTATGTCTTCCAGACGTACTTCGGCTACTCGAAGGACAAGGCCACGAAGCTGATGCTCGATGTGCACAACAAGGGCCGCGCGGTCGTCTCCAGCGGTACCCGCGAAGAGATGGAACGCGACGTTCAGGCCATGCACGGTTACGGTCTGTGGGCGACCCTCCAGCAGGACCGCAAGTAGCCCACGCAAGCAGCGACCGGAGTAGCGACGCACCTGATGCCAGGACACTTCGAACCGATTCCCGGCGGCGGGGCCGCCGTCGCGCTCGACGAGGTCGAGATCTCGATCATCCGCTCCCTGGCGGTCCAGCTCCTGGAGCTGATCGGCCCGGGGCCGGGCGGTGAGGCGTCCGACGACCCGCTCGCCGAGCTCTTCGCCGAGGGCCCGAGCGAGCCGCCCTCCGACCCGGTCCTCCAGCGCCTCTTCCCCGACGCGTACGGCGGACCCGGCGCCGAGGAGATGCCGGTGGCCGACGCGGACGAGCAGCGCGCGCACTCGGCCGAGTTCCGCCGCTTCACCGAGAACGACCTGCGCGCCGTCAAGCGGGAGGACGCGCTCGCCGTGATCCGCTCGCTCGACGCGCTGACGGCCGCGGGCGAGGGGGGAGCGGTCCTCAAGCTCTCGCCCGAGGAGTCCCTGCGCTGGATGCGCGCGCTCAACGACCTGCGCCTCGCGATCGGTACCCGCCTGGAGATCAACGACGAGGAGGACACGGACCTCCTCTACCGCCTCCCGGACGACGATCCGCGCAAGCCGATGGTGATGGCGTACCTGTGGCTGGGCGGGCTCCAGGAGACGCTCGTCGAAACGCTCATGCCGTGACCGCTGTGCGCTGACCCAGGCGCTGCCCCTTATGCCCTGACTTGCCGCGACATGTCGGGCGGAAGCGGATCGTCCACATGTAAGGGCGACCAGGTAAGCGCGTTCGCTCAACGGACGCTCAACTGCGGATAACGATCAGATCACTCGTGCGGTCCCCTATGTCGCGCGAGGCGTTTTTTGTCCGGTTTTTCTGGTGGTATGCGCCACATAAGGCCAGGGCGATCAATGTTGCGACCGTGATAAATCTTCACGATCGCTCGAAGGACGCCACCCCTGTCCCCGAGTGCGCCCCGACCGGCTGACCGCCGGTAGGCACAGCTCCATCCATCCAGGGGCCCAGACCCCGAAGGATCGTCACAGTCGATCCGAGCCGCAGTGGCACGGATCGGCATGGAGAAAGGCGCAACACCATGACCTCACTGCAGGTCGACAAGCATCACGACGGCAATGAGGCCGTGGCCCACGGCGAGACCGGCGAGGGCGAGGGCTACCAGCGCGGACTCGGTGCCCGGCAGATCCAGATGATCGCCATCGGCGGCGCCATCGGAACCGGCCTCTTCCTCGGTGCCGGCAAGGGCATCTCGAAGGCGGGCCCCAGCCTGATCCTCGCGTACGCCATCGCGGGCCTCGTCATCTTCTTCATCATGCGGGCGCTCGGCGAGCTCCTCATGTACCGCCCCGTCTCGGGCTCCTTCTCGGAGTACGCGCGCGAGTTCATCGGCCCCTTCGCGGGCTTCGTGACCGGCTGGACGTACTGGCTCTTCTGGGTCGTCACCGGCATCACCGAGGTCACCGCGGCCGCCACCTACATGACGTTCTGGTGGCACATCCCCCAGTGGCTCTCCGCGCTCGTCTTCACCCTCGTCCTCTACGGGGTCAACCTCATCTCCGTGAAGCTCTTCGGTGAGCTGGAGTTCTGGTTCTCGATGGTCAAGGTGACGGCCATCGTCGGCATGATCCTCATCTGCGCCGGCATCCTCACCCTCGGCTTCTCCGACGCCGGCGACACCGCCTCCATGACCCACCTGTGGGACCAGGGCGGCTTCTTCCCGCACGGCATCGGCTCCACCCTCATGACCCTCCAGATGGTCATGTTCGCGTTCCTCGCCGTCGAGCTCGTCGGCGTCACCGCGGGCGAGGCCAAGGACGCCAAGACCGTCCTGCCCAAGGCCATCAACACCGTGCCGTGGCGCATCGCCGTCTTCTACGTCGGCGCCCTGATCATGATCCTGTCGGTCGTGCCGTGGACCGAGTTCCAGCCGGGCGTCAGCCCCTTCGTCTACGCCTTCCAGAAGATGGGTCTCGGCATCGGTGCCGCGATCGTCAACTTCGTCGTCCTCACCGCCGCCCTGTCCTCCTGCAACTCGGGCATGTACTCGACGGGCCGGATGCTGCGTGACCTGGCGCTCAACGGCCAGGGCCCGAAGTTCTTCACCAAGCTCACCAAGACCGGCACCCCGCTGGTCGGCACCAGCGTCTCGGCCGGGCTGATGATGGTCGGCGTCTGGATCAACTACCAGTGGCCCGGCGACGCGTTCAACTACGTCGTCTCCTTCGCCACGATCTCCGGCATGTGGGCCTGGTTCATCATCCTGTTCTGCCAGATCCGCTACCGCCTCAAGGCCGACCGTGGCCTCCTGCCCGAGTCCACCTTCAAGGCCCCCGGCGGCATCTGGCCGAGCATCTTCTCGTTCGTCTTCCTCATCGGTGTCGTCGTGATGATGGGCATCGACAAGGACGCGCGGATCTCGCTCTACTGCGCCCCGCTGTGGGCCGCGCTCCTCGCCGTCTCGTACTGGGTGCTGCGCCGCCGCAACCCGCAGAACCTGGCGTTCGCGAAGCGCGACTAGCAGCCGGCGCCCGACGGCGCCCGGGCCGGCCGCCCCGCCACCCCTGGGGTCGGCCACCCGCATCTCAGCATCCGGGCCCTCCCGTACCGCACTCCGGTACGCGAGGGCCCGTCTGCTTATCCTGAGCCTCATGCTGACCCTGACCCAGGCCGTCTACGACCAGATCGTCGCCCACGCGCGCGCCGACCACCCCGACGAGGCGTGCGGCGTCGTCGCGGGCCCCGCGGGCACCGGCCGCCCCGAGCGTTTCATCCCGATGCTGAACGCCGCCCGCTCACCCACGTTCTACGAGTTCGACTCGGGTGACCTGCTGAAGCTGTACCGCGAGATGGACGACCGGGACGAGGAGCCCGTGATCATCTACCACTCGCACACCGCGACCGAGGCCCACCCCTCCCGCACCGACATCACCTACGCGAACGAGCCCGGCGCCCACTACGTCCTGGTCTCGACCGCCGACACCGACGACGCGGGCCCCTTCCAGTTCCGCTCGTTCCGCATCGTCGAGGGCGTCGTCACCGAGGAAGAGGTCGAGGTCACGCCGTAGACGTCTCGACTGTCGGACGGAAATCGACCACATGGTGAGATCACATTCGAGGACCCCGGGCGGGAATCGTTACGATGAGCCCATGGTTCTCCACGACGTGAGTGAAAAGACGCCGGGCATGTTGCTCGTGGCGCGGCTCCACGTCGACCTGTGCCGCCTCGCCAGCGCCATCTGTACGCGCTGAACCGGGCCGCCGTACGGCAGTGAGCCGCGGCGCCGCATCCGAGTACGACCACGTACCCCCAGGCAATGCCCCGCGCCGCCGCGCGCTCTGACCACCTGACTTCTTCCGACAGGAGCCCCGCCATGGCCATCGAGGTCCGCATTCCGACCATCCTCCGCACCTACACCGACGGCGAGAAGGCCGTCGAGGGCAAGGGCGAGACGCTCGCCGACCTCTTCGCCGACCTCGAGACCCGTCACACGGGCATCCAGGCGCGCATCGTCGAGGGCGAGAAGCTGCGCCGCTTCGTGAACGTGTACCTGAACGACGAGGACGTCCGCTTCCTCGAGGGCATCGAAACCAAGCTCGCCGACGGCGACAACGTCACGATCCTGCCGGCCGTGGCCGGCGGCATGGCCTGATCAGGATGCGGTACGACTCCCCGCTCGCCGCGGTCGGCAACACGCCCCTCGTGCGCCTGCCGCGGCTCTCGCCCTCCGAGGACGTACGGATCTGGGCGAAGCTCGAGGACCGCAACCCGACCGGCTCGGTCAAGGACCGCCCCGCGCTCCACATGATCGAGCAGGCGGAGAAGGACGGCCGGCTCACCCCCGGCTGCACCATCCTCGAGCCGACCTCGGGCAACACCGGCATCTCCCTCGCCATGGCCGCCCGCCTCAAGGGCTACCGCATGGTGTGCGTCATGCCGGAGAACACCTCGCAGGAGCGCAGGGACCTGCTCGCCATGTGGGGCGCGGAGATCATCCCGTCGCCCGCCGCGGGCGGCTCCAACACGGCCGTCCGCATGGCGAAGGAACTGAGCGCGCAGCACCCGGACTGGGTGATGCTCTATCAGTACGGCAACCCGGACAACGCCGGCGCCCACTACGCGACGACCGGCCCGGAGATCCTCGCCGACCTGCCGTCCGTGACCCACTTCGTGGCGGGCCTCGGCACGACGGGCACCCTGATGGGAGTCGGCCGCTATCTGCGCGAGCAGAAGCCGGACGTCAAGATCGTCGCCGCGGAGCCGCGCTACGACGACCTGGTCTACGGACTGCGCAACCTCGACGAGGGCTTCGTCCCCGAGCTGTACGACGCCTCCGTCCTCACCACCCGCTTCTCCGTCGGCTCGGCCGACGCCGTGACCCGCACCCGCGAACTCCTCCAGCAGGAGGGCATCTTCGCGGGCGTCTCCACCGGCGCGGCGCTCCACGCCGCGATCGGCGTGGGCCGCAAGGCGGTCGCGGCCGGCGAGTCCGCCGACATCGTCTTCGTGGTCGCCGACGGCGGCTGGAAGTACCTGTCGACCGGCGTCTACACGGCGGCCACGACGGAAGAGGCCATCGAGACGCTGCACGGCCAGCTCTGGGCGTAGCCCGGACACGCCGTCACACGGCTTGCACGACGCGGGGCCCGGCCGGTACATCGGCCGGGCCCCGCGTCAGATTCACATATCCGCGTCAGCCCGCCAGATACCGCACCTGGTCCCACACCACCGGATCCACGATGCCCACGCGCTTGCGGAAGTCCCCCAGGGGCACCTCGCGGAGCTCGTCCGTCTCCAGGAAGCTCGGCCTGCCCCGCGCGTCGCCCACCGACCCGGGCGGCAGCGCGATCACGCCGGCCCGCTCGTCGTGGTACTTGCTCGTGATCTTCGCGACGCGCACGCGCCGCCGGCGCACCGCGAGTACGAGACACGGGCGGTCCTTGGCCCGCTGCCCCGCGCCCGCCACCGCCGTACCCGTGTCGCGAGCGAACCCGTCCGACTCCGGCCCCTCCTCGAACGGCACGAGCGCCCACCAGATCTCGCCCGGCAGCGGCCGGACCGCGGCGCCGCGCGACCTCCGCAGCAGGCGCAGCCGGCCGCCGGGCCGCCGATGCCCGCGCCCCCACCCGTCTATCAGCGTCGCCACCAGCGCGAGCAGCAGGACGGCGGCGAGCACCAGCCACCAGGACGTGTCCATACGCATGACGGTACCGGTGGCGCCCGCCACACGCCCCACCGGGCGCACGCCCCCCGAACCGGTGACACCACAGGTGAGTTCTCCCACAACGACCCGCGACGGAGGAGCGACCCGGCCTCATCCGCCTTACGCTCGACGCACCGCTAGACCCCTCACCCCATCAGTTCCCGCCCCCTGACCGCTCTCTGACCGCCAGCGCGGAGGTTCCGGCTCATATGAAGCTCACCGTCGTCGGCTGCTCGGGGTCGTTCCCGTCCGCGGAATCGGCCTGCTCGAGCTACCTCGTCGAGGCCGACGGCTTCCGGCTGCTACTCGACATGGGCAACGGCGCCCTGGGCGAGCTGCAGCGCCACTGCGGTCTCTACGACCTCGACGCGATCTTCCTCAGCCATCTGCACGCCGACCACTGCATCGACATGTGCGGCTACTTCGTGGCCCGCTACTACCGCCACGACGGCGGCCGCTGCGCCCCGATCCCGGTCTACGGCCCCGAAGGCACCGAACAGCGTCTGACCACGGCGTACGCGGACACGCCCTCCGCGTCCTCGATGAGCGAGGTCTTCGACTTCCACACCGTCAAGCCCGGCCGGTACGAGATCGGCCCGTTCACCGTCCGCACGGAGCGCGTGTGCCACCCCGTCGAGGCGTACGGCATCCGCGTCGAGCACGGCGGCAGGTCGCTCACGTACTCCGGGGACACCGGCACGTGCCCCGCCCTCGACGAACTCGCCGCGGACAGCGACCTGTTCCTGTGCGAGGCCGCGTTCACTCACGGCAAAGAGGACATCCCGGACCTGCACCTCAACGGCCGCGAGGCGGGCGAGTCCGCCGCCCGCGCCGGCGCCCGCCGCCTGGTCCTCACGCACATCCCGCCGTGGACGGACGCGCGGATCAACCTCGCGGACGCCCGCGCCGTGTACGACGGCCCGACCCAACTGGCCGCGCCGGGGCAGGTGTACGAGATCTGAGCCCCGCCCGTGCATGACGAAGGCCCCGGAACCTGGACGGTTCCGGGGCCTTCGTCATGCACGGGCGGGTGAGGCTCACGCCTTGGTGAGGTCCTCGACCTCCTCCTCGGGCTCACGGCCCGGGGTGGTGAGGTTGAACTTGACGATCGCGAACCGGAATGTCACGTAATAGATCACCGCGAAGACCAGACCGATCGGGATGATCATCCACGGCTTCGTGGCATGGGTCCAGTTCAGCGCGTAGTCGATGAACCCGGCCGAGAAATTGAAGCCCGCGTGGACGCCGAGGCCCCAGGTCACCGCCATCGACAGCGCGGTCAGGACGGCGTGCAGCACGTACAGCAGCGGCGCGATGAACATGAACGAGAACTCGATCGGCTCGGTCACACCCGTGACGAACGAGGTCAGCGCGAGCGAGACCATCATGCCCATCACGGCCTTGCGGCGCTCCGGCCGTGCGGTGTGCGCGATGGCGATGGCGGCGGCTGGGAGGCCGAACATCATGATCGGGAAGAAGCCCGACTGGAACATGCCGGCCGACGGGTCGCCCGCGAGGAAGCGCGGGATGTCGCCGTGGACGATCTCGCCCGCGGAGTTGGTGAAGTCACCGAGCTGGAACCACGCGACGGTGTTCACGAACTGGTGCATACCGATCGGGATCAGCGCGCGGTTCACGCCGCCGAACAGCGCGGCGCCGCCCGAGCCGAGGCCCGTCATCCACTCGCCGAAGTGCGAGATGCCGGCGCCTATCGGCTCCCAGACCAGGCCGAAGAAGACACCCACGATGATGCCGACGAACGCCATGATGATCGGGACGAGCCGGCGGCCGTTGAAGAAGCCGAGCCAGTCGACGAGCTTGGTGCGGTGGAACCGCTGCCACAGGACCGCCGACAGCAGACCCATCACGATGCCGCCGAAGACACCGGGGTCGTTGTACGTCGCGGCGACGTCGACACCCTTGTTGGCGGTCGTGTTGATCACCGCTTCGGTGACCGGGAAGGCCTGCAGGACCTTGCTGTAGACGAGGAAGCCGACGAGCGCGGCGAGCGCGGTCGAACCGTCGGACTTCTTGGCGAAGCCGATCGCGACGCCGATGCAGAACAGGATCGGCAGGGCGCCGGTGATGGCGCTGCCCGCGTTGTCGAAGACCGCGGCGACCTTGTCCCAGCCGAGGCCGTCCTTGCCGAAGATGTCGTCATGGCCGAGGCGGACCATGATGCCCGCGGCCGGCAGCACCGCGATCGGCAGCTGCAGGCTGCGGCCCACCTTCTGGAGTCCCTGGAACAGGCCCTGGCCCCGCTTCTTCGCCGGGGCCGCGGTAGCGGTCGCGGTGCTCATCAACTTCCTCCGTACCAGATGGTCTACACCACTCAGTGGTGTAGACCTGTTCTAGCACGGTGAAGGTCAGATAAGGAACCTGCGATTTCCTGGGGCCGCTGTGCGCTCGGTCATATGCGACGGTGCGGAACAAAACCCCCGGACCAGGGTGAGGTCAGGGGGTTTCACGTGCGGTACGGGCCTCAGGCCTTCGTCACGTCCTCGACCTGGTCCTCCGCCTCACGCCCCGGCGTCTTCAGGTCGAACTTGATGATGGCGAACCGGAACACCGCGTAATACACGACGGCGAACGCGAGCCCGATCGGGATGATCAGCCACGGCTTCGTCGCCAGGCTCCAGTTGATGACGTAGTCGATCAGCCCCGCCGAGAAACTGAACCCGTCGTGCACCCCGAGCGCCCACGTCACCGCCATCGACACACCGGTCAGGATCGCGTGGAACACGTACAGCAGCGGCGCCACGAACATGAACGAGTACTCGATGGGCTCGGTGATGCCGGTGACGAACGACGTCAGCGCGACCGACAGCATCAGACCGCCGACCACCTTGCGGCGCTCCGGGCGGGCGGTGTGCGTCATCGCCAGACACGCGGCCGGCAGCGCGAACATCATGATCGGGAAGAAGCCCGACGTGAACAGGCCCGCGTGCGGGTCGCCCGCCAGGAACATGTTGATGTCACCGTGCACCACCGTGCCGTCCGGCTTCGTGAACGACCCGAACTGGAACCAGATGGGCACGTTCAGGAACTGGTGCAGGCCGACCACCAGCAGCGCGCGGTTCGCGACACCGAAGATGCCCGCCCCCAGCCAGTCGAGACCGACGAGCCAGTCGCTGAAGTGCTGCAGCGCCGTACCGATCGGCGGCCACACCCACAGGCAGAGCGCCGCGAACCCGATACCGACGAACGCCATGATGATCGGAACGAGCCGGCGCCCGTTGAAGAAGCCCAGCCAGTCGACCAGCTTCGTACGGTGGAACCGCTGCCACAGGTACGCGGCCATCAGGCCCATGACGATGCCGCCGAAGACGCCCGGGTTCTGGTACGTGTAGGCGACGACAGACTGATCCGTCACCAGTTGGCAGCCGGTCGCGACCGGCTTCGAGCCCGCCGCGCAGTCCTGGGGGAACTGGCGCAGCACGTTGTAGTAGACGAGGAAACCGACGATCGCCGCGAGCGCCGTCGAACCGTCCGACTTCTTGGCCATGCCGATGGCCACACCGATACAGAACAGCAGGGGTAGGCCGAGTGCGCCGTCGAGTAGCGCGGAACCGGCGCCGACCATCACCTTGGACACGTCGGTCCATCCGAGGCCCTGATCGCCGAAGACGTCCGGCTGGCCGAGCCGGTTCAGGATGCCCGCCGCAGGCAGTACGGCGATGGGGAGTTGCAGGCTGCGCCCCATCTTCTGCAGCCCCTGGAACGCGACGTTCCATCTGCTGGGCTGGTGTACGGCCGCACTGTCTGCGCTCATAGGCGTCCTCCCGGAACTGGCCACGTTTGGCGGTCGTCGAGAACTGGTGTAGACCAGTTGCGTGACGGGTCGGCCGGTACCGGCCGGTGAGGCGCGGCGCCGTGATCGTCAGCATGGGTCACGAGTCACGAGACCGCCCGTGAAGATGGGCCAACCGTGGGTTACCGTGACAAAGCGGGCCCAGGGCGGGCCGTGAGAGAAGTCAGGGAGAACCACATGGCCACCAAGGCTGAGAAGATCGTCGCCGGGCTCGGCGGGCTCGACAACATCGAAGAGGTCGAGGGCTGCATCACCCGCCTGCGCACCGAGGTCATCGACCCCAGCAAGGTCGACGAAGCCGCCCTGAAGGCCGCCGGCGCCCACGGCGTCGTCAAGATGGGCACCGCGATCCAGGTCGTCATCGGCACCGACGCCGACCCCATCGCAGCCGACATCGAAGACATGATGTGAGCGCCTGACGCCCACGTACTCCGTAGCACCGAAGGCCCCGACGGGACACCCCGAACGGGGCCTTCACCCGTTCCCGCTAGGCTCCCCCCATGTCTCGCATCGACGGCCGCACCCCCGAACAACTCCGCCCCATCACCATCGAACGCGGGTGGAGCAAGCACGCAGAAGGCTCCGTCCTCGTCTCCTTCGGCGACACCAAGGTCTTCTGCACCGCCTCCGTCACCGAAGGCGTCCCGCGCTGGCGCAAGGGCAGCGGCGAAGGCTGGGTCACCGCCGAGTACTCGATGCTCCCGCGCGCCACCAACACCCGCGGCGACCGCGAATCCGTCCGCGGCAAGATCGGCGGCCGCACCCACGAGATCTCCCGCCTCATCGGCCGCAGCCTGCGCGCCGTCATCGACTACAAGGCCCTCGGCGAGAACACCATCGTCCTCGACTGCGACGTCCTCCAGGCCGACGGCGGTACGCGCACGGCCGCCATCACCGGCGCGTACGTGGCACTCGCCGACGCCGTCACCTGGGCCCAGGGCAAGAAGCTCATCAAGGCCGGCCGCCAGCCCCTCACCGGCACCGTCTCCGCCGTCTCCGTCGGCATCGTCGGCGGCACCCCCCTCCTCGACCTCTGCTACGAGGAAGACGTCCGCGCCGACACCGACATGAACGTCGTCTGCACCGGCGACGGCCGCTTCGTCGAGGTCCAAGGCACCGCCGAGGCCGAGCCGTTCGCCCGCGACGAGCTCAACTCCCTGCTCGACCTGGCCGTTTCCGGCTGCGCCGACCTCACCACGATCCAGCGCGCCGCACTCGAGGCCACGCTCGAAAAGTAAAGAGCCCGCCGGGCGGGTAGCAACCGGAAAGGGCGTACGACACCGAGCCGTACGCCCTTCCGCATAGGGGAGGAACGAACCATGGCCGCGCGCCACAGACACCGCCACCGCACCGCCGCACTCGCCGTCACCGCGGTCCTGATCGCGATACCGGCCGCCGTCGGATGCGGCGCCGTCGACAAGGCGCTCGACTGCGTCCACACCGCCGACTCCATCGCCGACAGCGTCACCGACCTCCAGCAGGCCGTCGAGAACGCGGCGAACGACCCCGGCCAGGCCGACAAGGCACTGAACTCGATCGACAAGAACCTCGGCAAGATCAGCGACAAGACCGGCAACGCCGACATCTCCAAGGCCGTCGACGACCTCAGCACCGCCGTGAACAACGTCCGCACCGCCATCAAGAACGGCGACCGCACCCCCGACATCACCCCCGTCACGGACGCGGCAGGCGAACTGACCAAGGTCTGCACGCCGTAGGCCTTCGGCGGCACGCCCTCACCCGCCCGCGATACTGGGACGCATGACCCGCCTCATCCTCGCGACCCGCAACGCCGGCAAGATCACCGAGCTCAAGTCGATCCTCGCCGACGCAGGCCTGCCCCACGACCTCGTCGGCGCGGACGCCTACCCCGACATCCCCGACGTCAGGGAAACGGGCGTCACCTTCGCCGAGAACGCCCTGCTCAAGGCCCACGCGCTCGCCCAGGCCACCGGCCTGCCCGCAGTCGCCGACGACTCCGGCCTCTGCGTCGACGTACTCGGCGGCGCCCCCGGCATCTTCTCCGCCCGCTGGGCCGGCCGCCACGGCGACGACCAGGCCAACCTCGACCTCCTCCTCGCCCAGCTCGGCGACATCGACGACGACCACCACCGCACGGCCCACTTCGCCTGCGCAGCGGCCCTGGCCCTCCCGGACGGCCGCGAACGAGTCGTCGAAGGCCACCTCCGAGGCACCCTCCGCCACGCCCCCGCAGGCAAGAACGGCTTCGGCTACGACCCGATCCTCCAGGTAGAAGGCGACACCCGCACCTGCGCGGAACTCTCCCCGGAAGAAAAGAACGCGATCTCCCACCGAGGCAAGGCGTTCAGGGCGCTGGTACCGGTGGTGAAGGAACTGCTGGGCTGAGCGGGGCCCGCGTACGACGAAGGGCGCTCCCCGCTGGGGAGCGCCCTTGTGTGTGCGGTCGGAGGGATTCGAACCCTCACGGGATTTCTCCCACCGGGACCTAAACCCGACGTGACTGCCAGATTCCACCACGACCGCGACAAAACGAACAATCTCGCCTTTGCGGCGAGTGCCGTCCCGTCAGTGTACGGCGATGCCGTTCAGTGCGGGATCACGCCTACGCCGTCGGTGCCAAGTCCCGGTCATCGCATGACAGTTCGGGCGCGGGTGGCGCAGGTTCTCGCGCCGGTTGTCGAGTGGGTGCTTGCGGTCTGGTGAGCGTCCCAAGGCGGTGCACAAGGTCGGTCGGACTTCGTGATCCGACGACGGCGGCCGTGAGTTCCTGCTCGGGGAAGCGCCGAATGGCCCGCTCCAGAGGTTTCGGGGCGGGCCATTCGGTTGGGGCAAGGGTGGGGTCAGATCCCCATGTCCTTGATGATCTTCGCGACGTGGCCCGTCGCCCGCACGTTGTACAGGGCTCGTTCGACCTTGCCCTCCTCGTCCACGACGATCGTCGAGCGGATCACGCCCATGTACGTCTTGCCGTAGTTCTTCTTCTCGCCGAAGGCTCCGTAGGCGTCGAGGACCTTCTTGTCGGGGTCGGCGAGGAGGGTGACCTTGAGGTTTTCCTTCTCGCGGAACTTCGCGAGCTTCTCGGGCTGGTCGGGGGAGATGCCGATGACGTCGTAGCCCGCGCCCGCCAGCAGCTCGAGGTTGTCCGTGAAGTCGCAGGCCTGCTTCGTGCAGCCCGGCGTGAGCGCCGCCGGGTAGAAGTAGACGATCGTCTTCCGGCCCTTGTGGTCCGCGAGGGAGACCTCGTTGCCGTCGGCGTCGGGCAGCGTGAAGGCGGGGGCGGTGTCGCCGGTCGTCAGTCGCTCGCTCATGGTGGGTCTCCTCGTACAGGATGCGGGTACGGGACCTGAGCGTAATGGGGGTGCCGTGGGGTGCGTCGGGCGCCGAGCTGACAGACTGTCCACGATCAGTGCCACAACGGCGACCATGGAGGCAGCGCGGTGTCGGACACGTCGAGTACGTCGGATACGCGGACCCCGGCGCAGATCGAGGCGGACATAAAGCGCCGCCGCGAGACGCTGGCAGAGACCCTCGACGAGATCGGGGTGCGCGTGCACCCCAAGACGATCATCGGGGACGCCAAGGCCAAGTTCGTCTCCAGCGTCGACCACACCCTCGGCCGGGCGTACGTGAGCGCCAACCGGCTGGTGTCGGACGTGAAGGGGCAGCTCGTCTCCGAGGACGGGGCGCCCCGTATGGAGCGCATTGTTCCGGTGGCGCTCGTGGTGGTCGGTGTCGTCGGCCTGGTCGCCGTGAGCTCCCGTCGCCGTAAGCGCTGACCCTTCCGCGTGAGGACTCGGCTGCGACAGGTAGGTTTCGGGGCGTGAGCGAGAAGAACCAGCACGACAAGCTGCCGATCCGGATGCTGCACGACCGCGTGCTCGTGCGGCAGGACACCGCCGAGGGCGAGCGGCGCAGCGGTGGCGGCATTCTGATTCCCGCGACCGCCGCGGTCGGGCGGCGTCTGGCCTGGGCGGAAGTGGTCGCCGTGGGCCAGAACGTGCGCACGGTGGAGCCGGGTGACCGGGTCCTGTACGACCCGGAGGACCGGGCCGAGGTCGAGGTGCGCGGCGTCGCGTACGTGCTGATGCGTGAGCGCGATCTGCACGCGGTGGCCGCGGACCGTTTCGAGGGTTCGGAGGATTCGACCGGGCTCTACCTGTAGAGCTCCGGCGGGCCCAGGGGCTGGTGACCGTTGTCACCAGCCCTTTTTGCATGTCCCTTGCTACCTTTGAGGGACCCCGACGAGACGCGCCGTACCGGGTTCCGCAAAGACGACGCACCCCCTGTTGATCCAACTGACGGAGGTGCCTGTCATGGCCTGGGTTCTCATCGTGATCGCCGGTTTTCTCGAGGTCGGCTGGTCGATCGGTATGAAGTTCACGGACGGTTTCACGCGTCTGTGGCCGAGCGTGTTCACTGGCGCCGGCATTGTCGCGAGCATGGTGATGCTGTCCTACGCCGCCAAGTCCCTGCCGATCGGTACGGCGTACGGCGTGTGGGTGGGGATCGGCGCGGCCGGTGCGGCTGTCGTCGGCATGTTGGTGCTCGGGGAGCCGGCGACGGCCGCGCGGATCTTCTTCATCGTGCTGCTGATCGTGGCGATCGTGGGCCTGAAGGCGACGTCGGGCCACTGAGGGCCACCCACTTCACCGCTCACGTCGGGCCACTAGCGCCCGCCTTTGTCACCGCTCCCGCTCCCGAAGAGTCCGTCCACCGGTCCCGCCGGTGGTTCCGGCTGCTGTGTCGAGGCGCCCGCGCTCGGCCGCGGTGACGCGGAGGCCGTCGCCGGCGGCCCGGACGACGCGGACGACGCCGACGGTGAGGGCGAAGCCGAGGACGGGGCGCCGGACGACGGCGGCTGTGTCGACGGTGAGTTCGGCACGCCGGGCGGGATCGTCGGCCGCTCGGCGCCCGATTCCAGTTGCAGGTCGAAGTCCTTGGCCGGGCTGCCGCTGAGCGCCGCCTCGGTGAACTGAGCCCAGATCTGCGCGGGCGCCCCGCCGCCGTTGACGCGGGCCTGGCCGAGCGCCCCGTAGAGCGGGGTGTGGGCGCCTGTGGTGGGGTCCTGGCCCATGACGGCGACGACGGTGGCGAGGTCGGGGGTGTAGCCCGCGAACCAGGCCGCCGTGTCCTCCTCCGCCGTGCCGGTCTTGCCGGCGGCGGGGCGGCCGGCGGCCTGGGCCGCGGTTCCGGTTCCGCCTTCGACGACGCTCTGGAGGATGGAGGTCGTCGTGTCGGCGGCCTCGCGGGTGACGGCGCGCTGCGTGGTGCGCTCGGGCAGACCGAGCCCCCGTCCGTCCTTGCTGATCTCGGCGACGAGGCTGTACGTGGCGCGGCGGCCGTGGTCGGCGAGGGTCGCGTAGGCCTCGGTCATGTCGAGTACGGAGGCGGTGGCGGGGCCGAGCGCGATGGAGGGGGAGGCGTTGAGGTCGGGGGTGTTCGAGGGGATGCCGAGGTCGATCGCCGTCTGTTCGACCTTGTCGGAGCCGACGTCGGCGGCCATCTGGGCGTACACCGCGTTGACGGACTTGTCGGTGGCGTCGCGGACGGTGAGGGAGCCGTAGGAGCGGTTGTCCTCGTTCTCGGGGGCGTAGTGGCCGCCGCTCCAGCCCTGTACGGGGCGCCGGTCGGTGCCGTCGTAGATGGTGTTGGGCGTGATGGCGCGGCCGTCCTGGGTGGCGGAGGCGTTCTGCACGGCGGCGGTGAAGACGAAGGGCTTGAAGGTGGAGCCGACCTGGTAGTCGCGGCGGGTGGCGTTGTTGACGTACTGCTTCGTGTAGTCGATGCCGCCGTACAGGGCGAGGACGTCGCCGGTGGCCGGGTCGATGGCGGCGCCGCCGGCGCGGACGTTGCGGTCGGCGGGGCGGTTCTTCTTGTCGAGGCCGGACATGAGGCGGTCGTCGACGGCCTTCACGAAGGCGTCCTGCTTCGGCTTCTGGAGGGTGGTGGTGATGCGGTAGCCGCCGGTGGCGAGGGTGTCCTCGTCGATGATCTTGTTGTTGGTGAGGTAGTCCTTGACGGCCTGGACCACGTAGCCGCGCTGGCCGGACATCCCGGCCGGGCCCCTCGCGTCGCCGGGCACCGGGAACGTCATCTTCTGCCGTGCGGCCGCGTCGAGCCAGTGCTGCGTGACCATGCCGTCGAGGACGTAGTTCCAGCGGGCGACGACCTGCGGTTTGTTCTCGGGGTGGGCGACGACGTCGTACGCGCTGGGGGCGTTGAGGAGTGCCGCGAGGTAGGCGCCCTGGGCGACGGTGAGGTGCTCGACGTCGACGCCGTAGTAGGCCTGGGCGGCGGCCTGGATGCCGTAGGCGTTGCGGCCGAAGTAGCTGGTGTTGAGGTAGCCCTCGAGGATGTCGTCCTTGCTCTCCTCGCGGTCGAGCTTGATGGAGATGAAGAACTCCTTCACCTTGCGGGTGACGGTCTGTTCCTGGCCGAGGTAGTAGTTCTTCACGTACTGCTGGGTGATCGTCGAGCCGGACTGCCGGCCTTTGCCGGTGAGGGTGTTCCATGCGGCGCGGACCATGGCCGTGGGGTCGACGGCGGACTCGCGGTAGAAGGCGCGGTCCTCGGCGGCGAGGACGTCGCGCTGGACGGACTTGGGGATCTGGGAGAGGGAGACGTTCTCGCGGTTGACCTCGCCGTCGTGGGCGAGCTGGCTGCCGTCGGCGTACAGGTAGACGTTGCTCTGCGCGGTGGCGGCGGCGTTGGCGGGCGGGATGTCGACGAGGTGGTAGCCGAGGGCGAACAGGCCGGCGCCCACGAGCAGGACGAGCAGGACCGTGCCGAGGGTCATGCGCCACGTGGGGAAGAGGCGGCGCCAACCCTTGCGCTTGGGGCGTCCCGGTCTCTTGCCCTTCCCGGCGGGTACGCCGGGGGCGGCAGGCTGCTGCGGCTCGTGGCTCATGCCCTGTGGAACGGCGGTATCGCTTCGTACGTCACGTATGTCGCGACCGAAAACGTGTGGCAGCGCGCACCCCTTCCTCGCTAGGCTCCTGCGCTTTGGCCCGGACGGGCGTAAGGGACGACGGGCTGAGGGGAGCAGGGGTGTCCTTAGGGGCATGGCGGCTGTACGCGGCGGTCGCCGCCGGGGGGTTCCGGCGGTACGCGACGTACCGTTCGGCCACGGCGGCGGGTGTGTTCACGAACACGGTCTTCGGGTTCATCGTGGCGTACACGTATCTGGCGCTGTGGAAGGAGCGGCCGGGGCTCGGCGGGTACGACGAGTCGCAGGCGCTCACGTACGTGTGGATCGGGCAGGCGCTCGCGCAGGCGCTGTCGCTCCTTGGTGCGGGGTTCGCCGCCGACCTCGTGGCGCGGATCCGCAGCGGTGACATCGCGGTGGACCTGTACCGGCCGGCCGACCTCCAACTGTGGTGGCTGGCAAGCGACTTGGGTCGGGGCGGCTTCGAGGTGTTCAGCCGGGGCGTGATCCCGCTGGCGGTGGGCGCGCTGTTCTTCCCGCTCGCGCTGCCGGGCGATCCGGTGGTGTGGCTGGAGTTCCTGGTGGCGGTGGTCCTCGCGATGGTGGTGAGTTTCGCGATCCGGTACGTGCTTGCGCTGAGCGCGTTCTGGCTGATCGACGGGTCGGGGGTGCTGCAGTTCGGGAGCCTGGTGGGGATGTTCTTCACGGGGCTGCTGCTGCCGCTGAACGCGATGCCGGGCGCCCTCGGCGACATCGCGCGCGTGCTGCCGTGGGCGTCGCTCCTGCAGATGCCCGCCGACATCCTCCTCGGCGCCCGCACCGGCGCGTCCGCGATCCTCTCGGCGTACGCCTTCCAGGCCGGGTGGGCCCTCGTCCTGCTCACGGCGGGGCGCCTCATGCAGTCGTCCGCGACCCGGAAGGTGGTACTCCAAGGTGGCTGACGTCAGCGGGAGCGTCCGCGTCTACGGCCTGATCGCCGGGATGTGGATCCGCTCCACCCTGGTCTACCGCACGTCGTTCGCGGTCGCGGTCCTCGCCAACTTCCTGGTGACGGCGCTCGACTTCGTCGTGATCTGGATGATGTTCTCGCAGGCCACGTCGCTCGGCGGCTACAGCTTCGCCGAGACCGCCTTCCTGTACGGGACGGCCTCGGTCGCCTTCGGGATCACGGCCTTCGCCCTCGGTTCCGTCGACGATCTGGGCGCGCGGGTGCGCGACGGAACCCTCGACGCGTTCCTGGTGCGGCCCGCGCCGGTGCTCGTCCAGGTCGCCGCGGACCGCTTCGGCCTGCGCCGCGTCGGCCGCCTCCTCCAAGGCGTCCTCGTCCTCGGCTGGTCCCTCACACGCCTCGACATCGACTGGACCCTCGCCAAGCTGCTCCTGCTGCCGGTGATGCTGCTGAGCGGCGCGGCGATCTTCGGCGCGGTGTTCGTGGCCGGGGCGGCGTTCCAGTTCTGGGCGCAGGACGCGGCCGAGGTGCAGAACGCGTTCACGTTCGGCGGGGTCACGCTGCTGCAGTACCCGCCGACGGTGTTCGCCCGGGACTTCGTGATCGGCGTGACGTTCGTCGTGCCGCTGGCCTTCGTGAACTGGCTGCCCGCGCTGTACGTGCTCGGGCGGCCCTACCCGCTCGGCCTGCCGTCATGGCTGGCCTTCACCCCGCCGCTGGTGGCCGCCGGGAGCTGCGCGCTCGCGGGCCTGGCCTGGGGCGCGGGGCTCCGTTCGTACCGCAGCACCGGGAGCTGACACGCGTGACGCAGGAGAATTTCATCGACGTAGAGGGCGTGGAGAAGGTCTTCGACGTACGCCGAAGAGCCGGGCTGCTCCGGCGTGAGCGGCATCAGGTGCGGGCGGTCGACTCGCTCACGTTCGGCGTCGCGCGGGGCGAGATGGTCGGCTACATCGGGCCGAACGGCGCGGGCAAGTCGACGACGGTCAAGATGCTCACCGGCATCCTGACGCCCAGCGCGGGACGGCTGCGTGTCGCGGGCATCGAGCCGTCACGCGAGCGGACGCGGCTCGCGCGGCGGATCGGCGTGGTGTTCGGGCAGCGGACGACCCTGTGGTGGGACCTGCCGCTGATCGACTCGTACCGCCTGATGCACCGCATGTACCGGATCCCGGACGCCCGCTACCGCGAGAACCTCGACCGGTGCGTCGAACTCCTGGAGCTGGGCGGCCTGTTGGAGACCCCGGTCCGGCAGCTCTCGCTCGGGCAGCGGATGCGCGGCGACATCGCGGCGGCCCTGCTGCACGACCCCGACGTGCTGTACCTCGACGAGCCGACCATCGGCCTCGACATCGTCTCCAAGGCCAAGGTGCGCGCCTTCCTCCGCGACCTGAACGCCGAGCGCGGCACGACGGTCCTGCTGACCACGCACGACCTGACCGACATCGAGCAGCTGTGCAAGCGCGTGATGGTCATCGACCACGGCCGCCTGATGTACGACGGCGAGCTGAGCGGGCTGCACGCGTTCGGGGACAGTGAGCGCACCCTCGTCGTCGACCTGGAGCGTGAACTGCCGCCCGTGGAGGTCGAGTCGGCGCGGGTGGTGAAGGTGGAGGGGCCGCGCCAGTGGCTCGCGTTCCCGGCCGAGAAGTCGGCGGCGCCGCTGGTCGCCGAGATCGCGGCGGCGTACCCGCTGGTGGACCTTTCGGTGCGGGAGCCCGACATCGAGGCGGTCATCGCCCGGATGTACGCGCGGGGGCCGGCGCCGGCGCCGGGCGGGCCGGGTGAGGCGGGTGCTCCGGTCGGACGGTAATCCTGTGGAGAACGGGTGTTCCCTCGTAGGGTGGGACGCATGACCGACGATCGCCCCGACCTGCCAGAGCTACGGGCCTCCGACGCCGACCGTGAACGGGTCGCCGAGGTGCTCCGGGACGCCGTCGCCGAGGGCCGGCTCGACATGGAGGAGTTCGACGAGCGGCTCGAAGCGACGTACAAGGCGCGTACGTACGGCGAGTTGGAGCCGATCACGCGCGACCTGCCCGGCGCGGGCGGGGCCGCCCCGGCGCCGGTGAACATGGTCAAGGAGACGCTGCCCGAGGGTGCCGTGGACTGGCGGTCGCGGATCGGCGGGGAGCCGACCTCGACATGGGCCGCCGGCGTGATGTCGGGCTTCCAGCGCAAGGGGCGGTGGACGATGCCGCGCCGCTTCACCGCGTTCACGTTCTGGGGCGGCGGCGAGCTGGATCTGCGCGAGGCACGCTTCGAGGACCGCGAGGTCGTCGTCAACTGCGTCGCGATCATGGGCGGGATGAACGTCGTCGTACCGCCCGGCGTCGAGGTCGTCGTGCGCGGCATCGGCATCATGGGCGGCTTCGACCACCGCGAGGAGGGCGTGCCGGGGGATCCGGGCGCGCCGCGTGTGGTGGTGACCGGGTTCGCGTTCTGGGGCGGCGTCGGCGTCGAGCGCAAGATGACGCGGGCGGAGAAGCAGCGGCTCAAGGCGGAGGGGAAGGCCGCGCGGCGGGACGAGATCGAGGGCGGCGGCCCCTGGAGCGGGGGCCGTCATGAGCTGCGCGCCGAACGGCACGAGCGCCGTCGTGAGCGTCACGAGGAGCGGCGCGAGCGGCAGTGGGAGCGGGCGGAGGAACGGCGGGAGCGGCGCGAGCGGGGCGAGCCGTAGCCGTAAGAGTGGTGCTCGGGGGCGCCCGCGCGTCCTGCCCTACAGCTCAGCCGGAGTCGACCCCCGCAGCGTCGACAGGTTGAACGTCTCCGCCATCTTGCGGAACCCCGCGTCGCTGGGGTGCAGGTGGTCGCCCGAGTCGTACGAGGGCAGCAGCCGGCGGGGGTTGTACGGGTCGCGCAGCGCGCGGTCGAAGTCCACGAACTCGTCGAAGACCTTGCCGGAACGGATCTGCGCGTTCACGGCGTGGCGGACTCCGTCGAGGCGCGGCTCGTAGCCCCGGTGGCCCTGGAACGGCATGAGCGTCGCGCCGACCACGTGCAGGCCGCGCGTGTGCGCCTGCCGGGTCAGCTCCCGCAGACCTTCGACGATCTTGTCGGGGTCGTTCTGGTGCGGGTTGCGGAGGATGTCGTTGATGCCGAGGGCGATGACGACGGCCTTCACGCCGGAGCGGTCGAGGGCGTCCCGGTCGAAGCGGGAGAGGGCGCTCGGGTTGTTCGCGGGGCGGCCGAGGCCGTCGGACAGGATGCGGTTGCCGCTGATGCCCTCGTTGGCGACGCCGTAGCGGGCCGCGCCGGTCTCGTCGCGGAGGCGGTCGGCGAGGACGTCCGTCCAGCGGTGGTTCTGGCCGATCGTGGAGGTGACGCCGTCGGTCAGGGAGTCGCCGATGACGACGACGGTGCCGACCGACTCGTTGCTGAGCACGTCGAGCGCGGACACATAGCGCCAGTACGGGGTCGTCTCCGTGTACGAGGCGCCGAGTGCCTCCTCGGTGCGGTCGCCCTGGGCGACGTACGAGATCTGGCGGGCCTGCGGGTGGAAGGTGACCGGGCCGGACGGGGTGGGCGAGTAGCTGCTGATCAGCATGTCGGCGTCGTGCGGGACGCGCATCCGTACGGCGTCGGTGACGGTCTGCGCGCCGGGCGGGATGACGACCGAGGTGTTGCCGCCGAAGGTGAGGCGGCGCAGCGTGCCGGGTGCGGCGGCCGGGTTGTCGGGCCCGGCGGCGACGGCGACCGAGGCGTGCGTGATGCTGAGGGGCTGCTGCCCGAAGAGGTTGGAGAACGTGATCCGGGCGCTGGTGCCGCCGATGCTGGTGTGCACGACATTGCGTACGGAGCGGCCCGCGAGGCCGTAGACCTCGGTGCCGGGTTCGGCGCCCGCGGGGGCGGCCGACCAGCTGCCGGACCAGGTGCCGGTGGAGGCGGGCGCCGCGGAGTTCTGCGGGTGGCGGGGGCCCGCGCTTATCGTGCTGTTCGAGCCGTCGACGGCGCCGGAAGCGCCCAGGTAGATGGCGGCCGAGATCGCGAGGACCACAGCGGCGAGCGCGGCCAGCAGGGCATAACCGTGTCGCTTGGTCATGCGGCGGTGTCTCCTCGGGCAACGGGAGCCCCGGGCTCCGGTGTGATCATCCCATGATGCGTCATGGGTCGGGCGGAAGCCGACACTGCCCCCTCCGCCTTTGGAGACGCCGGGAACTCGTCGCCCGTTCCAGGAGTAGGTCAGGTAGGGACAATGTGTGAGAGAGATGACGGTGATCGCGGGGCGACAGTCGTAGGGGCGCGACAGTGATAGTGGGACGGCAGGGGTAGTGGGACGGCAGTGGTAGAGGGGGGCGACCGGTGAACTGGCGCGTGACGGGTGGAGTGAGCTGAGTGAGTGAAGCGGATGAAAGGGGTGAAGCGGGCAGTGGTCAGCCTGCCCGCGCGGGGGGCTCCTCATTCGGGACGGGGCCGGATGCGGGGGGCGAAGGCACTGGAACGGCGGCATCGGGTGGGGCGGGGCGTTCGGGTGGGGCGGCGTCTTCGGCTGGGACGCCGCCTTCGCGGGCGGCCTCATCGGCTGGGGCGGCGCCTTCGGCTGGGGCGGCCCCTTTGAGCGGAGGCCCAGGGCCGTACTCCTCCGGCGGCGGCCCCGGCCCGTCCCCCTTCGGCAAAGGCCCCGGCTCCTTCAGCCCCGCCGACGTCGAGAAGCAGCGCGGCGTGCGCCGGATGAAGACCACGGCCACGGGCCTGCTGCTGCTCGTCGCCCTCATCTACGTACTCGCCAAATGGGGCCAGAACTCCGGCGCGGGAGCGTGGGCGGGCTATGTCGCGGCGGCCGCCGAGGCGGGCATGGTCGGCGCGCTCGCCGACTGGTTTGCCGTCACCGCGCTCTTCCGCCGCCCCCTCGGCCTGCCCATCCCGCACACGGCGATCATCCCCACCAAGAAGGACCAGCTGGGCGTCTCGCTCGGCGAGTTCGTCGGGGACAACTTCCTCTCCTCCGACGTCGTACGGAAGCGGCTGCGCGCCGTCGGTATCGGCGCCAGACTCGGCGGCTGGCTGGCCGAACCGGACCACGCCGACCGGGTGACGGCCGAACTCGCCACGGCCCTGCGCGGCGCGCTCACCGTGCTGCGCGACTCGGACGTCCAGGCTGTCGTCGGCGAGGCGATCACGCGCCGGGCCAATGCCCAGGAGATCGCGCCCGGCCTCGGCAGACTCCTCGAGAAGGTCGTCGCCGACGGCGGCCACAAGCGCGTCGTGGACCTGCTCCTCGTACGCGCCCACGACTGGCTCGTGCGGCACGCGGACTCCGTGATGGACGCGGTGCAGGGCGGCGCCCCCGGCTGGACGCCCCGGTTCGTCGACCGGAAGATCGGCGACCGCGTCTACAAGGAGTTGCTCCGCTTCGTCACGGAGATGCGTGACATGCCCGAGCACCCGGCGCGCGGCGCCCTCGACCGGTTCCTCCGTGACTTCGCCTCCGACCTCCAGTCCGACACGGACACGCGGGCCCGCGTCGAGCGCCTGAAGTCCGAGGTCATCGCCCGCCCCGAGGTCCAGGACCTGATCGCCTCCACCTGGGCCGCCGTCCGCTCCATGATCGTCGCGGCGGCGGAGGACGAACGCAGCGAGCTGCGCCTGCGCGTACGGGCGTCGCTGCTCTCGCTCGGCGCCCGCATGGCGACGGACACGCGCCTCCAGGACAAGGTCGACGGTTGGGTCGAGGGCGCGGCCACGTACGTCGTGACGACGTACCGCACGGAGATCACGTCCCTGATCACGGACACGGTCGCGGGCTGGGACGCCGACCACACGTCGAAGAAGATCGAGGCCCACATCGGCCGAGACCTGCAGTTCATCCGCATCAACGGCACGGTGGTGGGGTCACTGGCGGGGCTGGCGATTTACGCGGTGTCGCGGGCGCTGGGGGCGTAGGGGTTCGCGGCCGCGGTGGCGTAGGAGTCTCTTCGGGCGGCTCCCACCGCGCCCGCACGGTCAGCGACAGCAGCGCCGCCCCCGCGCACAGCGCCCCCGCGCCCACCCACACGGGGTCGTACGAACCGAACGCGTCCCGCGCCGCCCCGCCAGGATGAGGGGGATATGCCGACCGCCCCTCGGACCTCCGGGAGCCCCCGATGACCATTCGCAGGATCGTCCCGAACCTCACGACGAAGTCGCCCGAGTCGATGGACGAGAGCCGAGCCTTCTACGGCCGGCTCGGCTTCGAGGAGGTCATGAACATGGGCTGGGTGACGACACTGGCGTCCCCGTCCAACCCGACGGCCCAGGTCAGCTTCTTCACCCACGAGGCGACCGGCCCGGTCGTCCCGGACCTGAGCGTCGAGGTCGAGGACGTCGACGCGGCATACGAAGCCGTACGCGCCTCCGGCGCGGAGATCGTCCACAACCTCCGCGACGAGGACTGGGGCGTGCGCCGCTTCTTCGTACGGGACCCGGAGGGACGGGTGGTGAACGTGCTGGGTCACCGGGGGTGAGAGGTACCCCTCGCCCGCCGGTCCCACCAGCACGTACGAGGGACCCCTCAGGCCCGGCGGTCCACCAGCACGTACGACGCCGTCGCGACAGCGCCGGCCACCCCGAACACCGCCGGCCACGGCCCGACCTTCTTGGCCAGTGGGTGCGAGCCGGCGAACGCGGCGACGTAGGCCCCGGTGAGCGCCCCGGCGACCTTCCCGCCGGCGACCGACTTCCACTGAGTGGCGGCAACGGCCCCGGCCGCGGCAAGCACAACCCCGCCGAGCTGCCGCTTCTTGGTGAACCGAGCGACGGCATACCCACCGACAAGCCCACTAGCCGCCACCGCTGCCGCAGGAACCTTCGCCATCGTTGCCTCGCTTCGTCGTCGTAAGTCGTACTTGTCCGGTCCGAGGCTAGCGCGGAGGGGTGGGGGAGCGGTGGGTGGGCGGGGTTTCGTGTACGGGGCGACGATCCGACTGCACCGGCAAAACCTGAGGCCCACGCAGGCCCGCCCCTCCCGCAAAATCACTTGATCCGCAGACGGCAGCCCCGCCTAGGGTGCTCGCGTGACGACGACAACCGCGCTCCGCCTCGAAAAGATCACCCCGGCCAACCTTGATCTGGCCCTGGGCGTGAAGGTGCGACCGGACCAGGAGCACCTGGTGGAGCCGGTGGCGCACTCGCTGGCCGAGGCGTACGTCCGCCCCGCCGGCGTGGCCTGGCCCCGCCTCATCCTCGACGGCGACAGGCCGGTCGGCTTCCTCATGGCCTTCCTGGACATCGACTTCGCCGGCGACGGCAAGGGCACCGACATCCGCTCGGGCCTGTGGCGCCTGAACATCGAGGCAACCGAACAGGGCCGCGGCTACGGCAAGTTCGCGGTCGAATCGGTAGCCGACGAAATCCGCCGCCGCGGAGGCAACACCCTGACAGTCACCTGGCACCCGGGCCCGGACGGCCCGGAGGGCTTCTACCTGGGCTTGGGCTTCCGTCCGACGGGGGAGCAGAGCGGGGGGCAGACGGTGGCGGAGCTGAGGTTGGGACGGAAGACGGAAGAGAGCGAGTGGTGACGGCGTCCTTGGTCTGCTTCAAGTAGCTGTCCGAGCGGCCGGACACCGTCCGCTGCTCCTTCGCGACGAATGCTCGGCACGAGCTGCTTCGAGGCGCGCTGCGCCGACCCGACGCCCTTGCTTCCGAGGCCGGCCGTCAGTACGAGTAGTGCTCCTTCAGCGCCTCGTTCAGCCGCTCGCGCTCGAAGCCCAGCGCGGCCGCCAGGATGTGCATGCCGAGGCGAGGCGGAACGGCGTTGCCGATCTGTTGGGCCACCGCGGTGCCTGCCCACAGCCAGTCCGGTGCCGCTGGGAAGGTCTGGAGTTGGCCGGCCTCGGACTCGTCCAGGCGACCGTCCCGCCCGTCGGGCCCGACGATGCGGTTGCGGGAGATCTTCCCCGTCACCGTGGCCGACGGTTCGTGCGAGCCGCGCTGTCCGCGAGCCTTGGGGTCACCGCCCGTTCCGTAGTTGGAGACGACGGTGAAGGGCTCATGACGCTCGGTGAGAACGTCCTTCATGCTGACCCACGGCTGCAGACCGAGGCCGTGGTCGTGGCGTGACTTCCGCTTGTAGTAGCGCCCGTGCGTCGGTTCGGGCATGTGCGGCTCACCGGGCAGCAGGCGTCCCTCACCCGTCCACCGGGCGATGAGGATGGCCCGGCGTCGGGTCTGGGGTACTCCGTACTCCTCGGTGTGGAGCACCTGCGGCGACGCGACCGCGTACCCCTCCGCCCGAAGGATCTCCGCGTACCTCTGCCACACGGGCAGCACCGCGGGGACCTGCTCCAGGACGATCACCTGGAACGGGCGCCCGGCGTCGACAGCCTCGAGCGCCCAGCGCAGCGGCTCAAGCACCAGACCGGTTCGCTCGTCGTGCTTGTCGGTCTCCTCGTCCTTGAGCGCCGCGAGGTCCGCCCGGACCTCAGCCAGGGGAACTCGGTTGCGCAGCCGGTCGGCGAACGTGAGGACGTGATCGAGCGCACGTCGGCCGGCGCCCCTGCCCGCGACAGTGAATGTCTGACACGGAGGTCCGCCGGCCAGGACGTTGAAATCCTCGCCGAACGCGGTCGGACCGTAGTCGCGGACGTCGCCGGATTCGGTCGGCAGGCCGTTCGCGGCACGTGTGGCGCAGGCGTCCTTGTCCCACTCGATACCCGTCGACGGCACCTTGAGCTGCCGTGCGGCTTGATCGAGTCCGCCCGGCCCCGCGAAGAGATCGATGATCTTGAAGGGGGAGGCGGAGGGGGGTGCTGCGTTCATAGGGTGGATCCTAGCCGGCGAGTGCGACAGCTATCGCCGCTCCCACCGCACGGGCCAGCGGGGGCGGGAGCGCGTTGCCGATCTGACGGTAGGCCGCCGTCTTGCCGCCGGCGATCTGCCAGGTCGAGGGGATCGCCTGCAACATCGCGGTCTGTGCGACGGTGAGCCTGGGAGGCTCGGTCGGGGAGGAATCGGCGTCCGGCAGGTGGTCGGCCAGGCTGGTGCCGTTCACGCCCAGTTGCAGCCAGGCCCTCTTGGAGCCCGTGGGCCCCAGGTCCGCTCCGCCGCGCCGGTCCGAGCCGCCGACGAGGGCGGGCGCCGGGCGCCAGGCACCGAGTGTCCACCGGTCCGCGCCGGGCCAGCCGCCCGCGGCCATGGACGGGCCGAGCGTCTCACCGACGGTGGGCACGCGCAGTGCCGTTCGGGACGGCCAGACGAAGCGATCGGCGTACGGCTCCCGCAGAGCCACCAGGAACCCGGACCTCCGGTGTTGGGGAACCCCGAAGTCCGCGGCGTCCAGTACCTTTTGGAACACGCGGTAGCCGGCGTCTCGAAGCTCCGACTCCATCCACGTGCGTTCGTCGGTGAAGTCGTCCCCCTCGACGAGTTCCGCGAGGTTCTCCAGCAGCACCGCCCTGGGGCGGATCTGCGGGACGAGCGCCACCGCCTGCCGCAGTACGGCGCGCTCGGCCTCGTCGTCGTGGCGCTTCGTGGCGGCGGCCGACTTGATGCGGGGCAGACCCGCACTGAACAGGTCGACTCCCAGGACCTCGGGGTGATCAGCCGGATCGAAGTGGAGAAGGTCGCGGCAGACCACCTTCCACTCCGGGCGGTTGATCTCGATCGTCCAGCAGGCATGAGCCTTCCTGTCCACGAGCAGCACCGGACGGAAGCCCGCCTGTTCCAGCCCCAGGGCCTGGGCGCCCGAGCCCGAGCAGACCTCGAACGAGGTCAGGTCTCGAGCTGCGGGCTCCGTGTGGGCGGCCGGGGCGCGATGTGTGGATGTCGCCGCGGACACCGGGACCGTCTCGACCGCGGGCGGGGCAGCCTCGACGGGCGTGCCGTTCAGACTCGGGACCGGCGGGGTGTCCTCGGCGGACTGGGCGAAAACCGTGGCCAGCCGCTCTTCCACCACCGAGGCGCTGTCCGGCGACTCGCCGTGCCGGACGAGCAGCAAGGCGGCGACCGACTCGCGTGCGGCGGCCCTGAGTTCGGTGGCGAGCGCCTGCTCGTCGATCCCGTCGAACAGTACGAAGGGCGCCAGGCGAAGCAGTCGCTTGAGGAAGTCCTGCAGCGTCTCTCGTTGTCTGAGGCCCTTCAGGTCCAGCTCGTTCCACACGCGCAGGATCGCCTTGACCAGGTGGGGACTTCCGCCGAGCGCCGCCCTTCGGGCGTAGATCTGGTCGAACGCCGCCTCACCGAGGATGCCGAGTGCTTCGTAGGGGCGAGGGTCCCCCGGTGAGTACACCAACTGCGCTCGCCACCACAGCCGTCCGAAGACGTGTCGGGTCAGGTCGGTGCCGAGCACACGGTCGCGCGGAGGCCGGGGGTACCGCCAGAACGCGACATCCGGGAGGAGCACGAGTCCGAGGAACGCCCAGAGATCTCGCGACGCCGCCTCCGCGGGCACGAGGTTCATCTGGGAATGCAGCAGTTCGGCGAGCCGGAGATCGAAGTCGGCGTTGCGGGCTCGGTCCGATGCGTCGGGGAACCCGGCCTGCCGGGCCAGGTCGACGACGGACTCCCGCAAGGCCCACAGCTGTTCCGTCCCGATCCGGTCGCCACCGGTGGCGACGTAGACCGTGGAGGGGTGCGACACGTCCACACGCCGGGACACTTCCGCGAGCGGCAGTTCGCGGTACTCGTCGAACAGAGGCTTGGCCTGACCCGCGAGCAGGCGAGGGTAGAGCAGGCTCACTGGGGCTCCTCGAAGATCTTCACGGCTGCCTGGAGTTCGGAGGCGAAGAGACTCGGGGCGTGCTGTCGACGCAGCCGCACGTCGGTGATCGACTGCTCCGGGAACAAGCGATGGAACAGGGACAGCAGCGTCGCCCCCAGAGAGTCCTCGGGATGATCCGCCTCGTCCGTGAAGTCTTCCTGGGACAGGGCGTACTCGATCATGGTGCGCGCGACGTCCGCGTACACGGCCGAGAGCACCACGCGGTCGACGGGGCGCGGGCGGGCCGCGTTCTGGAACGCCTCGGCCGTGGCCGTGTTCCTCTCGTTCACGAGCAGGAGCAGCGAGCCCATGGCCGCGCTGTCCAACTCGCCACTGATCTGTATGTGCCAGGCGGCACCGTTCGGGAACGACGTGTGCGAGAAGTCGATGACGGCCATCGGGAACTGCGGGGCGTCACCCTGCAGACGCAGTTCCACACCGTCGTCCCACAGCACGGAACCGGCGCGCCGCGGCGCCGCGGGCCGGGCGTCGTCGCGCCGCTCGGCCAGTACGAGAGCCGTGTCCAGGAGCAGTACACCCCCGAGGTCGGCACCGCGGAGCCGCACGTCGAGATCGACCGTGCTCGGTTCGGTTCCGCTCAGACGGGCCAGTCGGCCGGGCCCCCGCAGGTTCGACCCGGTGGCCGTCCACACGACGGACAACAGGAGGCCGGTGTCCTCCGGGAGTCCTGCCGCTGCACGGGCGCGAGCCGGGTCGACCCGCACGCGCCTGCGCAGGTGGAGGTCCATCTGGTAGTCCCAGTCGTCGATGGCCTCCGGCAGCGGCACCTCGCCGTCCGGGGTCACCAGCGACCAGGCCTCGGCCTCTACGACGTCCCTGGGCGGGACGCGGTAGGGAAGGGCGTGCCGGGCCATCAGTCCGTCACCGCCCGCACCTTGATCGCGAGCTCGGTCATGGTGTCCGGAGCGGGCACCACGAGGGCCCGCCACACCGCGTCACCGCCGTTGATGTCGCACTCCGGCGATGTGTACAGCACGCCTTCGGGATCCTGCCAACCCAGGAGCAGAGGCACCTGGGCTCCGGCGGGCGGGTCGGTCTCCCGGCCGCCCGTGCCCGGGAGGGTGACGGCCAGATCGGCGGACACCCGCTGGGCGGCGTCGACGGGCAGCCGGAACTCCTGCACGAGCACGGACCGCTCTCCCAGTTCGTCGTAGTACGGGTCGCCCACGTACTGCACGCGAGGCCTGATGCGTCGTACGGCGGAGGTGCCCGGCGCGGCCGAGCCGGTGTCCCCGCCTTCCGAGGACCGACCGGATCCGTCGCGCGCCGATCCTCGAGATCCGCGCACGGGCACCACGGCCTCAGGACCTTCCTCCTCGTCGCCCCCTCGATTGCGGGAGGTGAGGTCGGAACCGGGCCTGGTGAACGATGTCGCTCCACCGATGCCCCAGGCGCCGCCGACCAACCCGGAGAATCGGCTGCTCGCCGCGCCGAGCGGAACCTGCGCGGCACCGGACTTGGCCCCGCCGCTCAGGGAGAGGAGGCTGTTGATCTCCTCCTGGACGCGGCGGAACGTGGTCCTGATGTAGGTGCTGTCCGGCGCCTCGAGCGAGTGCGGGTGCCAGGCGTCGTGTGTGGGCGGCTCGGCCCTGGCGTACACCTCGTCCATGCCGTGGTCGCCGCGGAACACGCCGGCGTAACCCTGGTTCTCGCTCGGTGGTCTGGGACCCGGGTGATAGGTCACCACCAACTCGGCCGGGCGCATGAGGCAGACATGGTGGACCAACTCGTCGATCCCGACCATGCGCGACGCGGGGGACGAATCGAGTGCGGGCATGAGCCGCTTCACCACGCCGAAGCGGCCGAGCAGCTTCCGGGGCTTGCCGCAGAGGAGCTCGCGTCCCTGCTCCCCGCGCATCTGTTCATAGGCGGCGACGAACATCTTGAGAGGTTGGTGCGTGCGAGGGTCGGGAACCTCGACAGCCTGACCGTCCCTCCTCACCTCGAACCGCATCGGCGGGGAGGATCCGTCCTTCTCGATCATCTTCGGCCACAGGTGCCAACTGATCGTCTCCGCAAGGTAGTCCGCGGCCTCGGCGACCTCGAGCCGGTGCTCGTCGCGCTCCAGCTTGGGGTCGACCATGACGATCGAGGTGCCGGTCTCCCCGGGTCCGAACGGACGCAGTCCCAGCCGGTGTGCCACGTCATCGGCCTCATCGCCGATCAACGGCTCGACGACATCGCCGGAGGTGTCGCCCCACCAGTGCCGGCCGGTGTGGCGCAGCGGGTTCTCGGGCCCGTCCGCGTAGTAGCTCTCCCACATGGCGCAGCCGATGAGCCGGGTCTCCGGTTCGCCCTGCGGATTGTGGCACCGGGTGTGGACCAGCACGGTGCCGCAGCGGGACATCAGGTAGAAGATGCCCTTGCCGAACCCGTAGGTGCCCCCGCCGAACGGTGTGTCGCGCGGCTCCCCGATGTTGCGGACGAACGACACGAAGTCGCGGGACGCCTCGTCCGACGTACGGTCGGCGCGGGTCGGCCCGCCGAGCCCGGTCGTGCCTCGGTCGGACACGATGAGCAGCGGAATGGTGCTGCGCGAGAGCGAATTCCGCAGCGGCAGGTGCTCGCTCTTCGACGGGGCCTTGTTGAGCAGTAGTTCACGCCACACGGGGCCGTGGGCGGGCCCCACCGTGGACAGGTCGATGCGGTAGTCGACCGGGTCGGACGAACCGGGCGGGCGTGCGTCCCAACTGTTCTGCGCGGACTCGCGGACCAGGATGGTCAGCAGATCGAGCTCCGGCCGACCGAGCTGGTTGCGAATGCCCTCCGCGGCGCTGGCCCCTTCCGGGGGGTACGGCTGCGAGTGCCATGCCGGCCGGGTCATGCGGGCTCCTGGAGGAGGGCGTCGAGAACAGCGCCGATCGCTTCCTCGGGCAGCGGCGCGGATGGTGTCCCGGACAGATCCACGGTGTACGCGACGTCCTCGACGGTCACCGGTATGCCGGCCTCCGCGAGCTCTCGTCCCGTGAGTCGAGGGAAGTCCTTTTCCACCGGATACCAACGCTGTTCCGTCGTGGCGAAACGGGTCTCGCCGTATCGCTCGACATCCGCAGGGTGGTAGCCGACCTGGCTCAGCAGACCACGCAGGGACGTCTCGTCGTCACACAGTTCCAGCGCACGGTCGACCAGTTCGGGCAGGCACCCGCCTGACTCGGACGGCTCCAGCCGGAACCACGCCAGATGCAGCGGGCCGCTGTCCGGCGCCTCCAACTGGTCAAGACCGTGGATCCGGGCGCGGCGGCCCTCCGTGCGCGTGGACGTCTTGACCTCCACGGCTCCGTGCGGGGAGGAGAAGTCGTGACGGTGTCCAGAGGGGCCCAGCCACAGCCGGTGCGCGCTCGGGTCACGCTCCAGCATCGCGACCAGAACGAGCAGTTCGCCGAACAGCCCTATGATCCGCTCGCCGCTCAGGGGTGCTGTCTGGACACGGAACAGCGACTTCCATCGGTCCATGGCCCGGTACAGCGCCTTGACCGGATTGGACGGCAATTGTTCGGCGGTGTCCAGGACATCCGAACACAGCGTGGCGAAAAGGTCGTTGAGGTTCTGCTCCAGACAACCGAGATCCGCATAGGTGCGGTAGCTGGTCTCATCCTCCAGAGGCCGCTTGCGCAGCTTGAGGACGGGACCGTCCGGGCCGCGGCGCAGTTGCTGCCGGGACTTCATCGGAACCAGGAGGTGGCGATTCCCCTCATAGTCGACCGCGGCCAGCAACGCGCCGTCGTCCGTACCGACGGAGAGGTCGGCCACCCGCAGTCGACGCTCGGACGTCACCGGCTCGGACTCCAGCTCGGCCCATCGCTCGGCGAGCAGGTCCCGCCAGGAGTCGGTGCTCATACGTCCTCACCCTCGATGAGCGCCAGCATCTCCTCCTCCTCGTACTCCTCCAGCTGCACGCCGGACAGGTCGGCCGAGACGTACTCCGGCTCGACGGCGGAGTCCGGGCCGTCGGGCTCGGGGAAGACCAGGCCCACGCCGATCACGTGCTCCTCCGCGTCGAGCGGCTGACGCTGCTTCTTCGCGGGAACCGGCTCGGAATGCTTGTCGATCGGGTAGAGGGTCAGCAGGCCCGTGGTGGGGAGCTGCACGCGCCGAGCGTCGCGAAGCTGGTGCTCCGTCATGGAGCTGACGTCGCCCTCCAGGTCGATGCCCGCGTCCTTGCGGCTCATGAGGGTCTTGATGTCCGCGAAGCCCTGGGATCCCGTGGCGAGCTTCGCACGGACGACGCGCCCCACGGTGACGCCCGGAGCGAACTCGAGATCGTCGTCGGAGCCCTTCGGCGGCCTGCCGATGAGAGCCACGTTCCAGCGGCGCAGCGCCCCGGCGCTCCGGACACGCTTCTGGATGTATTCGGTGATCAGCCTGGCGTTGTTCTCCCGCGCGAGCTTGGCGCTCTTCTCGCCCGAGCCCTCGTGGAACCGGTAGTCCCCCAGGAAGTTGAGCACGACGTCGTAGGGGACGTCACGGAAGATGATGTTCCCGTCGGCGGAACGGTCCTCCTTGGCCACGGCGTTGTTCGACGTGATCCGGGATACGAGGTCCCGGGCGGCGGCCAGGTTCTGACGCAGCCACGGGGCGTCGGTACGGAAGCAGTGGGTCTGCACACGCGCACCGCCGTAGGAGGACGCCGCCTTCACGGCGCTCTTCATCTTCGCGGCGGCGGTCACCTGCAGGGAGGGGTGAGTGCGCAGGCGTACGGCGAACGTCAGCGGGTTCTCGTTCGGGTTGTGCAGATAGACGTCGATGTCCCGCCGTATCTCGGTCTCGACGGTCGCCAAGTGACGAAACCATTCGGCAAGTTCGTCGGTCATCCAGATTCGCGGCAGGTCGGCATAGCCGTTGCGGAAGCCGAACCAGCGCCCCATCTGCAGGAGCGTGTCGTAGGCGGAGACCGCGCGTACGAAGTAGCTGACCGACAGACCCTCCAGGGTCAGACCTCGTGACAGTGTGTTGCCACCGACGGCGATGGCGACCAAGGGCCCGTTCTCGTAGTCGAGACGGTCCTGACTGCCGGAGTTGTCCATGATGACGCGGCAGCCGGCGAGCACGCCGGGCAGCTCGGTCATGAGGGCGTCGAAGGGGACGCTCGCCTCACCGAAGTCCTCGGCGGGTACCCGACCGGTCTCCTTCTCCCACAACACACGGAGCTCTTCGAGGAGACCCGGGTCGTCCAACGCGTCACGCACTTCGGCCCTGAGCTTCTCGAGCGGAGCGCGGAAGCTGTTGTGGACCGAGGTGTTCACGCTGGTGTGGATGAGCATCGTGTTGTGTGGGTTGCCGGTGCCCCGTACCCGGCGCGCCGCCACGACCAGCCAGAAGTAGAGCACCGCGTTGCGCAGCGTCTCGGTGATCTCGGGGGCGAAGCCCTCCACCTCCGCGCGGGAGCGGGGACGGACGTACTCGATGTCCGTCCCCGGAACCGTACGGATCATGTCGTGGCCGTCGTCCATGTCCGACGGATCCTCGCCGTCCAGCGCGTAGCGGCCGAACAGCACCTCGGTGCCGAAGTGGCCTGCCGGCTTGGGCAGGTTGACGATGAAGTCCTGCGGATACAGGTCCTCGGCGCTCGGATCGATCAGGAGGTTGGCGAAGGGCGACGCGGTGTACCCGATGTACGTGCTGCGCGGCAGCCCGGCCATGATCCGCCGGATCAGCGGGTTGATCGACTTGGTGGCCACCGTCGCCTGGTCCGCCTCGTCGTCGATGATCAGCGCCGGGCAGTTCTCCAGATAGCTCGAGGCCCCCTCCAACCACTGTGCGAGCTTGCGCAGCACCGTCGCGTTCTTCTTCACGACGCACAGGACACGCGTCCTGTTGCTGTTGCCGAAGAAGGACGCGGCGTTGGCGGGCGGCACGAAGTCGTGGTCGAGGTTCGTCAGCTGGCTCCAGCGATCCGGGTTGGGCTCGACGAGCTCGGAGACCAGGCGGGCCTGTGTCTGTCGGCGCAGCCCGTTGTGGATCCCGGAGAGGACGATGAACAGCTTGTAGCCGCGGTCCGCCGCCTTGGCCATCACGGCGGTGAAGTTGGTCGTCTTGCCGGACTGTACGTAGCCGAGCGCCAGACCCCGCGTGGAGAAGGAACTCTCGCGAGGATGGTCCAGGAGGGACACGACACGGGACGACGACTCGTCGAGCGACTTGATCGAGGCGTCGCTCCAGCCGCGGTCCTGCAACGAGCGCTCCAGCGCGGGCCAGCACCGGTCACCGGGCCGCGGGCCGGTGTACCAGGTGTCGCGGTTGCCCCGCACGACGGTCTGTGGCTCCTCCAGCTCCCGGATCGTCGCGAGCTTCTGCTCGTGCCGTTCCCGGATCAGCTCGATCTTCTCGGCATCGATGCCGAACTGCTCCAGTCGCTTCACCGTCTCCGCCGGCGGCCACTTGTCGAGCATCTCGCTGAAGGTGTCGTACATGTCGTCGATCTCGTCGGACACGGCGCCTCTCTTCCCCCTGTCACCACGGAGAACAAACAGGGGGCGGGCTGGGTCGGCAGCGCAGACACGAATCTGCGCACGGTCCCCCACCTGCTTGTCTCCAACCAAGCAAACCGTAGCGGGTGGTCACGACAGAGCGGCAGAGAGCGGAAGCACCGCTTCGCGTCCGGAGCCGACTTTGGCTGGATATGCCCTGGTCAGATGCCACACGCCGGCGGTCAGCCGCCGGTGCCCTGCCCCCGCACCGTGCGCATCACGCGCTCGACCACGTCCTCGGGGTCCTCGTGCTCCCAGAACCTCAGTACCGTCCATCCCGCCGCGACCAGATGCTCCGTGGTCTCCCGGTCCCGCGCCATGTTCCGGTCCAGCTTCGTGCGCCACCACTCGGCGTTGGCCTTGGGCTGCGTCGCGTGCTGCGGGCAGCCGTGCCAGAAGCATCCGTCGATCAGCACGGCGACCTTGGCACGGGTGAACGCCACGTCGATCCGTCGCCGAGCCATGCCCGGCACGGGGTACTCGACGCGATACCGGAACCCGGCCGCGTGCAGCAGTCGCCGCACCGCCAGTTCAGCCCCGGTGTCCTTGCTGACCTGCTTGCTCATGCGGGCCGAGACACCGGGGGAGGAGGGCTTCATCTCGTTCAACGCCGGCGCTCCTCACCTGTGTTCAGCGGTCTCTGGGGGGCCGATGCCACGGACACACCCTCGCCCACATGAGGCCTCAGGAAGCGGAAAGTCAGGCCCCCGCCTCACCCCCATGACACTCCCCATAATTCCTCCCCGACCCGCACCAGCACTCCGCCCCCCGCTCCGGCGGCCACGGGACTGCTCGGCCTCGGGCCGCCAGGGTCGTTGCGTACTGCGGGAGCAGCGAGGCGTCAGCGGGGGACGCGGATTCCGACGCCGCGAATGCCTCGTACGACGGGACCGTTCCCGTCACGATGCCGAGGTTCGGGGTGCCGGAGGTGGCGAGTTCTCTCAGGGAGGACTCTATGGTCGACAAGTGCTCGGCGTAGGACGGGTATTCGGAGGTCAGGGACGGGTACGCGGTCAGGAGTTCTGTGAGTTCTGGTTCCGTCCAGTGGAGGACCGCTACCGGGAACGGGCGGGACAGGGCCTGGCGGGCGGAGCCCAACTCCGCTCGCAGGCGGGAGATTTCGGCCTTCAGTTCTGCCGGGTTGTCCGATCCCAGGGCCCACGTGCGCTTCGGGTCGTGGAGTTCGTCCAGGGACACCGTGGACGGGTTGACCCGGTCGGCCAGGGCGTCCCACTCGTCGTGGGCTGCGCCGATCATGCGGCGGACCCGGTGGCGGCCCAGGATGAGCGGGTGCGTCTCGTACGGCGGGTTCGCGCGGTCCGCCTCCGGGAGCAGCAGCGTCAGCGCCTCCGTGAAGCTCTCGTGCGCCGCCTCCAGCTCGTCGTGCGACTCCAGGGCCTCCGCGACGATCACCCACGCGGCCGGGTCCCTCGGCGCCGCCGTGCGGATGCCCGTGATGATCGCGCGGGCCTCCGCCTCATGGCCGTACTCCCACAGGTTCGCCGCCATCAGGGCCTTCACCAGGTGCGGCTGCTCCAGCTCCGGCGGCGGGCCGGCCAGCAGGCCGTCGTACAGCGCGGCGGCGCGTTCGCGTTCGTCGGAGAGTTCGTAGTGCGCTGCTGCCCGGAGGAGCAGCTGTTCGGCGTCCTCCGGATACAGGCCGGCAGTGCGCTCCAGGCGCTCGGCTTCGGCGATGTGGTTGACAGGGTCTACGGGCTCGGCGGGCGTGGCAGGCGTGTCGGGGCGCATGGGTGACACGGTACTGCCGACCACCCCGTGAGCGGGGGTGTCGTTCAGTACGTCTGCGACGCGTTCAGCACGTACGCGATCCGGCCGATCACCACCGCCAGCGTGCCGGCCCACAGCGCCATGCCCGCCCACAGCCAGGCCACGCACGAGCGGTAGCGGCTGTCGGTGTCCAGGGCGGCCAGCGCGGGGCGTGCCGGGTCGAAGCGCACGCGTACGCGGCTGCCCTCCCGGAGTGCGTGCGGGCCCACCTCGTCCGGGAGTACCTGCGCGTGCGCTGTGCCGTCGGCCGCCGTCCAGCCGACCACCGGGTGAAGCACCGGGTACGTCGCCTCGTCCGACGCCACATGGCCCGTCACCGTCGCGTCGACCACCGTGCCGGTGGAGCGGCGGAGCGTCTCGGTGACGAGCTGCAGACCCTGCGTCGTCGCCAGGACGAGGCCCGCGGCGAAGGGGATCAGTGCCAGTAGCCAGAGGGGACCCATGGGAGGGGAGGCTACGGGGTCGGTCGGGTCGGTTGTCTGGTGACTTCAGGCGCCAGGACCTATCTTGCCGCCGTGCGGGAGACAGTGAGGGTGCGGGAGCGGGGGCCGGTTGTCGTGCGGCACGGGGCGCGGCCGTCTTCCACGCTGCGCCGCACCCTGTGGACCGGCGCCGAGGTCGCCGTGACCCTTGGGGCCGTACTGCTGCTCCTCGTCGTCCATCAGCTGTGGTGGACCAACCGCGAGGCCCGCGCCGGCGCCGAGCGCAAGGTGCAGGCCCTGGAGCACGAGTGGGCGGCCACGCCCGCGCAAGCCGACGGTGGGGACACCGCCTCGGAACCCGCCGGTGACGACGCCCCCGCGGCAGGGGCCGGCAGCGGCTCCGGAGACCGGCACGCGCCCTCCCGTTCAGCAGCTCGCGTCACCCCCAGCTGGGACCAGGCCTACGCCGTCCTCTCCATCCCCCGCCTCGGCCTCCGCGTCCCCGTCGCCCAGGGCGTCGGCAAGGAGAACGTCCTCAACAAGGGGTACGTCGGCCACTACCCCGGCACCGCGCAGCCCGGCGGCGCCGGGAACTTCGCCCTCGCCGGGCACCGCAACACCCACGGCGAGCCCTTCCGCTACATCAACCGGCTCCGCAAGGGCGACGAGGTCCAGGTCAGTACGCGCAGCGCCGTGTACACGTACGTCGTCGACAAGACCCTCGCGCAGACGTCCGCGAGCGACGGCGGTGTCATCGAGAGCGTGCCGCGCAGCCGGGTCGTGCCGGGGGCCGGGTACAGCGAGCCGGGGTACTACATCACGCTCACCACCTGCACCCCCGAGTACACGTCCCGGTACCGGCTCGCCGTGTGGGGGACGCTGCGGTCGATGCGGCCCCGGTGAGCCCACCCATCGTCCCCATCGTCACAAGTCCCGGTGAGCCCACCGTCACAAGGAACTTCTCTACGGCTGCCCCCAGGTGTTCCTGTATAACGGGCAGAACGACGTAACACGGCAAGTGGAGAGGAGGACGCCGGACATGACGCGCACGTGGACCACCGTTCTTCGGCCCGCCGCCCTGCTCCTCTTCCTCCTCGTCGAGACCGTGCTCGTCGACACCGGCAGCCTCACCGCCGCCGTCGCGCTCGCCGCGACCGCCGCCGCCGGTTCCGCGCTCGCCCTCTGCTCCCTCCTCGCCGCGCGCTGCGCCCCCGCCGTGCCCCGCACCCGGGTCCGTACCGCGATCCGCGACCGGGAGCAACGCACCGCGTTCCTCCCGCAGCGCGACCCCGACGCCTCCGGGCGCCGGCGCCCCCGAGCACCGGGCCGTCCCCTCCTGACGGCCGCGTAGGGATTCCACTTCAGTTCTACGGGTTCAGTTCTACGGGCCGTCACGCCGATCGGCCGCCCATTCCGGCGGTCTTCCGATTCCGGCACCACGGGACCCCCCGGAGGGCTCACCCATGTCCACGTTCATGTCTGTCTTCGCCAGCCTCGTCGAGCACATCGCCGACCTGCTCGACCCGCTCTTCCACGCCTCGGCGACCGCGGCGGCGATCATCCTCTTCACCGCGTTCGTACGGCTCCTCGTCCACCCCCTGTCCCGCGCCTCCGCCCGCGGCCAGCGTGAGCGCGCCAAGCTCCAGCCGCGTATCGCCGAGCTGCGCGCGAAGCACAAGAAGAACCCGGAGCAGCTCCAGAAGGCGATCATGGAGCTGCACAAGGAGGAGAAGGTCTCGCCGCTGTCCGGCTGCCTGCCCAGCCTCTTCCAGATCCCGGCGTTCTTCCTGCTCTACCACCTGTTCTCGAGCACCAGCCTCGGCGGCGAGCCGAACTCCCTGCTCGGTCACACCCTCGGCGCCGCGCCCCTCGGCGGCCGGTTCAAGGACGCGCTCGCGGACGGCGGGCTCTTCGGCGCGCAGGGTGCCGTGTATCTCGTGCTGTTCGCGATCGTCGCGGCGGTGGCGAGCTTCAATTACGTCCGTACCAAGCGTCAGATGGCCACCACTCAGGCGAGCCAGCCCGCCGCCGACAGCGCGAAGGACCCCGGCGCCGGCGCCATGGCCACGATGACGAAGATCATGCCGCTGATGTCGTTCATGACCCTGTTCACAGTGGGCTACGTGCCGCTCGCGGCCGCGCTCTACGTGGTCACGAGCACGGCGTGGAGCGCTGTGGAGCGGGCCGTTCTGTACCGCGACATGCCCTCCGGAGCGGCGCTGGCTACCGCCGCGTAACGGTCCAGTCCGTGAACGCGGTATTGCGGACTGGACGGGGACCTTAGACGATCGACCAGTCATCCGATGGCTGCACCCGTCGGAAGACACCCTCCGCGATCTAGGAGTCTCATCAAATGAAGTTGCTGCGAGTCGGTACCGCCGGGGCGGAGCGCCCGGCCCTGCTGGACGCCGACGGTGTCCTGCGTGACCTGTCCGGTGTCGTCACCGACATCGACGGAGCGCTGCTCGCCGACGACGACGCGCTCGCGCGTGTACGGGCCGCCGCCGAGTCCGGCGAGCTGCCGGCGCTCGACGGGACCGGCCTGCGCATCGGCCCGCCGGTGGGGCGGATCGGCAAGGTCGTCTGCATCGGCCTGAACTACCACGACCACGCCGCCGAGACCGGCGCCGAGACGCCCGCCGAGCCCGTCGTCTTCTTCAAGGCGGCGGACACGGTGGTCGGTCCCGACGACACCGTGCTGATCCCCCGCAAGTCGGTCAAGACCGACTGGGAGGTCGAGCTGGCCGTCGTCATCGGGCGCACGGCGCGCTACCTGGAGTCGCACGAGGAGGCCCTCGCGCACGTCGCCGGTTACGCGGTCGCGCACGACGTCTCCGAGCGCGAGTTCCAGATCGAGCGCGGCGGTACGTGGGACAAGGGCAAGAGCTGCGAGACGTTCAACCCGCTCGGGCCGTGGCTCGTGACGGCGGACGAGGTCCCGGACCCGCAGAACCTCGGCCTGAAGCTGTGGGTGAACGGTGAGCTGAAGCAGGACGGCTCCACGGCCGACCAGATCTTCTCGGTCGCGGAGGTCGTGCGGTACGTCAGCCACTTCATGACGCTCTACCCGGGCGACATCATCAACACGGGTACGCCGGCGGGCGTTGCCCTTGGGCAGCCTGAGCCGAAGCCGTTCCTTCGGGCCGGGGATGTTGTGGAGCTCGAGGTTGAGGGGCTGGGGCGTCAGCGGCAGTCGCTCAAGGATGCGTGAGCGCTCCGCTTGGGGTGGTAGAGGGGTGCGGGGCGTAGGGGTGGGCGGTTTTTGCGCAGTTCCCCGCGCCCCTGTCGGGGGCTGAAGGCTGGTGGGGACGTGACGGGTCCGTCGTGGCTTGTCGCGCAGTTCCCCGCGCCCCTTATGGGGGTTTCGGCCGGTTGTGATGTGGCCGGTCCGTCGTGGCTTGGCGCGCAGTTCCCCGCGCCCCTTACGGGGCGCTCCTTGAGTCCGTCTTCTACGTAGACGTGAAGCGGGTCAACGCCTCTACCGCCAAGGCGTGGTCCTCGGCCTGGGGGAGGCCTGAGATGGTCAGCGCTCCGATGACTCCCGCGCCCTCCACTGCGAGCGGGAACGCTCCGCCGTGGGCTGCGTACGCGTTCGGGTCCAGTCTTGAGGACGCCTCAAACGTCGTCGACTTGGCTCGGAAACGGGTTCCTACCAGGTAGGACGAGCAGCCGTAGCGTTCGACCACTCGGCGTTTGCGGGTGATCCAGGCGTCGTTGTCCGGGGTGGAGCCGGGCAGCGCCGCGTGGAAGAGCTGCTGGCCGTTGCGCGTGATGTCGATCGCCACCGGCGCGCCCCGCAGCCTCGCCATCTCCACGACCAGCGAACCCAGCGCCCACGCGTCCTCGAACGTGAAGTGGGGGAGGACCAGGCGCCGTTCCTGCTCCTCCAGTTCCTCGATCGTCGGGCCGCTCACAGGGTCACCGTCACACCGTCGCGGGCCGAGCGGCGCGCGGCCTCCAGGACATCGAGCGCGGCCGCTGCCTGCCCCGCGGTGACCGGGTTCTCGCCCGTGCCGCGCAGCGCCGCCGCGATCGCCTCGTAGTACGCCGGGTAGGCGCCCGGCAGCGTCGGTACGGGGCTGCCGCCGCCCGTGAGCGGGGACTCGCCGGCGCCGATCCGGCCCCACATCGCCTCGGGTTCCACGCCCCAGGGTTCGCCCGGCGCCGGGCGCCCGCCCTCGCGCAGCGCCGCCTCCTGCGGGTCGAGCCCGTACTTCACGTAGCCCGCCTTCGAGCCGAGAGCCCGGAAGCGCGGGCCCAGTTGGGCTGTCGTCGCGGAGACGTACAGGTGGGAGCGGACGCCGTTCGCGTGCGTGATGGCGATGAACGTGTCGTCGTCGGCCTCCGCGCCCGGCCGCCGTACGTCCGATTCCGCATACACCGAGACCGCCGGGCCGAAGAGGACCAGGGCCTGGTCGACGACGTGGCTGCCGAGATCGAAGAGGAGACCTCCGATCTCTTCCGGGTCGCCCGACTCGCGCCAGCCGCCCTTCGGCTGCGGCCGCCAGCGCTCGAACCGCGACTCGAAACGCCATACGTCGCCCAGCTCGCCGTCCGCCACGAGGGCGCGCAGCGTGCGGAAGTCGTTGTCCCAGCGGCGGTTCTGGAAGACCGAGAGCAGCAGTCCGCGTTCGTCGGCCAGTGCCGCGAGCGCGCGCGCCTCGGCCGCTGTGCCCGCGATCGGCTTGTCGACGACGACCGGCAGGCCCGCCTTGAGGGCGGCCGTCGCGATCGATACGTGCGTCTTGTTCGGGGTGGCGATGACGATCAGGTCGAGTTCGCCGGCGCGCGTCCACAGCTCGTCCGGCGTGGCCGCGAAGCGCAGGCCGTCCCCGTGCTCCGCGCGGGCCTGCGCCTGGCGTTCCGGGTTCGACGTGACGACCGTGTCGAGGACGAGGCCTTCGGTGGCGGCGATCAGCGGGGCGTGGAAGACGGAGCCCGCCAGGCCGTAGCCGACGAGTCCGACGCGGAGGGGGGTGCCGCCTCCGGCCGTACCTGATGTCATGCCTTCAGTCATGCCTTCCACTTAAGCAACGGTGTTGCCAAAGTGCAAGCGGGGCGCACAATGGGGGTGTGAACAGGGCCAACTCCGGGATCAACCTCACCGCACTGCGGGGCCACAATGCCGCGCTCGTGCTCGATCTGCTGCGTACGTCGGGCGACGAAGGGATCAGCAGACTCGAGATCGCCGAGCGTACGGGGCTCACGCCGCAGGGCGTCAGCAAGATCACGGGGCGGCTCCGGGGGCAGGGCCTCGTGACGGAGGCGGGCCGCCGCGCCTCGACCGGCGGCAAGCCGCGTACCGTCCTGCGCCTCGTGCCGGACGCGGGGTACGCGGTCGGGCTGCACCTCGACCGCGACGAGATGACGGCCGTCCTCGTCGACCTCGCCGGCGCCGTCGTCGCCGAACACCGCTCCCCTCTCGCCTTCGGCGCGGGCGGCGACGCGGTCGTGGACGCGGCGGCGGGGGAGGTGGAGCGGTTGCTGGAGGAGGTGGGGGGCGGGGCCGATGCGGATACGGCCGCGGATGCGAGTGCGGGGATGGATACGGGTGCGGGCGCCGCTCCCGCCGGGGAACCGGCCTCCGGCGCCCCCGGCGCCCCCGGCGCCCCCGGCACCCCCGGTACCCCCGGCACCCCCGGCACCCCCGGTACCCCCGAGCCCCCCACCCCCCGAGTCCTCGGCGTAGGCGTCGCCCTCCCCGGACCCCTCGACCACACCTCCGGTGTCCTGCACCGCGTCACCGGGTTCCCCGAGTGGGACGGGTTCCCGCTGCGGGACGCGCTCGCGGCGCGGCTCGGCCTGCCCGTGGTCGTCGACAAGGACACCAACGCCGCCGCCCTCGGCCTCGCGCTCGCCGGATGCGGTGACTCCTTCGCGTACCTCCATCTCGGTACGGGGCTCGGGGCCGGGCTCGTCCTCGGCGGCTCGCCGTACCGCGGGCCGCACACCGGAGCGGGCGAATTCGGCCACCAGGTGATCCAGTTGGACGGGCCGCTCTGCGAGTGCGGGAACCGCGGCTGCATCGAGGCGCTGTGCCTCGCCGCCGTCGCGGAAGGGGAGACCGGCGAGGCCGCCCGCGTGCTCGGCGAGGGTGCGGCGAACATGGTCGCCCTCCTCGACATCGACCTCGTCCTGCTCGGCGGACGCACGATCGCGGCCTCCGAGGAGCGCTTCGTGGACGTCGTGCGGTCGGTGCTGCGCGAGCGGGCGCGGCGCGGCGGCACGGTGGAGGTCCCCGTCGAACGGGCACCCGGTCCGACCACGGCGGTCGTCGAGGGCGCCGCCCAGCTCGTCCTCGCGCCCCTGTTCGGCAGGGCCAGCGGCCATTTCCCGCCGAACCGAAAGGCCGGAAAGCTGCCCTGACGGAGGGGGCGGCCTGGTCACCGCGCACCGGCCACCGGCCACCGGCCGGCCCGCACTGGCCACCGCGCCCAGGCCACCGCGCCCCGGCCACCGGCCGTCCGGCACCGGCCACCGCGCCCCAGGCACCGGCCGTCCCGCACGGGCGACCGGCCGCCCCACCCCGGCCACCACGTGCCCACCCCGCACCAGTCCCCACGCATCGTCTGCGACCATCCCTGAGTGGATTACCCGAACGACCAGGCACCTGGCGCACCCGTCCGCTCCGGCATTCCCGAGCACGGCCGTATCCCGAAGTACTACGCGGTCAAGGCTCATGTCTCCGCGCTCCTCGACGAGTTGGGGGAGGGAGAGCCGCTGCCCACCGAGCGGGACCTGGCCCTGCGCTTCGAAGTGGCGCGCGAGACCGTGCGGCAGGCGCTGCGTGAGCTGCTGCTCGAAGGGCGGCTGCGCCGGCAGGGCCGGGCGACGGTCGTGGCGGGCCCCAAGCTGGAGCAGCCGCTGTCGCTCGCCAGCTACACCGAGGGCGTGCGCCGCCAGGGCCGCCGCCCCGGACGTAACCTCATCGGCCTCGACCGCTTCCCGTGCCCGCCCGCCCTCGCCGACGAGATCAAGGTCGAGCGGGGCGAGCCGGTGTGGCACATGGAGCGTGTGCTGCTCGCCGACGACGAGCGGGTCGGCCTGGAGAGCACGTACGTGGCCGTGGCGCGGATGCCGCGTCTCGACGTCGACTTCGACCCGGACTCGTCGTTCTACTCGTACGTGCACGAGCGGCTCGGCATCGACTTCGGGTCGGCCGACGAGCGGATCGAGACCGTCCTGGCCACCCCGCGCGAGGCCCTGCTGATCGGGACGCCGCCCGCGCTGCCGATGCTCCTCATCCACCGCGTCTCGTACGACACGGGCGGGCGCCCCACGGAACGCGTGCGGACGCTTTACCGCGGGGACCGGTTCTCGTTCACCACGCGTTTGGGCAACTGACCGGCGGGGGCCGGGAGTTGCCCGTAGAGGTCACGAGGGGGTAACGGGTCTAGGCCAACCTTGGGAGGCCGTTCACCATCCCGTTGCCGTGCGGACCGACGCGGGTCACCCGGCCCGAGGAGCGTGGGCGCCGTGAGAGAGAAGACCGACCCCAAGACCGGCCCGCGCACCGAGGGAGTGGAGCGCTGATGGCCGGCGGCATCCGCTTCGAGAGCGTCTCTGTCGCCTACGGCGGGAACACCGTCCTCGACTCCCTCGACCTGACCGTCGAGTCCGGCGAGGTCATGGCGCTCCTCGGCCCCTCCGGGTCCGGGAAGACCACCGCCCTGCGCGCCGTCGCCGGATTCGTGCGGCCCGCCTCCGGCCGCGTCCTGATCGGCGACTGCGACGTCACCGCCCTGCCGCCCCACAAGCGCGGCATCGGCATGGTCGTCCAGCAGTACGCCCTGTTCCCGCACCTGCGCGTCGAGGACAACGTCGCCTTCGGCCTCAAGGCGCAGAAGGCCGCCAAGGCCGAGATCCCCGGACGGGTCGCCGAGGCCCTGGAGATGACCGGGATGGCGTCCTACGCGAAGCGGTACCCGCGCGAGCTGTCCGGCGGACAGCAGCAGCGCGTCGCCATCGCGCGCGCCCTCGCCATCCGCCCCCGGGTCCTGCTCCTCGACGAGCCACTGTCCGCGCTCGACGCGCAGCTCCGCTCCGGGATGCTGGCCGAACTGGCCCGCCTGCACCGCGAGTTGCCCGACGTGTCGATCCTGTACGTCACCCACGACCAGGTCGAGGCGCTGACCCTGGCCGACCGGATCGCCGTCATGGACAAGGCCCGTCTCCAGGACGTCGGCACCCCGCAGGAGCTGTACCGCAGGCCCCGCACCGAGTTCACCGCGTCGTTCGTCGGCAACGCCAACCTGCTGCCCGTCAAGGTGGGTTCGCAGTCGGTGCACTTCGCCGGCACCGAGCTGAAGGTGCCGACCGGCGAGGTCGCCCCCGGCGTCTCCGCGACCCTGTGCGTGCGCCCGCACCTCGTCGGACTCGGCGACGGGCCCAACGCCCTCACCGGCTCCGTCGCCGAGGTTCAGTGGCGCGGCTCGACCCACCGCATCTACGTCGACGTGGACGGCCACCGCCTCAAGGCCGACCTGCGCGAGCTGCGGACGCCGCCCGCGCTCGGCGACGAGGTCACCGTGCATTTCTCTCCCGAGGATGCGGTACTGCTGGGCGCCGGGGTGAGCAACGATGGCTAGCGCCACGCTCGGCGGCACACGGGCCGGGGTCGTGTCCAAGTCCCGTACCGAGATACCGAGATGGGTGTGGGCGGTGCCGCCCGTCGTCGTCCTCGGGCTCGTCTTCCTCTACCCGCTCGCCCTCGTCGCGTGGCAGTCGGTGCGGCCAGACACCGGCGGTACGTCGCTCCAGCCGTACGCCGACGTCTTCGCCTCGTCCGCGTTCCGCGAGGCGCTGTGGACGACGGTGTGGCTGGCGGTCGGAGCGACCGTCGGCTGCCTCGTCCTCGGGTTCGCGCTCGCGCTCGTCATCGCGTTCGTCCCGTTCCCCGGCGGGAAGGCCGTCGCCAAGTTCATCGATGTGTTCCTCTCCTTCCCGTCCTTCCTGATCACCCTCGCGCTGCTCTTCGTCTACGGCTCCGTGGGCATGGCCAACGGGCTGTGGACGGACGTCACGGGGGCGGCGACCGGGCCGTTCCAGTTCCTGAGCACTCCGTGGGGCGTACTGCTCGCCGAGATCACGTACTTCACTCCGTTCGTGATGCGGCCGCTGCTTGCCGCGTTCTCGCAGCTGGAGACCGCGCAGCTGGAGGTCGCGTCCTCGCTGGGTGCGCGGCCCGCGCGCATCGTGCGGCAGGTCATCCTGCCGGAGGCGCTGCCGGCGCTTGCCGCGGGCGGGAGCCTTGTTCTGGTCATGTGCCTCAACGAGTTCGGCATCGTGCTTTTCACGGGGGCGAAGGGGGTGACCACGTTGCCGATGCTTGTTTATGGCAAGGCGATTCTGGAGTCGGACTATCCGGGGGCGTGTGTCGTCGCCGTCGTCAACGTGCTTATTTCCGTGGGGCTTTACGGGATTTACCGGGTGGTGAGTCGACGTGTTTGAGGGACGGTCTTTGTCTGCGGGTTCGTCGTGGCTGGTCGCGCCCACGCGGCGGAGCCGCACATGTATACGTCCCGCGCCCCTTCGGGGCGCCAACCAGCCGGAGGTGAACCGTCATGCTCGTGCATAGCAAAAGCGGCAAGTGGGCGACCTGGGTCGTCTTCTTCATCCTCTTCGTGCCCCTCTTCGCGCTGCCGCTGCTCGTCATCGTCGTCGCCTCGTTCGCCACCAGCTGGTCCAGCGCCTTTCCCACCGGGTTCACCGGCGGGCACTATCAGGCCGCCACCAGCGGCGCGTCCCTTCAGGCGCTCACCACCAGCCTGATCACCGCCGTCAGTGCCAGTCTGCTGGCCCTGCTCATCGGCACCTGGGCCGCCCTCGCGGCCGCCGCCCTCAAGAAGGGGGGCCGGCGGGTGCTCGACGGCCTGTTCATGCTGCCCGTCGCCGTACCGTCCGTCGTGGTCGGCCTCGCCGTCCTCGTCGCCTTCTCCCAGCCGCCCGTGCTGCTCAACGGCACGCGCTGGATCGTCATCCTGGCGCACACCATCCTTGTCACGGCGTTCGCCTATCAGTCGGTTTCGGCCGCGATCGTGCGACTCGACCCGGCGTACGAACAAGCCGCCGCCTCCCTGGGCGCCCGGCCCTCGTACGTCCTGTGGAAGGTGAAGCTCCCCCTCCTGCTGCCGTCCCTGAACGCGGCCGCCGGACTCTGCTTCGCCCTCTCCATGGGCGAGCTGAGCGCCACGATGATGCTCTACCCGCCCGACTGGCTGCCGCTGCCGGTGCAGATCTACGCGACCACCGACCGCGGCTCCCTGTTCACCGGGTCGGCGATCTCCGTGGTGCTCATGGCGACGACGCTGCTCGTCCTGCTGCTCGTCTCCCGCATCCGCACCAAGGCCTCGTACCGCTAGTCCCCACCACCGGTAGCCACCGCTCGTCCCCCTCATCTGCCTTTCCCCTGCAAGGAGTTCACCTCGCCATGCGCGCACACCTGCTCAAGCCGATCGCCGCCGTCACCGGAAGCATCGCCCTCGCCGCCACCCTCTCCGCCTGCGGCGGCAATTCCGCCGCCTCCTCGGACCAGAAGACCGTCACCGTCTACAGCGCGGACGGCCTCAAGGGCGAGAACGGCGACGGCTGGTACGACAAGGTCTTCAAGGACTTCACGAAGCAGACCGGCATCAAGGTCGACTACGTCGAGGGCGGCTCCGGCGAGATGGTGCAGCGCGCCCTCCGCGAGAAGTCGAACACCCAGGCCGACGTCCTGGTGACCCTCCCGCCCTTCATCCAGCAGGCCGACGGCAAGGGCCTCCTGGAGAAGTACTCGCCCAAGGGCGCCGACCAGGTCAACGGCGCCGACAAGGCGGCCGACGGCACCTGGACCTCCGTCGTGAACAACTACTTCTCGTTCATCTACAACAAGAGCGAGCTGAAGACGCCGCCCGCCACGTGGGACGAGCTGCTCGACGGCAAGTACAAGAACAAGCTCCAGTACTCCACGCCCGGTGTCGCCGGTGACGGTACGGCCGTCGTGGTCAAGGCCCTGCACGACTTCGGCGGCAAGCAGCCCGCCATGGACTACCTGAAGAAGCTCCAGGCCAACAACGTCGGCCCGTCCGCTTCCACCGGCAAGCTCGCGCCCAAGGTCGACAAGGGCGAGCTCCTCGTCGCCAACGGTGACGTGCAGATGAGCTTCGCGCAGGCCAAGACCATGCCCAACCTCGGCATCTGGTTCCCGAAGAAGGCCGGCGGCAAGCCGACCTCGTTCGCGCTGCCGTACGCAGGCGGCCTGGTGAAGAACGCGCCGCACAGCGAGAACGGCAAGAAGCTCCTCGACTTCATGCTGTCGGCCAAGGCCCAGCAGGAGGTCAGCTCGATCGGCGGCGGCTTCTCCGCGCGCGCCGACGTCAAGGCGACCGACGAGAACGCCATCGCGCTCGCCAAGCTGATGGACGGCGTCGAGATCTTCGAGCCGGACTGGAACGACATCGACAAGAACCTCCCGTCGTACGTCGCTGACTGGAAGACGGCGACCGGCAGCTGAGCCGTCGTCGCACACTCCCGCTCCTGATTAGGCTGGGGGCGCCGGCACAGAGCGGTCCCGGCGCCCCAGCCATTTCTTCAGTAACGGCAGGAGACCGGCACATGGCAGAGCGCAAGCCCATCGCATCGTGGCTGACCGACATGGACGGCGTACTCATCCACGAGGGCGTGCCGATACCCGGCGCCGACGCCTTCATCAAGAAGCTCCGCGAATCGGGCAAGCCCTTCCTGGTGCTGACGAACAACTCGATCTACACGGCCCGCGACCTCCAGGCCCGCCTCCACCGCATGGGCCTCGAAGTCCCCGTCGAGAACATCTGGACGTCGGCCCTCGCCACCGCCAAGTTCCTCGACGACCAGCGCCCCGGCGGCACGGCGTACGTCATCGGCGAGGCCGGCCTGACGACGGCGCTGCACGACATCGGGTACGTCCTCACCGACCACGACCCCGATTACGTGGTCCTCGGCGAGACTCGCACCTACTCGTTCGAAGCCATGACGAAGGCCGTCCGGCTCATCAACAACGGCGCCCGCTTCATCTGCACCAACCCGGACGAGACAGGCCCCTCCACCGAAGGGCCGCTCCCCGCCACCGGTGCCGTCGCCGCCCTCATCACCAAGGCCACCGGCAAGCAGCCATACTTCGCCGGCAAGCCGAACCCCCTGATGATGCGGACCGGCCTGAACGCCATCGGGGCGCACTCGGAGAGCAGCGCCATGATCGGCGACCGGATGGACACCGACGTCCTCGCGGGTCTTGAGGCCGGGATGCAGACGTTCCTCGTCCTGACCGGGCTCACCGGCCGGGCCGACGTCGACCGCTACCCCTTCCGGCCGTCCCACGTCGTCGATTCCATCGCTGACCTGGTCGAACTCATCTGACCCGGCCCCCGGGGGCCGCCTGACCCGGCCCCCGGGGGCCGCCTGACCAGGTGCCCCCGGGATGCGGATCTGGCCCATGCGCGTGACCCTTCCAGTAACAGGAGGTTCACCATGCGTGCAGGTTCGATCGCTCTCCGTGCCGCAGGGGTGGCGGCTGTACTCGTGACTCTGCCCGTCGCCGCCGCGCACGCGGAGAGTGGCGGATCCGGTGGTTCGACCGGTTCCGTGACCGTCACTCCCGATGAGGCATTCCCCGGTTCCGAGGTCGACCTACGGGTCTCCGGCTGCGAGGAGCGCAAAGGGAACGCCTTCTCCGACGCCTTCGAGGCGCCGAGCATCCTCGCCCCGTCCGCCGACCGGCCCACCCTGACCGCGCAGGCCCGCATCCGCTCGTCCGCGTCCCCCGGTACGTACGAGATCAAGGTGGCCTGCGACGGCGTCCGCGACAAGGTCAGGGGCCGCGTCCAGGTCATCGGACGCGAACCTTTTCCCCGTACGTCCCCCGTCGCGCCCGTGCACGCGGGCGGCGGCGGCACCGCACAGCTCCAGTCCGTCCGCACCGGCGCGGTCATCGCCCTGCGCGAGGACGGCCCCGGCACCCGGCACGCAGTGATCGGCCTGATTCTCGCGGCCGTCGCCGCCGTCGCCGTGGCCCTGCGCAGCACCCGCAGGCGCCGCTCAGGCTGAACGGGGCGCCGGCATGTCGCACGGAGAACGGCCGCACGGCAACGGGCGGCTCGTGACCGGAGTGGCCTGGGCGGTTCTGCTGCTCGGCCTGTGGCTGTGGGGCCGCGGCATCACCGACGTCCACGGCCTGTCCGCGCCCACGACCGGCGACGCGGCGGCCGTGGGTCGGCCCCTCGGCGTGAAGTTGCCACCCGCGCACCGTCCGCTGGCCGCCGTACCGCCACAGCGCGTCGACATCGGCGCCCTGAAGATCCAGGCGCCGGTGGTGGCCCGAGGGCTCGACGGGAACGGCGCCATCGACCCGCCGCCCTTCTCGCGCGCCGACGAGGTCGGCTGGTACGGAGGCGGCGCGAAACCGGGGGAGCGGGGCACCGCCCTGCTCGTCGGGCACGTCGACACGGACACCAGGCCCGCCGTCTTCTACCGCCTCAGCTCGGCCAAGCCGGGCGACACGGTCCGCGTCGCCCGGGACGACGGCTCCGTCGCCGAGTTCACCGTCGACGACGTACAGGTCTTCAGCCGCGCGCGGTTCGACGCGAAGAAGGCGTACGGCCAACGGCAGTCCGACCGCGCCGAGCTACGCCTGATCACGTGCGGCGGCAGCTACGACCGGGCATCCCGCAGCTACACCGCCAACGTCGTCGTGTCCGCGTACCTCACGGGCGCGTCGTCGCCGCGCTGAGCCGTCAACTCCCTTGACCTGTACGAGGCTTGAGAGTAGGTACCGGCGTGTCGTGGGCTGGTCGCGCAGTTCCCCGCGCCCCTTGCGGGGCGCCTGGCGCCGGGTTCCGGACAGCAGAAAGGCCCCCCGCTTTCGCGGGGGGCCTTTCCTGTCTGTGCGCCGCCAGGGACTCGAACCCCGGACCCGCTGATTAAGAGTCAGCTGCTCTAACCAACTGAGCTAGCGGCGCCTGCTGACCTGGAGAACTCTACCCGAACTCCGGGGGTGCCCCGCACCACTACACGCCCACCCTCTTTGCCCTTTTTGTACCGAAAATCAATCATTCGGACCGTCAACATGCGCTGTCGCCAGAGAGTTGAGAGGGTTTCATATGTGTAGATAATTAGGCATTTCGGTCCGGAATGTGAGGGGAATCGCATGGAGGCTCCGGTGTTCGAGGAATTCGATCCTGCGAGCGATTGCGACTGCCCGGGGTGCGTTCACTGGCGGCGTGCCGCCCGGAATTCCCCGTCGTCGCTGTCGATCCGCCTCGGCGGTCACCCCGCCGCCCACGGCGCCCGGCGCGCCCTCGTCCTCGCGGCCGCGGCCGGCACGGTGATCGGCGGCGCGCACGCGACCCCCGCCGTCACGTCCGCCCACGCGCAGGCCAGAACCGGGGTCCCGGCGGAACCCGAGCCGCCGACCCCGCAGGGCGGAGCCAGCCCGCTGCACGGTCCGGTCGGCAGCCCGGGAGCGCCTCCGTCGCAGACGACCGGCCTGCCGGCCACGACTCGCGCCGCGATCATCACCCGCGCCAACCTCTGGGTCGCGGCCAAGGTGCCGTACAGCATGAGCAGCTACTGGGCTGACGGGTACCGGCAGGACTGCTCGGGCTTCGTCTCGATGGCGTGGAACCTCGGCGGCAACGAGTGGACCGGCAGCCTCGACAAGTACGGGACGCGCATCACGCGCGAGCAGCTCCAACCGGGCGACATGCTCCTCTTCCACAACCTGTCGAACCCTCAGAAGGGCTCGCACGTCGTCATCTTCGGCGGCTGGACCGACTCCACCCACTCGTACTACTTCGCCTACGAGCAGACGCCGCCCGGCACCCGCAGACAGAGCACGCCCTACGCGTACTGGAGCAACTCGGCCCGCTATGTGCCGTATCGCTACAAGGGACTCAAGGACGAGACGTCGGTCGGCGGGCCGCCCGCGTCCTCGACGACGTTCCCGGGCGCCGGGTCGTTCGGGCCGGGCGCGGACAACGCGTACGTCACCCAGTTGGGCAAGATGCTCGTCGACCGGGGCGGGGGGCGGTTCTACACGGTCGGGCCCGGCCCGCGCTGGGGCGCGGCCGACCGGCTCGCCACGCAGGCGTTCCAGCTCGCGCAGGGGTGGACGGGGAGCGCCGCCGACGGGGTGCCCGGGCCCAGGACCTGGGCGTATCTCGTGGGCGGCACCGGCAAGGGCATCCCGGCCGCCGGTACGCCGGGGCCCTCCGGCGTCCCGGCCTTCCCGGGGCGGGGAGTGTTCCGGCCGGGGGCGAGCAGCGAGGACGTCACCCGGCTGGGTGCGCGGCTGGTGAAGAAGGGGTACGGCAAGTTCTACCCGAACGGCCCGGGCCCCCGCTGGGGCGAGGACGACCGGCGCGCGGTGGAGGCGTTCCAGCGCGCCCAGGGCTGGCGCGGCGGCGCCGCCGACGGCTACCCCGGCCCCGAGACCTGGCGCCGCCTCTTCACGTGACCGAGCCCATTCGCTCCGCGACCAACCCCCTTCCGATGTGCGCCGCGACTCGCCTCGCGGCGCACACCCCGACCCCACCGGCCGAACGTACGAATCCAGCACGGAGGCAAGGATGAACACGACGACGGAGCCCCCGGAGGGACCGGAACTCCCGGGAAAGCCGACCGGAGCCGACACGTATGCCGAGGACGAGCCCGCCACCCTCCCCGGACAGGGGGGCGAGCCCGCCGCCCTCCCCGGACCGGGGGTCGAGGCGGCCGAGGGGCGAGGCGCGGGTCTCGGCGTGCCGGGACCGGAGCCCTCCGCCGGTCGGACCGGCACGCTGGCCGAGCCGGGACCGGCGCTGCCTGCCGGCCGGACGGCCACCGTCGCCGACCCCGGCCCGGAGCCCTCCTCCGCCCGGACCGCCACCCTCACCGACCCCGACCCCGCCCCCTCCACCGCCCGCGTCGCCGCCCTCGCCCACCCCGGCCCCGCACCCTCCGTAGGTCACCCCGCCCCTGACCCCGGCCCAGACACCCTCTCCGGTCGCGGTACCCGCCTCATCCACGGCGAAGCCACCACCGAGATCCCCGTTCACCTGCTCTTCCGGGACGGGCCCGACCCTGTCTCCTTGCCGCTGCGGCCCGCCGTTGTGGGGCGGCGGCAAGGGAGTGGGGAGATTCCGCGGGTTCCGCGGCGCGTGCAGCCGCAGGCGGACACTCGGCCCGTGCCCGTCGTCGATCCTGAGCTCGTCGAGCGCGCCGGGCGCATCCTGCCCGGTGCCGTAGGCGTGCTCGGCGGGCTCGCGGGCGCGGCCGGTACCGCCGCGTCGCTGTGGTGGGCCGGGCTGTTGCCGCAGATCACGGCGCTGCCAGTGGCCACGGGTCACCCCGGGCCGCTCCAGTGGGCGTCCGTCGCGGGGTCCGGGACGCTCGCCCTGTTCGGGTTCGGCGGCCTCGCACGCGGCCGGGCCGGGCGCGCCTGGGTGCTCACCCTCTTCGGCCGGTACCGCGGCACCGTCCGTCGTACCGGCCTCATGTGGGTCAACCCCCTGTTCCTGCGCCGCCGCGTCGACGTACGCCTGCGGCACTGGCGCAGCGAGCCGATGCCCGCCGTCGACGCGAACGGCGTCGCCCTGCGCGTCGTCGTCCTCGTCGTGTGGAGTGTGAAGGACGCCGCCCGCGCCGCGCTCGCCGTCGAGGACTACCAGGAGTACCTGCGCGAGAGCGTCGAGGCCGCCATGGCGCGGGTCCTCTCCCGGCTGCCCGCCGACGCGTTCCACCAGGACGCCCCTACCCTGCGCGACACCGAGGCCGTCGGCTACGCGCTCACCCGGCGCCTCGCCGCCGACGTCGCGCCCGTCGGCATCGAGGTGTTCTCGGCGCAGCCGACCCGTATCGAGTACGCCCCCGAGGTCGCCGCCGCGATGCAGCGCCGCCGGATCGCCGCGCTCGACGCGCAGCACCGCGACAGCGTGCTGACGACGGTCGTCGACTCGGTCGAGGACACCGTCGCCCGCCTGACGACGCGAGGCCTCGTCGACCTCGACGACTACGAACGCAAGGCGCTGGTCAAGGATCTGACGGTGGCCTTCTACACCGGCCGGGGCGGCGACGGGTCGTAGAGTCCCGGCCCATGGGGATCTCGATACTTTCGGCCGACGCCTGGCGGCTCACCGAGCGGGGCCCGCGCGTCCTCCTGGGCATCGCGGGCCCGCCCGGCGCGGGCAAGTCGACGCTCGCCCGCGCCCTCGTGGAACACATCGGGGAGGGCGCCGCGTACCTCCCGCTCGACGGATTCCACCTGGCCAACGCCCAGTTGGAGCGCCTGGGCCTGACCACGCGCAAGGGCTCCGAGCCGAGCTTCGACGTCCGCGGGTACGTGGCCCTGCTGCGCCGGGTCCTCGACGACACCGCCACCGACATCTACGTACCCGACTACGACCGCGAGCTCCACGAGCCCGTCGCGGCCCGCCATGTGGTGCCGCCCGCCGCGCGGCTCGTCGTCACCGAGGGGAACTACCTCGCGTGCGACCTGCCGGGCTGGCGGGAGGCCAGGGCGCTCATGGGGGAGTGCTGGTACGTGGACGCGCCGCGCGAGATGCGTCAACTGCGGCTCGTGGAACGGCAGTTGGCGGGCGGCCGGGACGAGGACGGCGCTCGCGCGTGGGTGGCCGGGAACGACATGCCGAACGCCGGCCTGGTCGAGGCGTCGCGGGCGCGCTGCGACCGGATCCTTTCAACCATTGGTATGGACATGCTCAAGTCCCGCCCATAATCTGGTCCTGGTCTAGACCTGAAATAGCGCTGTGCGTACGGCTCACCGGAACTCCCCCACGTTCTCAGGAGCGGCACCATGCGAAAGAAGATCTACGCGGCCGTGCTCGGCCTCGTCACCGCCGGGGCCTTCGTGCTCTCGGCGGGCGGCGCGAGCGGCCACGGCTACACCGACCTGCCGATCAGCCGGCAGAAACTCTGCGCCAACGGCACCGTCACCGGATGCGGTGGCATCCAGTGGGAGCCGCAGAGCGTAGAGGGCCCCAAGGGCTTCCCGGCGGCGGGACCCGCCGACGGTCAGATCTGCTCCGCGGGCCACGGCAACTTCGCCGCCCTCGACAGCGCGAAGGCTCCGGACGGGACCGCCTGGCCGACGACCAAGGTCACCGCGGGCGCCAGCCAGACCTTCCGCTGGCAGTTCACCGCGCGGCACTCCACCACGGACTTCCGCTACTACATCACCAAGAACGGCTGGGACGACAGCAAGCCCCTGACCAGGGCCGCCCTGGACACCGCGCCGTTCCTGACGGTGCCCTTCAGCGGCCAGCCCCCGGCCACCCTCTCGCACACCGGCACCCTGCCCACCGGCAAGACCGGCCACCACGTGATCCTCGCGGTGTGGACGGTCGCCGACACGGGCAACGCGTTCTACGCCTGCTCGGACGTCACCTTCTGAGCCCGGCCTGAGGCCCGGCCCGCCCCCGTGCGCGCCGTCCCGTCCGGGGCGGCGCGCACAGGTCACGGCATTGATCGTCTCCTGGGTCTCCACTTCTGATGGAGCGTCAATTATGGTGCGCGGTCATGGGTCCCATGAGGCGCACCGTCGCGGAACTCGTACTGGAACGATGGGGCGATCACCGCCCCGGACTGTGGTGGGAGGACCAGGTCCTCACCCACCACGAGGTGGTCGCGGGCGCGTCCGCGCGCGCCGCGCTCCTCGCCGAGCTACTGCCCCGGGGGACGGAGCCGCATGTCGGCGTACTCCTCGACAACACGCCGGAGTTCCCGCTGTGGCTGAGCGCCGCGGCGCTCGCCGGGGCAGCCGTCGCCGGCATCAACCCGACCCGGCGCGGCGCCGAACTGGCCCGCGACATCATGCACACCGAGTGCCGGGTCCTCGTCACCGAGCGCTCCCACCTGCCCCTGCTCGACGGGCTCGACCTGCCCGGCGTACGCATCCTCGTCACGGACACCGACGCCTACGCCGAACTCCTCAGGCCGTACGAGGGAGCCAAGCCGGATATCTCGGACGTCCGCCCCGACACCCGGATGCTGCTCTACTTCACCTCCGGCTCCACGGGCGCCCCCAAGGCCGCGATCTGCACCCAGGGGCGGCTGGCCGGCTCCGGACAGGTCCTCGTCGACCACTTCGGCGTGGGCCGCGACGACGTCCACTACATCTGTATGCCGCTCTTCCACGGCAACGCCGTGATCGCCGACTGGGCGCCGGCCGTCGCCGCGGGCGCGGGCGTCGCCCTGCGCGGCAAGTTCTCGGCCTCACGCTTCCTGAGCGACGTACGGCAGTACGGAGCCACGTACTTCACGTACGTCGGACGCGCCGTGCAGTACATCCTGGCCACCGAGGAGCGCTCCGACGACCGGGACAACCCGCTGCGGGTCGGCTTCGGCACGGAGGCCGGTGCGGTGGACGCGGCCCGCTTCGCCGAACGGTTCGGGGTGCGGCTCGTCGAGGGGTACGGGTCGTCCGAGGGCGGCGCGTCCATCTCGCGCGTACCGGGTACGCCGCCCGGCGCCATCGGCCGCGCGAATCCCGACGACGACCTCGCCGTCGTCGACCCGATCACCCGCACCGAGTGCCCCGCCGCCGAGTTCGACCAGGACGGCCGGCTCCTCAACGGCGCCGACGCGATAGGCGAACTGGTCAACCGCGGCCGCACCCCCTTCGAGGGCTACTGGCGCAACGAGAAGGCGGCCGGTCAGCGGGTGCGGGACGGCTGGTACTGGACGGGCGACCTCTTCTACCGGGACACCGACGGGTACCTCTACTTCGCCGGGCGCACCGACGACCGGCTGCGCGTCGACAGCGAGAACCTCGCCCCCGCGATGATCGAGAACATCCTGGCCCGCCACGAGCCGGTGGTCGCCGTCGCCGTGTACGGGGTGCCGGACCCGGTGGCCGGCGACCAGGCGATGGCGACGCTGGCCCTGCGGGAGGACCAGGACAGCTCGCTCTTCGACCCGCACGCGTTCACCGAGTTCCTGGGTTCGCAGGCGGACCTGGGTACGAAGATGGCGCCCCGCTTCATCCGGGTCACGTCCCAGATGCCCGTCACCGCGACCAACAAGGTTCACCGGGTGGGCCTGCGCCGCGAAGGCTTCCGCTGCGCCGACCCGGTGTGGTGGCGGCCGCCGGGGGAGGGCACGTACCGCCGCCTCACCGGCGACGACATAGAGGACCTGGCCGGCCAGTACGAGGAACACGGGCGGGCGGAACTGCTCGGCCGGTGACCGTCCGGACAACGTGAAAGGCCCCTCGCTCTCGCGAGGGGCCTTTCACTGTCTGTGCGCCGCCAGGGACTCGAACCCCGGACCCGCTGATTAAGAGTCAGCTGCTCTAACCAACTGAGCTAGCGGCGCTTGCTGACTCGTAAAGAATACCTGGTCCGGAGGGGTGCTTCCGACCACCCCCGGCCGGCTTCCTAGATCGCCAGGGAGAGGAGGACCGAGGCCGCTGCGCGGTTGAGGGTTTCCGCGGCCTGGTACAGGCGGTGGGCCTGTTCGATGGGGAGGGACAGCGCCAGGGCGCCTATGGAGGAGCCCGCTGTGATCGGGACCGCCGCGCACACCGTGCCCACCGCGTACTCCTGGAGGTCGAGCACCGGGACCGTCGCGCGCTGCGCGTCGAGCGTGTTCAGTAGGACGCTCTCGTTCGTGATCGTGCGCGAGGTGAGGCGGGCCATCTTGTGACGGGAGAGGTGGTCGAGGCGTCCGTCGAGATCGAGCTGGCCGAGCAGGCTCTTGCCGAGGGCGGTGGCGTGGGCGGCGGAGCGGAAGTCCACCCACTCGTTGACCACCGGGGTCGTCGGGCTCTGGGCGACGTGCGTGACGCCGACCTGGCCGTCCACGTACCGGCCGAGATAGATCGCCGCGCCCACCGTCTCGCACAGCCGGTCGAGGGTGCGCTGGAGGCTCGCCGTCAGCGCGGACTCCCGGCCCTGGGCGGAGCCGAGACCGTTCAGAGTCTCGCCCGCGACGTACGCGCCGTCCGTCATCTGCTCCACGTAACCGTCGCGGCGGAGCATCCGCAGCACCGGGGCGAGCCTGTCCGAGGCCAGTCCGGTCTCGCTTTCGAGCTCGGTGTCGGTGACCCCGACGCCACGGCTGCTGACGGTTTCGAGCACGCGAAGAGCGTGCCGCACCGATTCGCGCTGTGCGACCGGCTCGTGCTTCAGCGCCACGGCATCCCCCTGCAAGGACCGGTTCCGGACAGCTGGCCTTTGTCCACGATAGCCGCCAAGGCGCTTTTGCGGGGGGCCCGTTGACGACTTCTGTGGCACGCTCCGGCCCTGTCAGCAGGAGCGCGCCACTCTGGCATATGCCCAGGTCAAGCCCCAGGGCTCAGGCCCCGCGACTTACCGCGAGTCACTCCAGGCAGTCCCCGGTGATCACAGCACCGCACTGAGGAATTCCCGCGTCCGCTCGTGCTCCGGATCGCTGAAAATCTTCTCCGGCGGGCCCGACTCGATGACCCGGCCCGCGTCGAACATCAGGACCTGGTCCGAGATGTCCCGGGCGAAATTCATCTCGTGGGTCACGCACAGCATCGTGATGTCCGTGGTGTGCGCGATGTCCCTCAGCACGTCGAGGACACCGGCCACCAGCTCGGGGTCGAGCGCCGACGTCACTTCGTCGAGGAGCAGCACCTGCGGCCGCATCGCGAGCGCGCGGGCGATGGCGACCCGCTGCTGCTGACCGCCGGACAGCTGCGTCGGATACGCGTCGCAGCGGTCGCCGAGCCCCACCATGTCGAGCAGCTCGCGGGCCCGGTGCTCCGCCTCGTCCTTGGAGAGACCGAGGACGGTGACGGGCGCCTCCGTGATGTTCCGGAGCACCTTCATGTTCGGGAACAGGTTGAACTGCTGGAACACCATCCCGATGTTCTTGCGGACCTCGCGGACGTGCTTCTCGCCGGCCGGGACCAGCTTGCCGTTCCTGTCCTCGTGCGTGAGGTACTCGCCGTTGACCTTGATCGTGCCCTCGTCGGGCTTGATCAGCGTCATGAGGAGCCGCAGGATCGTCGTCTTTCCGGAGCCCGACGGGCCGATCAGCGTGACGTGCTTGCCGGACGCGACGGAGAAGTCCAGCTCGTCCAGGACGGTGTTGGAGCCGAAGCGCTTGACGACCTTGTCGAAGCGGATCAGCTCGCTGCCGTCCACCTTGGGGTTGGCCAGGTCTTCGGTCTGGTTCGGTTCAGCGGACAAGGCGTCGCTCCAGGGCTCGGAGGAGGAGGGAGGAGGGGTAGGCGATGACGATGAAGGCGATCCCCACGACGGTCAGGGCCTCCGTGTACTGGAAGGTCTGGGCCGCCTCCAGCCGGGACTTCTGCAGCAGTTCGAGCACGCCGATGCTGGCGAGCAGCGGGGTGTCCTTCAGCATCGCGATGACGTAGTTGCCGAGCGCCGGGATCACGCGGCGGATCGCCTGCGGCAGGATCACCACGGTCCACGTCCTGCCGTACGGCAGGCTCAGCGCCCGGGCCGCCTCCCACTGCCCGGCCGGCACCGCCTCGATGCCCGCGCGGTAGACCTGCGCCGTGTACGTCGAGTAGTGCACGCCGATGGCGATGATGCCGGTGGTCAGCGCGGAGAACTGGACGCCGAACTCCGGCAGCACGAAGTACATGAAGAAGAGCTGCACGAGCAGCGGGGTGTTGCGGATGAACTCGGTGACGACGCCCACCGGCCAGCGGACGAAGCGGGTCGGGGCGCGGAACGCGAGGGCCCAGACCAGGCCGACGCTGAAGGAGATCAGCGAGCCGAGGACGAGGGCCTGGAGGGTGACGAGGACGCCCTCCCAGAAGTGCGGCATGAAGTCCGCGACGGCGGACCAGCTCCAGGAGGTGGCTGCGAGGGTGATCACGCGTCGACACCTCCCGCGCTCGTCGGAACGGGTGCGGTCCGAGCCGGACGGCGGAGGCTGAGCCTGGCCGTGATACCGGTTCCCGGGTCGGGTCGCCGGCCGACGCCGGCCCTGGTCCTGCGTTCCAGCGCGCGCATCCCGCGCGTGAGCACGAAGGCGATCACGAAGTAGATGACGAGCGTGATCACGTAGATCTCGGCGCTCGACTGGGTGGCGAGGCGCACCAGGTACGCGGCGAACGACACGTCACCGATGCCGAGCAGCGACACCAGGGCGGTGCCCTTGAGCAGCTCGATCAGCAGGTTCGAGAACGGCGGGATCATCTCCGGCACGGCCTGCGGCAGCAGGATCAGCCGCAGCCGCTGCCAGGGGGTGAAGCTCAGCGCGACCCCCGCCTCGCGCTGCGCGGGCGCCACGGCGTTCAGCGCGCCCCGCACCACCTCGGCGCCGTACGCGCCGTAGCACAGGCCGAGCGCCAGGACCGCGGCCCACATCGGGACCAGCGACCAGCCGGCGATCTGCGGCAGGACGAAGAAGATCCAGAACATCAGGACCAGCGCCCCCGTGCCGCGGAAGACCTCGGTGTAGAAGCCGGCGACGAAGCGCACGATCCACAGCCGGTGGGTGCGGGCGATGCCCGCGACGAAGGCGACGGCCGTCGCGAGGGCCGCGCTGAAGAAGGTCAGCTGGATCGTGATCCAGATGCCCGGGAACACCCAGTTCTGCCACAGTCCCGCTGTCATTTGCACAGCTCCTCTGCGGTCAGCTTCGTCATCTCGGCCTGGGTGAACCCGAACGGCCGCAGGATGCGGAAGAGTTCACCGTTCGCCTTCATCTTGTGGATCTCCGTGTTGAAGGAGTCACGCAGCTTCGTGTCGTTCGGGCGGAACGTGAACCCGCCGCCGTCGACGTGCTTCTTGCCGCCGATCGTGGGCGCGAACGGCTCGGTGTGCTCGGCCCTGCTGCTCTTCTTCGTCACCTCGCGCGTGGTGAGCGCGGTGCCGGCGAACACGTCGATGCGGCCCGCCTCCACGGCGTTCAGGCCGGCGACCTGGTCCTGGAGAATGACGATGTCGCTCTCCTTGTAACCCGCGTCGACCGCGTAGCCGATCTCCGCGTAGCCCGTGCCGGTGCCGAACTTCGCCTTCGCCTTCACGCAGTCGGCGTAGTTGTGCAGGTTTTTCGGGTTGCCCTTGCGGACGATGAAGGAGTCGAGCATCTGGTACTCGGGGTCGGAGAAGATGACCTGCTGACAGCGCTCCTTGTTGATGTACATCCCGGCCGACACCACGTCGAACTGCTGGACGCGCAGACCGGGGATCAGCGAGCTGAAGTCGGTGGCGACGGGCTGGACATGGTCGACGCCGAGCCGCTTGAAGATGACCTTGGCCAGTTCCACCGCCTCACCGGTGAAGGCGCCGTTGTCGTCGATGTAGCCGTACGGCACCTCGCCCGCGATGCCGAGTCGCACCGTTCCCTGGCTCTGGAGCCGGGCGAGCGTGTCGCCGCTCGGTACGCGGCCGCAGCCGGCGGCGCCGAGAGCTCCGGCCGTGCCGAGAGCGGTGGCACCGACGAACAGAGAACGTCGGGGTATGCCCCTTCTGTCGCTTGGCTGGCTTCGGGTTCCTGCGGTGACTTTCCATTTAGGTGGAGCCATGGCCGCGCGGCTACCCGACTCGACACAACCTATGCCCGTGATTTCAAGCCCCTGTCGCGGGCGAGGCGGACTTGACCCGCAGGGGCGCCCGGGGTCGAACATGGAGGGCATGGCCGACCGATACATCGAAGTCTCCCTCGCCAAGCGGGGAGTTCAGTGCACGGCAAAGCTGCTCGACGACCGCGCACCGCTGACCTGTGCGGCGGTGTGGGAGGCGCTCCCGCTGGGCTCGGACGTCTACCACGCGAAGTACGCGCGCAACGAGATCTACGCCCTCTTCGAAGCGTTCGCCGACCGGGAGCCGCCCCTGGAGAACCCGACGATCACCCCCATCCCCGGCGACCTCTGCTACTTCTCCTTCAACGGCACGCAGTTGGGCTCCAAGTCCTACGGCTACGAGGAAGGCGCCGACCTGCGGGCCGGCGCCACCGTCGTGGACCTGGCGCTGTTCTACGAGCGCAACAACCTGCTCATCAACGGGGACGTGGGCTGGGTCCCCGGCATTGTCTGGGGCGAGGTCGTGGAAGGCCTCGACCGGATGGCCGAGGCCTGCCAGGACCTGTGGCGCGCGGGCGCCCTGGGGGAAACGCTGCAATTCAGGCGAGCGTAGGAGGCTGAATCCCGGCGATCCCCGCCTCGTAAAGGGTGTGCGCGGCGCGCAGGACCAGCGCGTCCGCGTGCCGCGCGCCCACGATCTGGAGGCCGATCGGCAGCCCGTCCGGATCCGTGCCCACGGGGACGGTCGCCGCGGGCTGCTGCGTCATGTTGAACGGGTACGTGAACGGCGTCCACCCCGTCCAGCGCCGGAACCCCGACCCCGCCGGCACCTCCACCCCCGCCTCGAACGCCGTGAGCGGCATCGTCGGCGTCACCAGCAGGTCGTACGACGAGTGGAACCGGCCCATCCGGCGCCCCAGCTCCGCCCGCACGTCTACCGCCGCGAGATACGCGAGCGCGCTGTACCCGGACCCCTTCGCACAGATCTCGCGCAGCCCCGGGTCGAGCAGGGCGCGCTGCGCCGGCGAGAGGTGCTGCGTCACGCGCGCCGCCCCGCTGAACCACAGCGTGTGGAACGCCTCCACCGGATCCGTCACGTCCGGATCGGCCTCCTCGACGTACGCCCCGAGCCCGGCCAGCCCCTCGACCGCCCGGCGGACCGCCGCCGCGACCGCCGGACGTACCGCGACCTGACCGCCGAACGACGGCGAGAAAGCGACCCGCAGCCCCCGCACCCCGCCCCGCAGCCCCTCCCGGAAACCGCCCTCGACCGGCGCGAGCTGAGACCAGTCACGCCAGTCAGGACCGGCGATCACGTCCATCATCAGCGCCGCGTCCGCCGCGTCCCGCGTCAGCGGCCCCACGTGCGAGAGCGTCCCGAACGGCGACGCGGGATAGAGCGGCACGCGCCCGTACGTCGGCTTCAGCCCGAAGATCCCGCAGAACGACGCCGGGATCCGGACCGAGCCCCCGCCGTCCGTGCCCAGGGACAGCGGCCCCGCACCCAGCGCCACCGCCGCCGCACTGCCCCCGCTCGACCCGCCCGAGGTCCGCGAGACGTCGTACGGATTGCGGGTCACGCCGGTGAGGGGCGAGTCCGTGACGCCCTTCCAGCCGAACTCCGGCGTCGTCGTCCGGCCCACGAACACGGCGCCGTGCTCCCGCAGCCGCGCCACCGACGGAGCGTCCTCGCCCCACGAGCCCTCCGCCCGCACCGTGCGCGAGCCGCGCAGCGTCGGCACCCCGCGCTGGAGCAGCAGGTCCTTCACCGACACCGGGACCCCGTCGACCAGGCCCTGTGGCTCACCCTTGCGCCACCGCTCCGCGCTCGCCTCCGCCTGTTCGAGCGCGGCCCCCGAGTCGGTCCGCGTGAACGCGTTGACCGCCGGGTCCACCTCCTCGATGCGGCGCAGGACGGCCCGCGTGGCCTCCACTGGGCTGAACTCGCCCTTGCGGTAGCCGTCGACGAGCGCTTCCGCGGTCAGCTCGGTGAGGTCGGTCATCCGCTCTCCTCAGGTCGATCCGGGTGCGCGTGGATCGGTCAGTGTCCGGGGACATACCCACGTTTCTTGTCGACCACGTTCGGCAGGGGCTCGCCGGACTCCCATTTCCCGTAGAACTCGACGAACTGGCGGGCCAGTTCGTCCCGCCAGCCGACCGTGTCGCCACTCATGTGGGGGGACACGATCAGACCCGGCGCGTCCCACAGGGCACTGTCGGCGGGCAGCGGCTCGTGCTCGAAGACGTCGAGCGCGGCGCCCGCGATCCAGTGCTTGGCCAGCGCCTCGGCCAGGTCGTCCTCGACGACGAGCTGACCCCGGCCCACGTTGATGAAGCGGGCGGACGGCTGCATCATCCCGAAGAACCGCGCGTCGAACATGCCCCGCGTGTCGTCGGTCAGCGGCGCCGCGCACACCACCCAGTCGGCGCGGGTCACAAGGCGGCCGAGGTCCGCCGGGCCGTGGACGCCGGGCCGCGCGGTGCGGCCGACCAGCGCCGTCGTGACCCCGAGCGCCTTCAGCGTCGCCGCGATCGCCCGGCCGATCGGGCCCGAACCCACCACACAGGCCCGCGTCCCCGAGACCCGCTGCGTCTCCCGGTGCCGCCACACCCGCTCGCCCTGAAGCGCCAGCGTGCGCGGCAGGTCCTTGGCCATGGCGAGGACGAGCCCGGCGACGTACTCGGCGATCGGCTGGTCGAAGACGCCGCGCGCGTTCGTCACCACCGTGTCCGACTCGGCGAGTTCCGGGCACATCAGCCGGTCGACGCCCGCGCTCGCCGTGTGCACCCAGCGCGGGCGCGGGCCCTCGCCGGGCCAGGCGCGGCGCACCGCGTCGGACAGGAAGTCCCAGACGAGGAGCACGTCGGCCGAGGGGAGCAGGCCGGCGAGCGTCGACTCGTCGGCGTGCACGATCCGCGCTCTCCCGGTGAGCGCGCCGAGGCGCGGCGGCGGGTCGTCGTCGAGCACCAGCAAGGTCACTTCGGGCACAAGCTCTCCGGTCGTCGTCGGGCCGGGTGCGGAACGGGAATTCGGGCCGGGGCAGGAACAGTGATTCGGGCCGGTCATGGGGCCGTTCAGCGGCAGAAACCGGCGCGCCACGGGGGTCCGTCGAACACAGGGGAAAAGTATGGATTGACCACGCTGGCACCCGAATCTACCTTCGTCAACAGAGGCACGTTTTCGTCGCCCGCACTCTGTCCCCACGTCCCGGCCCGTCGGCCGGCTCTCCGCAGCATCGTCTCGAACCTTCAAGAGACCTGGGGCCTGCCCTATGGACGTCTCCTTCCTCGGCGGACCGCACCCTCAGCGCGGTGTCGGTGTCGTCGCACCCTTCGACTTCGCCCTCGACCGCGAGCTGTGGCGCTGGGTCCCCGACGAGGTGTCACTGCACCTCACCCGCACCCCGTACGTGCCCGTCCAGGTCAGCCTCGACCTGGCCAGGCTGGTCAGTGAACACGAGACCCTGGGGGAGGCGGTACACGCGCTCAGCGCGGCGGAACCCGAGGTCATCGCGTACGCCTGCACGTCAGGCAGCTTCGTCGGCGGCATCGCGGGCGAACGCGCCATGTGCGAGGCCATGTTCCGCTCCTGCGAGCTGCCCTCCGTCACCACGTCCGGCGCGCTCCTGGAAGCCCTCGACGAGCTGGGCGCCCGCCGCATCGCCCTGGTCACCCCTTATACGAGGTCGGTGACCGAGTCCCTAGAGGAGTACCTGGCCGAGGCCGGCGTCACCGTCACCGGGCGCGCCTTCCTCGGACTGACCCGGCACATCTGGAAGGTTCCGTACCGGGACGTGGCCGACATGGCCAGAGAGGCCGCCCGCCAGGCGTGCGACGCGCTGTTCATCAGCTGCACCAACCTGCCGACGTACGACGCCATCCCCCAGCTGGAGGCGGAACTGCGGACGCCGGTGCTCTCGGCCAATCAGGTCACGGTGTGGGCGGCGCTGCGCAGGCTGGGTACCCGTGCCGTTGGGCCCTATCAGGCGCTGCTCGACGAAACAGCACGCCAGTGGCCGGCCCGCGAGCTGCCGCAGGAACCGGCCCGTGAGCTGCCGGAAGAACAGGAAGGGTGGGCATGACCGCAGTCGGATTTCTCTACCCGGGGCACTCCGCCGAGGACGACTATCCGCGCATCGAGATGCTGATCGACAGTGACGTCAGGCTGCCGCTCGTCCACACCGACATCGGTGAGGACGCGCACCGGGTCGACGCGCTGATCGAGATGGGCTCACCGGAGCGGCTGGCCGCCGGGGTCGAGGAGCTGCGGCTGTCCGGCGCGGAGGCGGTCGTGTGGGCGTGCACCAGCGGCAGCTTCGTCCGGGGCTGGGAGGGCGCGCTCGAACAGGTGCGGGAGCTGGCGGTCGCCGCGGGCCTGCCGGCGTCCAGCACCTCGTTCGCCTTCGCGCACGCGGTACGCGAGGTGGGCGCGCGGGGCGTCGCCGTCGCGGCGACGTATCCGGAGGACGTGGCCGGCCACTTCGCCGCGTTCCTGAAGGCGGCGGGCGTCGAGGTCGTGTCCGTACGCGGCAGCGGCATCATCACGGCGGCGGAGGTCGGTACGTGGGGATGGCCCGAGGTGCTCGCGATGGCGCAGGCGGGCGATCATCCGGACGCGCAGGCGGTACTCCTGCCGGACACCGCCCTGCACACGGCGGCCTTCGTCCGTGACCTGGAGCAGGAACTCGGCAAGCCGGTCCTGACGGCCAACCAGGTCACGGTGTGGGAGGCGCTGCGGCTCGCGGACCGCCGGGTGAACGCGCCGGCGCTGGGCGTGCTCTTCACGAAGGAGCCGCTGGTGCAGGCGTGAGCTGGGGGTGCGGTCGTCCTGGCGGTGGGAATAAACCGGAGCCATCCTCCGTTAATCCCGGACGCACATCGCACCCGTACTTCCAGGAGGACTCCGTGGCCGGTAACGACGAGATCCGGGCGACCGCCCAGGGCACCGCCCCCGTGCCCCTCTCGGTGCTCGATCTGGTGACCGTGGGCGCCGGCCGGTCCGCCACCGACGCCCTCCAGACCAGCGTCGAGATCGCCAAGCTCGCCGAGAACCGCGGCTACCACCGCTACTGGGTCGCCGAACACCACTCGATGCCCGGCGTGGCCTCCTCGTCGCCCGCCGTGCTGCTCGCCCACCTCGCCGCCCACACCGACCGCATCCGCCTCGGCTCGGGCGGCGTCATGCTGCCCAACCACCCGCCCCTGGTGATCGCCGAGCAGTTCGGCACCCTGGAGGCGATGGCCCCGGGCCGCATCGACCTCGGCCTCGGCCGCGCCCCCGGCACCGACGGCGCCACCGCCGCCGCCCTGCGCCGCACGGACCGGCTGAACGAGGGCGCCGACGACTTCCCCCAGCAGCTCGCCGAACTCACCCGCTTCCTCGACGACGACTTCCCCGACGGCCACCCGTACGCACGTATCCACGCGGTCCCCGGCCCGATCCAGTCGACGTCGCCCGGCGGGGTGCAGTCCCCGCACCGCCCGCCGATCTGGCTCCTCGGCTCCTCCGGCTTCAGCGCCCGCCTCGCCGGCGTCCTCGGCCTGCCCTTCGCGTTCGCCCACCACTTCTCCGGGCAGAACACGGTCCCGGCCCTCGACCTCTACCGCGAGTCGTTCCGTCCGTCCGCCGTACTCGACAAGCCGTACGCCCTGATCGGCGTCTGGGCGCTCGCCGCGGACGAGGAGAAGGAGGCCTACCGCCAGATCCTCGCGGCCGCCCTCAACATGGTCCGCCTGCGCTCCGGCTTCCCCGGCCTCGTCCCCACCCCCGAGGAGGCGGAGACGTACGCGTTCAGCCCGATGGAGCGCGAGTTCGTCGACAACTGGAACTCGAACGTCATCCACGGCACCCCGGACGCGGTCCGCGCCGGCCTCGACGACCTCCAGAAGCGCACCGGCGCCGACGAACTGATGCTCACCGCCAACGCCCACACCGGCGAGATCCGCCGCCGCTCGTACGAACTCATCGCGGACGAGTACGGCCTGCCGCGGGCCTGACCTCCGGCGACCCGGGCCCGCCTCCCCTCACGGAGCCGAGCCCGGCGCGGCGCTCAGCCATCCTGTCCGCTCCCAGCACACGGCGGCCGGTTCGAGACCCGGCACCCCGGTGCCCGTCTCCCCTCGCGGAGGCGGCCCCCGGTCCGCGTCAGGAAGCCGTCAGCAGTGCCGAGATGCGGTCCGGTGTCACCGGTCGTGAGTACAGCCAGCCCTGGCCCGTGTCGCAGCCGATTTGGCGCAGGCGCGTCGCCTGTGCCGTCGTCTCCACGCACTCGGCGGTCACCGTGAGGCCGAGCCGGTGTGCGAGCTGCACCATCGCCTCGACGATCACGGCGTCCGCGGGCGTCGCGTGCTCGGCCCCCTCGTCGTACTGGAAACCGCGCACGAACGATCCGTCGAGCTTCAGAGCGGACACCGGGAGCCGGCTCAGATAGGCGAGGTTCGAGTAGCCGGTGCCGAAGTCGTCGATCGCGATGTGCACGCCCATGTCGCTCAGCGCGTGGAGGGCCTGGAGCGGGCGCCCCGCCGAGCCCATCACCGCCGACTCGGTGAGCTCCAACTGGAGCAGTTCGGGGGAGAGGCCGGTCTCCGCGAGGACCTCGGCGACGTCCGCCACCAGGTCCGAGTCCCAGACCTGACGCACCGCCACGTTCACACTCACGTAGACCGGCGCCTCCGGATGGTCCAGCTGCCAGCGCCGCGCCTGCCGGCACGCAGTGCGCAGGATCCACCGGCCCAGCTGGACGATCGAGCCGTCCTCCTCCGCCAGGCCGATGAACCGATTCGGCGCGAGCATTCCGAACTGCGGATGGTTCCAGCGCACCAGCGCCTCCACCCCGCGCAGCATCCCGTCGCCCAGATTCACCAGCGGCTGGTACTCCAGGACGAACTCGCCCCGCTCCACCGCCGGACGCAGGCTCGACGCCAGCGCCTGCCGCGTCATCCGGTGCGCGTTGCGCTCCGGGTCGAAGAGCGTCCAGCGGGACTTGCCGTCGGCCTTCGCCCAGTACAGCGTCGTGTCCGCGGCCTGCATCAGACCCGTAGCCGTCGTGCCCTCGACGCGCCGCTCCACCACTCCGATGGACGCCGACAGGGCGAGCCGCTGCCCCGAAAGGTCGAACGGCTCCTGGAGCGCCCGCAGCACCGAGTCGGCCAGCGCCGACAGCTGTTCCGTGCCCGCCGAGTCCTCCACGAGGAGCGCGAACTCGTCACCGCCGAGCCGCGCGACCAGCGGCGCAGCCGAGCCCCGGCCGTAGCCGATCCGGTCGGCGCAGCGCGTGAGCCGCTCGGCGACGGCGGTCAGCAGCCGGTCCCCGATGCTGTGCCCGAGCGTGTCGTTGACCGCCTTGAAGCCGTCCAGGTCGAGATAGCACAGGCCGATCCGGCCGGTCCCCGCCCCGTCGTACGCGCCCGCTTCGAGCGCGGCCGAGAGCCGCTCGAAGAACAGCGTGCGGTTCGGCAGCCGGGTGACCGGATCGTGCATCTGCAAGTGCCGCAGCCGCTCCTGGAGTTCACGGCGGGCGCTGATGTCGGTCAGCGACAGCAGCACCGTACGGCCGCCGGGCACCGGCGAGACGGTGACCTGGACCCACACCGAGTGCCCGTCGGCGTGCTTGATCCGCCGCGTGCACGTCAGCCGCGCCTGCCGCCCGCGCAGCACTTCGCGGTACGTGTGCCAGGTACGGGAGTCGGAGGCCAGGTCGACCAGCTCGGCCGCCATGCGCCCGCGCAGCGCGCCCGGGTCGTCCCCGCCGAGCATCCCGGCCAGCGCCACGTTCGCGGTGACCACCTGGCCCTGCCGGTCCACGACGGCGAGCGCGAGGGGCGCGGCGAGGAAGGCGGCGACGTAGGGGGCGGGCGGCGGCGCCGGAGCGGGCGGGGGTTCGACGCCGAGCGCGTCATGGGTCCGGGCGTCGAGGCCGGTACGCACGGTGTCGGGGGCGGGTGCGTGCGACGGCACGACGCCGGAACTCTCCGTGATCGCGCGATGGATGGATTCGGATGGCGCGCCGGCCGCTGTCGTCGGCCCTTCGGACATTCCGCTCACCGCTCGCTCCCGCAGTGCAGTCGTTCCGGGGGTCCGGGAGGGTTGCTCCCGGGTCATCAACAGTCCGGGTGGCGAACGGCTTTGAGGGCCGGGCCCGCGCAGGAAAGTGTGCCGATCATAGAGGGAGGCCCGAGGCGCGATCCAGCCTTGCCCGTCCGATCGGCTTGTTCAGGGGCCGTCCGGGTCAACCGGCAGATCGTTTCTGCTCATGCCTGGCACCGCTCGTTCCGCGCCGCGACCGCAAGTGACGTTCTGTGACCGCTCGGGGTGTCGCCCCCTCACTCTGCCGGGTCAGATAAACAGGGCGTATTACTACAAACCCCCACAGTCTGGGTTGGGTGTCCCGCTTTCCCCATCCCGGAGGTCGACTTGCCGCGCCCGCTGCCACTCGGGGGAGTGGAGAAGGTTCGCCCGCGCTCCGTCGGCGCGGCCCTCACCGCGCTCACCGCTCTGGCCGCCACGTCCCTGGTCGCGGGCCCTGCGACCGCCGCCCCCTACTCGGGCCCGTGCGCGCTCGAGCGCACGTCCGCCCACCACTCCGAGGGCCTCGACAGCTGGAACAGCGACTACCCGCGCCCGCTCGGGACGCTCAACGCGGTGATGGTGTTCCTCTCGTTCCCGGACTCCAAGCCGGTCATCACTCCCGCCGAACTCGCCGCCGACCACTTCCCCGCCACCACCGAGTTCTACGACCGGGCCTCTTACGGCAAGTTCCACCTGATCCCGCACGTGGAGCGCCGCTGGCTCCAGATGCCGCACCCCTCGACCTCGTACGCCATAAAGCGGGACTGGGACACCGCGCACCGCACCAAGTATCTGCGCGACGCGCTCGCAGTGGCCGACCCGTCGACCGACTTCAGCAAGTACGACCTCGTGTACTTCGTCGCCGACCCGGACGCGCCGGGTGTCGACTCGGACGCCACGAAGGTCGTCAACTTCGACCAGCCGATGCACGCCGACGGCACCGACATCCGCCGTGTCGTCACCGTCTTCGAGAAGCATCCGCCCGACCGCAACGTCCTCGCCCACGAGACCGGTCACGTCTTCGACCTGCCGGATCTCTATCACCGGCCGTCCGACAACAAGGGCGACTGGGACACCTACGTCGGTGACTGGGACGTCATGGGCAGCCAGTTCGGGCTCTCGCCGGACTTCTTCGGCTGGCACAAGTGGAAGCTGGGGTGGCTGGACCGGCGGCAGGTCGCGTGCGTGAAGGGTGTCGGCAGCCGGCGGCTGACCCTCGAACCCCTGAGCACCGGGCCCGCGCGGACCGGCGGCTTGGCTCCCGGGCTGACCCCGACGACGTTCGGCACGGGTGACGGCACGAAGCTCGCCGTCGTACGCACCGGCCGGGACAGCGCGATCGCCCTGGAGGCCCGGAACGCCGCCGGCAACGACACGGCGACGTGCTCCGAGGGCGTGCTCGTCTACCGGGTCAGCAACGACACCGCGTCCGGCGGCGGCCCTGTCCAGGTGTTCGACGCGCATCCGCACACGGCCGCGTGCTGGGGCGACTCGGTCTACCCACCGCTCGCGGACGCACCGATCCAGGTGGGCGAGACGTACACGGTCCCCGGCCAGAGCGTGCGCGTCGAGGTGGAGGGCCGCACACCGTCGGGCTCGTGGACGGTCAAGGTCACGACGGGCGGCTGACGCCTGAGCTTGAGCGGATACGCAGGAAGCCCCTCGCTTCCGCGAGGTGTCGCGAACATAGCGAAGGCCCCCCACTTTCGTGGAGGGCCTTCGCCTGTCTGTGCGCCGCCAGGGACTCGAACCCCGGACCCGCTGATGCTGCATCTCCCGGGGGATAACCCCCGGACCCCCAGCCGCGCCCGGGGCGTCGGGGCGAGCCTGCATATAGCGAAGGCCCCCCACTTTCGTGGAGGGCCTTCACCTGTCTGTGCGCCGCCAGGGACTCGAACCCCGGACCCGCTGATTAAGAGTCAGCTGCTCTAACCAACTGAGCTAGCGGCGCCTGCTGACGTCGTAGACATTAGCATCCTGATCCGCGCCAGGAAAAATCGATACCCGGACCGAGGGTTTGGCGCTAGCGCGAGCCGCCTTGACGCAGGCCCAGAGCAGGACCTCGGGTCCCGGGAGCCACGGGCTGGTGGTGTCCGGGGCGACTAACCAACGGGAGTCCGCGCGGTGTCGGCCGGGCTGTCCGTCGCCCCGCTCGGTGCCGCCGGCCGGGGGCGGGACCGTCACCGCGTCGCCGGTGCCATGACACAGCAGGGGAGGCACGGCGGGGCCCCACTCCTCCCACTCCAGGAGCGACGGCAGCCGCTGCGCCGTGCCGGGGGCGGCGAACAGGAGTACGCGGCCCCGGTGCGCGGCGACCGGGCCCGAGCCCGGCCCCTCCTCCCACAGGGCGTCGAGCATCCGGCGCCCGAATATCGACGGCACGTTCACCACGTCGAAGGCGGTGCCGCACGGCAGCACGACCGGCGCGCCGGGCCGTGACTCCCAGAGCGCGAGCGTGCTGCGCGGATACGTGCCCGCCGACGCCAGCCACGCGGCGCCCTCACGGGTGGCGCCCGCGATGTCGAATCGGTCGAAGTCGAACCGGTCGAACCGGGTCAGCTGTCCGGCGTTGCCGTGGGGGTGTGTGGCGCTCATGGCATCTACGTCTACCGGCGGTGAGCGCGCGGTTTCCCAGGGTTGCCGGAAATCGGGACAGGAAGGGGCGGGGTGGAGTATCTTGCCCCGCTGGCATATGCCACTCGATCTTTTCGGGTGGAGTGTGTGGGGGTGTGGGCAGGGGGCTCGGGTCTACGACCCTACGGCCCTACCGCTCTGCGGCTCTACGGCCGGTTCTCCGCCGGGCCGCGCAGCAGGTCTCTGCCGAACTCGACCATCTTCTTCGCGTAGTCCTCGGTCCAGTGCGCGCGCTCGGCGATCGCCGCGGTCGTCAGGCGGTCGAAGCGGCGCGGGTCGGCGAGCTGCGCCGCCGCTATCGCCTGGAACTCCACGGAACGGTCGGTCGCGGCACGGAACGCGTGCGTCAGCTCCGTGGCGCGGGAGAGCAGCTCGCGCGGGTCCTCGATCGACTCCAGGTCGAAGAAGTGCTCGGGGTCGGCGGCGGCCTCCGCGGGCTCGAAGAGCAGCGGGGCCGGGCGCATCCGCCTCTGGGTGGGGGCCCGCTCGGGGTCGCCCATGATGTTTCCTCCTCGTACGGTCCGCGGTCCGGCGTCGCCGCCGGGGCCACCTTCCATTCTCCCCAGCGCCACGAGTGCGCAGTCCACCGGTGTTCAGGCGTCCATGTCACCTGGTGATCAGAGGGACCCGGCTCACCAGGGCATTCAGGGTCTCCACGTCACCCGGTGTTCCGACAGCCGCGCCAGCACCGCGTGGTTCGCCTCCCAGCCGTCCGGGAACTTGACCGTGACGCCGAGCTGGACCGGCTCCGTGGAGGGGTGGTCGTCGAGGAGGTCGGTCACGCCCGCGCGGCACACGACGATGCACGCGTGCCGGTGGCGGGACGCGAGCACGCACAGGCGGCCCGTCTCCAGGTGGAACGCCGTCGCGTCGGGGCGGCCCGACAGCGGGTGCAGGACGACCGTGACGTCGAACTCGCGGCCCTGCAGCCGGTTCGCCGTGTCCACGGTGACGTCCGTGACCCCGAGCTCCGCGAGCGCCGAGCGCACCGCCGCCGCCTGGTCGCGATGCGCCGTGCCGACCGCGATCCGGTCCGCCGTGAGCGGTGCGGGCTCGGGCCCGCGCTCCGAGACCGTGGCGCCGCCCCGGTCGATCAGCCGCCGCACCACCAGGGCCAGCGCCCGCACCGCCTCCGGGTCGGTACGGGGCGTGTGTGCCGCCGGGAGTTCGAGCAGACCCCAGCCCGACTCCGCCGCCTCGTCGATCACCCGGTCGGGCCCCGACCCGTCCGACGCCACCGCGAACCCGAGGCTGCGGTCGCCGTGGTCCGTACCGCTGCGGAACGGGGTGTACGGGTAGAACGCGCCGGAGACCAGCGGTGCGGCGGACGCCGGCAGGCGCCAGGACACCGGGAGCCGGTGCTGCGGCAGCTCGGGGTTGTGCGCGAGCAGCGTCGTCACCGCCGACGCCGACGGGTCGTACGACAGGCCCGCCCACTGCTCGGCCCCGACGATCGCGAACGGGTCCAACTGGCCCGGGTCACCCACGAAGAGTGCCCGCTCGAACAGGCCCGCCACGGCGAGCAGCGCGTCCGACCGCATCTGGTACGCCTCGTCGACGATGGCGTGCCGCCAGGGCGCGACGTCCTTGACGTGCGCCCACTTCGCGGCGGTCGAGATGACGACCGGGAGGGGCGCGAGGTCGGCGGCCTTGGTCGACTTACGCACGTTCGCCAGGTCGTCGAGCGCCTTGTCGTACGGGTCGGCGTCACTACTGTGCAGTCGGCCGACGGGCAGCTCCGGGTTCTTCTCGGCGAGGCGCAGGACGAGGTCGTCGACCTGCGCGTTCGTCTGCGCGATGACCATCAACGGGCGCCCGGCGTCAGCCAGTTCGAGCGCGGCGCGCACGACGAGCGTCGACTTCCCGGCGCCGGGCGGCGAGTCGACGACGGTGCCGCGGGCGGTGCCGTGCAATGTGTCGCGGAGGATCGCGTCCGTTGCGGCGGCTGCCGCTGCGGAGGGGGATTCGCCGTCCGTCGCTTGTTGTCCGCGGGTCGTCGTCGGCTGGTCGCGCAGTTCCCCGCGCCCCTCTAGGGGCGCATTCACGGCCGTCACAGCACATCCTCCGGGGTCATGACATCGGGAGCCTCAAGAACCGCGCCGCCCGCGTCGTCCGTACGCGGCGGCCCCCCATGCGTCCACGGTGTCTCCTCCGGGTCCGGCAACTTCGGGCCGCCCCGTTGCTCGTGCTCGAAGAGTGTGAAGCACACCCGGTCGCCCTTCTCCGGGACGGACCCCGCGTCCGGCTCCTTGCCCCGGCCCATCTTGTCGAGGACGCGCAGGACGACCCCGCCCTCGTCGTCGTACGACACGAATTCCGCCGCCTGCGGCTTGCCGTCCAGCGAGCGGTACACCTTCGTGCGCTCGCCGAGATGCGGCACGTCGTCGGTGCGGACGGTGATCAGGGGGCGCGGCCGGTTCTTCTCGTTGTACGCCGGTACGGACTCGGTCACCTCGCCCGCGAACGCCTCGCCGCTCAGCCGGCGCCCGGCCATGACCAGCGGGTCGTCGAGCGCCTCCTGCGCGTCCAGGCGGGCCTGCTCGCGCTCGCGCGTCGCCAGCTTGTTCGCCGCCGTCACCGCGTCGTCGCGGCGCGGCTGCGGCGGCTCGCCCGCGGCGACCCGGTCCCGGTGCCCGGTGAACGACCACCGGTCCCGCGTCCAGCGCTCCGCGGCACGCGGCCCCGCGGGGAGCGTGCACAGGGCGTCGAGGCCGCGCCACACCGCGTCCCACGTCGGCCGGGTCCGGCTCTCGACGAGCGCGTGGATCTCCCTCTCGGCCGCCGTCAGCCCGGCAAGCCGGGTGTCCGCCTCCACGGCGTCCTCGGCGGTGGCGAGCGCGGCCCGCGCCTTGTCGTACCGCTCGATGGCGGGCGCCAGCAGCTGGTTGTCGAACGCCGGGTCGGTGGCCGGTCCTGCGGGCGGGCACAGGAGCTGGCCGTGCGCGTCCCGCGACAGCTCGGCGCGCAGAGCCGCCTCGGCGCCGGACGTGCCCTCAGGCGCCTCGATCCAGGCGAGCAGCGCGCCCAGGTGCTGGTCCTCCAGGGTGGACTGGCCCGTCGCCCAGTGCCGGGACAGCAGGTCCGTCATGGCCAGGAGCAGCGCGGAACCGGGAACCCGGGCCCGCTCCCCGAAGTGCGTGAGCCAGCGGCCGAGAAGCGGAACGCGCGGCGGAGCCGGATAGGGCGCCTCCGGTTCCTGCTCGGCGGTACGGCGGAAACGCATCGAGCGCCCGAGGAGCCGCACGAATTCGATGCCCGCGCGGCTCGGCACGATCAGCTGCGGCGCGTCCGCGCACAGCTCGACCTCGACCTTGACCCGCTTGCCGGTCTCGGGGTCTGTCTCGTTGCGCTCCGCTGCCTCCACGTCGGCCGCGAACCCGTCGACGTACGGCAGGACGACGCCCGCAAGCTCGGCGAGGAACGCGAAGCGGAGGTCGCGGTCGCGGGGCTGGGGCACGACGAGGAGCCGGGGCGACGTGCGCTCCGTGCCGACGAGTGCCCCGAGCGGCGCGCCCGCCTCGCCCGCCGTGATGAGCGGGACCAGGACGAGGGGCCGCTGTGACAGATGCCGGTGCCGGACCGTCGCGAGGGGCTGAGCCCGCCCACTCTGTACGGCCTCCAGGCGGGCCAGACCAGTGATCAGCGACATGCGGACGCCACCGCCTTCTGAGAGTCCAGCGCCTCGGCCCGCGACTCCGCCGCCCTGCGCAGCGCGTGCGCGTCCCCGGCCCGGCCGTGCGCCGTCGTGAGGGGCTGCACCCGCCCGCTCTGTACGGCCTCCAGGCGGGCCAGTCCGGTGATCAGCGACATACCGGCGCCACCCCCTTCTGAAAGTCCAGCGCCTCGGCTCGCAGCTCGGCCGCCCTGCGCAGCGCGGCGACCGCCGGATCGCGCGGGTCCCCGGCCTGGCCGTGCGCCGCCGCGAGGACGCCGTCGACCGTCGTCAGGCCGCCCAGCTCGGCGCGCAGGCCCCGGCCGAGTGACGTGACCGCCCCGGCCGCGCGGGCCCGGTCGCGGCAGTGGAACGCCAGCTCGCACGCGGCCAGGCACTCCGGCGCGTACGTCGCCGGCACCGCCTCGACCGCCTCCGTCAGCTCCTCCGCGGGATGCGTCACGTCGAAGCACGTGCCCTCGGGCAGCGCGTTCGCGATGTCCTCGATACGGGTGAGCCGGTCCAGCTGGCGCCGCGTCACGGACACCTGCTTGCGTACGTCGACGGCGGACGCCGCCGGAAGGTTGCTGAAGTCCTTGGGGCAGACGAGCACGATGCGGTGCCCGATGCGAGGGGGTGGGTCGAGATGTGCGGCCACCCGTTCGAGCGCCAGCACGTACACCGCCGCCTGGCGGGCCGCCGCGCCGACCTTCGCCGCGTCCGCGCTCCCGTCGATCATCGGGAAGGACTTGATCTCGACGACCGTCCACGTCCCGTCGGGGTGCACCACCACCGCGTCCGGTTCGAGGAACGCCGGGGTGCCCGCGACGTCCAGGGCGAGCATCGGGTGCTCCAAAAACGTCCACGCGCCCGCGTCCGCCGCCGCCTCGCGCAGCGCCAGCGCCGTACGAGCCGTGCGGCCTTCGGGACCCGCCGCCGTCAGATCCGGCGTACGGGCCTCGCCCGGCACCGGCTCCGGGCCGCCGCCGAGCCGCTCGCGCACCAGCCGCAGCAGCTCCGTGCCCCCGTCCGCCTTGACCTTCGCCTCGAACGCGTTCCCCCGCGTCAGCGCGAACTGCGACTGGCCGAACCCGGACGGGGAACCCAGCGCGTCCGCGAGCTTCGCCTTGTCGACGCCCGCCCCGTCGAGCAGCGCGCGCCGCCTGCACCCCGGGTTCGCCGCGAGCGCGGCCAGCGCCCGCGCGTCGAGCGGACGCGGCGGGACGTCGGCGCCGCGCAGCTCAGCCAACTGGTGCCGGAGCGCCGTCCCCCGCATCCGCGGGACGGGCTCCGGAGCCGCCGCCCGGTCCTGCACTGGCCTTGCGCTGTCGGGGAATTCGCTCACCCGTCGAAGTCTGGCACCCTCCACTGACAATCGAGGAAACAATCGGGGATGCCCCCGGGAAGTGAGAGGCGGAAGGCGCAAGTCCGGACTCCGGCGACCCCGGCGAGCGGGCGCCGGAAGCGGCACGTCCGGACTCCGTCGACCCCGGCGAGCGGGCGCCGGAAGCGGCACGTCCGGACTCCGTCGACCCCGGCGAGCGGGCGCCGGAAGCGACACGTCCGGACTCCGGCGACCCCGGCGAGCGGGCGCCGGAAGCGGCACGTCCGAGCCCGGACGCCCCAGCCGTGTCCGAATCGGAGGCGACGCGTCCGCCCCCCGAAGCCCCCGAAGCCCCCGAAGCCCCCGAAGCCCCCGAAGCCCCCGAAGCCCCCGAAGCCCCCGAAGCCCCCGAAGCCCCCGAAGCCCCCGCCAGGCCGCCGCCCCGCACCCGCCGCCCCGCCGCGAATCCGCCCCAAACCCGCACCCGCACCCGCTCCCGCAGCCCCGCCGCCCCCCGCAGCACCGGTCGGCTCACCACGTACCCGAGCCCCATCACCGCCACCCCGGCCAGCGCGTCGAAGAGATAGTGGTTCGCGGTCCCCATCACGACGAACGCGGTGATCAGCGGGTATGCGACCCCGGCCGCCCGGGTCAGCGGCGTACGGCCGTGGCGCCACAGCATGAAGCCGCACCACACCGCCCAGCCGACGTGCAGGCTCGGCATCGCCGCGTACTGGTTCGTCATGCCGCCGAGGCCGCGCGGAGCGCTCGCGTCCGCGCCCCACCAGCCCCACGAGCTGTACTGCGCCATGGTGTCGACGAAGCCGTGGGCGGGGGAGAGAAGGCGCGGCGGGCAGGTCGGCACGAGCGTGAAGCCGATCAGGCCGATCACGGTGGAGGTCATCAACCAGGTGCGGGCGGCGCGGAAGTGCGCGGCGCGGCGGCGGAAGAGCCAGATCAGGATGCCCGGGGTGACCAGATAGTGCAGGGAGGCGTACCAGAAGTCGGCGGGGACGCCGATCCAGGCCTCGGCGGTGAAGAGGCGGTTCAGTGGGTGTTCGAGGTCGATACGGAGTGCCTTCTCAGCCCGGAGTATCGCGAGGCCGTGGCCGACGGCGGTCGCCGTGTCCCCGCGTACGAGGAGCCGGCCGGCCGAGTAGGCGGCGTACACGAAGACGATCAGCGGAAGCTCGGTCCACCAGCGCAGCCGGCGTGTCTCAGGGGCGGGCGGTGCCTCCGGCCGTATCTCCGCAGGTGCCTCCGGCCGTGTCCCCGCAACGGGCCGTGCCTCCGTCTGCGCCATCCGGCCGCTCCCCCTTTACCCCTCGTACAGCCGTACGTGACCCCCTGGCCGCTTCGCGGCGTATGTGATCACCGGGAAGGGGCGTTACCGATCATGCAAGACGCGTTGATCGTCCGGCAGGTTGCCTGCGTCCCAGGTGAGGCGATGATGAGGTGAGCGGGCACGCCCGGCCCGACGTCACGGCGCGGGGCGGCCCTTGTCACGCCCTCGGAAAGGTCCCCCATGGCACCGCGCATCCTGCTGGCCCGGCACGGACAGACGGAATGGTCGCTGTCCGGGCGGCACACCGGCAGGACCGACATCCCCATGCTCGACGAGGGCCGCCGCGGCGCGAAGCTGCTCGGCGAGCGGCTGCACCGGTCCCCGCTCGACGGACTCCCCGGCGCCGAGGTACGCACGAGCCCGCTGGCCCGCGCCCGCGAAAGCTGCGACCTGGCCGGCTTCGGCGACCGGGCCACGGAGTGGGACGCCCTCATGGAATGGGACTACGGTGCCTACGAAGGCCTGACCCCGGCGCAGCTCCAGGAGCGGCGCCCCGGCTGGTTCCTCTGGCGGGACGCCGTGCCGGAGGGCGAGACGCTGGAGCAGGTGACCGCGCGGGCCGACGAGGTCGTGGCCTGGGCGAGATCCGCCGACCGGGACGCCCTCGTGTTCGCGCACGGCCACATCCTGCGCTCCATCGGCGCGCGCTGGCTCGGCCTCCCGCTGGATTTCGCGGCCCGCGTCCGCCTCGACCCGGCCTCCCTCTCCGTCCTCGGCTGGGCCTACGGGGAACCGGCGATCGAGTCCTGGAACGACACCGGCCACCTGACCGGCCGGTGACGCGGGGGCTCAGACCGCCCGAGGCGCCGCCGCGTGCTGCTCCAGGAACGCCGAGACCCCCGACGCCCTGCGGTGCGGAAGCAGTACGCGCGCGGTGGTCGCCAGCATCGACTGGATGCGGGACGACTGCACCTCCGTCAGCAGATGCAGGACCCGCATCCCCGCGTACGCGGCCTCGTCGGGGTGGCCCGCACGCGCCAGGTCGTCGGCGAGTTCCGCCGTGTACAGGGCGATGTTCCGGGTGAAGTGCGGGTCCTGGAGAGCGGCGGCGCGGCGCGCGTGCCGGGCGGCACGGGTCCAGTCGCCGAGCGCCGAATAGCACTGCGCCTCCAGGCCCTCCAGCTCCGCCTCGCCGTAGAAACTCATCCACTCCGGGTCGTCGTCCGACTCCCCGCGCGCGAAGAGCGCCTGCGCCCGGGCCAGCGCCCGCTCACACCCCGTACGGTCCCCGAGCCCCGCCCAGCCGCCCGCTTCGCGCAGCGCGAGCAGCGACAGCAGCCGGGGCGAGGCCAGTCGGGACGCGACCCGCGTGGCCGCCTGCGCCGCCCGCACCGCCTCCCTCGGCCGCCCGGCGTCCCGCGCGAGGAAGGACGTGTTGCAGAACGCGTGCGCCTCCAGCGCCGGATCGCCCGCCATACGCGAGGTGGCCAGCGCCTCCGCGTAATGCGAGCGCGCGTCGTCGAAGCGCCCCGAGTCGTGCGCCAACCAGCCCACGGAGATGGCGAGTTCACCCGCCCCGGCCTGGAGCCGCTCGGCCGTGCCGGGCGCCGCCGTCCCCGCGTCGAGCAGGGCGAACGCGGTACGCAGCGGAGTGGCGGCCCGCCGGTAGAGGCCGTCGGCGCCGTGCCGGTCGTCGAGCAGCCGGATCCGGCGGATGGCCTCCTCGACCGCGCCGACGCCGGCCTCGGACGCCGCGCGCCCGCCGCCCGCCGCGGGATGCCGTGCCGTGTGACCCGCCGGGCCGTCGGACGCGATGCCGAAGGGTGCGAGAGAGGCGATGGCCACCGTGGCCGTCCCTCCGGTCATGAAGGACCGACGCCGCACGTCGCTCTCCTCGTCGTGGTGCGGGAACTCGTACTCGGTGCGCGGGAGAGGGACGGGCTCCGCGGGGCGTGCCGCGCGGCCGCGGACGGCCGAGCGGGGCGCGAAGCCCAGATCCGTGAGCGAGCGTCCGGGGAACATGTGCAGGAACACCCGCTCGTACGCGTAGTTGGGGCAGCGGATCTCGCCCGCCTCCACGCGTCCGATGTACCGGGCGTCACAGCTGACGCTCTCGCCGATCTCCCGGGCGGCCCGTCGTACCGAGGCCGCGAACTCGCCCGGTGAGCGCTGACCGCGCAGCTGCCTGAAGGCGAGATTCGGCCGCGGGGACTGCGTTGACGATGCCACCGGTGACGGCGTCATGACCGGGCCCTCTCGTGCGAACCGTGCCGGATCACCGGGGAGTTGAGCGCCATGGGACCCAAGAGCAACCCCTGTTCCGACGGGGCACGAAGGTACCTGCTGTAAACGCTCCGACACGCAGTGTTTAGCAACAAACCGGATATCTCCCCCGCCATCTGCCATGAAGTGCCATCCTTTGCGGCGGCGGATCGCCGTAGCTGTTGACGCTCACGGACGTTGAACCTTCGGTCCGGAGCGTTGCGTTCCGGCGCGCAGTTCGTGCGACCCGTACGCGAGAGCGAGGAGGGGCTGACGTGTTGGAGGCATCACTTTCCACAGCGCGGCACCGGCCGACCCAGGATCCCGACGCACCGCCGGAGGACGACGTCCCGTGCGACGTGGTGACCGTCCCGGCCCGGCAGGGATTCGAGGCGATCGACATCCTGCGCCGCGGCGCCACCGAGGACATCGGCCCGGTCCTGCATGACGGAGGCTGCGACACCCTCGGCTTCCTGGTGCCGCTCGGCACCGCCGACGCCTGGGACGTCCCCGGCAGCGCCTGCACCCACACCCCGCCCCAGGGCGGACATGAACCACCGGCCCTGGTCGAGGGCGGCGGCTGGCTGCTCCCGCCCGGCGAGTCCGATCTGGTCACCGACCCGGCCGTCCTGCGGGCGGCGCTCGACGAGGCGGCCCGCATGATCGAGGCCGCGGACAACCGCCGCTGAGGCGGCCCGCCGGACACTCTCCGTACGCCTCGCGCCACCGTCGCGCACTCTCCGTGCCCCTCGCCCACCGCCGCTGCGCCGACCTGCGTCTTCGCACCGATAATGGACGGATGGCGAGGGCGAAGAGCGGGCGGGACAGAGCGGTACGAGGCGGCCGGGAGGCGGTCGTCGAGGCCGTCGACGGCGGACTCGCGGAGCTGATACCCGACCGGGACCGGCCGCGCGCCTGGACACTGCTCGTGGACGGCGCCCCGCAGTCCCATGTCGACCTGGACGATCCCGCGTACCTCGACTTCGAGTACCAGCGCAGGATCGGTCATGTCATCGACCTCGCCGTGGACAAGGGCCGCCCCGTGCAGGCCGTGCACCTGGGAGGCGGTGCCTTCACCCTCGCCCGTTACGTCGCCGCGACCCGCCCCCGCTCCACCCAGCAGGTCGTCGAGCGGGACGAGGCGCTCGCCCGACTGGTGCGCCGCGAGCTGCCGTTGGACCCCGGCGCCCGGATCCGCGTACGCGCACTCGACGCCCGCGAAGGCCTGGCGAAGCTCCCCGACGGGTGGGCCGACCTCCTGATAGCCGACGTGTTCAGCGGCGCCCGTACGCCCGCGCACCTCACCAGCACCGAGTTCCTCACCGAGGTCCGCCGCGTGGTCAAGGCCGGCGGGGTCTACGTGGCCAACCTCGCCGACGGGCCGCCCCTCGCGCATCTGCGGGCCCAGATCGCCACCGCCGCGGCCGTCTTCCCCGAACTCGCCCTCGTCGCCGACCCGGCCGTCCTGCGCGGCAAGCGCTTCGGCAACGCGGTCCTCGTCGCCTCCGACCGGCCGCTCCCCGTGGCCGAACTGACCCGGCGCGCGGCGAGCGACCCGCACCCCGCGCGCGTCGAACACGGGCGCGCTCTCGCGGACTTCACGGGCGGCGCGACCGCCGTCACCGACGCGGACGCGGTCGCGTCCCCCGCACCCCCGCCGTCCGTCTTCCGGTAACTCCCGTGCGCGGGGCGTCAGTACGTCGCGATCTCCACGCTCGGCGCGTGGTCGTGCCACGTGCAGAACACCGACACCCGGTCCGTCCCGGACGTGAACTCGACGCGGATCCACGTCGAGTCCTTCCACACCTGCACCGACCAGCCCGCCGCGGGCGTCGCCGAGACCAGCGCCGCCGACTCCTTGCCCAGGTCGAACACGGCCCGGCCGCCGGGTGTCGTGTAGCCCTTCACAGTGCCGGCCGCGGTCGGTGACGGTGACGCGGGGGTCTTCGGGGGCGTGACCGGTGGGCGGCTCGGGGACGGTGAGTGCGTGGGGGAGGGAGGGGGTTCGGGACTGGCGGGGGACCGCGTCTCGGTGGCGCCCGCGGCGACCGGCACCGCGCGCGGCGGGTCGTAGACCGTGCCCGCGAGGACCGTGTGCACGCCCCACCACGACAGCGTGACGGCCGCGCCGGTGGCCGCCAGCCAGGCCGCCGTGTGGACGATTCCTCTGCGCAGGGGGTGCATCGCGGCCATCCTGCCGCACCCGTCACTCCCGTGTCCCCTGGGGGCCCAGGTTGCCCCGGACCTGCGAAGAAGCCACCCGGCGTCCCCCGTATGGCGTACGGTGCCGCCCATGGCAAGTGTGCTCGTGGTCGAGGACGACCAGTTCGTGCGCTCGGCCCTCATCCGGCACCTGACCGAGGCCTCCCACACCGTGCGGAGCGTCGGCACGGCACTGGAGGCGCTGCGCGAGGTCGCCCATCACCGGTTCGACGTCGTGATCCTCGACCTCGGCCTGCCCGATCTGGACGGGTCCGAGGCGCTCAAGATGCTGCGCGGGATCACCGACGTACCCGTGATCATCGCGACCGCCCGCGACGACGAGACCGAGATCGTCCGGCTGCTCAACGACGGCGCCGACGACTACCTCACCAAGCCGTTCTCGCCCGAGCACCTGTCGGCGCGGATGGCGGCCGTGCTGCGCCGCGCGCGCTCCAGCACGGCTGCCGAACCTCCCTCGCGCCTGTTGAAAGTCGGCGGTCTCGCCATCGACCCGCTGCGCCGCCAGGCCGAGCTGGACGGGTCGCGACTCGACCTCACCCGGCGCGAGTTCGACCTCCTCACCTTCCTCGCCGGCCGCCCCGGCGTCGTCGTCGCGCGTCGCGAACTCCTCGCCGAGGTGTGGCAGCAGTCGTACGGGGACGACCAGACCATCGACGTCCATCTGTCGTGGCTGCGCAGGAAGCTGGGCGAGACGGCCGCGCGCCCGCGCTATCTGCACACGCTGCGGGGCGTCGGCGTGAAGCTGGAGCCGCCGGGCCCGGAGGGCGGCGCGGCGTGAGGTGGGCCCTGGTCAAGGTGTGCCTCGCGGTCACCGCCATGGTCGTCGTCGCGTTCGCGGTCCCGCTCGCGCTCGTCGTCAAGGAGATGGCCAGGGACCGCGCCTTCTCCAACGCCGAACGCACGGCCGCCGCGCTCGGGCCCACCCTCTCCATCACCACCGACCGCGACGAACTCGCCCGCGCGCTCGCCACCGTGCAGACGGGCGGCGAGGACCGGGTCTCCGTGTACGTCCCGCCCGACGGCACCCACCCCGAGATCCGCCTCGGCGAGCAGCGCGTCGACGCGAACGACCTGCACATCCAGCGGGCCCGCGCCCTCGACGTACCGGGCGGCTCCGTCTGGCTCCAGCCCATCGCCGTGAGCACCGGCAAGATCGCTGTGGTCGAGGTGTACGTGCCTGAGGCCGAGGTCAGTAACGGCGTCACGACCGCTTGGCTCGTCCTCGCGGGCGTCGGCATCGCGCTCGTCATCGGCTCGGTCGCGGTCGCCGACCGGCTCGGCGTGCGCATGGTGCGGCCCGCGCAACGGCTCGTGGGCGCCGCGCACGACCTGGGCGAGGGCAAGCTCGGCGCGCGCGTGCCCGAGGACGGGCCGACCGAACTGCGCCTGGCCGCCGTCGCGTTCAACTCCATGGCCGATCAGGTCGTACAACTCCTCGCCAACGAGCGGGAGTTGGCAGCCGACCTGTCTCATCGTCTCCGTACGCCGCTGACCGTGCTCCGGCTCAACGCGGCCTCGCTCGGGGACGGGCCCGCCGCCGAGCAGACGCGGGCCGCCGTCGAGCAGCTGGAGCGCGAGGTCGACACGATCATCCGGACCGCCCGCGAGGCCAAGCCGCAGACGGCCGCCGCCGGTCCGGGCGCCGGGTGCGACGCCGCCGAGGTGATCCGCGAGCGCATGGACTTCTGGTCGGCGCTCGCCGAGGACGAGGGCCGCAAGGTGCGCCTGGCGGGCGTCGACCGGCCCGTACGCATCCCGGTGGCGCGCGGCGAGCTGGCCGCCGCCCTCGACGCGCTCCTCGGCAACGTCTTCCGGCACACCCCGGAGGGCACCGCCTTCGCCGTCGACGTGCACACCGCCGAGGACGCCGTGATCGTGCTCGTCTCCGACGCGGGCCCCGGCATCCCCGACCCGGACGCGGCGATGGCGCGCGGGCGCGGCTCGGGCAGCGACGGCTCCACGGGACTCGGGCTCGACATCGTGCGGCGCCTCGCGGAGTCGACGGGCGGTGACGTACGGATCGGGTCGTCGGTGCTCGGGGGCACGGAGGTACGGATCTGGGTGCAGCTGGACGGACGCGGGCCCGAGCAGGGGAGGCGGGGGCATCGGGGCGGGTCCCGGCGCCGGGTGTCTCTGCGCCTACTGTCTCTGCGTAACCGGCCGGACCCCCTCCGTTCCGGGATTGGTCTCGACCTTTAATCGCTCCCGATCTCTCCCTTAAGCCCGCCCTAAGAACCTCAACGCCCTTCCCTCGTACCCCATTTGCCGGTTTCCCGGTCGCTAGCGTGCTGCCGCACCCCACCCCCGTACAGCTAAGGCAGGCACGCGATGAGCAGCACGCACCGGCGCAGGGTCAGCGGCAGGAACAAGGTGATCGGCGGGCTCGTCGCCGCGGCGGTCGTGGGCGGCGGCGCGTACCTGTTCGCGGGGACCGCGCAGGCCGCGGGCGTCGACGCCGCGTACACGAAGACCAGCGAGTGGTCGGGCGGGTACACGGCCCAGTACGTCGTCACGAACGACACCGGCGCGCCCCAGAGCGCCTGGAAGCTCGAATTCGACCTGCCGTCCGGTACGAAGCTCAGCTCGCTGTGGAACGCGGAGTCCACCGTCTCCGGGCAGCACGTCACGGTGAAGCCCGCCTCCTGGGACAGCGTGGGCCTTGCAGCCGGGAAGTCGGTGACGGTCGGCTTCGTAGTGAACGGCGACGCGGACCCGACGGGCTGTCTGATCAACGGCGCCAAGTGCTCGGTGGACGACGGCGCGACACCCCAGCCGAGCGGCCGCCCGACGGAGTCACCGACCCCGACGGCGACGCCGAAGCCGACGGCCACCCCCACCCCGACCGCCAGCTCTACGCCCACCCCCACCCCCACCTCCACGCCTCCCGGCTCGGCCTCCGCCGCCAAGTTCGCCCCCTTCGTAGACACCTCCCTCTACCCGGCCTACGACCTCCTCGACACGGCCGCCAAGGCCGGGGTGAAGGAGTTCAACCTGGCCTTCATCACCTCAGGCGGCGGCTGCAACCCGCTCTGGGGCGGCGTGACCGCGCTCGGCGACGACAAGGTGGCCGCGCAGATCGGCGCGCTCCGCGCCCAGGGCGGCGACGTGCGGGTCTCGTTCGGCGGCGCGGCCGGCTCGGAGCTGGGCCTCGCCTGCTCGACGGCGGACGAACTGGCGAAGGCGTACGGCAAGGTCATCGACGCGTACAAGCTGACCAAGGTCGACTTCGACATCGAGGGCGGCGCGCTCCCGGACACGGCGGCGAACTCCCGGCGGGCGCAGGCCATCGCGGCCCTCCAGAAGTCCCACCCGGGCCTCGACGTCTCGTTCACGCTGCCGGTCATGCCGGAGGGCCTGACCCAGCCGGGCGTCGACCTGCTCGCCGACGCGAAGAAGAACGGCGTGGGCGTCTCCGCGGTCAACGTGATGGCGATGGACTACGGCGGCGCGTACAGCGGCGACATGGGCACGTACGCGATCCAGGCGGCGACGGCCACGCAGGCGCAGGTCAAGGGCGTGCTCGGGGTCTCGGACGCGGAGGCCTGGAAGAAGGTGGCGGTCACCCCGATGATCGGCGTGAACGACGTCAACGTGGAGGTCTTCAAGGTCGACGACGCGACCCAGCTCGTGCAGTTCGCCCAGCAGAAGGGCCTCGGCTGGCTCTCGATGTGGTCCGCGGCCCGCGACAAGGAATGCCCCGGCGGCGCCTCGAACTCGGCCCAGCCGACCTGCTCCTCCATCACCCAGGAACCCCTGGCCTTCCAGAAGGCGTTCGCCACGTACAAGTAAGCCGCTTCAAGTACCCAGCGCCCCCCACAGGAAAAACCAAGGCCCCGGTTCTCCCGAACCGGGGCCTTGACCCGTTGAAGCCTGCCTCACGGAGGCGCCCGGCCCGTGTCGAAGTCTTCGACGAGGCACGTCGCGAAGATGGTCCCGGCCAGCCACCCGTCCTTGTCCGGCCCACTCGCGGGAATGGCCAGCCGCCTGTGCTCGAAAGGCCCGTCCACCCACAAGCTGTCGACGACAGCCACGGCCCACACGCCATCGTCATCCTCGTAGAAGCTGAGCGCCTTCAAGGAGAGCGCCCCTTCATCCGGCCCACCGGTCAGCTGAGCCTCCACCTCACCCCGAAACTCATCGAGATACTCCGACCAGGCGGCGAGCATGTCCTTGCCGGTTTCAGCGGCCACATTCGCCAGCGTACGCGCGCGGACATGACGAAGGCCCGACCTGCTTTCGCAGATCGGGCCTTCGACCCTTTTCAGGGTGAGTGACGGGACTTGAACCCGCGGCCACCTGGACCACAACCAGGTGCTCTACCAACTGAGCTACACCCACCATGTCCGGTCGTTTGTCGTTCTTCCGACCGGCCGAGAAAAAGTGTACAGGGTCCGAAGGGGTGCTCGCGCACCCGTTTTCCGGACCCCGTACACAGGGGCGGAAAAGGCGGCGCGGAGCGCTACCGCGCAGGCTGGGAGTGCTTGGCCGCGATCGCCTTCGCGGTGTCCGAGTCCGGGCCGGGCTGCGGGACGAAGACCGCCTCGCGGTAGTAGCGCAGCTCCACGATGGAGTCGCGGATGTCGGCGAGCGCCCGGTGGTTGCCGTTCTTCTCCGGACTGTTGAAGTACGCCCTCGGGTACCAGCGGCGCGCCAGCTCCTTCACGGAGGAGACGTCGACGATCCGGTAGTGCAGGTAGTCCTCAAGCGTCGGCATGTCCCGCAGCAGGAATCCGCGGTCGGTGCCGACCGAGTTCCCGCACAGCGGCGCCTTGCCCGGCTCCTTGACGTGCTCGCGTACATACGCGAGGACCTGCTCCTCCGCGTCGGCGAGCGTCGTGCCGCCCGCGAGCTCGTCGAGCAGGCCCGAGGCGGTGTGCATCTGCCGCACCACCTCGGGCATGGTCTCCAGGGCCTCGTCCGGCGGGCGGATCACGATGTCCACACCGTCGCCGAGTACGTTCAGCTCAGAGTCGGTGACCAGTGCGGCCACCTCGATGAGCGCGTCATTCGCCAGCGAGAGCCCGGTCATCTCGCAGTCGATCCACACCATGCGATCGTTCATGCGCCCAACCCTACGGCGCACTCCTCGGACCCGGCAGACTCGCGCGCCCCGGCGCATACGCGTCCGAGCCGGGTTTGCCCGGTTCTGTCGCGAGTGACGCGGCGGGAGCCGCGAAGGCACCGGCCGTCGCGGACCGGCGGGACTGCGACGGGAGCGGGGTCTCCGTCCCGACCGCGGCCACGACCTCCAGCGGCTTCTCCTGCTGCGGTCTGCGCGCCCGGTACGCCGCGCGGTACGCGGCCGGCGACGAGCCGAGCTGGCGCCGGAAGTGCCCGCGCAGGGCGACCGGCGAACGGAAGCCACAGCGCCCGGCGACCTCGTCGACCGAGTAGTCGGAGGTCTCCAGGAGCCGCTGGGCCTGCAGCACCCGCTGGGTGATCAGCCACTGCAGGGGCGCGCTCCCGGTCAGGGAGCGGAACCGGCGGTCGAAGGTGCGGCGGCTCATATAGGCGCGCGCGGCCAGGGTCTCCACGTCGAACTGCTCGTGGAGGTGCTCCAGGGCCCACGACACGACCTCGGCGAGCGGGTCCGCGCCGATCTCCTCAGGTAAAGACCTGTCGAGGTAGCGCTCCTGACCGCCGCTGCGGCGCGGCGGGACCACGAGCCGGCGGGCCAGCGCGCCGGCCGCCTCGTTCCCGTGGTCCGAGCGCACGATGTGCAGACACAGATCGATACCGGCCGCGGTCCCGGCGCTCGTCAGGACGTCTCCGTCGTCCACGAAGAGCTCGCGCGGGTCCACGTGGACCGACGGATAGCGCTTGGCGAGGGTCGGCGCGTACATCCAGTGCGTGGTCGCGGGGCGGCCGTCGAGCAGGCCGGCGGCGGCGAGCACGAACGCTCCGGTGCACAGGCCGACGATGCGGGCGCCTTCCTCGTGCGCCCGGCGCAACGCGTCGAGGGCTTCCTCCGGGGGCGGCGACGTGATCGACCGCCACGCGGGCACGACGACCGTGCCGGCCCGGGAGAGCGCGTCGAGTCCGTGCGGCGCCGTCAGTTCGAGCCCGCCCGTCGTGCGCAGCGGACCTTCCTCGCCGGCGCTGACGAGCAGCCGGTAACGCGGGACGCCCGCGTCCTGGCGGTCGATGCCGAACACAGAGAGCGGAATCGAACTTTCGAAGATGGGTCCGCCGCTGAACAGCAGCACCGCGACTATTTCCCGGCGGCGGCGCCCGGAGAGCTTCCGAGCCGCCGCCTCCGGCGCAGCAGTGGAGTCGTGGCTCATCCGGCTAAGCCCCCCTCGGTGGTCGCGTCGCCCTTACTCGTGTGTCGGGCTTGTCGCTCCAGCACGTTTCCCCTCGGTCCTGCAAAGTCCCCCGCCGATGGACAGTCATGATCGAATCTACTGTGTCCGGTGGTCCCGGCGTGACCAGTTGAGGATCCGGCACATTGTCGACATGGCAACTTGGCGTGAAGCATTCGATCACGAAGCGTGGCACCGGGGCGTCTTGCGGGGAAGTGCGCCTCAACTCAGTGGCCGGTCCGCATAGGGTGCCGGCGCCATCGCAAGTGCTTACAGGCCTGGTGGCGCGGGGGTTGGAGGGCCTCGGGGGCAAGAAATGCGCGGCCGGGCGAAGTTGGCTGAAAATGTACGTGGTGGTGCGCTGAATCCAGTCAGTCCACCGGCGCACTTCCGCCACCGTGGCGACCGCCCCCGCGCGCCCCCGGTACCACCCTTGTGCGCCCTCCCCGGTGGCCGTGCGCCCGCACCGCACGCTCGGCCGCGACGCGCTCCGACCGCCGCAGCAGAGCCACGCAGGCCCCGGTCACCGCGGCCAGCCCCAGGGCCGCCCCCGCCGCTCCGGCCAGCGACGATCCGTATCCGACGAGAACGACCGGGACGAGGACGCAGCTGAACGCGGCCCAGCGGACGACGTCGCTCACGGTGTCCGGTCCGGCCGTCCCGGGGGTCTCCCGCACCTCCTCCGGCAGGGGCTCCGGAACGCCGGTCCGCAGGCCCTCGGGCGCCCGCCGGTCGTCGACGGACGGGGCTGGCGGATACGCGATGGACGGTCCGGGCAAGATGCGCTCCCTGTGGCTGTGGGTACGTACGTTCAACGCGTGGCTGTCCGAGCGGTCACTCGGCCGGAAAGAGCGCGCCCGACCGCACGCAAACCGTCTGTACGAGGCAGCGAGCATTGCCATACGGGCGCGGCCTCGGGCATGCTCCCCTGAACGCCGCGGAGCGTGCGCCGAGCCGGGCAGACGACTCTGGGCAGAGGAGGAGTGTCGCCGTACCCTTGGGGGTATGTGGTTGGGAAGATGATTCCCGGACACGGCTCCGCCGCTCCCTGACGTCCCTCCCACCTGAGGATCCGCCGAGGATCCAGAGGATCTAATCGCCGAGATATCCATGGCCGGTCACGAATTCTTTGAACCCGCGGACCGCAAGCGGCAGGTCGCCGATCACACGGCGACCCCGCAGGCGGCGGAAGAAGCACGCCAGTCCTGCGATCCCGCCTTCAAGCACGGGGTGGTCGTCGGTTTCGACGGCTCGACCTCCAGCGAGCGGGCCCTCGCCTACGCGATCGGGATGGCCCACCGCTCGGGCTCCGGCCTGATCATCGTCCATGTCGCCAACCGGCTGCCCACCACGGTGTGGGCGGGCTGTGAGCCGCCGGTCTTCGTCGACGTACCGGACCACCGCACCGAGGTGCTCGGTCTGGAGCTCGCCTGCGCGGACTATCTGTCCGAAGTGCCCTGGATCCTGGTCGAGCGCGGCGGTGACATCTGCCACGAACTCGAAGAGGTGGGCCATGAGTACGAGGCCGACGCGATCGTCGTCGGCTCCACGCACGGGCTCGTCGGCCGGCTCTTCGGCTCGGTCGCGGGACGGCTCGCGCGGCGCGCGCGGCGGCCCGTCATCGTCATCCCGTAGGTCCCGTAACTCCCATGTGGGTCAGGTGAGATGACGGCCTGTCGGCCTCGGTCGACGCGCTGAAAACAGCGAAAGCTACTCGTGCGTAGAGGTGCTTTGTGCCTTTGTGAAGGGTACATATCGGTAGCTGGGTCATACACGGAGCCCGGCATCGCGCGCAGCACAACTGCACCTGCACGAAGGGAGCCCGCCGTGGACAAAGACGTCTCCGCGGGAAGCACCACCTCCACTCTCGGTCATCTCGCCCTCGGACTCACCCTGTTGGCCTTCGGCCTCGGCCACACCGAAGTCATCAGCGGCGTGACGGCCGCGAACGCCGTGTCCCTCGCGACGTACGTCGGAGGCGTCGCGCTGTTCGTCGCCGGGCTGCTCGCCTACCGCGCCGACGACGCGTCGACGGGTACGGCGTTCGCCTCGCTCGGGGCGTTCTGGTTCACGTGGGGTGTCACGGCCGGGCACGCCATGTCGGCCAACGCGCAAGGGCTGTTCATGCTGCTCTTCGCGATGCTGGCGCTGAGTCTGACGCTCGGCGCCGCCGGTTCGGGGTCCATGGTGCGGGCGTCCTACGGGGCGCTGTGTGTGGCGCTGGTGCTGATGGCGATCGCCTCGTTCGGCGGCACGGTGGGGCTGGCGAAGGTGGGGGGCTGGTTCGCTGCGGTCGGGGGGTTGCTGGTGTGGTACGCGGCTACCGCCGCGATGGGGCATCTGCCTACCGCTATGCCTGGGCGTGCTGCTGGTCGGGGTGTGACGGCTGCCGGCTGACAGCGGGGGCCGGAGATTGGGCGCTCCGGCCCCCCATATAAGAACGGGTCCCTGCACGCTTCTTGGAGCGTGCGGGGACCCGTTCTTTGGTTCGGTGTCGGGTGCGGGCCCGGTGGGGGCTTGTCGCGCAGTTCCCCGCGCCCCTTAAGGGGCGCTTGCTTGGGGAGCGCAATGTGAGCCGCCCGGCCAACGGCCCCCGCCAGTAACCCCCGTTACTACTCCACCGTTACCGACTTCGCCAGGTTGCGGGGCTTGTCGATGTCCCTGCCGAGGGCCAACGCCGTGTGGTAGGCGAGGAGTTGGAGGGGGATGCCCATCAGGATCGGGTCGAGTTCGTCCTCGTTCTTCGGGACGACGATCGTGCGGTCGGCCTTCTCCTGCTCCTGGTGTGCGACCGCGAGGATGCGGCCGGAGCGGGCCTTGATCTCCTCCAGGGCGGCGCGGTTCTTCTCCAGCAGGTCGTCGTCCGGGACGATCGCGACCGTCGGGAGCGCCGGCTCGATCAGGGCGAGCGGGCCGTGCTTCAGCTCGGACGCGGGGTAGGCCTCGGCGTGGATGTACGAGACCTCCTTGAGCTTGAGCGAGGCCTCGCGGGCGACGGGGTAGCCACGGACACGGCCGATGAACATCATCGAGCGGGCGTCGGCGTACTCCTCGGCGACCTTCTTGATCGCCTCTTCCTGCTCCAGGATCGCGGTGATCTGCTCGGGCAGCTTGCGCAGGCCCTCGATGATCCGCTTGCCGTCGGCGACGGACAGGTCGCGGATGCGGCCGAGGTGCAGCGCGAGGAGCGCGAAGGCGACCGTCGTGTTGGTGAAGCACTTGGTCGAGACGACGCAGACCTCGGGGCCGGCGTGCACGTAGACACCGGCGTCCGACTCGCGGGCGATCGCCGAGCCGACGACGTTCACGACGCCGAAGACGCGGGCGCCCTTGCGCTTCAGCTCCTGCACCGCGGCGAGCACGTCGTACGTCTCACCGGACTGGGAGACCGCGATGTACAGGGTGTCGGGGTCGACGACCGGGTTGCGGTAGCGGAACTCGGAGGCGGGCTCGGCGTCCGCGGGGATGCGGGCCAGCTCCTCGATCATCTGCGCGCCGATGAGGCCCGCGTGGTACGAGGTGCCGCAGCCGAGGATCTTCACGCGGCGGACGCTGCGCGCCTCGCGGGCGTCGAGGTTCAGGCCGCCCAGGTGCACGGTGGAGAAGCGCTCGTCGATACGGCCGCGCAGGACGCGGTCGACGGCCTCCGGCTGCTCGAAGATCTCCTTGTGCATGTACGTGTCGTGGCCGCCCATGTCGTAGGACGCGGCCTCGTACTCGACGGTGGTCGGCGACGCGTTCGTGCGCGTGCCCTCCGTCGTGTAGGTGCGGAAGTCGTCGGCCTTGAGGGTGGCCATCTCGCCGTCGTCGAGGGTGACGATCTGGCGGGTGTGGGCGACGAGCGCGGCGATGTCCGAGGCGACGAACATCTCCTTCTCGCCGATGCCGAGGACGACCGGGGAGCCGTTGCGGGCCACCACGATGCGGTCCGGGAAGTCGGCGTGCAGGACGGCGATGCCGTACGTGCCCTCGACGACGCGGAGCGCGTCGCGGACCTTGTCTTCCAGCTTCTCGGCGGCCGAGCGGGCGATGAGGTGGGTGAGGACCTCGGTGTCCGTCTCGGAGAGGAAGGTGACGCCCTCGGCGACGAGCTTGGCGCGCAGGTCGGCGGCGTTGTCGACGATGCCGTTGTGGACGACGGCGACCTTGTCGTCCGCGGACATGTGCGGGTGCGCGTTCTCGTCGGACGGGGCGCCGTGGGTGGCCCAGCGGGTGTGGGCGATGCCCGTGGTGCCCTTGAAGCGGGCGGGCACCTTGGCCTCCAGGTCACGGACGCGGCCCTTGGCCTTCACCATCTTCAGGCCGTTGGCCTTCGGGCTGGTGATGACGACGCCCGCGGAGTCGTAGCCGCGGTACTCCAGGCGCTGCAGGCCCTCGAGCAGCAGCGGCGCCACGTCACGCTTACCGATGTAACCGACAATTCCGCACATATCTTGCTGATCCCCTCTAGCCGTAGACGATGCGCCGCAGCTGCCTGAGGGACAGCTCGGGCGGCGCGACCGCGCGGTATTTCAGGTCCGCCGAGATCCGTTCGAAGATCTCCGCGTTCACCAGGCCCTGGGCCTGGAGCTCGCGGTGGCGGCGACGGACGTACACCTCGGTCGTCTCGTCGAAGTAGGCGAGCACGTCCTGGATCACCCGCAGCGCTTCGCCCCGGTTCAGGGGCGAGCTGCGCGTCAGATGATCAACAAGTTCGTCGTGCACCCGGATGATCCTGGAGGAAGTGCGGACCGTTCGCAAGAATTCTGCCCGATTCCGGGCAGGGGTGCGCTGTGGGGAGGAAAACAGGGGTTCTCGGACGACTGGGGTTACCGGAGGTTCACACTCTTCAGGCGCACCATGCCGCTTGTTACCCGCGCGTTCACGTGTCGTACCCGGCCGGTACGGGTGGCTCGGGCAACTTTTCCGGTCATGGACATTCCCCGCATGGGCGTACCCGAGCAGCTCGCCGACAAGATGAGCATGGCCGAGCAGCACGAGTACCTGCGCAGCAAGTTCTCCCGCCGCACCATGATGCGCGGCGGCGCCGTCACCCTCGGCACGATCGCGGGCGGCGCCTTCGTGCCCGGCGCGGCCTCCGCCGCCGTCCCCACGCAGACCGGACGCGCCCCCGGCGCCGTGCCCGCCGCCCCGAAGGTCGACGGCGCGCTCGTCGCGCCCTTCGCCCGGCACCTCGCCTACGGCGCCGACGCGAGCACCGAGATGACCGTCTCCTGGCAGGTCCCGGTCGCCGTCAAGAACCCGTACATCCGCGTCGGCGCGCACCCCTGGGACCTCTCGCGGAAGATCCAGGCCGAGGTCCGGCCCCTCTACACCCCGGCCGGCGTCGGCACCGGCTCCGACCACACGCAGTACTACCTGCACGCCCAGCTGACCCGGCTGCGCCCCGGCACCACGTACTACTACGGCGTCGGCCACGACGGCTTCGACCCGGCGGCGCCGCACCTGGCCGGCACGCTCGGTACGTTCACGACGGCTCCCGCGCGCTCCGAGCCCTTCACGTTCACGGCCTTCGGCGACCAGGGCGTCAGCTACCACGCGCTGGCCAACGACAGCCTGATCCTGGCTCAGAACCCGGCGTTCCATCTGCACGCCGGTGACATCGCCTACGCGGACCCGTCCGGTTCCGGCCGGACCAGTGACACGTTCGACGCCCGGATCTGGGACCAGTTCCTCGCCCAGACCGAGACCGTCGCCAAGCAGGTGCCGTGGATGGTCGCGTACGGCAACCACGACATGGAGGCCTGGTACGCGCCGCACGGCTACGGCAGCCAGGAGGCCCGCTTCACGCTGCCGGACAACGGGCCCGACACGAAGAACCTGCCCGGCGTCTACTCCTTCGTGCACGGCAACACGGCGATCGTCTCCCTCGACGCGAACGACGTCTCCTGGGAGATCCCGGCCAACCTCGGCCTCTCCGGCGGCACGCAGACCACGTGGTTCGAGCGCCAGCTGAAGAAGTTCCGCGCCGACCCCGCCATCGACTTCATCGTCGTCTTCTTCCACCACTGCGCGTACTGCACCGCCTCCTCCCACGCCTCCGAGGGCGGGGTGCGCAAGGAGTGGGTGCCGCTCTTCGAGAAGTACACCGTCGACCTCGTCATCAACGGGCACAACCACGTCTACGAGCGCACCGACGTCCTCAAGGGCGACCGCGTCACCAAGGAGCTGCCGATCGGCGGCACGGCGTACCCCGAGACCGACGGCGTCGTCTACGTGACCGCGGGCGCGGCCGGCCGGAGCCTGTACGCGTTCCCGGTCGAGGACACGTACGAGGGCCACGAGAAGAAGATCGACCCGTTCGCCTCGTACGTCGTCCAGCCCGACGGCAGCAAGAAGAACATCACCGTCGACTGGTCCCGCGTGCGGTACACGAACTACTCGTTCCTGCGGGTCGACGTGGAGCCGGCGCCGGCGGGCCGCACGGCGAAGCTGACGGTGCGGGGCCTGGCCGAGACGGGCGAGGAGATCGACCGGTTCGTCATCGCGCGGAAGGCCGGTCGGGGCTGACGGCCCGTACGGGATTTCGCTGACGGCCCGTACCGGATTTCGCTGACGGACCCTTACGGGATTTCACCGTCCGCCTCGTGCGAATTGGTCTACACCCTTGACCTGGCATGGGGCGGACGGTACCCATGGTGACGCACGCGCTACAGATGCAGATGCCACAGATGTGAAACCCCCCGCGATCCACGACCTCGTCGCTCGTCGAAGGGACCGTCCGTGAGACAGCAACAGAAGCAGCGCCGCAGAACCTCCCGCCTCCTCGGCTCACTGCTGCTCGTCGCGGCCGCGGGGGTGTCCGCCCTCGGCGCCGCCCCGCCGTCCGCCGCCCCGGCCGCCGAACCGCCCGTCACCCCGCTCGGCCAGGTGGTGCCCGCCCCCGCCTCGGTGACCCCGGGCGGCACGGCGTACGAGATCACCGCCAAGACGCCGATCCGGGTCGAGCAGGACTCGGCGGAGGCGCGGCAGATCGCCGCCTATCTCGCGGACGTGCTCCGGCCCTCCACCGGGTACCGCCTGCCCGTCACCGGCTCGGGCGGCGACGACGGCATCCGCCTCGAACTCAACGGCAAGGCAACGGACTTGGGCGCCGAGGGCTACCGGCTCGTGTCCGGCCGGGGCGCCGTCACCATCACCGCCAACAAGCCCGCCGGACTCTTCCACGGCGTCCAGACCCTGCGGCAGCAGCTCCCGGCCGCCGTCGAGAAGAACACCACGCAGACCGGCCCCTGGCGCGTCGCCGGCGGCACCATCGAGGACAGCCCCCGCTACGGCTACCGCAGCGCCATGCTCGACGTCTCCCGGCACTTCTTCGGCGTCGACCAGGTCAAGCGCTACATCGACGAACTCGCGCTCTACAAGGTCAATAAGCTGCACCTGCACCTCAGCGACGACCAGGGCTGGCGCATCGCGATCGACTCGTGGCCGAAGCTCGCCACGTACGGAGGGTCCACGCAGGTCGGCGGCGGCCAGGGCGGCTCCTACACGAAGGACCAGTACAAGGAGATCGTCCGGTACGCCGCCTCGCGCTACCTGGAGGTCGTGCCCGAGATCGACATGCCGGGCCACACGAACGCGGCGCTCGCCTCGTACGCCGACCTGAACTGCGACGGCGTCGCGCCCCCGCTCTACACCGGTACGAACGTGGGCTTCAGCTCGCTGTGCGTCAACAAGCCCGTCACGTACGACTTCGTGGACGACGTCATCCGTGAGCTCGCCGCGATGACGCCCGGCAAGTACATCCACATCGGCGGCGACGAGGCGCACTCCACCAGCCACGCGGACTACGTCGCCTTCATGGACAAGGTCCAGCCGATCGTCGCCAAGTACGGCAAGACCGTGGTCGGCTGGCACCAGCTCACCGGCGCCACCCCGGCCAAGGGCGCACTCGCCCAGTACTGGGGTCTCGACGGGACCAGCGCGACCGAGAAGGCGCAGGTCGCGGCGGCCGCACAGAACGGCACAGGCCTCGTCCTGTCCCCGGCCGACCGGTCCTACGTCGACATGAAGTACAACCGGGACACCAAGCTCGGCCTCTCCTGGGCCGGGTACGTCGAGGTCCAGCGGTCCTACGACTGGAACCCCGGCAACTACCTCCCGGGCGCGCCCGCGTCGGCCGTCCAGGGTGTCGAGGCGGCGCTGTGGGCGGAGACGATCAGCACGTCCTCGGACATCGACTACATGGCGTTCCCGAGGCTGCCCGGTATCGCCGAACTCGGCTGGTCGCCCGAGTCCACGCACGACTGGGACGCGTACAAGGTGCGGCTCGCGGCGCAGGGCCCGCGCTGGGACGCACTGGGCATCGGGTACTACAGGTCGCCGCAGGTGCCGTGGCCTGCCGGCTAGAGCACTGAGGTCAGAGTGAGGCTCCCCGAGGACCGTCTCGGGGAGCCCCACCCCGTTCACGGGACGGCTACGCGATCGGGTTCCGGAGTGTCCCGACCAACTGGAGCGCGCCCGACGGGTCGGCGAGGTCCACCATCTGTTCGTTGTTCTTCAGCTGGAGCCGGTTGAGGCAGGACAGGGTGAACTCCGGCGCGAACATGTCGTACTGCCGGAATTTTTCGGCCAGTTGGGGCGTCGACTCCTGGTAGTCGCGGACGCAGCCGGCGACCGCGTCCCAGAACGTGTCCTCGTCCAGGACGCCCTCCGTGACCAGGTTCGCGGCGAGAAAGCGGAAGAAGCAGTCGAAGACGTCCGTGAAGATGGAGAGCAGCTTCTGGTCGTCCGGGACCTCGACGCGGATGCGGTCCACGCCGGGCGGGAGGACCGCGTCGGGGTCCATCACCGCGATCTCCTCGGCGATGTCCTTGAAGATCGCTCGCCGCACGGTCCCGTCCTCACCGAGCACGAGGATGACGTTCTCGCCGTGCGGCATGTACACGAGGTCGTACGCGTAGAAGCTGTGCAGCAGCGGGGTGAGGTAGGACCGCAGGTAGGGGTGCAGCCACTCGGCCGGGGTGAGGCCCGAGCGCTCGATGAGGGCCGCCGCGAACGAGCGGCCGTCCGCGTCCACGTGCAGCAGTGACGCCATCGTGGCGAGTCGTTCGCCGTCGGCCAGGGACGGGACGGGGGACTCGCGCCACAGGGCGGCGAGCATCTTCCGGTAGGGCGAGTAGCGGTCGGTCGCGGCCTCGTACTCCAGGTGCCGGTAGCCGACGGCGGCGCGTTCGCGGATGACGGTGAGACCGGTGGCCTTGAGGACCGGGTCGTTCTCGACGAGCTGCGCGAGCCAGTCGTTGATGGCGGGCGTGGCCTCCATGTACGCGGCGGACAGACCACGCATGAAGCCCATGTTGAGCACGGACAGGGCGGTCTTCACATAGTGCTTGGCCGGGTCGCTCGTGTTGAAGAACGTACGGATCGACTGCTGCGCCAGGTATGTGTCGTCGCCCTCGCCGAGGAGGACGAGGCGGCGCTGCGCGACCTCGGCGGCGAAGGTGACCGACAGCTTGTTCCACCACTGCCAGGGGTGGACGGGTATGAGGAGATAGTCGTTGGGGTCGAGGCCCTGGCCGGTGAGGGTGGCGGCGAAGCGGGCCAGGGTCTCCTCGCCGAGCTCGGCCCGCAGCAGGGACTCGTAGTCGAGACCCGCGCCCGCTGTGAACGTGGCCCGCTCGCGCGTCGCCGCCAGCCAGATCAGCCGTACGGGGCTCGCGGTCTCGGGGGCGTACGACAGGTACTCGTGGACGCCGAAGCCGAGCCGGCCGTTGTTCGCGACGAAGCAGGGGTGGCCCTCGGTCATGCCCGTCTCGATGTCCTGGAACGAGCCGCCGTGGGCGAGCGACGCGGACGTGACCGGCGGCTTGCCGAGCTTGAAGCAGATACCGGAGAGGGTGGAGGAGATCTCCTCCAGGTAGACGGGCAGGATCGCGTCGCTCAGGCCCAGGGAGGCCTTGAACTCGACGAAGAACTCCAGGGCGTTCAGCGGGAGTTCGGTGCCGTGCCGGTGGCGGATGAGGGAATCGGCGTCGACCTGCCAGTGGTCGAGACGCAGGCGCCGGGCGGTGAAGCGGTAGTGGGTGTGCCCGTCGTCGCTGCGAACTGTGAAGGCGTCTCCGTCCGCCTCGGGTGTGAGCAGCCGCTCGTGGGCGAACTCGCCGAGCGCCTTGCGGATCAGCAGGCGCTCGGCCCGCGCCCAGCGCTCGGGGGAGAGGTGGGTGACGGTGTCGGCGAGGGTCATACGGTGCTCCCAGCGGTGGCGCGCTCGAACTGCTCGCGGGTGCAGAAGCTGAGCAGCGCCTTCTTCTCGGGCTTCTGGATCTCGTGGTCGGGGACGAAGCCGACGGCCTCGTTCAGGGCGTGCACGGCCGTGTTGCGTACGTCGGGCTCGACGACGACGCGCCGCACGGACGGGTCCGCGAACAGGTGCTCCATGACGGCGGTGATGACGGCACGGGTGAAGCCGTGCACCGGGGTGTCGGTGGGGGCGACCAGGAAATGCATCCCGATGTCGCCGGGCTCAGGCTCGTAGAGGCCGACCAGCTCGACGTGCGCCGGGTCATAATGCTCCGTCAGGAAGCAAGGATCGCCGCTGAGTTCACCGATGAACGCCTCATGGTGCTCGGCCGCGGCCATCGCCGCGTACTCGCGCTCCACATCCTCCGGACTCGCGTCCTGCATCAGCCAGAACGCGGCTTTGGGGTGGGTCACCCAGCGGTGGACGAGCGCGGTGTCTTTGAACGGGTCGAGGGCCCGGACAGTGAAGGTCATGCGGCGAACTCCTGGAACGCGATGGTCTTCTCCACGGGGTAGAACTCGGTGCCGAGCAGCTCGCGGATGATGTACGCGTTGCGGTACGCGCCCATGCCGAGGTCGGGCGAGGTGATCGAGTGGGTGTGGACGCCGGCGTTCTGCACGAAGACGCCCCGGCCCGTCGCGTCGACGGAGTAGTTGCGGGCGAGGTCGAACCGGCCGCGACCGTCCCAGCGCAGCCGGTCGCGGACCGGCTCCAGGAAGGCGGGCGTCTCGTACCGGTAGCCGGTGGCGAGGATCAAGCCGTCCGTGCGCAGCTCGAAGTCCTTGCCCTGCTCCTCCTGACGCAGCCCGAGCGTGTACGTCCCGTTCTCGTAACTCGCGCTGTGCAGAGCCGAGTTGGTCATGAGCCGAGTAGGAACCGGGCCCGCCAGGTTCTTCTGGTAGAGCAGATCGAAGATCGCGTCGATGAGGTCGCCGTCGATGCCCTTGAAGAGGCCCTTCTGCCGCGCCTCCAGGCGGTAGCGGGTGTCCTCCGGCAGCGCGTGGAAGTAGTCCACGTACTCGGGGGACGTCATCTCCAGGGTCAGCTTCGTGTATTCGAGGGGGAAGAAACGGGGGGAGCGGGTCACCCAGTTCAGGCGGTAGCCGTGGACGTCGATCTCGCTCAGGAGGTCGTAGTAGATCTCGGCGGCGGACTGGCCGCTGCCCACGAGGGTGATCGAGTCCTTGCGCTGGAGCTCGGCCTTGTGGTGCAGATAGCGGGAGTTGTGGATCGCGTCGCCGTCGAGCCTGCGGCACGCCTCGGGGATGTGCGGCGGGGTCCCGGTGCCGAGTACGAGCCGGGGCGCCCGGTAGGTCATGCCGCCCTCGGTGGCCACGACGTACAGCTCGGCGGCTTCGTCGTACGTCACCCGCGTGACCGTCGTGCCGAAGCGGACGCTGGTGAGTTTGGCGGCGGCCCAGCGGCAGTAGTCGTTGTATTCGGTCCGCAGGGGATAGAAGTTCTCGCGGATGTAGAACGAGTACAACCGCCCTGATTCCTTGAGGTAGTTGAGGAACGAGTACGGGGACGTCGGGTCGGCGAGGGTGACCAGGTCCGACAGGAAGGGGGTCTGGAGGTGGGCGCCCTCCAGGAACATGCCCGAGTGCCATTCGAAGTCCGGCTTGGACTCCAGGAAGACGCCGTTCAGCTCGTCGATCGGCTCGGTGAGGCAGGCGAGGCCGAGGTTGAAGGGGCCGAGGCCGATCCCGACGAAGTCGAGGGGCGGCGCGAGGTCGTCGAGGGGCGGTGCGAGGGCATCGCGGGGCGGCGCGAGGTCGTCGCGGGGCTCAGGAGGCGTGGACAAGGTTCTCTCCCAGGTACTGCTCGGCGTGGCCGGCGATCAGATCGAGGACGGCGGCGATGTCGTCGACGGTGGTCTCGGGGTTGAGCAGGGTGAACTTCAGGTAGTGGCGGCCGCCCACCCTGGTGCCCGCCACGACCGCGTCACCGGACGCGAACAGGGCCTTGCGGGCGTACAGGTTGGCGCGGTCGATCTCCGCCGGGTCGGTGACGCCGGCCGGGATGTGGCGGAAGACGAGCGTGGACAGCCGGGGCTCGACGACGACGTCGAAGCGCGGGTCGGCGGCGAGCAGCTCCCAGGCCCGCGCCGCGAGGTCACACACCTCGTCGAAGAGCTGCCCGACCCCGTCGGCGCCCATCACGCGCAGCGTCATCCACAGCTTGAGCGCGTCGAACCGGCGGGTCGTCTGGAGCGACTTGTCCACCTGGTTGGGGATGCGCTCGGCGACCGTACGGCGCGGGTTGAGGTAGTCGGCGTGGTACGTCGCGTGCCGCAGGGTGGCCGCGTCCCGGACCAGGACCGCGCTCGAACTCACGGGCTGGAAAAAGGACTTGTGGTAGTCGACGGTGACGGAGTCGGCGCGCTCGATGCCGTCGAGGAGGTGCCGCCTGCGGGCCGACGCGAGGAGTCCGCAGCCGTACGCGGCGTCCACGTGCATCCAGGTGCCATAGCGCTCGCAGAGTTCGGCGATCTCGGGCAGCGGGTCGATGGAGCCGAAGTCGGTCGTCCCGGCGGTCGCGACGACCGCCATCGGTACGAGGCCGTCCTGGCGGCAGCGTTCCAGTTCGCGGGCGAGGACGTCGGTCCGCATCCGCCGTTCGCGGTCCACGGGGATCGTGACCACGGCGTCCGGTCCGAGCCCGAGCAGGGTCGCGGATTTCCTGACGCTGAAGTGCCCGGCCTCGGACGTGAACACCCGCATGTGGGTGGGGTGTTCGGGGCTGCGGGACTTCGTCTCCTCGCGGGCGAGCAGCAGCGCCTGGAGGTTGGACTGGGAGCCGCCGGAGGTGAAGACGCCGTCGGCGGCGGGGCCGAGGCCGATGCGTCCGGTGGTCCAGTCGATGAGCTTGCGCTCGATGAGGGTGCCGCCCGCGGACTGGTCCCAGGTGTCGAGGGAGGAGTTGACCGCCGAGAGCACGGCCTCGCCGAGCACGGCCGGGATGACGACCGGGCAGTTGAGGTGGGCAAGGTAGCGCGGGTGGTGGAAGTAGACGGCGTCACGGAGGTACAGCTCTTCGAGCTCGTCCAGGGCGGCCGTGGTGTCGAGGAGCGGGGTGTCCAGGTCGACGGCGTCGACGCGGGGCGCGAGGTCGTCGGCGGTGACCCCGGTGAACGGCCGTGCGGTGGCGGCGAGTTTGGCCGCCACCCGCTCGATTCCCTCGGTCACGGAGCGGCGGTAGTGCTCCGCGGTCGTGTCGTTGAGCAGGTGCGAGCGCATGAACGGTCCTCCGGGTGGGGGCGGGAACGCGGGGTGGTGCGGCGTACGAGCGCAGAGAAAGAGGCGGGGCCGCAACGCTTTAGTTAAGTTAGCCTAACCTAACTAAAGCTCGCGACCCCGCCTCTGTTTCCTGTCCGGATTCCGCTGCCGGCCGGCCCTTACGGGGGCGTCCCGGAAGTGACTGGGCGGCCGCCTCTCCCGGGCTGGGTGACCCCTCTCGCGACCTAGGCGGCCGCCTCTCCCGCGCTAGGCAGCTGCCTCGCCCGCCTCCGCCACACGCAGCCCGTCCTCGCTCAGCCCCTTCCGCCAGTACCCGACGAACGTCACCGACCGCTTGTCGTAGGCCCGTTCGCGCACGAGATGGCGGCGCAGCTCCTTCATCGCCCCCGACTCGCCCGCGAGCCAGCCGTACGGGCGTGCGGCGTCCGGGAGTTGGGCAGCGCGGATCGCCTCCAGCGCGGACGGCGGATTCTCGTCACGCACGAGCCAGGTGACGGTGGTGTGGTCCGGCAGCCGAATGTCCGGGATGTCCTCGCGGTGCGGGACCTCCAGCCAGGCGTGCGCGGGCAGTTCCTCCGGCAGCCAGGCGAGGACACCGAGGGCCGCGGGCAGGGCGGTCTCGTCGCCCCACATGAGGAGATGGTCGGCGTCTTCCGGGGGCCGGCAGCGTACGGCGGTGTTGTCGGCGACCGCCGGGCCGAGCACCGTCACGCGGTCGCCGGGGCGGGCGGCCTCGGCCCAGGCGCAGGCGGGTCCGGCGCCGCCCGGCCCGTCGTGGTGCAGCACGAAGTCGATGTCGAGCTCTTCGGGTTCGCGGCGCTGCCCGCTGACCGTGTACGAGCGCATCACCGCGCGTACGTCGTCCGGCAGTGCCCGGTACGCGGCGTGCCAGCCGCGGCCGTTGTCGCCGGGCTCGACGGGAGGCATCACGGGGGCGGGCTGGCCCGGACGCGGCAGGAAGAGGGACAGGCTCTGGTCCCGGCCCCCGGCGTGGAAGTCGGGCAGGTCGGGGCCGGTGAAGGTGACGCGCTGGAACGACGGGCCGAGCCGCCGTGTCCGCTGTACCTGGAGGTCGAAGAACCGGAACGGGGCGGGCTCGGTGGCCGTCATGACGTCAGCCGACCTTCCTGGCCTTCTCGATGGCCTCGGCGAGGTCTTCGAGGATCGGCGCGCACTTGGCGTACGAGTAGATGGGCTCGGTGACGCGGGGGATGACCTGGCCGGCGCGGACGGCGGGCAGCTTCTTCCAGGTGGCCTTGTCCTTGGCGAGGTCGGCGGGCTGGATGGTGGCCGTCCGGTTGTCCATCATGATGACGTCGGCCGGGTACTTGTCGATGTTCTCCCAGCTCAGGGACTCGTACCAGCCGCCGGAGGCCTTCTTCGCCTTCTCCGGCGGCTCGACGAATTTCACGCCGAGGGACTTGAAGTACTCCAGGTCGGCGGAGAGGTTCGTGCCGGAGACGTAGAAGATGTCCTGGCTCGCCGAGCCGACGAGGACGCGGATGTCGGGGTGCGCCTTGGCGGCCTTGCGCAGGCGGGCGGCGGCGGCTTCGAAGCGCTGCTTGGCCTTGACGACCTTGTCGGCCTTCACGTCGGCGCCGAGCGATTCGGCGAGCGCGAGCAGGCGCTCCAGGGGCCGGGTCATCTGGCGGTCGTAGACGGAGATGCCGACGCTGGGCGCCAGCTTGAGGATCTTGTCCTTGGAGTCCTCGGGGACGGACCACAGGGTGCCGGCCGTGTCGTAGACGGTGGTGACGAGGAGGTCGGGGGCGAGGGCCGCGTACTTCTCGATGTTGAACTGGCCCCAGGCGTTGCCGATGATCGTCACCTTGTCGACGGCCATGTCGCCGGCCTGGACGTCGGGCTTGCCGCCCGCCGTTCTCGTCGGGCCGAAGACGCCCTTGCACTGGATGCCGTAGTCCCAGAGGGCGGCGGCGACGCTGGTGAAGGCGACGACGTTCGCCGGGACCTTGTCGGCCTTCGCCGTCACCGCGCGGTCGTCCTTGAAGGACCAGGGGCCGGACTTGACGTTCTTGCCTGCCCCGGCGCCCGCCCCGGAGCCGTCTTTGGAGTCGCTGCCGCACGCGGCGAGCGCGGCGCCGAGGCCGAGTGCGCCGCCGGCGGCGAGAATGCCGCGGCGGGAGGGGCTGGTGAGACGCGCTTGGGGCATGACAGTGGCTGCTTTCATGACGAACGGAGGCCGCCGGCCAGGGTTGACTTAGGTTAACCTAACCTAAGTTGATCCCCGGTTGTCCAGCGGTCCTCCGCAGCCTTTTCAGTTGGTCAGCCCGTAAGTCCCATCTCCGGGTGCGTCAGCCCTTCAGGCCCAACTCCCGTGCGATCAGCATCCGTTGGACCTCGCTCGTGCCCTCGCCGATCTCCAGGATCTTCGAGTCGCGCCACATGCGGGCCACCGGATACTCGTTCATGAACCCGTACCCGCCGTGCACCTGCGTGGCCTCGCGCGCGTTGTCCACGGCGACCGTCGACGAGTACAGCTTGGCGAGCGCCGCCTCCTTCTTGAACGGCTCCCCGCTCACAAGGCGCGACGCCGCGTCCCGCCACGCGAGGCGTGCCGTGTGCGCCTTCATCTCCATGTCGGCGATCTTGAACTGGATCGCCTGGTACGAGCCGATGGTCTTCCCGAACGCCTTGCGCTCCTGGGCGTACTTCACCGACTCGTCCACGCAGCCCTGCGCGAGACCCGTCGCGAGCGCCGCGATCGCGATCCGGCCCTCGTCCAGGATCCGCAGGAACTGGGCGAACCCGCGCCCCTGTTCACCCAGCAGGTTCGCCGCCGGGACCCGGACGTCGGCGAAGGACAGCTCACGCGTGTCCGACGCGTTCCACCCGACCTTCGAGTACGGCGCCGCCACCGTGAAGCCGGGCGTCCCGGACGGCACGATGATCGAGGAGATGAGCGGCTTGCCCTCGGGCGTGCGGCCGGTGACCGCCGTGACCGTGACCAGGCCCGTGATGTCCGTACCGGAGTTGGTGATGAAGCACTTCGTACCGTTGATCACCCACTCGCCGGTCGACTCGTCGAGCCGGGCCGTCGTCCGCGTCGAGCCCGCGTCCGAGCCGCCGTCGGGCTCGGTCAGGCCGAACGCGCCGAGCATCTCGCCCGCACACAGCCGCGGCAGCCACTCCCGCTTCTGCTCCTCGGTCCCGAACAGATGGACCGGCATGGCGCCCAGGGAGACGCCCGCCTCCAGCGTGATCGCCACCGAGGAGTCGACCCGCGCCAGCTCCTCCAGGGCGATCCCGAGCGCCATGTAGTCGCCGCCCATCCCGCCGTACTCCTCCGGGAACGGCAGCCCGAACAGGCCCATGCGGCCCATCTCCCGCACGATCTCGTACGGGAACTCATGGCGCTCGTAGAAGTCGCCGATCTTGGGAGCGACGACGTCGTGCGCGAACTCCTCGACGGTGCGCCGGAGTTCTTCGTGCTCGCTGCTCAGACGGTGGTCCATCGTTCTTCTACTCCTGGTGGGAGAGGGCACGGACGGTGCGGGACGGGCTCGGCCGGCCCAGTTGCTCGGCCATCCACGTGCTGGTGGCGGTGAGACGGGCGAGATCGACCCCGGTCTCGATGCCGAGGCCCTGAAGCATCCACACGAGGTCTTCGGTGGCGAGATTCCCGGTGGCGCTCTTCGCGTACGGGCAGCCGCCGAGGCCGCCCGCGGAGGCGTCCACGGTGGTCACCCCGTGCTGGAGCGCCGCCAGAGTGTTGGAAAGCGCCTGGCCGTAGGTGTCGTGGAAGTGCACGCCGATCGCGTTCGTCGGCACGCCCTCCTCGTTCAGCTCGGCCAGGAGCGTCTGGACGTGACCCGGCGTCGCGACGCCGATCGTGTCGCCGAGGCTCAGCTCGTCGCAGCCCATGTCCATCAGGGCCTTGGCGACGCGCACGACCTGGTGGACCGGGACGGCGCCCTCCCAGGGGTCGCCGAAGCACATCGACAGATAGCCGCGCACATGCGCCCGCCCGTCCTTGGCGCGCGCCACGACCGGCTCGAACATGGCGAGCGCCTCGTCCACGGTCCGGTTCAGATTGGCCTTGGCGAAGGCCTCCGTGGCGCTGCCGAACACGGCGACCCGGCGGGCGCCGAGCGCGAGCGCCCGGTCGAGACCCCGCTCGTTCGGCACGAGGACGGGCAGGTGCGGGCGCGGCTCGATGTCCTGGAGCAGCGGGAACAGGGCCTCGGCGTCGGCGAGTTGGGGCACCCACTTGGGGTGCACGAAGCTCGTCGCCTCGATGGTGGTGAGCCCGGCGTCCGCGAGGCGGTGGATGAACTCGGCCTTCACCTCGGTCGGGACCGTCGACTTCTCGTTCTGCAGGCCGTCGCGCGCGCCGACCTCGTGGATCCGCACGCGCGCGGGGAGGTCCTGGGACGGCACGACCATGGGGAGCCCGAGAGGGGTCCCGGACGTGGCTTCGGGGGTACTCATTCCGCCACCTCCTGGTGCGCCTGGTGCTCCTCGTGCGCCTCGTGCTCCTCGTGCGGATTGACGACCGCGAGGATCTGGTCCATCGCGACGGTCGTCCCTGGTGTGACGTCCAGTTCGGCGACCGTGCCGGCGTGCGGGGCGGAGATGACGTGCTCCATCTTCATCGCCTCGACCACCAACAGGCTCTGTCCGGCGGCCACTTCGTCGCCGACGGCCACCTTCACGACGGTGACCGTGCCGGGCATCGGGGCGGTGAGGGAGTCGGCCCCGGCGTGCGCCGCGCCCGTGAGGGACGCCGCCACCGGGTCGAAGTCCCGTACGTGCCACGCGTTGCCGTCCCGCCCGAGCCAGTCACCGGCCCGGTGGAACGTGTGGGCCAGGCCGTCGAGGCGGACCGTGACACTGTCGGCGGCGACCGAATGGGTGCCGCGCGTGCGGTGCGTGACGGGTTCGAGTCCCGGCACCCTGAGATGGAAGTCGACGGGCGCGGGAGTGCCGCCGAGCCGCCAGCCGCTCGGCTGCGCGAACGGGTCGGTCCAGCCGGACCCGGACGGTACGAGCGCCTCCGCGCGCACCGCGGCCGCCGCCTCGTACACCTCCTCCGGCACGTCCTGCGGGACGAGACCGTCGGCCTCGCGCTCCACGAGCCCCGTGTCCAGCTCGCCCGCGACCACCGCCGGATGCGCGAGCAGCCGCCGCAGGAACCCCGCGTTCGTCGGCACGCCCAGCGTCACCGTGTCCGCGAGGGCCGCCCGCAGCTTCCGCAGCGCCGTCGCCCGGTCGGGCCCGTACGCGATGACCTTCGAGAGCATCGGGTCGTACAGGCTGCCGACCTCCGTGCCCTCGCTCAGGCCCGAGTCCGTGCGCACGCCGTCGCCCTGCGGCTCCCGCAGCGAGAGCACCGTGCCACCGGACGGCAGGAACCCGCGCCCAGGGTCCTCGGCGCAGACCCGCGCCTCGACCGCGTGCCCGGTGAGCGTGATGTCGCTCTGCTGGTAAGGCAGTTGCTCACCCGCCGCCACCCGCAGCTGCCACTCCACCAGGTCGATCCCCGTGACCAGCTCGGTCACCGGATGCTCCACCTGGAGGCGGGTGTTCATCTCCATGAAGTAGTACGACGACGGGTCGTTGCCCGGGACGATGAACTCCACCGTGCCCGCGCCCCGGTACCCGCACGAGCGGGCCGCCTGCACGGCCGCCTCGCCCATCGACGCGCGCGTGGCCTCGTCGAGCAGGACGCTGGGCGCCTCCTCGATGATCTTCTGGTGGCGGCGCTGGAGGGAACACTCGCGCTCACCGAGATGGATCACGTGCCCGTGGCCGTCCGCGAGGACCTGGATCTCGATGTGCCGGGGGCGGTCGACCCAGCGCTCCACGAGCAGCGTGTCGTCCCCGAACGAGGCGCGCGCCTCGCGCCGGGCCGCCGCGATCTCGTCGCCGAGCAGCGCCTCGTCACGGACCAGGCGCATCCCCTTGCCGCCGCCGCCCGCCGACGGCTTCAGGAGCACGGGCATCCCGATCTCCCGTGCCGCGTCGGCCAGTTGGCCGTCCGTGAGCCCGCTGCCGGAGGAGCCGGGCACGACCGGGACCCCGGCCGCCTTCACCGTCTCCTTGGCGCGGATCTTGTCGCCCATGAGGGAGATCGCCTCGGCGGAGGGGCCGATGAAGACGAGGCCCGCGTCCGCGCACGCCTGCGCGAACCCCGCGTTCTCCGCGAGGAACCCGTAGCCCGGGTGGACGGCCTGCGCGCCCGTGCGCGCCGCCGCGTCCAGCAGGGCCGCCACGGACAGGTAGCTCTCGGCGGCCGGCGGCGGCCCGATCCGGACCGCCGTGTCCGCCTCCCGCACATGCCGCGCGTCGGCGTCCGCGTCGCTGAACACGGCGACGGAACGGATGCCGAGGGACCGCAGCGTACGGATGACGCGCACGGCGATCTCGCCGCGGTTGGCCACAAGAACGGTGTCGAACATGCTCATGCTCATTGGGTTCCCTCCCCTCACATCCGGAAGACGCCGAAGCCGCCGGACTTCTCCGGGAGCGGCGCATGGGCACAGGCGGTCAGGGCGAGGCCGAGGACCTGCCGGGTCTCCAGCGGGTCGATCACGCCGTCGTCCCAGAGCCGGGCCGTCGCGTAGTAGGCGTTCCCCTGGTGCTCGTACTGCGCGCGGATCGGCGCCTTGAACGCGTCCTCGTCCGCGGCCGGCCAGTCCTCGCCGCGCGCGTCCAGCTGGTCGCGCTTGACGGTCGCGAGGACGGAGGCGGCCTGCTCCCCGCCCATGACGGAGATCTTGGCGCCGGGCCACATCCACATGAAGCGCGGCGAGTAGGCCCGGCCGCACATCGAATAGTTCCCCGCGCCGTACGAGCCGCCGATCACGACCGTCAGCTTGGGCACGCGCGTGCAGGCGACCGCGGTGACCATCTTGGCGCCGTGCTTGGCGATACCGCCCGCCTCGTAGTCCCGCCCCACCATGAAGCCCGAGATGTTCTGCAGGAACACGAGCGGGATGCCGCGCTGGTCGCACAGCTCGATGAAGTGCGCGCCCTTCTGGGCCGACTCGGAGAACAGGATGCCGTTGTTCGCGACGATGCCGACCGGGTGGCCGTGGATCCGCGCGAAGCCGGTGACCAGCGTCTGCCCGTACTCGGACTTGAACTCGTGGAACCGCGAACCGTCCACCACGCGCGCGATGACCTCCCGCACGTCGTACGGAGTGCGCGAGTCGACCGGCACCGCCCCGTAGAGCCCCGCCGGGTCGACCTTCGGCTCCACCGCCTGCGTCACCGACCAGGGCAGCGGGCCTCGCTCCGGGAGCGTCGAGACGATGGTGCGCACGATGCGCAGCGCGTGCGCGTCGTCCTCCGCGAGATGGTCCGTGACGCCCGAGACGCGGGAGTGGACCTCGCCGCCGCCCAGCTCCTCGGCGGTCACGACCTCGCCGGTCGCCGCCTTCACCAGAGGCGGGCCGCCCAGGAAGATCGTGCCCTGATTGCGCACGATGACGGCCTCGTCGCTCATCGCCGGGACATACGCGCCGCCCGCCGTGCACGAGCCGAGGACCGCCGCGATCTGCGGGATGCCGGCGCCGGACATCCGCGCCTGGTTGTAGAAGATCCGCCCGAAGTGCTCGCGGTCGGGGAACACCTCGTCCTGCATCGGCAGGAACGCGCCGCCCGAGTCGACCAGGTACACGCACGGCAGCCGGTTCTCCAGGGCCACCTCCTGCGCGCGCAGGTGCTTCTTCACCGTCATCGGGTAGTACGTGCCGCCCTTGACTGTCGCGTCATTGGCGACGATCACGCACTCACGGCCCGAGACCCGCCCGATGCCGGCGATCACCCCGGCGGCCGGGGCCTGGCCCTCGTACATCCCGTCGGCCGCGAGCGGGGCCAGCTCCAGGAACGGGGAGCCCGGGTCGAGGAGGGTGTCGACGCGGTCGCGGGGCAGCAGCTTGCCGCGCGCGGTGTGCCGGGCGCGGGCCCGCTCGCCCCCGCCGAGCCGGGCCGCGGCCAGCTTGCCGCGCAGCTCGTCGGCGAGCGCCTCGTGCGCCGCCTCGTTGGCCTGCCAGGCCTCCGAGGCGGGGTCGGCCGCGCTCGTCAGCTCCGGTGCCTCCTGCATCGTGCGGTTCCCCTCGATCGGCTCTCGCTGGGTTAATGAGCGTTAACGCGCTCCCTTCAGGTTAACGAGCGCTAACGTCGCTGTCTAGAATTACTTCCATGGCCACGAGAACCGACGCCCCCACCCGCCGCGAGCAGATCCTCAAGGAGGCCGCCCGGCTCTTCGCCGAGCGCGGTTTCCACGGGGTCGGAGTCGACGAGATAGGCGCCGCGGTCGGCATCAGCGGCCCCGGGCTCTACCGGCACTTCGCGGGCAAGGACGCGATGCTCGCCGAACTGCTCGTCGGCATCAGCGGCCGCCTCCTGACCGGCGGCAAGCGCTGCGTGGCCGAGGCTGACGGCGGCGACCCGGGCGCGCTGCTCGACTCACTCATCGAGGGCCACATCGACTTCGCCCTCGACGACCGTCCCCTGATCACCCTGCACGACCGCGAGCTGGACCGCCTGCGCGACAGCGACCGCAAGCTGGTGCGCCAGCTCCAGCGCCAGTACGTCGAGCTGTGGGTGGCCGCCGTGCGCGAGGCCTACCCGGGCCTCGTCGAGCAGCCCGCGCGGGCCGCCGTCCATGCCGTGTTCGGGCTGCTCAACTCGACCCCGCACCTGAGCAGGGCCGGCGCGCTCCCGGGCCGGGCGGCGACGGCGGGTCTGCTGCACCGTATGGCGAGGGGGGCCTTCGAAGCGGCGTGAAGTGGCACGTTCTGCCAGGTCGGGGCGTGACGCGCATCTCTGGACGCTCCTGTGACTGACGGGTAACCTACGTCTGAGCAAGCGCTTAGTCGTCGTGCATTCATGCCGTACCCGAGGGAGCAAGCCGTGCGCCGTACCGTTTACAACGAGGACCACGAGGCGTTCCGGGACACCATCCGCGCCTTCATAGAGGCCGAGGTCGTGCCCGTCTACGACGAGTGGTTCGCGGCCGGGCAGGCCCCGCGCGACTTCTACTACAAGCTCGCCGACCTCGGCGTCTTCGGCATCCGCGTCCCCGAGGAGTACGGCGGCGCCGGCATCGACTCGCACAAGTTCGAGGCGGTCATGTACGAGGAGACCGCCCGCGCCGGCGTCTCCTTCGGCGGCTCCGGTGTGCACGTGCTGCTCGGCCTGCCCTACATCCAGATGCTCGCCAACGACGAGCAGAAGAAGCGCTTCCTGCCGAAGTTCGTCTCCGGCGAGGAGATGTGGGCGCTCGCGATGACCGAGCCGGGCACCGGCTCCGACGTCGCCGGCATGAAGACCACGGCCAAGCTCTCCGAGGACGGCACGCACTACGTCCTCAACGGCGCGAAGACGTTCATCACCGGCGGTGTGCACGCCGACCGCGTCGTCGTCTGCGCCCGCACCTCCGCCCCGCGCGAGGACGACCGCCGCTTCGGCATCTCCCTGTTCGCCGTCGACACCAAGTCCGCCGGCTACTCGGTGGGCCGCAAGCTCGACAAGCTGGGCCTGAAGGTCTCCGACACCGCCGAGCTGGCCTTCGTCGACGTCAAGGTCCCGGTCGAGGACCTCCTCGGCGAGGAGAACAAGGGCTTCTCCTACCTCGGCCACAACCTCGCCTCCGAGCGCTGGGGCATCGCGTTCGGCGCGTACGCCCAGGCCAAGGCCGCCGTCCAGTTCGCCAAGGAGTACGTGCAGGAGCGCACGGTCTTCGGCAAGCCGGTCGCCTCGTTCCAGAACACCAAGTTCGAACTGGCCGCCTGCCAGGCCGAGGTGGACGCCGCCGAGGCCGTCGCCGACCGCGCCCTGGAGGCCCTGGACAACCACGAGCTGACCCCGGCCGAGGCCGCCTCCGCCAAGCTCTTCTGCACCGAGGTCGCGCACCGCGTCATCGACCGCTGCCTCCAGCTGCACGGCGGCTACGGCTTCATGAACGAGTACCCGATCGCCCGCCTGTACGCGGACAACCGCGTCAACCGCATCTACGGCGGCACCAGCGAGGTCATGAAGATGATCATCGCGAAGGACATGGGTCTGTAACCCACGCGGTCGACCTTCACCCAGGGAACTGTCCGCGGAACGGGCAGAACTGTCTGTAGAACTGGCTGTATGAATCAGGCACTGAAGTCCCTCCTCGATCTGCTCGACCTGGAGCAGATCGACGAGGACATCTTCCGCGGACAGTCCCGTTCCGCCGTCGTCCCCCGGGTCTTCGGCGGACAGGTCGCGGCCCAGGCGCTCGTCGCCGCGGGCCGCACCGTCCCCGCCGAACGGCACGCGCACTCGCTGCACGCCTACTTCCTGCGGGCCGGCGACCCCGGAGCGCCCATCGTCTACACGGTCGACCGGATCCGCGACGGGCGCTCCTTCACCACGCGCCGCGTCGTCGCCGTCCAGCACGGCCAGCCGATCTTCCACCTCTCCGCGTCCTTCCAGACGTACGAGGAAGGCCTCGAGCACCAGGCGGCCATGCCGTCCGCGCCCGACCCGGAGACGCTGCCCACCGCCGCCGAGATGCTGCCGCGGTACGCCGACGTGTTCATCGACCCCAGCGTCGTCGGGCGGCTCGTCGAAGCGCGCGAGGCCGTGGACCTGCGCTACGTGGACGCCCCGCCCTTCGGCAGCGTCGGCAGCCCGCAGGAACCGCGCTCGCAGGTCTGGTTCCGTACGAACGGCAAGCTCGACGGCGCCATCGACGAGCACCTGCTGCACGTCTGCCTCGCCACCTACGTCTCCGACATGACGCTCCTCGACTCCGTGCTGCTCGCGCACGGGCGCGGGGGGTGGGCCGTCGGCGACGTGGTCGGTGCCTCCCTCGACCACGCGATGTGGTTCCACCGTCCGTTCCGCGCGGACGAATGGCTTCTCTACGACCAGGAGTCGCCGTCGGCGTCCGGCGGGCGCGGCCTCGGCCAGGCCCGTATCTACACGCGCGACGGACAGCTCGCGATCTCCGTGATCCAGGAAGGCGTGGTCCGCGTCCCGCGCTGACGGGGTGGTCGCGTCGCCCGGTGATCCGACATACCGTCACCCGCATGGACACGAGCGGTGAGCGGAGCGAGACAGCCGGGGACACGGACAGCGGGGGCGAGAGCACCTCCACCGTCATCGTCGCCGCGGCCGCCAACCTCGGGATCGCCCTCGCGAAAGGCGTCGCCGGCGTCATCAGCGGGTCGAGCGCCATGCTGTCCGAGGCCGCCCACTCGGTGGCCGACACCGTCACCGAGGTCCTGCTGCTCACCGCCCTGAAACGCAGCGAGAAGCCCGCCGACGAGGAACACCCCCTCGGCTACGGGCCCGAGCGCTACATCTGGGCCATGCTTGCCGCCGTCGCCACCTTCGTGGGCGGCGCCGTCTTCTCCATCTACGACGGCGTGCACACCCTGGTGGCGGGCGAGACGCTGGGCGACCCGGTCGTCTCGTACATCGTGCTCGCCGTCGCCTTCGTCCTGGAGGGGTACTCCCTGCGCACCGGGATCCGGCAGGCGCGCGGTGAGGCCGCGCGGGTCGGGGCGCCCATCCGCCGGTATCTGCGGCTGACGCCCGACACCGCCGTCAAGGCCGTCGTCATGGAGGACTCGGCCGCCCTCGTCGGCCTCGTGCTCGCCGCCGGCGGACTCCTCGGCGGCCAGCTCACGGGCTCCTCCGCGTGGGACGCCGCCGCGTCCCTGTGCATCGGCGTCCTGCTCCTCTACGTCGCCTGGGTCCTCGGCCGCTCCAACGCCGAACTCCTCATCGGGCGGCCGCTGCCCAAGCCGGTGCGGCAGGAGATCCGCGAGATCATCGCCGGGGTCGAGCACGTCGAGGCCGTCCTCGAACTGACCACCCTCGTCCAGGGCCCGCGCGAGGCCCTCGTCGCCGCGAAGGTCGACTTCCGCGACGCGTCCACCGCCGCCCAGATCGAGTGGGCCTGCGAAGAGGCCGCCCGGCGGCTGCGTCAGCGGTACCCGCACGTGCGCCGGGTCTACCTGGACCCGACGCCGGGGTTCGCGCAGCGCCGCGAGGAAGGGCTCAGCCCGTGGGGCTGAGGCCCGCCGCGCCTCAGCCCGTGGAGCTGAGGCCAGCCGCGTCGAGCAGATACGCCGTCATCGGGTCGTAGTAGCGCGGGCTCATGACGTGGTCGTCGAGCGGCACCACCACCTGGAGCGTGCCCTCGGCCTCGCCGATGAACAGCGCCGGGTCGTTGCTGTCCGCGTAACCGACCGAGTCGATGCCGCGCTGGCCCGCGCACCCTGCCCAGCCGTGGTCGGCGACGACCAGGTCCGGCAGCGGGCGGCCCTCGTGCTCCAGGGCGTCCAGGATGCGTGCCATCGGCGCGGGGGAGTGCGTGTGCCACAGCGTCGCGCCGTGCTCCAGGACCGCGACGTCCGCGAACTGGAAGACCATGCCCTCGGACGTCGCGAGCCCGTCCGGGATCACGACGATCTCGCAGCCCGCCGAGCGCAGCGCCGCCGCCGTCGCCCGATGCACGTCGAGCAGCCCGCCCGGGTGGCCGGTCGCGAACAGGACGCGCTCCCGCGCGGCCACCGCTTTACGAAGGCGCGCCGCCATCCGCTCCAGGGCGTCGACGGTGAGCTCCGGGTCGATCGTGTCCTGGCCGAAGCGGTACTCCGGGTCGTCGTTCACACCGCACCGCTCCGCCATCACCGCGAGGACGTCCTGCTCGTCGCTCCAGCGGTCGCCGAGTTCCAGGCCGAGCCAGAAGTGCCGGTCACCGTTCGCCAGCTTGCGGTAGTGGGAGAGGTTGTTGTCTCGGGGAGTGGCCACGTCGCCCGCGATACGGGTGCGGATCAGATGGTCGACGAGTGCGGCGCGGCTGGGGATCCCGGATATCGGCATGAGATCCATTGTGCCGTCGGGCACACGCCGAGGGACGGGCGTCCCGGAGGGTGGGACGTGCGTCACTCTGCGTGGCGCAGCGCGAACCACAGCTCCATGCGTACGTCGGGGTCGTCCAGGTCGAGGGCCAGGAGCGCCGCGCACTTCGCGACGCGCTGGCGGACGGTGTTGCGGTGGACGCCGAGCGCCGTCGCCGTACGGTCCCAACTCCCGTGCAGGGAAAGCCAGACGCGCAAAGTCTCGGGCAGCGCGGGCGTGTGGGCGATCGGCGCGAGGAGCGAACGGGAGAGGGCCGTCGCCTCGCCCGGGTCGACGAGCGAGGCGAGGCCCCGCGCGTCCGCGCGGTGGTGCAGGAGCGGGGCCCGGTTCGCCTTCGCGCGGGCCAGGGCGCGGGCCGCCTGCGCGTCGGCCGCCGCCAGGGAGTCCGCCGGCCCGGCGCCGCTCACCCCGAGCGTCCACCCCTCCTGGACGGCGACCTCCTGATCCGCGGGGAGCAGCGCGCGTACGAGGGTGGGGGTGGCGTCGAGCAGGGGGGTGCCGAGCGTGACAGGGGGCGGGTTCGCGCGGTCGGGGGCCGCGTGGACCACGCGCCAGGTGCCGTCGCCGAGGAGCTGCGCCACGTCCGCCGGGGACTCGCCGAGCAGGAGCCGGACCAGGGCGGCCGAGCGCGCGGCCTCACCCGTCGTCTGGTGTTCGCCGGTGAGGAGCGACAGCAGGACCACGGCGACGCCCACGATCGTGTGCCCGCCCGGATCGCGCCGCCCGACCGCCGTGCCGAGCGCGTACCCCTGGCCGCCGCCGAGCAGATACGCCGCGAGATGCGTGCCGCCCACGGTGTCCGCCGCCGACGTGGGGGAGCGGAAGAGCCGGGTCTCGCCGGGGCGGACGATCCGCATCAGCTGGGCCATCGCCGCCGTCACCTCGGGCCCCGGCGGCGGGCCCGCCCGGCCGACCTCGGTGCCGTCCGGCCCGGTCAGCACGGCCCAGCCGCCCGTGCGCTGGGCGAGCTGCCGCAGCACGGCGGGTACGGGATCGGGCCGCGCCGCCGCCGTGGCGAGACCCTGCTGCGCCTCGCTGACCCGGCGCAGCTCGGCCATGCGCGCCTGCGCCATCAGCTGCCAGACCGCGCGCGCGATCCCGCTGAACGTGGTGCGGGGCGGCACCTCGAAGAGCGGCAGACCGTGCCGCTCGCAGGCCTCGACCAGCGCCCGCGGCACCGTGTCGTGCACCGGCGCGACCCCGAACCCGAGCGCGGCCCCGCCCGCCTCGACGATCCGCGCCACGTAGTCGTCGTAGTACGGCCCCGTCCCCGCGGCCTCCGACGCGTGCACCCCCGCCGTCAGCAGCAGCTCACCGCCGAGCAGGTACGGGTACGGGTCGGCCATCTCGGACGTGTGCGCCCAGGAGATCACCGTGTCGGGACTCACAGGCGGGCCCGCGATCTGGCGAAGGCCCAGGTCATCGCGGGCGAGCAGCGCGAGGAGCGGCACCGGAGGGGTCGGCGGGACGGCCGGACCGGAAGGAGGTGATTGCGCTGAATGGCCTGAATGACCCGAATGCATGGAAGATGTGGAAGGCGCGGAAGATTCGGAAGACGCCGACGGGCCTGCGGTCGAGCGGGTTTCATCCGGCATGGTGGACGTTTTCTCCATCCATTCGAGGGAGAGTGGATAAAAAGTACACTTCAGCGTCGCCTTCAGGCCACTTAAGGTCGTGCCGACCGCAGGCCTCGGGTACGGGCGGATGTCCCCAACGGCCGGTCCACCCCTCATCTCCACACCCCCATCTGCACGACACGCCACCGAGGTGCGCGAAGGAGGGCCCAATGGCCGTCGACTACACAGTGATCGTTCTCTATCTGGCCGGGATGCTGGCCATGGGCTGGTGGGGTATGCGCCGCGCCAAGTCCAAGAGCGAGTTCCTCGTGGCGGGCCGCCGGCTCGGCCCCGCGATGTACTCGGGCACCATGGCCGCGATCGTCCTCGGCGGCGCCTCCACCATCGGCGGTGTGGGCCTCGGCTACCAGTACGGCCTGTCCGGCGCCTGGATGGTCTTCACCATCGGCCTCGGCCTGCTCGCCCTCTCCGTGTTCTTCTCGGCCCGCATCGCGCGCCTGAAGGTCTACACCGTCTCCGAGATGCTCGACCTGCGCTACGGCGGCCGGTCCGGCCTCATCTCCGGCGTCGTGATGTGGTCGTACACGCTGATGCTCGCCGTCACCTCGACCATCGCCTACGCCACGATCTTCGACGTGCTGTTCGACATGAACCGCACCATCGCGATCATCCTCGGCGGCTCCATCGTCGTCGCGTACTCGACGCTCGGCGGCATGTGGTCCATCACGCTCACCGACATGGTGCAGTTCGTCGTCAAGACCATCGGCGTCCTGCTCCTGCTGCTGCCGATCGCCGTCATCAAGGCCGGCGGCTTCAGCGAGATGAAGGCCAAGCTGCCCACCTCGTACTTCGACCCGCTGGGCATCGGCGGCCAGACGATCTTCACGTACGTGCTGATCTACACATTCGGCATGTTGATCGGCCAGGACATCTGGCAGCGCGTCTTCACCGCCCGCAGCGACAAGGTCGCCCGCGCGGGCGGCACCGTCGCCGGCACCTACTGCCTCGTGTACGCCATCGCGGGCGCCGTCATCGGCACCGCCGCGAAGGTCATGTACCCGCACCTGACCAGCCCCGACTCGGCGTTCGCGACCATCGTCAAGGACGAACTGCCCATCGGTGTCCGCGGCCTCGTGCTCGCCGCCGCCCTCGCGGCCGTCATGTCGACCTCGTCCGGCGCGCTCATCGCCTGCGCCACCGTCGCCAACAACGACATCTGGTCCCGGCTCCGCGGCGTCATCAAGCCCTCGGCCGCCGAGTCGGACGAGCCGCACGACGAGGTGAAGGGCAACCGCGCCTTCATCCTGATCATGGGCGTCGCGGTGATCTGCATCGCCATCGCGCTCAACAACGTCGTCGAGGCCCTGACCGTCGCCTACAACCTGCTCGTCGGCGGCCTCCTCGTGCCGATCCTCGGCGGCCTGCTGTGGAAGCGCGGCACCGTGGCCGGCGCCCTCGCCGCCATCATCGTCGGCGGCGGCGGCGTCATCGGCCTGATGGCGGCCTACGGCATCCTCGCCAACCAGCCCATCTACTACGGCCTCGTGCTGTCCCTCGTCGCGTACATCGTGGTCTCCCTCGCCACGAAGCCGACCGACGCCGCCGTGCTCGCCAACTGGCGTGAGCGGCTCGCCGGACGCGGCGGCGCGGAGTCGGACGCCGAGCCGGTCGGCGCCGCCCAGTAATCCGGCCGGCGCCGCCAGCAACACCGAAGGCGCGTGCGGTCCCGCCGGGGACCACACGCGGAAGACGCAAAGAAGCGTAGGAAAGAAGGCATTCGCATGAGCAGCAACGAGACGCCCCGCGGCCCGGTCGACTCCTCCCGCGTCCCCCGGTACGCCGGTCCCGCCACCTTCGCCCGCCTGCCCCGCCTCGACGAGGTCGGCACCGCGGACGTGGCCGTCGTGGGCGTGCCCTTCGACACGGGCGTCTCGTACCGGCCGGGCGCCCGCTTCGGCGGCAACGCGATCCGCGAGGCGTCCCGGCTGCTCCGCCCCTACAACCCGGCGCAGGACGCCTCCCCGTTCGCCCTCGCGCAGGTCGCGGACGCCGGTGACATCGCCGCCAACCCGTTCAACATCCACGAGGCCGTCGAGACGATCGAGGCCGCGGCCGACGACCTCCTCGGCACGGGCGCCCGCATGATGACGCTCGGCGGCGACCACACCATCGCGCTCCCCCTCCTGCGCTCCGTCGCCAAGAAGCACGGCCCGGTCGCCCTGCTCCACTTCGACGCGCACCTCGACACGTGGGACACGTACTTCGGCGCCGAGTACACGCACGGCACCCCGTTCCGCCGCGCCTTCGAGGAGGGCATCCTCGACACGTCGGCGCTCTCGCACGTCGGTACGCGCGGCCCGCTCTACGGCAAGAGCGACCTCAGCGACGACGAGAAGATGGGCTTCGGCATCGTCACCTCGGCGGACATCTACCGCCGCGGCGCCGACGAGGTCGCCGACCAGCTCCGGCAGCGCATCGGCGACCGCCCGCTGTACATCTCCATCGACATCGACTGCCTCGACCCGGCCCACGCCCCCGGCACCGGCACCCCCGAGGCCGGCGGCATGACCTCGCGCGAACTCCTGGAGATCCTGCGCGGCCTGTCCTCCTGCAACCTCGTCTCCGCCGACGTCGTCGAGGTCGCCCCGGCCTACGACCACGCCGAGATCACGGCGGTCGCCGCGTCCCACACGGCGTACGAACTGACGACGATCATGTCGCGGCAGATCGCGGCGTCGCGCGAAGCGAAGTAGCAGTGACCGGGTCGGGCGCCGGGCGCCCGACCCGCGCCGTAGTCAGTCGGGTTGTGGGCAGGCGTTCCGCTGGGGGTACCCCCAGGTCCTTCAGGCACTGGGGGAGGAACGGGTGGGCACAACCCACCCACCGGCCCGCACCCGACCACGATGCCCAGGGGACCCCGAACATGACCCACGACCACGATCACGATCTGGTCCTGCGCCCGACGTCCGCACAGACTGAGGCGGCCCTCAACCCGCCGGCCGGCCGCAACGGCGGCGACCTCGTCGTCGAGACCCTGCACGGCCTAGGCGCCAGCACCGTGTTCGGCCTCCCCGGCCAACACGCCCTGGGCATGTTCGACGCCCTCCGCCGCTCAGACCTCCACTACGTGGGCCTGCGCGTCGAGAACAACGCCGGCTTCGCGGCCGACGCCTACGGCCGCGTGACCGGCGAGGTAGCCCCGCTCCTCCTCTCCACCGGCCCCGGCGCACTCATGTCCCTCGCCGCCCTCCAGGAGGCGGCCGCCGCTTCGGCGCCGGTCCTCGCGATCGGCAGCCAGATCCCGGTCGCAGGACTCGGCGGCGGCCGCCACGGCTACCTGCACGAACTCCGCGACCAGCAGGCCTCGTTCCGCGACGTGGTCAAGTCCGTCCACACCGTCCGTACGCAGTCCCAGATCCCGTCCGCGATCGCGGCGGCCTGGGAGTCCGCGCTGACGGCACCGCACGGCCCGGTCTGGGTCGAGATCCCGCAGGACGTACTCCTCGCGGAGACGAGCCTGCCCGTCGTCACGGCGATGGACGCGACCCCGCGCGACGTGGTGCCGCGCCCCGAACTGACCGCAGTAGCAGCCGACTTGCTGTCACGAGCGAACCGCCCGGCGATCATCGCGGGCGGCGGAGTGGTTCGCTCGGACGCGAACGGCAAGCTCCTCGCCCTCGCCGAGAAACTGAACGCCCCCGTAGTCACGACCTTCGGCGGCAAGGGCGCCTTCCCCTGGGAACACCCGCTCTCCCTCCAGTCCTGGATGGAGGACCGCCACACGACGGACCTCCTGGAAGACGCCGACGTCCTCCTCGTGGTCGGCTCGGGCCTGGGCGAACTCTCCTCGAACTACCACACGTTCGCCCCGCGCGGCCGGGTCATCCAGATCGAGGCGGACGCCGGAAAGCTGGAGTCCAACCACCCGGCCCTCGGCATCCACGCTGACGCGAGGCTGGCGCTCTCGGCGCTCCTCGACACGGTGACGGAGCGCCCGGACGAGGCGGCGGCCGCACGGGTCTCGGCCCTCCTGACGGCGGTCCGCGAACGCCTCGACTCCCAGGACCTGACCTTCGAACGCCAGATCCTCGCCTCCGTACGCGAAGCGCTCCCGTCCACCTCCCCCTCCTTCTGGGACATGACGATCCTGGCGTACTGGGCCTGGTCGGCGTGGCCGGGGGCGCTGCACTCGGCGCAGGGTGCGGGCGGCCTGGGTTACGGCTTCCCGGCCGCGCTGGGCGCCGCCGCGGCGGACCCGTCGAAGCCGGTCCTGGCGGTCTCGGGCGACGGCGGCGCGATGTACTCGATCGCCGAGCTCGCCACGGCCAGGCAGTACGACCTCCCGGTGACGTGGCTGATCGTGGACGACGGCGGCTACGGGATTCTGCGCGAATACATGACGGACGCGTTCGGGGAGGCAACGGCGACGGAGCTTTCCCGCCCGGACTTCGTGGCACTGGCTGAGTCGTTCGGGGTACCCGGGGTCCGGACGACCCCGGAAACGCTCCGCGAAGACCTCGCAAAGGCGCTGGCGACCCCGGGCCCGTCGGTGGTGGTACTCCCGGCGCTACTGAAGATGTTCGCGCCGACGCACCTGGGCTGAGCGGGGAGTCGGCCGGGTCGGGGATTGGCAGTTATGGGCGGCCACCGGGGCCAAAACACGCGCTCCCGGTGGCCGAAGTCCGCCAATCAGTCCGTCAGTTCCCACATCAGCCGGTAATACGCGATCCGCTCCGCGTCCGGGTCGACTCCGTAGGCCTCGAGTAGCGGCTCCTCCCACCCCGGGCCGAAGTTCCACTGCGTGCTCCAGGTGGCGACGGCGAGATCGGCCCAGCGGTCGGCGACCCCGAGAGCGCCGAGGTCGACGTGTCCGCTCCACGCGCCGTCGTCGCCGACGAGGGTATTCGGGGCGCAGGCGTCGCCGTGACAGACGACGAGCCGGTCGACGGGCGGAATCTCGGCGAGTACGGAGAGCGCGCGCTCGACGGTGCCGAAGTGCTGCACGTCGGGATGCCAGTCCGCGGGGTCGGTCAGCCCCGCCGCCGCGCGTGCCCTCGCCCGCTCCAGCCGCTTCTCGGCGGACCAGTCGAACGGGCAGTCGGCGACGGGCAGCGCGTCATGAAGCGCCCGCAACCCGGCCCCGACGGCACGCACGGCGACACCGGGATCGCGCGCCCAGCGCTCACCCACGGCCATATGCCCAGGCAGCCCCCGGGTGACGATCCAGGCCCCGCCCTCGTCAGCCCCCTCACCGATCACTTCCGGTACGACACTGAACGGCGCCGCCCATCGCAGCCGCGCCACCTCATCCCCAAGGTCGACCCCGCTCCCGACGGGCGCCCACTTCACGAACTCCCGCGCATCACCGAGGCCGACCTGGAAGGTCACCCCACCACGCTCGTTCTCCCAAACGGCCCGCACGGACCGCCCCGCGGCAAGCTCGACGACGAAGGGCGGAGTCTCGACGGGCCCTTGGGGCGCGGTGGCAATCATCCGCGCATTCTCGCGAGAGGGACGGCCGCGCGGCCAATGACTTTTGGGTACTCCGACCTCAGCTGCTCATCCGGCCGGTGGATCAGTTCAGATGGGGCGGCCCTTGCCGGCTGAGCGGGGGCGACGGCCGCAGCCTCAGGTTTTGTCGCGTGCGAGGACGGCGAGGGCTGTCAGCAGTAGGACAGACCCGAGCACCAGGGACGTACTGATCCGCTCGCCGAGCACAACGGCCAGGAGCGCGGCTGTGACTGGCTCGAGGAGCACGAGCACGGACGCGGTAGTACTGCGGACCGTGGCCAACCCGGAGAAGTACCAGCGGTAGGCGACCAGGGTCGGCACGACACCGAGGAAGATGAGCAAGCCGGTCGACTCGGCGACGTGTTCAGCGCGGGGCCAGATTTCCTGGGCCGATGCCAAGGGCAACAGACACAGTGCTCCAGCAGTCCAAGTCGCCGCGTCTGCGGTGGCTTTCCCGGTGCGGCGGGCCTGCAGGGTGACGGCGCTGTAGCCGACGGCGGAGAGCAGTGCCAGCGCGATGCCCATCATGGGGTGGGTACCGGAGACAGGGCGCGCGACCAGGAGCAACAGGCCGAGCAGCGCGATCGCGATCGCGGCGGTGCCACGCTTGGTGAGCCGCTCTTTCAGAAGGACGTGTGCTCCGGCGCTGACCAGGATCGGGCTTGCGCCGAGGGTGACCATGGTGCCCAGGGCGAGCCCGGCGTCCTGGACGGCACCGAAGTAGGCAGTCTGATAAGCCGCCAGAGCAACGCCGGTGAAAACGGAGCTGCGTAGGCATGACGCGGTCCGGACGGCAGCGGGTTGGTGCAAGCGGTGGGCTGTCGTGACGGCTGCCGCGATGGCGAAGCGCCAGAACGATACGGCGATGGGGCCGAGGCCACTGGTGCGGAACAGTTCGTCTGCTGCCGCCCCGCCGGCGCCCCAGGCGATGGCGGCTGCGGAAACGGACAGCAGGCCACGCCGAAATGGCGTGAGGGTATGCGTGATCATGTGGTGTGTCTCCACGATGGATGGCCGTATGGGTCCGCTTGATGTGCGGGCGGCATCCATCGCCCCGGCAGCTGCGCGGCCGGGTCGGGACCGGTCTGCGCCGCCCGCTAGCGGACGGGCGGCGGCAAGATCATGAAACGCATGGGATGACCCTAGCTTGGCTGCTTCGACGGGTGGGACTGCTTTTTGGGCTGGCAGGATGGGTGCCAACCCTGACGTCGGACGGCAGCAGCCGTGCGCGAGTTCGGGGGTCAGTCAGCGGCCACCTTGGCGAGATATGTTCACGCGTTTTGGCAGCCCTCTGTGTCAACGCGTCTTGTGAAGAATTCCCTGTGTCTCGGGAAGAGCTGACCGTAGGGTGTTTTCATGGACGACCCGGTGCTCACTGCTCGCGAACTGATACGGGATCGGTTTCCTGCCGCCCGGGCAGCCTTCCTCGCCGGCAGCGTGCTGACCGACCGTCGGACGCCCACCTCCGACCTGGACATCGTGGTCCTCCTGGACGGGCCGCCCGCACCCAGCCGGGAGAACCTCGTATACCGGGGCTGGCCGGTGGAGTTGTTCGTCCAGACCCAGGCTGCCTGGCACCGTTTCGCCGATCAGGAGACTGCGAAACGGAGTTCGCCGCTGCTCGCCATGTGCTCCGACGGCCTGCTCCTTGTCGACCACGAGGGGTTGGGCTCTGCACTCCAGGCCGAGGCGCGCAAGCGTTGGGCTGCGGGCCCGCCGCCGCTCTCAGACCGTGAGCGGGACTACCAGCGGTACATCCTGACCGACCTCCTCGACGACCTGCGTGGCTGCGCGGACCGCGCCGAGCAGGTGCACTTGGTCGCTCACATGCTGCAGCGCGCATCAGAGCTGGTCCTGCTGGTGGGCGGGCACTGGCTCGGTGGAGGCAAATGGTTGTCACGGCGGCTGGCTGCGGCCGACCCCGGGCTGCACCGCGTGTTGACCGAGGCCGCCGCACAGGCGGTTTCCGGGGACACGACCGTCTTCGCCGGGGCCGTGACAGAGGTGCTCGACCGAGCCGGCGGCCCGCTGTGGGACGGGTACGCCATCCGATGAGTCTGTGGGGCGCAGGCTGCACCTGGTCGACCGACTCGACCGGGCGACCGTTCCCGTTCTGTGCTCAGCTCGCTGCAGCGGGCTGAGGGGAGCGAGTGGCCTGGTCGTTCCTCCGGGGATGACGGGCTGCTCCGCCGGCGAGGTGCCGGAATTCGTCGGCGAGGGTCGAGGCGTGCGGGTGCGGATCGCTGCGTGGGTGGACGAAGGAGAGGACGGCGGGCGGGGCGCCGGACAGGGAGAGATAGAGGATGTCGGGGTCGGGGTTCGCGGCGGCGACGGAGGCGGGCAGGACCCCGACGCCGCGGCGGGCGGCGACGGCGTGCAGGTATTCCTCCAGGTTGGCGGCTTCGGCGCCGATCTCCGGGGTGGCGGAGGGGGGCCAGTCGGCGGGGGTGAGAGTGCCGCTGGCCGTATTCAGGACGATGCAGCGGCGGCCGAGGTCGCGCCAGGTGACGGTAGGTTTCACTGCCAGGGTGGAGCGTCGCGAGATGGCTGCGACGCGCGGCTCACGCCGGATCGTGATGGCCGTCAGGCGAGGGTCGTCGTCCGCGTTCCAGACCAGGGCGGCGTCCACCGTTCCTTCGCTCAGGCCGGCTGTGCGGGTGTCGGACCGTACCGGCTGCACGAGGATCTGGTGTTCCTCTTCCATGTGTCGGATGACCTCCCGCCCCATACTCAGGGGGAAGCCCCACGAGTAGCCGAGGCGGAAGTCCCCGGAGGGTGCTGCGGGCTGGAGGGCTGCCTCGAGTTGTGGGAGCAGGGTGCGCAGCTCGGCCTGGAGCCGGAGGCCTTCGGGAGTGAGGTGGGGGTGGCGGGTGCTGCGGTCGAGCAAGCGGTAGCCCAGCGTGTCTTCCAGGCGGCGAAGTTGCCGACTGAGGGTGGGCTGGGTGAGGCCGAGGCGGTCGGCTGCCCAGGTGACGTGCTGTTCCTCGGCCAGGGTCAGGAAGCACCGCAGGTGGTGGATGCTTATGTCCATCTGCGTCACAGTAGTCACCCGGCTTGGGAGGCCGACGGGTCGGGTGCCGTCTGGTTCGTGTCTGCTGCGTGTCGGCGGCCTGCCCGGCGGACGACTGTGAGGTGCAGGACCAGGGCGAGCAGGGCCAGGGCGGCGGTGCAGTAGGGCAGTGTCGCCGGGGCGAGGCCCGCGGCGATGACGCTGCCGCCGAGTGCGGAGCCGATGGCGGAACCGAGGTATACGGCCGAGCTGTTGAGGGCGACGGCGACGGGTGCCTGTTCGGGCTGGGCGGCGATGAGCTGATGCTGCTGGGGTACCTGTAGTGCCCAGCCCGCAGCGCCCCAGACCACCAGCGGCACCGCCAGTGCCCAGGGCGCGCTTGCGGCGCTGGGCAGCAGGAGGTGCGCCGCGGTCAGAAGCGCCAGGATGCAGCCGACGATCGCGAAGGGCTGGTGGGTGCGGTCCACGATGCGGCCGATCAGCAGGCTGCCGAGTACGCCGCCCGCGCCCCAGGCCCACATCGGCCCGACCGTCCACGTCGTGTGGGCCGCGTCCGCGAGGAACGGGGCGAGATACGTGTACAGGCCGAGGCTTGCGACGCCGCCGAGGAGAGAGACGACGGCGATGCCCGCGACACGGCCGTCGGCCAGGATGCGGAGGCGTTCGCGCAGCGCGGGAGGCGGCGCCGCAGGGGTGGTGGGGAGCAGGGTGATGCCGGCCAGGGCGAGCAGGCCGAGCGCGGTGATCAGCCACAAGGTGCCCCGCCAGCCGGTGTGTTCGGCCAGCAGCACGCCGAGCGGGACACCGACGATGGTGCCGATGCTCATCCCGCCCATGATGAGTGCCAGGCTGCGTCCGCGGCGCTCGGGACCGGACAGGCCCGCGGCGGTCGCGGCGGCCATCGGTGAGTACAGGCCTGCGCCGATCCCGGCCAGGGCACGGGCAGCCAGCAGTACGGGTAGGGCGGTGGCCAGCGCGGTGAGCGCGTTGCCGACGGTGAAGACGGTCAGGGCGCAGGCGAGGACGGCCTTGGCGGAACGTCCGGCGAGCGCGGTCGCGAAGACGGGGGCCGCGGTGGCGTAGCAGAGCGTGAAGACGGTCACCATCTGACCGGCGGACGACTCGGCCACGTGCAGATCGTCGGCGACCTGCGGGAGGAGTCCGGCCATGACGTACGCGTCCAGACCGAGCGCGAACGCGCCGAAGGCGAGCAGGAGCACGAACCTGCCGCGCGCGGGAGGCATTTGGGGTGAGGCGGATGTGTTGGTCATCCCAGGCGCTCCCAGTCCGTCTCGGCTGCGACGGTCCGGCCGTCGGGGAAGTAACAGGCCGGTCCTGTGACGCGGGTGTGTTCCTCGATCGTGTTGAGCAGTTGTTGCAGTTCCACCGACTCGTTCAACCCGGCGAAGGCGACCTGGGGGGCCTCGCCGCGATGGACGAAGCGCAGGACGTCGGCGACCAGGCGGCGGAGTTTGATGATGGCCCGCAGCCGGTCCGGGACCTGCTGGTGTCGGGTGTCGACCTCGACCGGCGTCTGTTCGCCGTCCGCGCCACGGTGCCAGATGCGCAAGTGGTCCGCGTCCCAGGTGGGGGTGTCGTAGACGGCTGTCGCGTGGACGAGGCTGCCGTCGGGGGTGCGGAAGGTGCAGTCGACGGTGCGCTGGCGGGTGATGTTGGTGAAGCTGCTGTAGACGGTCACCGGCGCGTCGCCCAGCCGGGCGGTCACCGCCACGCTGTCGAGTACCTGTGGCCCGGAGATGGAGAAGTCGGAAATCACACCGATCGCGTCGACCGGTACGAGCTCATGGTCGCCGGGGGCGATCCAGCGCAGCAGGTCCAGGGAGTGGATCACTTCGCTGGTGACGCCGACGGTGGGGCGGTGGTCGTTGATGCGGTCTTTGCCCCAGGTCGCGTGTGCACGTACGAGGGTCAGACCGTGTTCGCGGACATATTCGCGCAGGGTGATGGTGGCGTCGGAGTAGCGCTCCACCAGATCCATCGCGAAGCCGGAGGTGTGGCACAGGGCGGCGGCCACCGCGTCGAGGTCGTCGTGACGGGAGGTGAGCGGCTTTTCCGCCAGGACGAATCCGTCGTAGCCGTTCAGCGCGGTGAGGATCTCGGCGTGGGCGGAGTCGGTGACCGCGACGATAACGACGTGCGGCGTGAAGTCGGCGAGTGCCTGCTTCAGTGAGGAGTAGTAGGGCAGATCGTCGCGCGTGCGGTGCCGGGCGTGGTAGGCGATCTCGAGTCCGACGTCGATCCCGGGAACGTCGTCGAGGGTGCGCAGGGCGCTCAGGAAGCGGGAGCCGGCGTAGCCCATGCCTGTGATCAGTACTTTGAGCGTGCTCATGCGAGGAGTTCCTCCTTGGTGTTCTCCAGCGGCTTGAACAGCAGTTGTTCACCGGTGGGCAGATATCCGGCCCGCTGGTAGAAGCCCGCGGCGGCTGCGGTGGTCTGCAGGACCGCTTCGTCCACGCCGCGCTCGCGCAGCCAGGCGGTCAGGTGTTGCAGAACGGCGGCGCCCAGGCCGAGGCCCCGGTCGCGCGGGTCGGTCACCACTGACTGGAACCAGGCCGCTCGTCCGCCAGGGCAGGCTGGTGACGGGGCTCGCTGGTCGATGATGGCGACCGCGCAGGCCCGCAATCGGCCCGAACCTCCGGCCACCGCCACCCGCACATCGCCGTCCTGGCCCAGCCTCTCGGCGAGCCACGTGCGGTACTGCGCCCGCCAGGCAACGCGTTCCTGAGCTGAGGAGGCGGCGTAAGGCAGACCGGCGGTGGCGTCACTCTCCAGCAGGAAGGCGCGCAGCCGGATGAGCTCCTCGATGTCGTCCACCACAGCCGGGCGGACTGGCGCGGCTGCCGCTCTCACGCGGCGTGCCCGGTGACACCGTAGTGGGCGAAGACCTCGGTCAGCGCCTGTACCAGGTGGGTGATGTCCTCGTCGGTGTGGTTCGGCGTGACGTTCACGCGGAACCGCTCGGTACCGACCGGCACCGTCGGGGAGTTGATCGGCTGCAGGTACACCCCGTGGACGTCCAGCAACCGGGTCGCGGCCTCCTTGCACCGCTGAGCGTCGCCCACCAGGACCGGCAGCACGTGAGTGGTGCTGCACTCCATGACGGCGATGCCGGCGTCCTGCAGGGCTGAGCGCAGGGCAACGGTCTTGTGGTGCAGTGCCTCCCGCTCGCGCGGGGAGGACTTGAGGTGCTCAATGCTGGCGTGGCAGGCAGCCACGACCGCGGGCGGCAGTGAGGTGGTGAAGATGAACCCGGAGGCGAAGCTGCGCACCGCGTCCACCAGCGTGGCCGAACCGGTGATGTAGCCGCCGATCACGCCGATGGCCTTGGCCATGGTGCCTTGGATGATGTCGATGTGGTGGTCGACATTCAGCTGCGCGGCGATACCGGCGCCGCGCGGGCCGTACATTCCGATGGCGTGCACTTCGTCGAGGTAGGTGAGCGCGTTGTAGTGCTGGGCCACCTTCGCTATTTCCTCGATCGGCGCCACATCACCATCCATCGAGTACACCGATTCGAAGGCGACGATCTTCGGTCGGTCCAGCGGTTGCCCGGCGAGCAGTTCCTCCAGGTGGTCCACATCGTTGTGCCTGAAAACGGCGCGTTCGGCCCGGGTGCTGCGGATGCCGTTGATGATCGATGCGTGGTTCAACTCGTCGGAGATGATGACGGCGTCGGGCAGGATACGGAGCAGGCACTGCAGCGTCGCGTCGTTGGAGCCGTACCCGGTCGGGAACACCAGCGCCGCTTGCTTGCCGTGCCACTCGGCGAGAGCGGACTCCAGGGCCGCATAGTGGGCGTGCGTGCCACCGATGTTGCGCGAACCACCGGAACCGGCACCGTACTCGTCGATCGCCCGGTGCATCGCCTCCAGCACCTCAGGGTGCTGCGACATGCCCAGGTAGTCGTTGCTGCACCACACCGTCACCTGCTGGTCTCGCCCGTCGGCGGTGCGACGTATCGCCTGCGGATAGGCGCCCGCCCGGCGGTTGATGTCCACGAACTCGCGATACTGCCCGCTGTTGCGCAGCTCCTGCAGCTTCTCGGACAGGAAATCCTCGTACATGTTGTGCTTCCCCCGCTGGTGCCGGCGCTCGCAGGCGCCGGTGATCGGCATGACGGAAAGCAGTACACAAAAGTGCGTGGATGCATCACCAATACGATGGGGGCATGTGACATTCCGTAGCGGCATAAAGCGAGGTCACATGGGGGCGCAACTGCCGAATGCGAGGTCGGTCACATACGCGAACTCATCTGAATTCTCGCCTTGCGGCGTGCGGCCTACCGGCGGGTCGATTATCGGGGGTGAACCGGAAAAAGGTTCCTCTGCCGAAAGCATCCTCAGGGGCCGTATCCGCTGCCCGACCCAGACCTCGAGCCCTGCAGAATCGTGGACGCTGTCGTCGAGGACCGCGCGGTAGACGTCGAAGCTTTTGACGGTCGTGCCGTACTCGCGACGGTCGGCCCAGGCCCGTTTGATTTCCCAAGGCAGCCTGAAGAGCCGTCACTTCTCCGGCAGTTCCACGATCACCAACGTGCCCCGGCTCCCGGGGCGGACCGTGTGTGCAGTTCCCGCCGCCACCATGAACAGCTCGCCCGCCCGCACCGACACCGGCACGCCATCCACCTCCAGCTCCAGCCGACCATCGAGGACCAGCAGAGCCTCGGCGGCCCCATGGCTCTCCTCCGCGACCGGCAACCCGTCCATGCGCAGTACCTTGACGCAGGCCGCCCCCACCATGCCCAGCCTGCGAGAACTCCACGCCTCGGGCAGACCGGCCGCCGTTTCCGCAAGGTCGACCGCACTCATGGCACACCCCTCCACACGGACTCGTTCGGTCACGCCGAACGGGCCCGCACTTAAAGATCAATGGATGCCCTGAAAGCTACCTGACCAGGAAAAACAAGTGGTAGACCGTTTGGTAAAGCCTGCCGCCGGGCCCAGACCGAAGCCAACCCGACCCACGCGAGGGGGCCAGCCACTACCCGTCCAACGATCCGAGACGAGCCACTAGTTCTTGACGTCTCGTTGCCTTAGCTTCGCCAAGTAAGACGTGGGGACGGTGAGGGGGCGACGGCGTGAGCGGAGTCCGACGTGTGTTGCGCCTGCTGGAATGGCTGTGCGCGGTTGTCGCGGTGCTCTACGCAGTGCTGTTGGTGTTGTTCACCAACTACGGCGCCCTGCTGATCACTTACAAGAACGGCGACCTCACCCCGACGATCGCGGGCTTCGCAGTGGCCTGCGCGGGCTGGCTGGGCCTGCGTCTGGTGCGGTCACCGCGCGGCTTCCCGGTGGGGGTGTTCATCGTTGCCGCGTGCCTTGTCGGTCTGGCGTCCGTGACGTGGTGGACGTCGCGCTCCGATGCGGAGGAACAGCGCGTGACGCCCTCGCCGAGCACGGGGCGCGTCTGGGACTCGCAGCCGCCTGACTACGTGCCGGGCACAGCACCCCCGCCGCCCCCGCCATCGGCGGGGCCTTAACCGGTCGGCAGTTCGCGGCCGCCGGAGCGTGCGCTTCCGGAGGCCGTTGGCGGCTTCTCAGGTCAAGAGTTGCCGATACCGGACTGCTGCGACGGATGAGCGCGAGGCTTGCGCCTACGTATTGCAACGGTCGATCCAAAATGACTAAGGTGGCGCCATGGCCCGACCGAGGATGTTCGACGAGGCGCGGGCCCTGGACGCGGCGATGTACACGTTCTGGGAGAAGGGCTATGAGGCCACTTCCACCCAGGATCTGTGTGAAGCCACCGGGCTGGGGCGCAGCAGCATCTACAACACGTTCAAAAGTAAGCGTGACCTGTTCGAGCGTGCGCTCGCCCACTACATCGAGACCATGACCACCGCCCAGATGGCTGTTCTGGATGACGTGAGTCATAGTGCCGCCGACCGTATCCGTGCCCTGTTCGCCATGGTCGTCGACGGCGAGACCGAGCACAGGGCCGGCGGCCGCAGTCTGGGCTGCCTGACCGTGAACACCACGGTCGAACTGGCCGCTCGCGACAGTGTGGCGGCCGAGATGCTTGAGCGCGACACGGCTCGCAGGCTCGCGGTGCTGCGTGCGGTGGTCGAGGAGGGCCGCCGAGACGGCAGTATCACCTCTCGGCGGGACGCCGGAGCGGTGGCCCGCTTCATCAACGCTGCGATCGGCGGTATGCGCATCTCGAGCCAGGGGGGCGCCGACCGGAGCGTTCTGGAGTCGATCGCCGAAGTCACCCTTGACGCACTGACGCACTGACGCACTGACGCACTGACGCTTGCCCGCTCCGGCGGCGTGCCCGCCCATACCCACGTTTTGGACTGATCGGTCCGTAACGCAATTTTTCCACGCCACCCGGCCCTGCCGGTCGGCGTCGACTGCTAAGGAGACACAGTCATGCCTCGTGCCGTATACGTCCTGGCGCTCGGCATCTTTGCCATGGTGACCAGCGAGTTCGTGGTCGCCGGACTGATGCCGCAGATGGCCGACGGCCTGAATGCCACCGTCCCGCAGATCGGTTACCTCATCACCGCGTTCGCGGTGGCCATGGCGGCCGGCGGGCCGTTCCTCACCATGGCGGTCATGAAGCGTCCGCCGCGGACGGCGCTAATGGTGCTGTTCGTTGTCTTCCTGGCGGGCAACGTCCTGGCTGCCACCGCGACCGGCTACGCCACGATGGTGACGGCGCGCATCATCACTGGCATCGCCTCCCAGGCCTTTTTCGGCGTGGGCATCTCGATGTGCGCCCAGATCACCCGCCCCGAGGTCCGCGGCCGGGCGATCGCGGTCGCGATGAACGGACTGATGCTCGGCACCCTGCTCGGACTGCCCATCTCGACCCTGGTCGGTGAGCGCTTCGGCTGGCGTGCGGCGTTCTGGGTCATCACCGCGATCACCGTAATCGCAGCAGTGGCCACCTTGTTCGGCGTGCCCCGCATCGAGCGCGCCGCGGGCGGCGGCGGCTTCCGTCAGGAGATCGGTGTCTTCCGGAAGCCCAAGCTGTGGCTGGTGCTGTCAACCAGCACGCTCATCATCGGTGCCACCTTCTCGGCCTTCAGCTACTTCAACCCGATCCTCACCGATGTCACCGGCTTCTCCACCGGCGCCGTCGCCGTCCTGCTGATCGCCTACGGTGCCGCCACTGTCGTCGGCAACAACATCGTCGGCCGATTCGCTGACCGCCACACCATCCCGGTCCTCATTGTCGGCCTCGTCCTCAACGCCGTGTCCCTGGCCGGTTTCGCACTGTTCGCCGATCTGCCCGCACCGGCCGTCATCTGCATGATGGGCATCGGCCTGGCGGGCGTCACCATGAACCCGGCCATGGCAACTCGCGTCCAGCGCACCGGGAACGCCAGCCCGCTGGTCAACACTGTTCATTCCTCCTTCATCACCCTCGGCATCATCCTCGGCTCCTCCATCGGCGCTGTGGCGATCGATGCCTGGGGTCTGCGCTCCCCGCTCTGGCTCGGCGCGGTCATGGCTCTGGCCGGCCTGGCCACTGTGCTGCCCGACCTCGCGCGCCGCTCCACCCCCGCAACGAGCCTTGTTTCCCCCTGCGCTACTGCCGAACAGGCAGAACGAGTGTGAGCGGCGAAGGCAAGGGGGTGCTCGGCCTGCCGTTGTAACGGTGCCCGAGTGGAGGTTCGGGACGTCGTTCGGCGGTCCCTCGAGATTGGCAGGTCACGGCCTCCGGGGGCGTGTGCTCCTGGAGGCCGTTGGCGCCGTCTTAGGCGGGGAGGTCTCCGGTGCGGACGGCTGCGATGAAGGTCGCCCAGTCGTGGGAGGGGAAGACGAGGGCGGGGCCGGCCGGGTTCTTGGAGTCGCGGACGGGGACGCCGGCGGGGTGGTGGTCGAGGACTTCGAGGCAGCTGCCGCCTTCGCTTCCGCTGTAGGAGGACTTTCGCCAGCCGACCAGTGCGGCGGCGTTCGAGATGGTCGGCTCAGTCATGATCTCCGTAGTCCTTTGCTGTCGCCCTCAGCAGGGCCAGTGACTCCTTGAGCGGCAGCGCGTCGCTCAGCGCAAGATCGTAACGACCTTGCAGCTCATGGACCATGGCTGGGGAATCGTGCACCTTCCCCATGCGGACCCCCTCGCTGTAGGCCACCGGCGGCTGATCGTCGAACCACATCAACGTCAACATGCCTTCGAGCAGTGGGTGGAACCCCAGGGAGCGCGGCAGCACGTGTACACGGATACGGCCCGAATCTGCCAATCGAATGATGTGCAGGATCTGCTCAGCCATGACATCGGGGCCGCCCACGGGGCGCATCAAGACTCCCTCGTCCAAGAGCGCCCACACCACGGGTGACACGGGGTCCTGAAGGATCTTCGCCCGCTCAAGGCGTGTGACAACGAGCCTGTCACATTCCTCTTCACCCACGGGAGGGTACGAAGCGCTCATGACCGCACGGGCGTACCGCTCCGTCTGGAGGATGCCGGGAACGAACGAAAGGGCGAACTCCCTGATCTCAACGGCCTGTTGTTCGAGGGCGTGAGCCGTCTCGAAGTGTTCGGCCACCACCCCGTCCCTGTCGGGCAGAAAGCTGCTCAGTACATTCCCCGTGTTCAGCGCCCTGTCCAGCCTCCGCGCATCCTCCTTCGACGGCAGGCGGCGCCCCGCCTCGATGTGGGCGATGTGCGAACGCGACATCACCGCCGCCGTGGCCAGATCCTGCTGGGTCAGGCCGGCGGCCTCGCGCTGGGCCTTCAGCCATTCCCCGTAGGTGTTGCTCATCGTCAACTCCCATGTGACAGATGCCTTGTCACGTCGTACCCCCTGGCGAGCCTAGCCCTGGCGGTCCCACTCTGTGAGCGGATCGCTACACAGCGATGCCCATGTACGTCGACCTGCCCTTCTCCGGGTACGGAAGACCCCCGCGACCGCTAGCGACGGCCCGGGGGCATGGCCACCAACTTCAGTGGAGTTGCTGACGTGTTGAACCTTATCGCCCGCCTTGTCGAACTGCTGCTGCGGCTGGCCTGTCCGGCCTCGGGGCGCCATCGAAAGCGCGATGTACTCAGTCCGGCACCCGAAGCCCCAGAGCCTCCGGCCCGCCGTACCGCCCCGCACACCTATCCCCTCCGAGGCGAGGACTCCCGACTGGTCCGCCCCTACGTCCTCGCCCACGAGCGCCGAGAGCAGGAGAAGCGGCAACGTGCTCGCCGCCGCCGCACGCTCTGGCTCGCCGTACACGGCGTGGACCTCGGCGCGCACCACATCCACGGTGTCGAGGTGGTCGCATGATGTTCCACGGCCACGACACCGCGCCCGCCAGTCAAGGTCGGCTCCTGCCCTGGGCCAGTCTCGACGGGAATCCCTGCTACCTCGTAAGCGACGGCACCGGCACCAGCTACGTCTCCCGCGTCGCCGACGGTGTCGAGTCCGTTCAGCTCGAAATGGCCGATGATCTCCTATCCCATGCCTCGGACCTGCTCGCCGACGCGCACGGCAAGGCCACGGCACCCCAACTCCACTTCCTGGCAGCACGATTGGCAGAAAGCCTGCGCGACGTACGTCGAATCGCCCTGAGCCGGGGCGGCCGGCTTCCCTCTTCCGATCGCGGTGACGCTGACTAGCTTCAGAGCGACTCATGCTTCAGGTGGACGAGCCCGTCGACGGAGCCCAATTGGGTCCGCAGGGCGGAGGCGCGGGCCGCCGGGGTGAGGGCCAGTAGCAGGATCTGGGCCGTCGGGTGTTCGGCGGCGTAGAGGTCGCTTTCGCCGTCGTCGCCGGGAATCGAGTTGGGCTGGACCTCTATCTCTCCGCCGGGGCTGTCGGCGCGGTGATAGATGCCTCGGAAGTAGCTGTCGTGCTCGGTGAATGCCAGTCCGAGGCGGTCGCTGATGAGGTGGACCAGTTCGGCGGCAGTGTGGCTGCTGGTGCCGTATGTGTCGTAGTCGGCCAAGTGCGTAGACCCTATGGCCGACTACCTCCTATCCCACGCCTCAGACTTGCTCGGCTGCGCGGAAGGCCAGGTCACGGTGCCTCGGCACCCCTCGCTGGCGGCATGATTGGCAGAAACGGGCACGACGTACACCGACTCACCCGTAGTTCGGGGAGACCGGCTCCCCGCGACGGCCTGGCCATCTTGTCGCAGGGAGTGTCAGTAGACAGCGCGAAGCTAACGCCGACGACTCCGATCACGGTGATCAATGGGGGCGATGTCTGGTGAATTTGAGCGGGACTTCTCTATGAACGGAGTGTGAGTCACTTGTGGCGCGAGCTCGCCTCGGGGTTTCCTGGCGTCGAGTTCCAGGACCCCGCGACCGATCACATCCTGGGCGAAGTCGAGCGACGACTCGGGCAGTCCGTTCCGCCGTCGCTGCGTGAACTCCTCTTGGAGAGCAATGGAATTGAGGACGTGTACGGGACCGAGTTGGTCTGGGCCGCGGAGAAGATTCTCGGCGAGAATCTCGCGTTCCGTGACTCGGTCGAGTTCCGTGGCCTCTACCAGTCGTTCGACGCCCTGATGTTCTTCGGTGACAACGGGGGCGGCGACCAGTTCGCCTTCGTCCGCGTCCCGGAGCGGGACGACGTCTTCGTGTGGGACCACGAGACGGACAGCCGGACCTGGGTCTCGGCGTCCCTGGAGGCCTACGTGCGCAGCACCCTCACAAGTGACGGCGAGGACTGGTACCGCTGACCGGCGGGGCCCCGGCGCCTCCCCGGCCCGCACCCCGCTACAGCCACCCCAACTCCGCAACCAGCCCCTGCAGCTCATTCACCAGGCGCGCCGCATGAAACCCGTCCGCCGCCGCGTGATGTACCTGCACCGCCAAGGGCAGCATGACCCGGCCCTCCCGCTCCACGTACTTGCCCAGCGTGAAGATCGGCGCCAAGTGGTCCCAGCCGGCTCCGATGTTCAGGTTGAAGCCCGTGAACGATGACCACGGCAGGCTCGATACGTCGAAGGTGTTCGCCGGGGGAGGGCCCTGCGGGAACATCTCCGTCGCCTTGCTGTGCTCCGTCAGTAGTGGCGCCGCCGCCTCGTGGAACGCGCCGAAGTCCGCGTCATACGGAACCCACACGCACGCGAACGTCTCCCGCTCCGCGTTGAAGACCGTGAAGGCCGGGTGCGCCACCGGCCATACCGCCGGAGCGCCCGACTCCGTCACGCACATCCTGAACTCCTCGTGACGGTTCACGATCGTTGCCAGGGCCCAGATCTGGGCGACGTAGGACTTCCAAGGCGACTCGCGCAGCGCCCTCGTGAACGCCGTGACGTCCAGCTCCACCGTCATCGAGTACGTGCACGGAACCCGCTCGCGGTAGTGCTCGAAGTGCTCGCGGCGTGGCCACGTGTCGAGGTCGATCGGGAGAGGGAGCGGAGCGGCGGCGGTCATCCGGGCATCCTGTCAGCCGTCGGATCGCCCGATCCATTGAATTCATCCCGATCCATTGAATTCGTACAACCATCCGCCCCCACCCAAGAGTCATGTGAGGCGAGTGCGCCGTAGGCGTGCCCGTTCCGTTTCAGGGGGGACCCACTCACATGACTCACCACATATCCCTGCGTTCCCGTGCGCTCCCCGCCACCCTCGTGGCCGTAGGAATGCTCGCGGCCGGCGCCGCGCCCGCCGCGGCCGCCACCACCCCGCAGGTCACCTGTACCTCCGGTCAGGCCGGGCTCGCCGCCAAGCTGCAGAAGGACATCACCGCCGCCCTCGCCTCGCGCTCCGGAACCGTCGCCGTAGGCCTCAGGGACCGGACCACCAACACCACCTGCACCCTCCGCGCCACCTCCTCCTACGACTCCGCCAGCGTCGTGAAGGTGACCGTCCTCGCCACGCTCCTCTGGGACGCCAAGAAGACCAACCGGTACCTCACGACGCGCGAGGCGAACCTCGCCACCGCCATGATCACCAAGTCCGACAACAATGCCACCACCTCCCTCTGGAAGCAGCTCGGGGTCACCAAGGTCAAGGGCTTTCTCGCCGCAGCCGGGATGACCCGGACCGTTCCCGGGTCCGGGGGCTACTGGGGGCTCACCCAGATCAACGTCACCGACGAGCAGCGCCTGCTCTCCCTCGTCACCGCCAAGAACACCGTCCTCAGCGACAACTCCCGCGCCTACATCCTCAAGCTCATGGGCAAGGTCATCTCCTCCCAGCGCTGGGGCACCCCCGCCGGCGCGCCGTCGACCGTGTCCGTGCACGTCAAGAACGGCTGGCTGGAGCGGTCCACGCACGGCTGGCGCGTGCACAGCATCGGCGCGTTCCAGGGCGCCGGGCACGACTACACGATCTCCGTGCTCACCCACGGCAACAGCACGATGACGTACGGCGTGAACACGATCCAGGCCGTCGCGAAGGTGATCCACCGGGATCTGATTCCGGCTGCGGCGGCTACGTCGCGTTACACGCCGACCACCACTCCCAAGGAGGCGTACGTCGCCGTCCCCCAGGGCTGACAAGGAAGGGACCGGGACCTGAGGACCAGGCCCGCTCGGACCTTCGTCCCGGTCCCGGCCCCGAATTGTTGCGGCGGGATGAAATCCGCCCGTTTCCGCGTTGCGCCTCTCGGCAGGTAAGGACAGGACCGGCCAGGACAGAGCCGGTCAGGACCGGTCAGGTCGGGCACAACGGGAGGCGTGGACGTGGCGGAGCAACGGGGATGGGGCCGGCGTCTCGCCGGGTACGCCTGGCGGTACCCGAAGGACGTCGTGCTCGCGCTCGGCGCGTCCCTCGGCGGCATGGCCGTCATGGCGCTCGTCCCGCTGATCACCAAGGTCATCATCGACGACGTGGTGCGGGACCACACCCGCTCCATGGGACCGTGGGCCGCCGCCCTCGTCGGCGCGGCCATTGTCGTCTACGCCTTCACCTACGTCCGCCGCTACTACGGCGGCCGCCTCGCCCTCGACGTCCAGCACGACCTGCGGACCGAGATGTACGGGACGATCACCCGGCTCGACGGCCGGCGTCAGGACGAGCTGTCCACGGGCCAGGTCGTCGGGCGCGCGACCAGCGACCTCCAGCTCATCCAGGGCCTGCTCTTCATGCTGCCGATGACCATCGGCAACGTACTGCTGTTCCTGATCTCCCTCGGGATCATGGCGTGGCTGTCCCTGCCGCTGACTCTCGTCGCGCTCGCCGTCGCCCCCGCCCTCTGGTACATCGCCAAGCGCAGCCGCTCCCGCCTTCACCCCGCCACCTGGTACGCGCAGGCGCAGGCCGCCGCCGTCGCCGGGGTCGTGGACGGCGCCGTGTCCGGCGTACGCGTCGTGAAGGGCTTCGGGCAGGAGGACCAGGAGACCGGGAAGCTCCGGGAGGTCGGGCGGCGGCTCTTCGCGGGGCGCCTGCGCACCATCCGGCTCAACGCGAAGTTCACCCCCGCCCTCCAGGCCGTGCCCGCGCTCGGCCAGGTCGCGATGCTCGCGCTCGGCGGCTGGCTCGCCGTACGCGGACAGATCACGCTCGGCACGTTCGTCGCGTTCTCCAGCTACCTCGCCCAGCTCGTCGGCCCCGTCCGGATGCTCGCCATGGTCCTCACCGTCGGCCAGCAGGCCCGCGCCGGCGTCGAGCGCGTCCTGGAGCTCATCGACACCGAACCGTCGATCGCGGACGGCACCAAGGAACTCCCCGCCGACGCCCCCGCGACCGTCGAGTTCGACGACGTCTCCTTCTCCTACGAAGGTGCCGACAGGGCCGTCCTCGACGGGCTGTCCTTCGAGATCCGCGCAGGCGAGACCCTCGCCGTCGTCGGCTCCTCCGGCTCCGGCAAGTCCACCGTCTCGCTCCTCCTCCCACGCTTCTACGACGTCACGCACGGCGCCGTCCTCATCGGCGGCCACGACGTCCGCGAGCTGACCCTCGACTCGCTGCGCGCCGCCATCGGCCTCGTACCGGAGGACTCGTTCCTCTTCTCCGACACGATCCGCGCGAACATCGCGTACGGCGTCCCCGACGCGAGTGACGAGCAGATCGAGGCCGCGGCCCGCGCCGCCCAGGCCGACCGCTTCATATCCGAGCTGCCCGACGGCTACGGCACGACCGTCGGCGAGCAGGGCCTCACCCTGTCCGGCGGCCAGCGCCAGCGCATCGCGCTCGCCCGCGCCATCCTCACCGACCCCCGCCTCCTCGTCCTCGACGACGCCACGTCCGCCGTCGACGCCCGCGTCGAGCACGAGATCCACGAGGCCCTCAAGCACGTGATGGCGGGCCGCACCACGCTGCTCATCGCCCACCGCCGCTCCACCCTCGGCCTCGCCGACCGCATCGCCGTCCTCGACGGCGGGCGCCTCGCCGCGATCGGCACCCACGAGGAGCTGGAGGCCGGCTCGCCCCTCTACCGGCGCCTGCTCACCGACCCCGACGAGCTCGGCGGCGTCTCGCCCGGCCACGTCCGGCCCGCACTCCCCGACGAGGACACCTCGGTGAGGGCCGAGCTGGACGCCGAGTTCGACGCCGAGCGCGGCATCACCCCCGTCCTGTGGACGGGCGACCGCGAACCCAAGGACACCGCGCTCGCCGGGATGCCCGCGACGCCCGAACTCCTCGCACAGGTCGACGCGCTCCCGGCCGCCGCGGACACCCCCGGCATCGACGAGGCACGCGCCGTCACGCCCGAGAAGTCGTACGGGCTCCGCCGGCTCCTGCACGGATTCGGCGCGCCGCTGCTGATCAGCCTCGCCCTCGTCGCCGTCGACGCCGGCATGGGCCTGCTGCTGCCCGTACTGATCCGGCACGGCATCGACCAGGGCGTCACGCGGCTCGCGCTCGGCGCCGTGTGGGCGGCGTCCGCGTTCGCCCTGCTCGCCGTCGTCGTCCAGTGGGGCGCGCAGATCGGCGAGACCCGGATGACGGGACGCACCGGCGAGCGGGTCCTCTACTCGCTGCGCCTGAAGATCTTCGCCCAGCTCCAGCGCCTCGGACTCGACTACTACGAACGGGAGTTGACCGGGCGCATCATGACCCGGATGACGACCGACGTGGACGCCCTGTCGACGTTCCTCCAGACCGGCCTGGTCACCGCCTTCGTCTCCGTCGTCACCTTCTTCGGCATCATGGGCGTGCTCCTCGTCATCGACGTCCAGCTCGCGATCGTCGTCTTCGCGACGCTGCCGCCGCTGATCTTCGGCACGTTCTTCTTCCGCCGCGCCAGCGTGAAGGCGTACGAACTCGCCCGCGAGCGGGTCTCCGTCGTCAACGCCGACCTCCAGGAATCCGTCGCCGGGCTGCGGATCGTGCAGGCGTTCCGGCGCGAGGGCTCGGGAGCGCGCCGGTTCGCCGAGCGGAGCCAGGACTATCGCGCCGCCCGTATCCGCGGCCAGTGGCTGATCTCCGTGTACTTCCCGTTCGTGCAGCTCCTGTCGTCGGTCGCCGCCGCCGCGGTCCTGATGGTGGGCGCGGGACGGGTGCAGGCGGGCACGCTGACGGCGGGCGCGCTCGTCGCGTACCTGCTCTACATCGACCTGTTCTTCGCGCCCGTGCAGCAGCTCTCGCAGGTCTTCGACGGCTACCAGCAGGCCACGGTCTCGCTCGGCCGCATCCAGGAACTGCTCCAGGAGCCGACATCCACGAAGGCCTCCGACGAACCCCTCGAAGTCCTGTCGCTGCGCGGCGAGATCGCCTTCGAGGACGTGGACTTCGCGTACGGCACCGACGAGGCGGCGCTCAGTGACGTGGCGCTGCGCATCCCCGCCGGGCAGACCGTCGCCTTCGTCGGCGAGACCGGCGCGGGCAAGTCGACGCTCGTCAAGCTCGTCGCCCGCTTCTACGACCCGACCGGCGGACGCGTCACCGTCGACGGCACCGACCTGCGCGACCTCGACCTCACGAGCTACCGGCACCGTCTCGGCGTCGTCCCGCAGGAGGCGTACCTCTTCCAGGGCACCGTGCGCGACGCCATCGCCTACGGGCGGCCGGACGCCACCGACGCCCAGGTGGAGGCGGCGGCGCGGGCGGTCGGCGCGCACGACATGATCGCCACTCTTGAGGGTGGTTATCTGCACGAGGTCGCCGAGCGCGGGCGCAATCTGTCCGCCGGGCAACGGCAGTTGATCGCGCTGGCCCGCGCCGAACTCGTCGACCCCGACATCCTGCTGCTCGACGAGGCGACCGCCGCGCTCGACCTCGCCACGGAGGCGCAGGTCAACCACGCCACCGACCGCATCGCCGGCAAGCGCACGACCCTCGTCGTCGCCCACCGCCTGACCACCGCCGCCCGCGCCGACCGGGTCGTCGTCATGGCCGACGGCCGGGTCGCGGAGGACGGTACGCACGACGAACTCCTCCTGCTCGACGGCCGGTACGCCGAGCTGTGGCGGACCTTCGCCGGTGAGCCGGAACCCGGGTCGGAGCCCGAGTCGGAGCCCGAGGCCGAGGTCGGCTCCACGCGATAACGCGCACAGCGGGCAACCACCGGCCCCGCCCGCCGCGTCCGTACACCAGTACGCTGTGGACGACATGGCGGGAGGGGCGACGGTGGGCGCAGGCAGGGGCGAGGGCGGCATACACAGACGGCTCGCGGTCGCGACAGCCGTACTGACCTCCTCGGCGCTGCTCGCCCTCTCGGGCCCGGCGACAGGGGTCGCGCAGGCCGCAGCCGCGCTCTGCCCCGGCCACAAGGTCCGCAACCTGCCGTTCTCCACCGGCAAGACGGTCGTGTACCGCAGCGGCAACTACATCTGCGCCGTCACCCTCACCGGGCGCGACGGTGTCCGCCAGAAGATGTCGGTCAGCGTGCAGGCGCGCGGCAGCCGGCCGGTGCGGGACAGCGGCAACTACGCGCACCACGCGGGCCCGGTCACCGTGCACGCGGGACACCGCTGCGTGTGGGTGCGGGGCTCGGTGGGCCGGGGGTCGGTCAGCTCGGGCTGGATCCTCTGCTGACGACGCGCCCGCCCGAGCCGCCCCCACGCGTCGCCGCATGAGCCACCCCACCTCAGACGCCCTCTGAACCCCAAGAACCCCTGACAGAACAGATGTTCCTCCGCTAGGTTCCCTGCGCATCTGTGTTCTAAAAGGGAGTACGAATGCGCAACGCGCTCAGATGGCTGCTCGCGCTCGTGATGCTGATAGGCACCGCGAGTACGGCCACGGCGGCCACCGCCGCTCAGGCCCGGCCGGCAGCCGCCGACACCGAAACCGACATCAAGGACCGGCTCCTCGCCGTACCCGGCATGAGCCTGGTGGAGGAGAAGCCGTACGCCGGCTACCGCTACTTCGTCCTCAACTTCACCCAGCCGGTGGACCACCGGCACCCGTCCGCCGGCACGTTCCAGCAGCGCATCACCGTGCTGCACAAGGACGTCAGCCGCCCCACGGTCATGTTCACCGGCGGGTACAACGTCTCCACGACCCCCAGCCGCAGCGAGCCGACGCGCATCGTCGACGGCAACCAAGTGTCCGTGGAATACCGCTTCTTCACGCCCTCGCGGCCCGCGCCGGCCGACTGGTCCAAGCTGGACATCTGGCAGGCGGCCAGTGACCAGCACGCCATCTACCAGGCCCTCAAGCCGATCTACGGCAAGAACTGGCTGACCACGGGCGGCTCGAAGGGCGGCATGACCGCCACGTACTACGAGCGCTTCTACCCGTCCGACATGGACGGCGTCGTCGCCTACGTCGCGCCCAACGACGTGGTGAACAAGGAGGACTCGGCGTACGACGACTTCTTCAAGACGGTCGGCCCGAAGGACTGCCGCGAGGCGCTGCAGAACGTGCAGCGCGAGACGCTGGTGCGCCGGGACGCCCTTGAGGGCAGGTACGCGGACTACCTGAAGGCCAACAACTACACCGTCGACACGGTCGGTTCGCTGGACAAGGCCTACGAGGCCACCGTCCTCGACCTGGTGTGGGGCTTCTGGCAGTACCAGCCCTCGCAGACCGCGTGCGCCGACGTGCCGGACGCCGCGACCGTCTCCGACCAGGCCCTCTTCGACTACGTCGACGAGGTCGGCGGCTGGAACTCGTACGCCGACCAGGCCCTTGAGCGCTACACGCCGTACTACTACCAGGCCGGCACGCAGCTCGGCTCGCCCGACATCAAGCAGCCGTGGCTCGGCGACCTGTCGCGCTACGGCTACCAGCCGCCGCGCAACTTCGTGCCGCGCTCCATCCCGATGGAGTTCCAGCCGTCGGTGATGCGTGACGTCGACACGTGGGTGCGCCAGCACGCGACGCGGATGCTGTACGTCTACGGCGCCAACGACCCGTGGGGCGCCGAGCGCTTCCGCCCCGGCAAGGGTTCCGTGGACTCGTACGTGCTGACCGCTCCCGGCGCCAACCACGGCGCGAACGTGGCCCAGCTGAACGCCGATGACAAGGCGTTCGCCACCGAGCGGATCCTGAAGTGGGCCGGCGTCTCCGCGCCCGCCGTCCAGGCCGCCAAGCCGCTCGCGACCTATGATGCGAAGCTCGACAAGCGGGACGTCGAGCGGGATTTGACGCTCCGGCCGTAATGGTTTGTGAGAGCTGAATGCACCCCCCGGCGTGACACGCCGGGGGGTGCATTCGCGTCCAGCGTCTAGTACGAGAGCCCGTAGCCGATCGGATAGAGCTCCTTCGTCGGGTCGTCCGCCCGCTGGACCGGCACCGGCAGCTTGCCGCGCGGGTCGGCCCGGCCCGCGATCACCCGTACCGCCGCCCGGAGTTCGACGTCCGTCCACGAGTACGCGGCGAGCGAGGCGGCCACGCCGGGCACCTGCGCGATGTCGTACGGATTGCGGATCGCGACCGCGACGACGGGGACGCCGGTGGCGATCAGCGCGTTCACGAGCTTCTGCTGCGCGCTGTTCGCGGTGACGTTGTACGTGCCGATCAGGACCGCGTCCTTGCCCTTCGCGGCGGCGACGGCTTCGTTGATCTTCGCCTGGTTCGGGGCCGTGCCGGTGGACAACACCGTTGCGGAGAAGCCCAGTTCGGTCAGGGCCTGGCCGAGTGTCGTCGTCGGCGGGCCCGTCGTGCCGGACGGCGAGGCCGGGTCGGCGCCGACGACGAGGATGTTGCGGTGGGTGCGCCGCGACAGGGGGAGCAGGCCCTTGTCGTTGAGCAGCAACGTCGTGGTGGCGTCGGCGATCCGGTCGGCGTTCGCGAGGTGGCCGGTGGTGCCCACCGTCTTGTCGACGCCGCTCGCGGTGACGTACGGGTCGTCGAACAGGCCGAGCTTCTGCTTGAGGCGCAGGACGCGCAGGATCGACTCGTCGAGGCGCGCCTCCGTCAGCTCGCCGCTCTTCACGGCGTTCAGGACGGTGTTCCAGGAGACCTCGAGGGAAGGCGGGTTGAGGAGCTGGTCCACGCCCGCCTTCAGAGCGAGCACCGGCACGCGGTCGTCGCCGTACTTGTCGCGTACGCCCTGCATACCGAGCGAGTCGGTGACGATGACGCCCCCGAAGCCGAGTTCCTCGCGCAGGATGCCCGTCATGATCGGATGGGAAAGCGTCGCCGGGTCGCCCGAGGCGTCGAGGTCGGGAACCATGATGTGCGCGGTCATGATCGAGTCGATGCCGGCGGCGATCGCGGCCTTGAACGGCGGGGCGTCGATCTTCTGCCACTGCTCGCGCGTGTGCGTGATGATCGGGAAGCCGAAGTGGCTGTCCGTGGCGGTGTCGCCGTGACCGGGGAAATGCTTGGCGGTGGAGGCGATGTCCGCGCTCTGGTAGCCCTTGACCTCGGCGGCGACCATGCCCGCGACGGCCTCCGGGTCGGCGCCGAAGGAGCGGACGCCGATGACCGGGTTGGCCGGGTTGATGTTCACGTCGGCGTCGGGCGCGTAGTTCTGGCGGATGCCGAGCGCGCGCAGTTCGGCGCCGGCGATCCGGCCCAGGGTGCGGGCGTCGGCGCGGGAACCGCCCGCGCCCATGGCCATCGCGCCCGGGAAGAGGGTCGCGGGCTTGCCGACTCGGCACACTATGCCGTGTTCCTGGTCGGTCGAGATGAGCAACGGGATGCGGCTCGGCTGGGCGAGGCCCGCACGCTGGATGCCGTTCGACAGGTCGGCGATCTGGTGCGGCTCGCGGGTGTTGTGGGCCCAGGCGAAGTAGATGATGCCGCCGAGCTTGTACTTGGCGATCAGCTCGGCGGCGGTGCGGACGCCGATCTCGTTGAGGTTGGCATCGATGTCGGCCTGGTCGGGCTCGGTGGCGGAGTGGCCGTAGACCCGCATCACGAAGAGCTGGCCGACCTTCTCCTCAAGACTCATCCCGGCGATGATCCGCTTGAGGGTCGCGTCCGTGTCCGTGCCTGACGCGCCGGCGGCGACGGCCGGTATCCCCGTCATCGTGACGGCGGCGGTGCTCGCGGTGGCGGCGGCGAGCAGGGTGCGTCTGGAAAGGCTCATGTGGCTCCTTGGATTCCCGCAGCGGTGCGGTGTGGATGCCCTGAAAGAAACTTCCAAGGGTCACGAATATCCGGAAAGTTTCTGCCGGTCAAGGGTGTGAGCGCGGTGGGGAGTTACGGGTCGTCAGCTGCTCCGCGCCCCGCGGAGAGCCGTCCCGTCCTGTGGGCGGGCCGTCCAGCCCATGGACACTCCGGCGCGTGCCGCACCCGTCGAGCACCATGACCGGCATGGCAGTCGTTGAGATCCCCGGTTCCAAGTCCGTGACGGCGCGAGCCCTGTTCCTCGCCGCGGCGGCCGAGGGGACCACCACCCTCGTACGCCCCCTCGCCTCCGACGACACCGAGGGGTTCGTCGAAGGGCTGCGGCGGCTCGGATACGGGGTCGAGACCGGCCCCGGCGCCTGGCGCATCGAGGGGCGGCCGGCCGGGCCCGGCGTCACCGACGCCGACGTGTACTGCCGGGACGGCGCCACCACCGCCCGCTTCCTGCCCGCACTCGTGGCGGCCGCCGCGCAGGGCACGTACCGTTTCGACGCCTCGCCGCAGATGCGCCGCCGTCCGCTCGCGCCGCTCACCCGGGCGCTCCGTGACCTGGGCGTCGACCTCCGTCACGAAGTCGCCGAAGGGCATCATCCGCTGACCGTCACGGCGGGCGGGGTGGCCGGTGGTGACGTGACCCTGGACGCCGGCCAGTCCTCCCAGTACCTCACCGCGCTACTCCTGCTCGGACCGCTGACCAGGGACGGGCTGCGCATCACGGTCACGGACCTGGTGTCGGCGCCGTACGTCGAGATCACGCTCGCGATGATGCGGGCCTTCGGGGCGGACGTCCGGCGCGACGGCGAGGTCTTCACGGTCGCGCCCGGCGGCTACACCGCCACCACCTACGCCATCGAGCCCGACGCCTCGACGGCCAGCTACTTCTTCGCGGCGGCGGCCGTCACCGGCCGCGAGGTCACGGTGGAAGGTCTCGGGAAGGGCGCGCTCCAGGGTGACCTCGCCTTCGTCGACGTGCTGGAACGCATGGGCGCGCGGGTGACGGTGACGGCGGACAGCACGACGGTCGCCGACCCCGGCGCGGCCGGTCTGCGCGGCCTCACGGTCAACATGCGGGACATCTCCGACACGATGCCGACCCTCGCCGCGATCGCGCCCTACGCGACCGGCCCGGTCCGCATCGAGGACGTCCACAACACGCGCGTGAAGGAGTGCGACCGCTTGGAGGCCTGTGCGGAGAACCTCCGGCGGCTCGGGGTGACGGTCGAGACGGGCCCCGACTGGATCGAGATCCACCCCGGCTCCCCGACCCCGGCCGAGATCGCGACGCACGGCGACCACCGCATGGCCATGTCCTTCGCGGTGACTGGGCTGCGCGTGCCGGGCGGGGTGACGTTCGACGACCCGGGGTGCGTCAGGAAGACGTTCCCGGGGTTCCATGGGGCGTTCGGGGAGGCGTTTCCGGGCTAGGGGGTGGCTTTCCGGGGTGGGCCGACTCGCGTTCTCGCGCTACGCCGACTCGTTCAGCAACCGCCCCAGATGCTCCCGTCCCGCCGTCAAGATCCCCGGTAGCGGGGCTGCCTCCGGGTACCAGCGTTTCTCGTACTCCCAGCACAGCCAGCCGTCCCAGTTCTCGCGGGACAGGACGTCCACCACCTCGGCGAGCGGCAGTACGCCCGAGCCGAGCGGCAGCGGTGTCGTGTCGTCGGGGCCCGCGATGTCCTTCACCTGTACGTAGCCCAGGTGCGGGGACAGTGCCGCGTACGTCGCGTCCGGTTCCTCGCCGCCGAGCCACGTGTGCATCACGTCCCACAGCGCGCCCGCCTGCCGGTGCCCGACCGGGCCGAGGACCCGTGCCGCGTCGGCGCCGGTGCGGTGCGAGTCGTGGGTCTCCAGGAGGACGCGGACGCCGAGGCCGGCGGCGTACTCGGCGGCCGTGCCCAGGCGCCGGGCCGCGGTCGCATCGGCGTCGTCGCGGCTCTGCTCCGTACCGCCGCCCGGGAAGACGCGTACGTAGGGCGCGCCGACGTCGTGGGCGAGTTCGACGAGGGATCGGATCTCGGCGGCGACGGCCTCGTCCTCGTCCGGGGCGGCCACGCGCGCGTACCCGGCCAGGCCCAGGATCTCGACCCCGGCGGCCTCGAACTCGGCGGTGACAGCGGCCCGTTCGGTGCGCCCGAGCCCCAGGTGGACCGGTTCCTCAGGGTGGGCGCGCAGCTCGACGCCGTGATAGCCGTGCGTGCCGGCGAGCCAGACGACGTCGGCGAGCGGAAGCCCGGGAACGCCGAGCGTGGAGAAGGCCAGTTTCATGGCCGGGACGGTACCGGCCATTCACGGGTGGTCAAGGGGACGTGGGGCTCCGGCCTGACGTCGGTCAGGGCGCATCCGCCTGCCGGTCCCAGTAATCGACGGCCCCCACCCCCGGCACCCCCGTCGACCCCCGCACCATCAACTCCCCCTGTATGACGGCCAGTCCACCCGCCGGCGCCTCCTCCCGCCCCATCGCGATCCGCCCCGCGCGGGCGCCCGCCTCCGCCAGCGGCAGCCGTACCGTCGTCAGGGCCGGGACCGCGTCCACGCTGAACGGCAGATCGTCGAACCCCGCCACCGACACGTCCCCCGGAATGCTCAGCCCGGCTTCCCGCAGCGCGGCACACGCACCGAGCGCCACCGTGTCGTTCGCGGCGACGATCGCCGTCAACGACGGTTCGCGGCGCAGGAGTTCGACCGTCGCCTCGTACCCGGAGCGCCGGTCGTACGGGCCGTGCACGGTCCACTTCGCGTCGTCCGGCACGTCCCGCGAGGCCAGCGCCGCGCGGTGCCCTTCGAGGCGGTGCCGGGTCGTCGTACGGTCCTCGGGGCCCGCGATGTAACCGATCCGGCGGTGCCCGAGGTCGAGCAGGTGCTCGGTGAGGGCGCGGCCGCCGCCGCGGTTGTCGAAGGTGAGTGCCACCGCGTCCGCGTCCGGCACGGGCGGCCGGCCGCACAGGACGACCTTGGTCCCCGCCTCCGCGAGCCGCCGCAGTTTCGCCGAGATCGCCGTCGCGTGCGCGGTGTCCTCGACGGCGCCGCCCGTGAGGACGACGGCCGCGGCCCGCTGCCGCTGGAGCAGCGTCAGGTAGGTGAGCTCGCGCTCCGGCGACCCGCCGGTGTTGCAGACGACGGCGAGCCGCTCACCGCCCGCTCGCCCGCCCGGCCCGACGATCTCGGACTGCACGGCTCCGGCCACGATCCCGAAGAACGGGTCGGCGATGTCGTTCACGAGGATGCCGACCAGGTCGGACGTGGCGGCGGCGAGTGCGCTCGCGGGCCCGTTCAGCACGTAGTCCAGGTCGTCCACCGCACGCAGCACCCGCTCGCGCGTCGCCGCGGCCACCGGGTAGTTGCCGTTCAGCACGCGGGACACCGTGGCGGGGGAGACCTGGGCGCGGGCCGCCACGTCGGCGAGGGTCGTGGTCATCGCATGTTCCTCCGGTCGGCGGCGGGCGGGCGGCCGTCCGGTCGTACGGCCTCGCCATCCCCGTTTCGTCAGCCCCCGGTCTTGTCCGACCGGCAGTGCAGAGGCTAGCTTCTTCCCGGATAGAAAGCGCTTGCTGAAACGAGCGTGATCCTCAAGCGTGATCTCCGGCGGCGGCGGGACGACGTGATCTCCGGCGGCGGGCGGGACGAAGGGACACTCATGACACGCAAAACGGTGCGCATCGCCATGAACGGGGTGACGGGGCGCATGGGCTATCGCCAGCACCTCGTCCGCTCCCTGCTCGCCCTGCGGGAACAGGGCGGCCTCGACCTCGGTGACGGCACGGTCCTGTGGCCGGAGCCGGTGCTCGTCGGCCGCCGCGAGCACGCGCTGCTCGCGCTCGCCGAGCGGCACGGCCTCGACCCGGCGAACGTCTCCACCGACGTGGACGCCGTCCTCGCCGACGACTCGGTCGACATCTTCTTCGACGCCGCCATGACCTCCACCCGCGAGGACGTCCTCAAGAAGGCCATCGCCGCCGGCAAGCACATCTACACCGAGAAGCCCACCGCGACCGGCCTCGACGGCGCGCTTGAGCTGGCCCGCCTGGCGAACGACGCGGGCGTCAAGCACGGCGTCGTCCAGGACAAGCTGTTCCTGCCGGGCCTGCTCAAGCTCAAGCGGCTCATCGACGGCGGTTTCTTCGGCCGCATCCTGTCCGTGCGCGGCGAGTTCGGCTACTGGGTCTTCGAGGGCGACTGGCAGGAGGCGCAGCGCCCGAGCTGGAACTACCGCTCCGAGGACGGCGGCGGCATCGTCGTCGACATGTTCCCGCACTGGGAGTACGTGCTCCACGAGCTGTTCGGCCGCGTCACCTCCGTCCAGGCGCTCGCCTCGACGCACATCCCGCAGCGCTGGGACGAGAACGGCAAGCCCTACGACGCGACCGCCGACGACTCGGCGTACGGCATCTTCGAGCTGGAGTCGGGCGCCGTCGCGCAGATCAACTCCTCCTGGTCGGTGCGGGTCAACCGGGACGAGCTGGTCGAGTTCCAGGTCGACGGCACGGAGGGCTCGGCGGTCGCGGGCCTGCGCAACTGCCGTGTCCAGCACCGCAGTTCGACGCCGAAGCCGGTGTGGAACCCGGACATCCCGGCCACGTACTCCTTCCGCGACCAGTGGCAGGAGGTCCCCGACAACCAGGAGTTCGACAACGGCTTCAAGGCGCAGTGGGAACTGTTCCTCAAGCACGTGTACGCGGACGCGCCCTACCGCTGGGACCTCCTCGCGGGCGCCCGTGGCGTGCAGCTCGCCGAGCTGGGCCTGAAGTCGTCGGCGGAGGGCCGCCGCCTGGACGTTCCGGAGATCGGCCTGTGACGATCCGACTCCCCGGCGCCGACGGCACGACGCGCGCGTACACCCCGCGCGCCGAGCCCGCGTCCTTCACCACCGGCGCGCCGCTCACCTCCCGCGTCGTCTTCTCCGCCGCGCACGTCGTCGCCGACCCGCTCGCCGACACCAGCCCCGACTCGCCCGCCGCCGTCGACTGGGACGCGACGCTCGCGTTCCGCCGCCACCTGTGGGCGCACGGCCTGGGCGTCGCCGAGGCCATGGACACCGCCCAGCGCGGCATGGGCCTCGACTGGGCGGGCGCCGCCGAACTCATCCGCCGCTCGGCGGCCGAGGCCCGCTCCACCGGGGGCGCCATCGCGTGCGGGGTGGGCACCGACCAGCTGACAGGCCACGCCACGCTCGGCGAGGTCCGCGCGGCCTACGAGGAACAGCTCGCGCTCGTGGAGGGGACGGGCGCGCAGGCGATCCTCATGGCCTCGCGCGCCCTCGCCGCCGCGGCCCGCGGACCCGAGGACTACCTCGACATTTACGGGCATCTGCTGCGCCAGGCGACCGGGCCCGTCATCCTGCACTGGCTCGGCCCGATGTTCGACCCGGCGCTGTCCGGCTACTGGGGTTCGCCCGACCTCGACGCCGCCACGGACACGTTCCTCGACGTCATCGCCGCGCACCCGCATAAGGTCGACGGCATCAAGGTGTCGCTCCTGGACGCCAGGCGCGAGGTCGAACTGCGCCGCCGCCTCCCGGAGGGCGTGCGCTGCTACACGGGCGACGACTTCAACTACCCTGAGCTGATCGCGGGCGACGAGCAGGGCTTCAGCCACGCGCTCCTCGGCATCTTCGACCCGCTGGGCCCGCTCGCCGCCGACGCGGTACGCGTCCTCGACACCGGGGACCGCACGAAATTCCGCGAACTCATCGACCCCACCGTCGAGTTGTCCCGGCATCTCTTCCAGCGGCCGACCCGCTTCTACAAGACGGGCGTCGTCTTCCTCGCCTGGCTCGCGGGCCACCAGTCCCACTTCACGATGGTCGGCGGCCTCCAGTCGGCCCGTTCGCTCCCGCACCTCGCGCGCGCCTACGAACTCGCCGACGGCCTCGGCCTGTTCCCGGACCCGCACCTCGCGGCGACCCGGATGAAGTCCCTGCTCAGCGTGTACGGAGTCGACCAGTGAGCCCGAGCCTTGATCGCTTCTCCATCAACCAGATGACCGTCAAGCAGCTCGGCCTCGAAGAACTCGTCGCGGCCTGCGGCGAGTTGGGAGTCCCGGGCGTCGGCCTGTGGCGCGAGCCCGTGCAGGCGTACGGGGTCGAGGCGGCGGCGAAGCTCGTACGGGACGCGGGGCTCGCCGTCACCACGCTGTGCCGGGGCGGCTTCCTCACCGCGATCGACCCGCACGCGCGCGTGAAGGCGATCGACGACAACAGGGCCGCCGTCGACGAGGCCGCCACCCTCGGCACGGACACCCTCGTCCTGGTCTCCGGCGGACTCCCAGAGGGCAGCAAGGACCTGCACGGCGCGCGGGAACGCATCGCCGACGCGCTCGCGGAACTCGGCCCGTACGCGGCCGAGCGCGGCGTACGCCTGGCCATCGAACCGCTGCACCCGATGTTCGCGTCGGACCGTTGCGTCGTATCCACCCTGGAACAGGCCCTCGACCTGGCCGAACGCTTCCCGGCCGAACAGGTCGGCGTCTGCGTGGACACGTACCACGTGTGGTGGGACGACCACGCCCCGGCCCAGATCGCCCGAGCGGGCGAGACCGGCCGCCTGCACGCGTTCCAACTGGCCGACTGGACAACGCCGTTGCCCGAAGGCGTCCTCAACGGGCGGGGTCAGCTGGGCGACGGATCGATCGACATGCGCGCGTGGCGCGCCTTGGTCGAGACGGCCGGCTACAGGGGCCCCATCGAGGTGGAGTTGTTCAACGACGGCCTATGGGCCGGAGACGGCCGAGCACTCCTGGCGGAGACAGCCGAACGCTTCGTGACCCACGCCTGCTGAGGCGCGAGGGGACGCCCTGAGGCGCGAGGGGACGACAGAGGGGCCCGGTCGGCGGACCGGGCCCCTCGGCGTGTCATGTGTAGTGGTAGCGAGCCTGCACGACCACGATTTCACCGTCGGTGGCCTTGTAGGCCAGGCGGTGTCCCCGCTTCAGCCTCCTGGATCGAGTCCAGCAGGCGCCGGGCGTTGGCCGGGGAACGCGTCAGGTAGATCGTCTCCTGCCAAGATGCGAAGGCCTCTTCGGAGAGGAGCACCGCATTGCCCTTGCGGGAGGTGATGTGTACCGGCGTGTGATCCTCGTTGACCTTCTCGATCAAGGGGAAGAGCTGCTTGCGGGCTTCGTCGGCGGTGATCGACATGCCTGACCCTGTTCTGGTGAGTGGTGCCCTGAACAGTACCGCCGTTGCGGGCAGGCGGCTCAGAAAAAGACCCCGCACCGCAGCAGCACGTTCGCGCAAGGACGGGCCTTGCCTGTGCGGACGGTCAGGTGGGCGTCGTGGGAGAGACGGTCCGCGTCAGCGTTCGCTTCGCGGATTTCGGCGGCTGCCCTTCCCGCCTCCACCACCAGTTCGTCCAGGAGGCCGTCCAGGGCCTCTGCGAACGACGGGACGCCGGCCCGGAACGCCAGGTCCACCACGCGTGGGCCCGCCGGGATCGGCATTCCCCCGTCGCAGGGCCCAGCTCGGCGAGCGCGCCCGCCAGCGGCCTTCTTCACAGCGCCGCCACCTCCTCCGCCGTCGGAAACGACGCCTGCGCGCCCTCCCTCGTCACCGCCGCCGCTCCGACGCGGGCCGCGAAGGACGCCGCGTCAGCCAGGGGCTCGCCCGCGCCGAGCCGCCACGCCAGAGCCGCGGTGAACGCGTCCCCCGCACCCGTCGTGTCCACCGTCTCGACCTTCACGGACGGCACCCGGCACATGCCCGCCCCGTCCGCCACAAGCGCGCCCTCCGCGCCCAGCGTGATCACCACCGAGCGCGGCCCGAGCGCGAGCAGCGCACGCGCCCAGTCCTCCGGCTCGCCATGGGTGGCCGTGCCCAGCACGACCCGGGCCTCGTGCTCGTTGACGATGAGCGGGTCGCACGCCGCCAGGACCTCCGCCGGGAGAGGCGCGGGCGGCGACGGGTTGAGCACGAACCGGCTCCCCGGCGCCAGACTCCGTACGACCTCCGCGACCGTGTCCAGCGGGATCTCCAGCTGAGTGGACACCACGCGCGACGACCGGAAGAGCGCTCCGGCCGCCGCGACGTCACCCGGGGTGAGCCGGGCGTTGGCGCCCGGGGACACCACGATGCTGTTGTCCCCGGACGGGTCCACCGTGATCAGCGCGACCCCGGTGGGCGCCCCGCCGACGAGGACGCCGGCCACATCGACCCCCGCCGACCCGAGCGAGTCCAGCAGAAGCCGCCCGTGCCCGTCCTCGCCGACCCGCGCCAGCAGCGCCGTACGGGCACCGAGGCGCGCCGCGGCGACGGCCTGGTTCGCGCCCTTGCCGCCCGGGTGGACGGCCAGGTCGGAGCCGAGGACGGTCTCCCCGGCGCCCGGCCGGCGCTCGACGACGGTCACCAGGTCGGCGTTGGCCGACCCCACCACGAGCAGGTCGTACTGGTCCATGCGCTGCCACTCTCTCTGCGTGCTCTCGACGGACTCGGCGGACGGGCCGAGCGCCCCAGTTGCGGTCGATCACCCGAGGCGGCGCGGCCGGCGGTCCAGGAAGATGTTCTCGGCGACCGTCGGGGACGGGCGTGACGCCACGAGGGTGCCGCACGACTGCCCTCAAGAGGGGTTCCGGTTGTCGTGACCGGATCGTGATGTGAGTCGGCGCTTTGTCCGCGGGGCGTGAGACGCTGGCCGACGTCCGCCAGGGAACCGCACGGAAGGGGCGTACGCCCGTGAATCACGCACAGCTCACCGCGCTGGGCCGCGCCCTGCGCGTCCTCGGCGAGCACGGCGAGGGCCTCAGCGCCGATACGCCCGACGGGAAGCTGCACGAGATGAAGCAGGACGTGAAGCGCGCCCTGGAACTCATCGAGGAGTCCGTCACCGGCGCCCCGCCCACGACGCGCTGCCGCGAGCACCCCACGGGCCCAGTCGACGAGAACGCGAAGGACCTGTGCCTGCTGTGCGAGACCCGTCGCCGCGTCGCCCGCCGCTCGGAGATCAACGGCTCGTACGGCGGCAGGCCCCGCCCCGGCGAGGGCGCGGAAGCCGCTCCGTCGATGTCGCGCTACGGCACCCGCGAGGACCGCCCGCAGCCCCAGCAGCGCTGGATCCCCGAGATGTGGACGGGCCAGGTCTGGCACCTGTGCGGCACCCCCCGCCACGACCGCCGCGAGGCGGAGCTCTACCTGTCGGCCCAACGCCGCCGCCCCGACGCGGCGATGGCCTACCGCCTGGTCCACGAGTTCACGGACTACGAGGTCGTACGGGTCTGGGGCACGCCGCTACGGGTGGACCCGGAACCGCTGGGCGGCATCAGCTGACGCGTCAGGGAGAGCCGACGCCGAACACCCGCTACCGCTGACGCCCCTCCCCCAGCGTGTGCGCCACCAGCGCGTTCGCGTGCCCATGCCCGAGCCCATGCTCGGACTTCAGCCACGCCACCAGCTCCATGTGCTTCGTCAGCGGCGACGTGCGGATCAGGTCCTGCCAGTGCGAGACCGGCTGCCCGTACTTCTTCTCGATCGAGGGGAAGTAGCTGGCGGGGCCCTTGGTGGTGGTCATGGTGTGCTCCTGGTCCGTGAGTTCGCGGGCGGTCACCAGTACGACCGGAGCCGGACCCGGAAATCATCGGTGGCTCCCGCACTGTCACCCCCCGCGGGTACCGTCGATTCATGTCGAACCCGGGGATGGCGGTGCTCGAGGGGGTTCTCGAGCGGATCACTTACGCGAACGAGGAGAACGGGTACACGGTCGCCCGTGTCGACACCGGACGCGGCGGCGGGGACCTGCTCACCGTCGTCGGCGCGCTCCTCGGCGCGCAGGCCGGGGAGTCGCTGCGCATGGAGGGCCGCTGGGGCTCCCACCCGCAGTACGGCAAGCAGTTCACCGTCGAGAACTACACGACCGTCCTGCCCGCCACCATCCAGGGCATCCGCCGCTACCTCGGATCCGGCCTGGTCAAGGGCATCGGACCGGTCTTCGCCGACCGCATCACCCAGCACTTCGGCCTGGACACCCTGGACATCATCGAGCGGGACCCGAAGCGCCTGATCGAGGTCCCGGGCCTCGGCCCCAAGCGCACCAAGAAGATCGCCGACGCCTGGGAGGAACAGAAGGCGATCAAGGAAGTGATGGTCTTCCTGCAGAGCGTCAACGTGTCGACGTCCATCGCCGTCCGCATCTACAAGAAGTACGGCGACGCGTCGATCGGCGTCGTCAAGAACCAGCCGTACCGGCTCGCGGCCGACGTCTGGGGCATCGGCTTCCTCACCGCCGACCGCATCGCGCAGTCCGTCGGCATCCCGCACGACAGCCCGGAGCGGGTCAAGGCGGGCCTCCAGTACGCGCTCTCGCAGTCCACGGACCAGGGCCACTGCTTCCTCCCGGAGGAGCAGCTGATCTCCGACGCCGTGAAGCTCCTCGCGGTCGACACGGGCCTCGTCATCGAGTGCCTCGGCGAACTCGCGGGCGAGGAGGAGGGCGTCGTACGGGAGCGGGTGCCGGGCCCGGACGGTGGCGACGAACTCGTGACCGCCGTCTATCTCGTACCGTTCCACCGGGCCGAACTCTCGCTCTCCGCCCAGCTGTTGAGACTCCTGCGCACCGACGAGGACCGGATGCCGGCGTTCCGGGACGTGGCCTGGGACAAGGCGCTGGCCTGGCTCGCGGAGCGTACGGGGGCCGAGCTCGCGCCCGAGCAGGAGGAGGCGGTGAAGCTCGCGCTGACCCGGAAGGTCGCCGTCCTCACGGGCGGGCCCGGCTGCGGCAAGTCGTTCACCGTCCGCTCGATCGTCGAACTGGCCCGCGCCAAGCGGGCGAAGGTCGTCCTGGCCGCCCCCACGGGCCGCGCCGCCAAACGCCTGGCCGAGCTGACGGGGGCCGAGGCGTCCACGGTCCACCGTCTGCTCGAACTCAAGCCGGGCGGCGACGCCGCGTACGACAAGGACCGGCCGCTCGACGCGGATCTGGTGGTCGTCGACGAGGCCTCGATGCTGGACCTGCTGCTGGCCAACAAGCTGGCCAAGGCCGTCCCGCCGGGCGCCCATCTGCTCTTCGTGGGCGACGTCGACCAGCTGCCGAGCGTCGGCGCGGGCGAGGTCCTGCGCGACATGCTCGGCGACGGCAGCCCCGTTCCCGCCGTCCGCCTCACCCGCATCTTCCGCCAGGCCCAGGAGTCCGGAGTCGTCACGAACGCCCACCGGATCAACTCCGGGCAGCACCCGCTGACCCAGGGCCTCAAGGACTTCTTCTTGTTCGTCGAGGAGGACACGGAGGAGGCGGGCCGGCTCACCGTGGACGTCGCCGCCCGCCGCATCCCCGCCCGCTTCGGCCTCGACCCCCGCCGAGACGTGCAGGTCCTCGCGCCGATGCACCGCGGCCCGGCCGGCGCCGGCACCCTCAACGGCCTGCTCCAGCAAGCCGTCACGCCCGCCCGCCCCGACCTCCCGGAGAAGCGGTTCGGCGGCCGCGTCTTCCGCGTGGGCGACAAGGTCACGCAGATCCGCAACAACTACGAGAAGGGCGCGAACGGTGTCTTCAACGGGACCGTCGGCGTCGTCACCGCCCTCGACACCGACGAGCAGCGCCTGACGGTCCTGACCGACGAGGACGAGGAGGTCGGTTACGAATTCGACGAACTGGACGAACTGGCACATGCCTACGCGGTGACGATCCACCGGTCGCAGGGAAGTGAGTATCCGTGCGTGGTGATCCCTGTCACCACCGGCGCCTGGATGATGCTGCAGCGGAATCTGCTCTACACGGCGGTCACACGCGCCAAACAGCTGGTCGTCCTGGTGGGTTCACGCAAGGCGCTGGGCCAGGCGGTGCGCACGGTGTCGGCAGGAAGGCGGTGCACGGGCCTTGGTTTCCGCCTCTCCGGTGGGACATCCTTCGGTTTGGTAACTTTTGATCGATCAAATCCGTCGGAAAGGTCACACGGTCTTTCCGGAACCGGGGCGATGGGGGCAGGATGGGCTCGCTCGCGGCACTGAGTGCCGCGAATAGGCCCAATGGTCGACCCCGAGTGCACTCTGCTGGGCCAAGTGGGGGATGGTAGAGAACAGTCAGGGCACCTCGAAGAAGAGGCACTACGTCCGTGAGGGATGACGTGAGCGACAACTCTGTAGTACTGCGGTACGGCGATGGCGAGTACACCTACCCGGTGATCGACAGCACCGTCGGCGACAAGGGCTTCGACATCGGGAAGCTCCGGGCCCAGACCGGTCTGGTGACCCTCGACAGCGGATACGGCAATACAGCCGCCTATAAATCCGCGATCACCTATCTCGACGGTGAGCAGGGCATCCTCCGGTACCGCGGCTACCCGATCGAGCAGCTGGCCGAGCGCTCCACCTTCATCGAGGTGGCGTACCTGCTCATCAACGGTGAGCTTCCGACCGTCGACGAGCTCTCCACCTTCAAGAGCGAGATCACCGGGCACACGCTGCTGCACGAGGACGTCAAGCGGTTCTTCGACGGCTTCCCGCGCGACGCCCACCCGATGGCCATGCTGTCCTCCGTGGTCAGCGCGCTGTCGACGTTCTACCAGGACAGCCACAACCCGTTCGACGAGCAGCAGCGCCACCTGTCGACGATCCGGCTCCTCGCCAAGCTGCCGACGATCGCCGCGTACGCGTACAAGAAGTCGATCGGCCACCCGTTCGTCTACCCGCGCAACGACCTCGGCTACGTCGAGAACTTCCTGCGTATGACGTTCTCCGTGCCGGCGCAGGAGTACGACCTCGACCCGGTCGTCGTCTCCGCGCTCGACAAGCTGCTGATCCTGCACGCGGACCACGAGCAGAACTGTTCGACGTCCACCGTGCGTCTGGTCGGCTCGTCGCAGGCGAACATGTTCGCCTCGATCTCCGCCGGCATCTCCGCCCTGTGGGGCCCGCTGCACGGCGGCGCCAACCAGTCCGTCCTGGAGATGCTCGAGGGCATCCAGGCCAACGGCGGCGACGTCGACGCCTTCATCAACAAGGTGAAGAACAAGGAGGACGGCGTCCGCCTGATGGGCTTCGGCCACCGGGTGTACAAGTCCTTCGACCCGCGCGCCAAGATCATCAAGGCGGCGGCGCACGATGTCCTCTCGGCCCTCGGCAAGTCCGACGAGCTGCTCGACATCGCGCTCAAGCTGGAGGAGCACGCGCTCTCCGACGACTACTTCGTCTCGCGCAACCTCTACCCGAACGTCGACTTCTACACGGGTCTGATCTACCGGGCCATGGGCTTCCCGACCGAGATGTTCACGGTCCTCTTCGCCCTCGGCCGCCTGCCGGGCTGGATCGCCCAGTGGCACGAGATGATCAAGGAGCCGGGCTCCCGCATCGGCCGCCCGCGCCAGATCTACACCGGCGAGGTCCTGCGCGACTTCGTCCCGGTCGAGGCTCGCTGAGCCCCGGAGACGGCAAGAAGCGGAAAGCGCCCCGCCGCCGGTCCCCCCACGGGCCGGCAGTCGGGGCGCTTTCCTGTGTCCCGGTGCGGATTCCCCCCACGGGATCCGTCCGGGCGTCCGGGTGCATCTGCCGGGACGCGCACATACGGAAGGGCCGCTCAAGCTCTCCGTGGCACGTGTCCCGGCCAACGCTGTCGGGTCCGTCCCCCAAGACGGACCCGGTCAACACAGAAACGCCCCCCAAGACGTTCCCGCATCGCCCACATAGACTCGCGAAGACCCCCAATGGTTACGTTCACATCACTGTGATCTGCGTCTCTTGCCTATGTCCTGAGCACATGCAAGAGACCCCATTTGTCGGCGTGGCGCCGACGAGGTCTTGGTCGTGAGAATACTGCGTCTGTGGTGTGAGGCGAATGTGAAGACTCTTCGATGATGAGCCAGACCCGGGCCGGATGTGAAGTCCTCCCAGGTAAGGGCTAGGAAAAGCCCTCCCAGGTAGGCCTAGGAAAAGCTCCGCAGCCGGAGACTGTTCGTCACGACGAAGACGGACGAGAACGCCATCGCCGCCCCCGCGATCATCGGGTTCAGGAACCCGGCGGCGGCCAGCGGCAGCGCGGCCACGTTGTAGCCGAACGCCCAGAACAGATTGCCCTTGATCGTGGTGAGGGTCCGCCGGGAGAGCCGGATGGCGTCCGCAGCGACCCGCAGGTCCCCGCGCACCAGCGTCAGATCGCTCGCCTCGATCGCGGCGTCCGTGCCCGTCCCCATCGCGAGCCCCAGGTCGGCGGTGGCGAGCGCCGCCGCGTCGTTGACCCCGTCGCCGACCATCGCGACGGTACGGCCCTCGGCCCGCAGTCGCCGTACGACGTCGACCTTGTCCTGCGGCAGGACCTCCGCGTACACGGCCTCCGCCGGGATGCCCACGGCCCGCGCCACGGCCTCGGCGACGGTGCGGTTGTCGCCGGTCAGGAGCACCGGCGTGAGGCCCAGGGCGCGCAGCTCCTCGACGGCCTGGGCGCTCGTCGGGCGGACCGCGTCGGCGACGGTGATGACACCGCGTGCCACCCCGTCCCACGCGACCGCGACGGCCGTGCGGCCCTCCGCCTCGGCGGCGGCCTTGGCCCCGGCCAGGGCGGGCGTCAGGGCGACCCCGTGCTCGGTGAGGAGCCGCTCCCGGCCGACCAGTACGTCGTGTCCGTCGACGGTGCCGCGGACGCCGAGCCCCGCGACCCCCTCGAAGCGCTCCACGCCCGGCAATGTCCCGGCCCGGTCGGCGGCGCCCTCCGCGACGGCGCGGCCCACGGGGTGCTCGGACGCGTGCTCCACCGCTCCCGCGAGGCGCAGCAGCGTCTTCTCCTCGACGTCCTCGCCCGCGTACACGTCCTGCAGCGTCATCCGGCCCGTCGTGACCGTGCCCGTCTTGTCGAGGACGACGGTGTCGACGCGGCGCGTGCTCTCCAGGACCTCGGGGCCCTTGACCAGGATGCCGAGCTGGGCGCCGCGGCCGGTGCCGACCATGAGCGCGGTCGGCGTCGCGAGGCCGAGCGAGCAGGGGCAGGCGATGATCAGTACGGCGACGGCCGAGGCGAACGCCGTGGTCGCGGTGCCGCCCGCGAGCAGATGGCCGGCGAACGTGCCGAGCGCGATGACGAACACGACCGGCACGAAGATCCCGGCGATCCGGTCGGCGAGGCGCTGTACGTCGGCCTTGCCGGTCTGCGCGTCCTCGACGAGGCGTGCCATGCGGGCGAGCTGGGTGTCGGCGCCGACGCGGGTCGCCTCGACGACGAGCCGCCCGCCCGCGTTCACGGTCGCCCCGGTGACGGCGTCGCCGACGGTGACGTCCACGGGCACGGACTCGCCGGTGAGCAGCGCCGCGTCGATCGCGGATGTGCCCTCGACGACGGTTCCGTCGGTCGCGATCTTCTCGCCGGGCCGTACGACGAAACGGTCACCGGGCTTCAGCCGCCCGACCGGTACGCGTACTTCCGCGCCGGAGGCGTCCAGGACGCACACGTCCTTGGCGCCGAGTTCCAGGAGGGCGCGCAGCGCGGTGCCGGCGCGCCGCTTGGAGCGGGCCTCCAGGTACCGGCCGAGCAGGATCAGGGTGACGACCCCGGCGGCGACCTCCAGGTAGATCGTGGAGGAGGCGGCGGCGCGGTCGACGGAGAACGTGAACCCGTGCCGCATCCCGGGCGTCCCGGCGTCACCGAAGAACAGCGCCCACAGCGACCAGCCGTACGCCGCGAGCGTCCCGACGGAGACGAGCGTGTCCATGGTGGCCGCGCCGTGCCGCGCGTTGGTCCAGGCAGCCCGGTGGAACGGGAGCCCGCCCCAGACGACGACCGGCGAGGCGAGGGTGAGCGAGAGCCACTGCCAGTTGTCGAACTGCAGGGCGGGCACCATCGCGAGCAGGACGACGGGGAGGGAGAGCAGAGCGGAGACGGTGAGGCGCTGACGGAGGGGGGCGGTGGGGTCGGCGACGTCGCCGGGTGCGGGTGCTCCCGTAGGGGTGTCTACGGGGGTGGCCTCGGCCTCCGGTGCGGCTGACGACTCCCGTACGGCCACCGGTTCCGCCGCCACCGGCTCCCGTACGACCGGCTCCGCCGTGTACCCCAGCTTCCGTACCGTGGCGAGCAGGTCGGTGACCTCGACGCCGGGGGCGTACGCCACCTTGGCCTTCTCGGTCGCGAGATTGACCGTCGCCGTCACGCCGTCGAGCCGGTTGAGCTTCTTCTCGATGCGGGAGGAGCAGGAGGCGCAGGTCATCCCGCCGATGGCGAGCTCCACCTCGGAGCCGTCGAAGCCTCCAGGGCCTTCGGAGCCATCGGGATCGGGCCCGGTCGTGGTGCCGGTGGGCGTGGTCATCGTCGGTGCTTTCCAGGTACGTACGGGTTGATGCCGAGCGTACGGCCACGGGCGCCGGGCCGTTCACGGGGTGGCCCGGCGCATCCGGGGGGTCAGGCCTTGGTGACGAGCTCGTAGCCGGCCTCGTCGACGGCGGCGCGGACGGCCTCCTCGTCGAGCGGGGCCTCGGACACGACGGTGACCTCGCCGGTCGCGGCGACGGCCGTCACCGACGTGACGCCGGCGATCTCGGAGATCTCGCTCGACACGGCGCCCTCGCAGTGACCGCAGGTCATCCCGGTCACCTGGTAGACGGCCGTGACGGCGCCCGCGGTGGCCGGGGCGGCGTCCGAGTGGCACGAACCGCCGGGCGAGCAGCAGGAACCGGTCGGCTCGGCGTCGATCTGGGGGAGCTCGGTGTGGGCGCTCATGTCGTTCTCCTGGTCGAGGGCCGCGAGGCGTCGCGCTGTGCGCGGGCGCGCGGCGTACCGTGCGCGTGAGGCTCCGGGATTTCCCCCAGGACCTCCTGACTCTCACGAGGGTATACCCCTAGGGGGTATTTCTCCAAGGCGGCCGGGACCAGCGGGCGAGGGAGCGGACCCAGGCGATCCCCGCGAGCGAGACGAGCGCGAGCCCGCCCACCGAGAAGAGCGTGAAGAGGTGCTTCTGGGCGCCGGTCGGCTCCGGGAGGTAGCCCTGCGTGAAGAGCGCGAGCGGCACGTCGGCGGTGGTGAGCCGGGCGACGATCCAGAGCGCGATGCCGTGCGTTGAGTCCCACAGGGCGTGCAGCAGGGAGACGCCGAAATAGCTGGACAGCACCGGCGCCGCGAAGCGGTATCGCCCGTCCGGCCTGCGGAAAGCCAGCAGCGCGGCCCCGGAGATCGCCGTCCACAGGCCGTGCCCGAACGGTGCGAGCAGGCCGCGCACCACCTCCGTCTCCAGGAGCGAGCGCAGGTCGATGCCCCGCATCCCGACGGCCGCGTCGAACGCGTAGCCCGCGCTCTCGAAGGCCGCGAAGCCGAACCCCACGGACGCGCCGAGCACGAGCCCCGCCCGCAGCCCGCGCACCCGTGGCTGCTTGTGCAGTACGTACATCAGGGCCGCGAGCTTGACGGCCTCCTCGATCAGGCCGACCCCGACGAACATCAGCAGGTCTGGGTGCAGCAGGTAGTACTCCATGAGCGAGGCGCCGAGCACCCCGAGGACGCCGCCCACCACGAAGCAGCCGAGGATCAGGCTCACGCCGAGGTCGCGCCCGTGGCGCTCGTACGCCCACAGCGCGAACGCGGCCGGGACGAGGAAGCTGCCGAGCAGGATCAGCGTCGGCAGCAGGGTCGTGTTCCGGGTCGCGTACGTGACGGCCGCGGTGAGCGCCCACAGGGCGAGCCCGCCCCACAGCCAGCGCCGCCACAGGCCGGCCGGGATCCGCGGGGACGAGGACGGGGGCTGCTGGGGGCCGGGGATGCGGGCCCGGGGCGTGCCGGGCGGCTGTGCGTGCGTCACGGCAATTCCCTCTGAGTGGGGGAGATTTGTTCGGAGTGTATTGAGATGCGTGGGATGTCGCAGCCCGGGGCCGCGCGTGCGGGGGCGGGGCGGAGTCGTGGTGGCCCGGCTCCGGGCCTACGTTCGAGACAGTGGCCGTCGACCGGCGGACGTACGGCAGTGAGGGATGAGTGGCGATGCGGGCTGTGGTGTTCGAGAGGTTCGGGGAGCGCGCCGAGGTGCGGGAGGTGCCCGATCCGGTGGCCGCGCCGCACGGTGTCGTGGTGCGGGTCGAGGCGACGGGGCTGTGCCGCAGTGACTGGCATGGCTGGATGGGCCACGACTCCGACATCCGGCTGCCGCACGTCCCCGGGCACGAACTCGCGGGTGTCGTCGAGTCGGCCGGCGACCTGGTCACCGGCTGGCGGCCCGGCGACCGGGTCACCGTCCCCTTCGTGTGCGCCTGCGGAACCTGCGCCTCCTGCGCGGCCGGCGACCAGCAGGTGTGCGAGCGCCAGACGCAGCCCGGGTTCACGCACTGGGGGTCCTTCGCCGAGTACGTCGCCCTGGACCACGCCGACGTGAACCTGGTCGCCGTCCCCGACGCCCTGTCCTACGCGACGGCGGCCGGGCTCGGGTGCCGGTTCGCCACGGCGTTCCGGGCCGTCGTGGCGCAGGGCAGGGTGGCGGCGGGGGAGTGGGTCGTCGTGCACGGGTGCGGCGGCGTCGGCCTGTCCGCCGTGATGATCGCGGCGGCGTGCGGGGCCAGGGTCGTCGCGGTCGACGTCTCGCCCGAAGCGCTCGCGCTGGCCCGCGAGTTCGGCGCCGCGCACTGCCTGGACGCATCTGCGGTGAGCGATGTGCCGGAAGCGGTACGGGAGTTGACCGGCGGCGGAGCGCATCTGTCGCTGGACGCGCTCGGCTCACCGGCCACGTGCGCCGCGTCGGTGGGCGGCCTGCGCAGGCGGGGCCGCCATGTGCAGGTGGGCCTGCTGCCCGAGGACCCGGTCGTGCCGATGGCCCGCGTGATCGGCCTCGAACTCGAACTCCTGGGCAGCCACGGCATGGCGGCACACGCGTACCCGGCGATGCTGGAGATGGTGGGCGCGGGCGTCCTGCGGCCGGACCTTCTGGTGACACGGACCATCACGCTGGACGCGGCACCAGCGGCGCTGGAGGAGATGGGCCGGGCTCCGGGGGCCGGGGTGACGGTGATTGAGCCTTGGGGGTGAGGGGCGGGGGTGCGGCTCCTCATAGGTTCGGTCAGGGGCGCCCTCGGTGCTTCGCCCAGTCAGGGGCCAGGACCGACATCCGTATCTCGTCGTACGGACCCCCGGTCCGGCCCTCCTCCGTGAAGCCCACCTTCTCGTAGACGTGGTGGGCCCGGTGGTTGTGGCCGAACACGTCCAGGGCGATGCGGTGCAGGCCGATGTGGTCGAAGCCGTGGCCGACGACGAGGCGGACCGCCTCCGTGCCGATTCCCCTGTTCCGGCCCGCCGGGCCGAGGAGGGTGCGGAAGGTGCAGGCGCGGTCGGCCGGATCCCACTCGTACAGGACGACCTCGCCGACGAGTTGGCCGGTGGCGCGGTCCGTCACCGCGAGGTCGAGACGGTCGGTCTGCGCGGAGCGCGAGCCGTACCAAGAACGCAGGAAACCGGGCGTGAGGTCGTTCGGGGATTCCCCGGTGAAGCGGAGGACCTCCGGGTCCTCGATGATCTCGGCCATCGTGTCCGCGTCCGCGGCGGTGAACGGCCGCAGGACGGTCTTCTCGCCGGTCAGCACGGGTTTGGCGGCGAAGCCGGGGGTCAGGGGTTCGGGAGTCATCCGGGGATTGTCGGGAGGGCGGGCGGCGCGCGGCAATCGAAATATCGCCGCAGCCCCCGTACACAGGCAAATGTGCACGGGGGCTGCGGTGGTCAGGGATGGCGGGTGGTCACTCTCTGAGGCCGCGGTTGCGGGGGCGGGAGGCTACCCAGGCGCGGACTGTGTCCGCGTACCAGTACGGCTTTCCGGCCTCCACGTGGTCGGGCGGGGGCAGGAGACCGTGCTTGCGGTACGAGCGCACCGTGTCCGGCTGGACGCGGATGTGCGCGGCGATGTCCTTGTACGACCAGAGCCTTCGGTCGGTCATCTGTGGCTCCTTGGTGCGGGTGCCGCAGCGGCGGCGCGGGGGGCCGGCGGGGGAGCTGCGGCGCGAACGCTGGCGAACAGTCAGCCTGTCCCCGGACAACGGCCGGCCACGGTCCGAGGGCAGGGGCTGTCGACGGGGTGTGACGCAAGACCCGCGTATACGTGACATGTGTGACAGGAGTGGGGTGTTTGTGACGTGAGTGATGCATTCCGCCTAGGTCAACCCAGGTTCACCCTCAATCTGATCTACATCCCGCATGTCCTCAAATAGTCCCTCGTCCGGCGGGCCACCGGCAGCGGACGGTCCGGCTCGCACGGATACATGTCCTGCTCCACGATCGCGAACAGGTCCACGCCGAGACGGCCCGCCGCGGCGAGCACCGGCTCCAACGCCGGTTCCCCGGCCGGGGGTTCACACATCACGCCCCGCGCCACGGCCGGCCCGAACGGGACCCCGCCCGCCCGCACACCTGCCAGCACCGCCGGGTCGACCTGCTTGAGATGCAGATAGCCGATGCGCTCCCCGTACGTCTCGATGAGCTTGACGCTGTCGCCGCCGCAGTACGCGTAATGCCCCGTGTCCAGGCACAGGGAGACCAGGTCCTGGTCGGTGGAGTCGAGGAAGCGGGCGACGTTCTCCTCAGTGTCGATGTGGGTGTCGGCGTGCGGGTGGACGACCGTCCGCAGCCCGTACCGCTCCCGCACCTCGCGCGCGAGCCGCTCCGTCTGAGCCGTCAGATCGCGCCACTGCGCCGCCGTGAGCGACGAGTCCTCGATGACCTCGCCGCTCTTGTCGTCGCGCCAGAACGCGGGGATCACGACGAGATGCCCCGCGCCGGTCGCCCGCGTCAGCTCGGCGATCGCGGAGACATGCTCCCACGTCGCGTCCCACACACCCGGGCCCCGGTGCAGGCCCGTGAAGACCGTGCCCGCCGACACCTTCAGGCCGCGCCGCTCCGTCTCCCTCGTGAGCACGTCCGGGTCCGTCGGCAGATAGCCGTACGGGCCGAGCTCGATCCACTCGTAACCCGCCTCGCTGACCTCGTCGAGGAAGCGCCGCCAGGGGACCTGGCGAGGGTCGTCGGGGAACCACACGCCCCAGGAGTCGGGGGCCGAGCCGATACGGATACGGGGCGCCGACGTCGTCATGCGTCCAGCCTTGGGGGCGCCTCGGACGGGTGTCAATACGGCCGCCCGTACGTCGTCCGAATGTCAGGACAAAATGTTGACAGGGTTCCGCACCGGGGTTAGACCTGAGCCTGAGACCGCCGAAGGGGCGCGTGCCCCGCCGAAGGGAACCCGCATGGAGGCAAGGCCCGGCGACCCGCACGACGTCACGCGGCCCGGCCCCGGCGACCCGTACGACGTCATCACGATGGGCCGGATCGGCGTGGACCTGTACCCGTTGCGGACGGGCGTGCCGCTCGCGGACGTGGACACGTTCGGGAAGTTCCTGGGCGGCTCGTCGTCGAACGTCGCGGTGGCGGCGGCCCGGCTCGGGCGGCGCACGGCGACGGTGACCCGCACCGGGGACGACCCGTTCGGGGAGTATCTGCACCGCCAGTTGCGGGAGTTCGGCGTCGACGGCCGCTGGGTCACGCCCGTACCGGGCCTGCCGACACCCGTCACGTTCTGCGAGGTCTTCCCGCCCGACGACTTCCCCCTCTACTTCTACCGCCGCCCGAAAGCCCCCGACCTGGAGATCCACACCCGCGAACTCGACCTCGACGCCCTCAGGGCCACCCGGGTGTTCTGGATGACCGGCACCGGCCTCAGCGAGGAGCCCAGCCGCTCGGCCACCCTCGCCGCCCTGGAGCACCGCGCGAAGTCCGGCATCACCGTCTTCGACCTCGACTGGCGGCCCATGTTCTGGAGGGACCCGGGCGAGGCCAGGCCCCATTACGCACGCGCCCTGCGCCACGCCACCGTCGCCGTCGGCAACGTCGACGAGGTCGAGATCGCCACCGGCGAGCGCGAACCGGCGTTGGCGGCACGGGCGTTGCTCGCCGCCGGGGTACGGCTCGCCGTCGTCAAACAGGGACCGAAGGGCGTCCTCGCCATGACCGCCGACGGCGCGTACGCGGAGGTCCCGCCGCTGCCGGTCGCCGTCCTCAACGGGCTCGGCGCGGGCGACGCGTTCGGCGGCGCCCTCTGCCACGGCCTGCTCGCCGGCTGGGACCTGGAGCACGTCATGCGGTACGCGAACGCGGCGGGCGCCATCGTCGCCTCCCGCCTGGAGTGCTCGTCGGCGATGCCGTACCCCGCCGAGGTCGAGGACGCGCTCAAGGCGGGTGCGGTGGGGTGACGGCGGGGCGCGGGACGGTCGACACCGCCGTGGCACTGCGGTAGGACTGAGAACGGTGAGGAAGACGCCGATCACGCCGAATGTGCCCCAGATGCCGAATCCTTCGTACGGGCCCCACCTGCCACGCGGCACCGCCGCCGACGGGCCCTACGCCCTGTCCGTCGACCCGGAGCGGGCCGGCTGGTCCCGCTCGGCGCTGCGCGTGCTCGAACTGGAACCCGGACAGACCCACCGCTTCGACACCGGTGGGAGTGAATGGATCGTGCTGCCCCTGTCAGGTGGTTGCCAGGTCAGGACGCAAGGCCGGATCATCGAACTGCTGGGCCGGGAGAGCGTGTTCGGCGGGGTCGGGGACTTCGCGTACGTACCCCGTGACGCCCAAGCGCAGATCGCCTCCGGCGCGGGAGGCCGCTTCGCCCTGGCAGGAGCGAAGTGCGAGCGTCAGCTCCCCGCCCGCTACGGCCCCGCGCCGGAGGTACAGGTCGAGCGGCGCGGCTCCGGCACGAGCGCCCGCGAGGTCCGCAACTTCGCGTCCGCCGACGCCTTCGAATGCGACCAGCTCATCGCCGTGGAAGTGATCACTCCGGGCGGCAACTGGTCCTCGTACCCGCCCCACAAGCACGACGAGCACCGGCCCGGCGTCGAGTCCGAGCTGGAGGAGATCTACTACTTCGAGATCGAGGGACCCGGCGGGTACGGGTACCAGCGCGTCTCGCCGTCCCGCCCTGGCGGTACCGACGTGCTCGCCGAGGTCCGTACGGGCGACGCCGTCCTCGTTCCCGACGGCTGGCACGGCCCGTCGATCGCGCAGCCGGGGCACACCATGTACTACCTGAACGTGATGGCCGGACCCGGTGAGGAGCGGGAGTGGCGGATCTCCTTCCACCCCGACCACCTGACGGAGGGATACCGATGACGCGGCTCACCACGGCGCAGGCCCTCGTACGGTTCCTGACCCGCCAGTACACCGAGCGCGACGGCGTCCGGCACCGCCTGATCGACGCGACCTGGGGCATCTTCGGCCACGGCAACGTCGCCGGGATCGGCCAGGCGCTCCTGGAGTACGCGGACGACATGCCCTACCACCAGGGCCGCAACGAACAGGCGATGGTGCACGCCGCCGTCGGCTTCGCCCGGCAGCGCGGCCGGATGTCCGCCCAGGCCGTGACCACGTCCATCGGCCCCGGCGCCACCAACCTCGTCACGGGCGCCGCCCTCGCCACCATCAACCATCTGCCGGTCCTGCTGCTCCCCGGCGACACGTTCGCCGCCCGGCCCGCCGACCCCGTGCTCCAGCAGCTCGAAGTCCCGTACGCGGGCGACGTGTCCGTCAACGACTGCCTGCGCCCCGTCTCCCGCTACTTCGACCGGATCACGCGGCCCGAGGCCTTGATCCCGGCCGCCCTGGCCGCGATGCGTGTCCTGACCGACCCGGTCGACACGGGCGCGGTCACGCTCGCGCTGCCGCAGGACGTGCAGGCGGAGGCGTACGACTGGCCGGAGGAGTTCTTCGCGGAGCGGGTGTGGGGGGTGCGGCGCCCGGCGCCGGACCCGCACGAGCTGGCCGCCGCCGTGGACGCGGTGCGCGGCGCGCGCAGGCCGCTGCTCGTCGCGGGCGGCGGCGTCCACCACAGCCGGGCCGAGGACGCGCTGCGGGAGTTCGCGGGCGCGACCGGCATCCCCGTCGCCTCCACCCAGGCCGGCAAGGGCTCCCTGCGCTGGGACCACCCGGCCGACGTGGGCGGCATCGGCCACACCGGCACCGCGACCGCGAACGAACTCGCCCGCACCGCCGACCTCGTCATCGGCGTCGGCACCCGCTACACCGACTTCACGACCGCCTCCGGCACTCTCTTCGGCGACGGCGGCGTGCGCTTCCTCAACCTCAACATCGCGCCCTTCGACAGCCACAAACAGGCGGGCCTGCCCCTCGTCGCGGACGCCCGCACGGGCCTCGAAGCCCTCACCCACGCCCTGCGCGGCCGCCGCGTCGAGCCCGCCTACGTCATGGAGTACACGGACGACAAGGAGCGCTGGGAGTACCGCGTCGAAGCCTGCTTCATGCCCGACGACGACCTCCAGCACCCGACCCAGGCCCAGGTGCTCGGCGCACTCGACGCCCTCGTCACCGAGGACGACATCCTGATCAACGCGGCCGGCTCCCTCCCCGGTGACCTGCACAAACTGTGGCGGGCCCGGTCCAGGGACCAGTACCACGTCGAGTACGGCTACTCCTGCATGGGCTACGAGATCCCCGCCGCGATCGGCGTCGCGCTCGCCGCGCCGGGGCGGCCCGTGTGGGCGCTGGTCGGCGACGGGACGTATCTGATGATGCCGACCGAGATCGTCACCGCCGTGCAGGAGAACATCCCGATCAAGGTCGTCCTGCTGCAGAACCACGGGTACGCGTCGATCGGCGGGCTCTCGGCCGCCGTGGGCGGCGAGGGGTTCGGCACCGGTTACCGCTACCCGGCCGCCGACGGTACGTACACGGGCGCCCCGCTGCCCCTCGACCTCGCGGCCAACGCGGCCAGCCTCGGCATGACGGTGCTGCGTGCGAAAACGGTCCGTGATCTGCGGGAAGCCCTCGCGGACGCACGGGCGGCCGACGGTCCCACATGTGTCTACGTGGAGACCGAAACGGCAGACACAGTGTCGGGCGCGCCCCCCGCGCAGGCGTGGTGGGATGTGCCCGTGGCCGAGACGGCGACCCGTCCGTCGGCGGTCAAGGCCCGCGAGGAGTACGACCGGCGCGTCACCGCTCGACGCCGCCGGCTCTGAGACGTAACAGGAGTTGCCCCAATATGTCTGACACGAAGTTGGTCCACCACTGGATCGGCGGCAAGACCGTCGAGGGCACGTCGGGCAACCGCGGCCCGGTGACCGACCCCGCGACCGGCGTCGTCACCACCGAGGTCGACTTCGCCTCGGTGGACGAGGTGGACGCGGCCGTCGCCGCCGCCAAGGACGCGTTCGCGACGTGGGGCACCTCGTCGCTGGCCAAGCGCACCACGATCCTCTTCAAGTTCCGCGCGCTGCTCGACGCGAACCGTGACGCGATCGCCGAGCTGATCACCGCCGAGCACGGCAAGGTCCACTCGGACGCGCTCGGCGAGGTCGCGCGCGGCCTGGAGATCGTCGACCTGGCCTGCGGCATCACCGTGCAGCTCAAGGGCGAGCTGTCCACCGAGGTGGCCTCGCGCATCGACGTGTCGTCGATCCGCCAGCCGCTCGGCGTCGTCGCCGGCATCACGCCGTTCAACTTCCCGGCCATGGTGCCGATGTGGATGTTCCCGCTCGCCATCGCCTGCGGCAACACCTTCGTCCTGAAGCCGTCCGAGAAGGACCCGTCGGCGGCCATGAAGGTCGCCGAGCTGCTGGCCGAGGCCGGCCTGCCCGACGGCGTCTTCAACGTCGTGCACGGTGACAAGGTCGCCGTCGACCGCCTCCTGGAGCACCCGGACGTCTCCGCCGTCTCCTTCGTCGGCTCGACCCCGATCGCCCGCTACATCCACACCACCGCCGCCGCCAACGGCAAGCGCGTGCAGGCGCTCGGCGGCGCCAAGAACCACATGCTGGTGCTGCCCGACGCCGACCTGGACGCCGCCGCCGACGCCGCCGTCTCGGCCGCGTACGGCTCCGCCGGCGAGCGCTGCATGGCGATCTCCGCCGTCGTGGCCGTCGGCTCCGTCGGCGACGAGCTCGTCGCGAAGATCAAGGAGCGCGCCGAGGCCATCAAGATCGGCCCCGGCAACGACCCGACGTCGGAGATGGGCCCCCTCATCACCGCCGCCCACCGCGACAAGGTGGCGTCCTACGTCACCGGCGCCGCCGCCGAGGGCTGCGAGGTCGTCCTCGACGGCACCGGCTACACGGTCCCCGGCTTCGAGGACGGCCACTGGATCGGCCTCTCCCTGCTCGACCGCGTCCCCACGACCGCCAAGGCCTACCGGGACGAGATCTTCGGCCCGGTCCTGTGCGTGCTCCGCGTCGACACGTACGAGGAGGGCGTGGCCCTCATGAACGCCTCGCCGTTCGGCAACGGCACCGCGATCTTCACCCGCGACGGCGGCGCCGCCCGCCGCTTCCAGCTGGAGATCGAGGCGGGCATGGTCGGCGTGAACGTGCCGATCCCGGTGCCGGTGGGCTACCACTCCTTCGGTGGCTGGAAGGACTCGCTCTTCGGCGACCACCACATCTACGGCAACGACGGCACGCACTTCTACACCCGCGGCAAGGTCGTCACCACGCGCTGGCCCGACCCGTCCGACGCCCCCGCGGGCGTGGACCTGGGCTTCCCGCGCAACCACTGAGAGCCGTACCGAGAGGTGCCCCGGCTGCCTGCGTGGCGGCCGGGGCACCTCCGTGTCCGGGGCAGATAAGTGTCCGGACTCCGGACGAATTCTCGCGGAGTTCGGAGCGTGACCTTCGGTTCCCGTACGTACAGGATGTATCGGGTACCGCAACCAATAAGAGCTGAACGCCTTGGAAAGCAAGGTCGTCCATTCGGCCGACCTGGTGGAGTGTGCCTGCGGCGAGAAAACGTCTTGGAAGCGGGCTTGTTTCGATTGAGAACAGGGTGCGGAATCCGCAGCAAAACGACCGTTGACGTGTCGGAATCCGCAGGGTGCAATTGGCGCCGCCGGAAGCGGAAGAAGACCCCCACTCGCGACAGACGTCCGGAGGAGATAGCGCTCCCGGCCAGAGCACCAGGAACATCTGCCGTACGAGTCGATCGGAACCGCGCCTACATGTCCGACACGCTTCGCCCCACCCCCACGACCCTCGTCGAGGAGCCTCTCGCGCCCCTCGACGGCACGGCCGGCCCTCAGAAGCTCAAGCGTTCCATCGGCGTCGTCGGCGGCACCCTGCTCACGCTCTCGTGCGTGACGCCCGCCTCCACGCTCTTCGTGGTCGTCCCCGACCTCTTCTCCTCGCTCGGCACCGCCACCGCCCTCACCATCGCGATCGGCTCGCTGCTCTGCATCGCCGTCGCGTTCTGCTACTCCGAGCTGGGCACCCTCATCCCCAGCGCGGGCGGCGAGTACGCCATGGTGTCGACCCTCGCGGGCCGCCTCGCCGGCTGGCTCGTCTTCGTGCTCTCGCTGCTCGTCGTCGTGATCGTGCCGCCGGTGATCGCCATGGGCACGGCGGACTATCTCGCCCCGATCGTGCACCTGCCGGCCGCGGGCACCGGCGCCGGCGTCATGCTCCTCGCCACCCTCGCGGGCCTGCTCGACCTGCGCGCCAACGCCTGGATCACCGGCATCTTCCTGGTCCTGGAGGTCATCGCCGCCGGAGTCGTCGCCGTCCTCGGCTTCGCGCACTCCGAGCGCGGCGCGGGCTCGCTCGTCTCGATGCACGTCTCCGGAGCGAGCGGCCACGCGAACACCGTCACCGCGATGATGGTCATCTCCGGGCTCGCCATCGCCCTCTTCATCACGCAGGGCTTCTCCACCGCGGTCTACCTCTCCGAGGAACTGGAGAACCCCCGCCGCAACGTGGCCCGCACCGTCCTCGCGACCCTGGCCATCTCCACCGTGATCATCCTCGTGCCGGTCATCGCCATCACCATGGGCGCCCCCGACCTCGCCGCCCTGACCAGCGGCAACCTCAGCGGCATGGTCCAGGCCTGGTCCAACTCCGCCGTCGGCACGTTCGTCAGCCTCTGCGTCGCCCTCGCGATCATCAACGCGGGCATCGTCATGGTCATCCAGAACTCCCGCGTCCTGTTCGCCTCGGCCCGCGACAAGTCCTGGCCCGAGCCCGTCAACAACGCGCTCTCCCGGCTCGGCCGCTTCGGCTCCCCCTGGGTCGCGACCCTCGTCGTGGGCGTCCCCGGCGCCGCCCTCTGCTTCGTCAACCTCGACACTCTGTACGGCGTGACCGGCGTCTCCGTCACCGGCATGTACCTCCTGGTCGCCGTCGCCGCACTGCTCGCCCGCCGCGGCTCCCACCGCGACCAGCCGGCCTGGCGGATGCCGCTGTGGCCCGCGGTGCCGGTGCTCCTGATCGCCGTACTCGCGTACATCCTCACCCAGCAGGAGGTCACCTACCTGCTGTGGACCGGCGGCATCACGGCCGTCGCCACCCTGTACTGGTTCTTCTACCTGCGGCCCCGCAAGGACACCCGCTGGCTCGTGTCGATCCCGGAGGACGAGCAGACGGCGGACGCGCTGACCGTCTGAGACCCGGAGGGTGTTCCTTATACGAACGCCCACTCCATGACGGTGCACACGCCACCGTCCCGCGCGCCCGCGCTGCGATACGTCGCAAGCGCGGGCGTGTTGTCCGTGTCGACGCCGACCCACATGCCGTAGCAGCCCCGCTCCCTGGCCAGCGCGGCCAGTCTTTCGACGAGGGCGCGGGCGATGCCTCGGCGCCGGAACGGTTCGGCGACCGCCAGTTCGTAGAGGAACATCTCGACGCCCTTGTCCGGGTGGATCGTCTCGACTCCGCTGACGAAGCCGACGGGGGCCTGACGGTCGTACGCGTCGTACGCCAGGAACAGATGGTGGCTGGGGGTCTCCAGGAAGCGCTTCGCCCACTCGGGGCGGGTCGGGCCGTCGAACAGGGGCCCGGCTGCGGTCAGTTCGTCGACGGTGCTCGCGCGGCGGATCTCCATGAGGCTTCGTACCACGGCTGCGGTACGGGGGCGGAGCGCTCTACTCCTCAGGGAGGTGCGGCGGTTCACACCGTGGACTGCCTCCGTTGTCGGAGGCCGCCCGTACCGTTGACGCATGGATCTTCGACTGACCGGTCCGCGGGCCCGGCCGCGGCGGTGGACGGCCGCCGCCGCGGCCGTCGTCGTGCTCGCGGGCGCCGGTACGGCGACTGCCGCGGCCACCTCGGACGACCCGCCTGCGGTACGGCGCAGCGACCGCGTGCTGGACACGGGCGGCGCCAGGATCGACACGTCGTACTTCACGACCCCCGGCGGCGGCCGCCGCCCCGCCGTCCTCCTCGCCCACGGCTTCGGCGGCAGCAAGGTCGACGTCCGCGCCCAGGCCGAGAGCCTCGCCCGCGACGGATACGCGGTGCTGACCTGGTCGGCGCGCGGCTTCGGCCGCTCGACCGGCAGGATCGGGCTCAACGACCCGAAGGCCGAGGTCGCCGACACCCGCAGGCTCATCGACTGGCTCGCCACCCGGCCCGAGGTGCAGCTCGACAAGAAGGGCGACCCGCGCGTCGGCGTCACCGGCGCGTCCTACGGCGGCGCGATCTCCCTCCTCGCCGCCGGGTACGACGACCGGGTCGACGCCATCGCCCCCGAGATCACGTACTGGAACCTCGCCGACGCGCTGTTCCCGAACGGCGTCTACAAGAAGCTCTGGGCCGGGCTCTTCATCAACATGGGCGGCGGCTGCGACCGCTTCGAGCCGCAGCTGTGCCGCATGTACGAGCGGGTCGCCGAGGCCGGGAAGCCGGACGCGGCGGCGACCAAGCTCCTTGAGGAGCGCTCGCCCGTCGCCGTCGGCAGCCGCATCAAGGTGCCCACGCTCCTGACGCAGGGCCAGACCGACTCCCTGTTCCCGCTCGGCCAGGCCGACGCCGCCGCCCGCGCGATCCGGGCGAACGGCGCACCGGTCGACGTCGACTGGATCGCCGGCGGACACGACGGCGGCGACCGCGAGACCACCCGCGTCCAGGCCCGCGTCGGAGCCTGGTTCGACCGGTACCTGAAGGACGACAAGAAGGCCGACACCGGCCCCGCCTTCCGCGTCACCCGCACCGGAGGCGTCGACTCCACCGACGGCGCCGCCCAGCTGCGCGGCGCGAGCGGCGACACGTACCCGGGTCTGGCGAACGACCCGCGCCGCGTACCGCTGACCGGACGCGAGCAGCGCGTCGCCAATCCGGCCGGTGCCAGCCCGCCCGCCATCTCCGCCCTGCCCGGCCTCGGAGGCGGCGGCGGACTAGGCCAGCTCTCCTCCCTCGGCGTCGGCCTCTCCCTCGACTTCCCCGGCCAGTTCGCCCACTTCGATTCCGCACCCCTGCGCGACGGCCTGCACGTCACCGGATCACCGACAGTGAGGGTGCACGTCACGTCCGACGGCGACGACGCGGTCCTCTTCGGCAAGGTGTACGACGTCGCGCCGGGCGGCGGCTCCCAGCCGGTACTGCCCTCCCAACTCGCCGCCCCCGTAAGGGTGGTGGGCTCCGGATCCCCCGGCGGCAAGGACGTCACCCTCACCCTGCCGGCCATCGACCACGAGGTGCAGAAGGGGCACCGGCTGCGCCTCGTCCTGTCCTCCACCGACCTCGGCTACGCGTCCCCGGCCCACCCCGCCACGTACACGGTCTCCCTCCGGAGCGACCTGAGCGTGCCGACGGCGCCCGGCGTGCGGACGGCTGCGACGCCGCTGCCCGCGTGGGTGTGGTGGCTGCCCCTCGGCGGTGTCCTCGTGGCCCTCGCCCTGCTGCTCACGGGCCGCCGCCCCCGGCAGGGCACCGCCGGCCCCGACCCGGCCCTCGCCGAAGTCCCGCTCCAGATCACCGATCTGAGCAAGAAGTACGCCAAGTCGGCCGACCGGTACGCCGTCCGGGACCTGTCCTTCCGCGTCGAGAAGGGCCAGGTCCTCGGCCTCCTGGGGCCGAACGGCGCCGGCAAGACCACGACCCTGCGGATGCTCATGGGCCTCATCAGGCCCGACGGCGGCGAGATCCGCGTCTTCGGGCACGCGATCGGTCCCGGGGCGCCGGTCCTGTCCCGGGTCGGCGCGTTCGTCGAGGGCGCGGGCTTCCTGCCGCACCTGTCCGGACGCGAGAACCTCGACCTGTACTGGCAGGCCACGGGCCGCCCCGCCGCCGACGCGCACCTGGACGAGGCCCTGGAGATCGCCGGGCTCGGCGACGCCCTGGCCCGCGCGGTCCGCACGTACTCGCAGGGCATGAGGCAGCGGCTCGCCATCGCGCAGGCCATGCTGGGCCTGCCCGACCTCCTCATCCTCGACGAGCCGACGAACGGCCTCGACCCGCCCCAGATCCGCGAGATGCGCGAGGTGATGATCCGCTACGCGGCGGCGGGCCGCACGGTCATCGTCTCCAGCCATCTCCTCGCGGAGGTCGAGCAGACCTGCACGCACCTCGTGGTCATGGACCGGGGGCGCCTCGTGCAGGCGGGCCCGGTCGCCGACATCATCGGCTCCGGCGACACCCTGCTGGTCGGCCTCGCGGGTACGGTCTCCGGCGCACTGGTGGAGAAGGTCGCCGCGCTGCCGGGCGTGGAGGCGGCGACCCGGGTGGACGGGGGACTGCTGGTCCGGCTGACGGCGGCGGTTCCTGAGCCTGTGCTGGCGGTGACCGGGGCGGAGGCGTTGGCGGGCGGGGAGGCGTTGGCCGGTGCCGAGGTGGAGGTGGACGGTGCCGGATCCGACGTGGCCCTCGCGCCGGACGCCGAGACCGAGTCCCCGGCCGCCCCCATGGCCCCCGCCCCCGTGGCCGACCGGGACAAGGCCGCCGCCCAGCTCCTCGCGGACCTCGTACGGCTCGACGTGCCGGTCGCCTCGATGGGCCCGCACCGGCGCCTCGAAGACGCGTTCCTCACCCTGATCGGAGGCGAAACCGCATGACCGCGCTCGTCGGGCCCGAGCCCACCGAGGTCGCCCCCGGATACCGGGCGCGCCGCACCCTGCCCCTGCGGGTGGAGGCCGTACGCCAGTTGAAGCGGCGGCGCACCCTCGTCATGGGGGCCGTCCTCGCGCTGCTTCCGTTCGTGCTCGTCGTCGCGTTCGCGATCGGCGGCGACCCGGGCGGGCGCAACGGCCGGGTGACGCTGATGGACACGGCCACCGCGTCCGGCGCCAACTTCGCGGCGACGTGCCTGTTCGTCTCGGCCGGGTTCCTGCTGGTGATCCCGGTCGCGCTGTTCTGCGGCGACACGGTCGCGTCCGAGGCCGGCTGGTCCAGCCTGCGCTACCTGCTCGCGGCGCCGGTGCCCCGCGCCCGCCTCCTGTGGAGCAAACTCACCGTCGCGCTCACGCTCAGCCTCGCCGCGATGATCCTGCTCCCCGTGGTGGCGCTAGCGGTCGGCACGGCGGCGTACGGCTGGGGCCCGCTGCAGATCCCGACGGGCGGCGCGCTCCCCGCGGGGACGGCGGCGCAGCGCCTCCTGGTCGTGATCGCGTACATCTTCGTGTCCCAACTGGTCACCGCGGGGCTGGCGTTCTGGCTGTCGACGAAGACGGACGCGCCGCTCGGCGCGGTCGGCGGCGCCGTCGGCCTCACGATCGTGGGCAACGTCCTGGACGCGGTGACGGCACTGGGCAACTGGCGCGACTTCCTCCCCGCGCACTGGCAGTTCGCCTGGGCAGACGCGATCCAGCCGACCCCGGAATGGTCCGGCATGATCCAGGGCACGGCGGTCTCGGCAACGTACGCGATCGTCCTGTTCGCGCTGGCGTTCAGAGGCTTCCGCAGAAAGGACATCGTGTCGTAGGGCTACTGTCGCGCTAGGAGAGGCGCCCCGTTAAGGGGCGCGGGGAACTGCGCAAAAACCCCGGCCCACCAACACTCCGCCGCACACTCACGGCTTCGGAATGTCGAAGTACCGGTTCAGCCCAGCGGCCAGCGCAACGTCCCCCGTGATCTTGACCTTGCGCATCATGAACATAGTGACCGGGCTCGAATTACCCGACACCAGCTTCAAGAAGTCCGCATCGCCGAGCCCGAGCGTGACGCGCGGCGTGGCATCCGACCGGCCCTCGCGCACCCTGCACACCCCGTCCGCGATCACCGTCTCGTACACGGTCTCGGCGCAGCCCCCCGCACTCGTGACCTGCCAGCGGATCAGCGCCCGGAGCGTGCCCGCCGCGTCCGGCCTGAACTGCTGCTCCATGCGCGAGAAGACCTCGGCCAGGATGCGGGCCCGCAGCTCGCCGTCCCGGGCGATCTCGTCGATCTCCTTGAGGGACAGGCCCTTCACGATCTTCGCGAACTGCTCGGGCGTGACCGCCGAGAAATCCAGGCCCGCGATTCCGTCCCGCGTGCCGGCGGTGTCGCTCATGGAACCCTCCGTGTGCCGGAACTGCTTACCGCTCATTAAACTTACTAGTCGGTAAGGTTACGGTCGGTGTAGATAGGCTGACAAAGGTGACGGGTATAACGGGGGATCAGGCAGAAGGGTACGCGGCGCGCGCGGAGCGTGCCGGGTCGCGGAGCGTGGAGGCGCGCGCCCCGGCCGGGCGCAGGCGCCGGGTGCCGCGCCGGGTGCGCGAGCAGCAGATCATCGACGTAGGGGTACGGGTCTTCGCCAAGCGGGGCTACCACGCGGCGTCCGTGGACGAGATCGCCGAACTCGCCGGCATCTCGAAGCCGATGGTCTACCTCTATCTCGACTCCAAGGAAGGCCTGTTCCTGGCCTGTCTGCGCCGGGAGTCGGACCGGCTGGTGGCCGCGTTCCAGGGGGCGGCGCGGGCGGGTGCACCGGAGGAACGCCTGTACGCGGGGCTCGCCGCGTTCTTCGGGTTCGTCTCCGACCACCGGGACAGCTGGGTCGTCCTGCACCGGCAGGCCGCCGACCTGGGCGCCACCATCGCCGCGGAGGTGGGGGAGGTGCGCCGGGTCGTCATGGCGGAGGTCGCGGGCCTGGTGGGCGACGGCATCACGGACAGCGGCAGCGGCTGCCGGGGCGCGCTGCTCGGCAAGGAGGACGCGGACTTCGTGGCGCACGCGCTGGTCGGCGCGGCGGACTCGCTGACGGACTGGATGGCCCGCAACCCGGGCGAGTCTCCGGACGGCGTCGCACTGCGGCTGATGCACATGGTGTGGGTGGGGATGCGGCACGCGCTGGACGGGGAGGCGTGGGCACCGGGGGAGCGCTGACGCGGATCGTGTCGGCGGAGGGAGTGCTGACGGGAGCCGGCCGGCGGGGGGAGCTCTGACGCGGCGCTGGCCGACAGGGGAGCGCTGACGGGGAGCCGGTCGCCGGGCAGGCGTTTTCTCGCGCCGGCCCCATTGAATTTCCTTTACGCGCAGGTAAGTTGACGGACCGGTAAGTCCGCAGCGCAGTGAGTCCCCGGCGGGCCCTCATGGGACGCGTGGGACCCACGGTTCACGTCAGCCGCGACCTGGAGCCGTCATGGGCGTACGCAAGGACCTTCAACGGGCACGACAGCGCGCCGACCTGGCGGCCAAGGCGACCGTCGAGACGGTCACGGATAAGCACGGAACCGTACGAGAGGTGCGCACCGCCGCCCTCGCCGAGACCCCCGCCCGCGGCACGCCCGCCGACATCCCCTTCACAAACGCCGCCGAGGACCCTCGAGCGGTCGTCCTGCGCCGCAAGGAGGGCGACCACTGGCGCCCCGTCACGGCCGCGGCCTTCGCCCGCGAGGTCACCGCGGCGGCGAAGGGGCTCATCGCGGGCGGCCTCGAACCCGGCGGGCGCGTCGCCCTGATGTCCCGTACGCGCTACGAGTGGACGGTCCTCGACTTCGCGATCTGGGCGGCCGGCGGCCAGACCGTACCGATCTATGCGACGTCCTCTGCCGAGCAGATCGAGTGGATCCTGCGGGACTCGGGCGCCCGCCACCTCATCACGGAGACCCCGGAGAACACGGCCACCGCGAAGGCCGCGCTCGCCGCCCTGCCCGAGGTCGACCGCCCGCGCTGCTGGGAACTGGACGCGGGAGCGATCCTCGAACTGGGGGCCCTGGGAAGGAAGTTGAAGGACAAAGAGGTCACTGAACGGCGCGCGGCCCTCACCCCCGCCACCACGGCGACCATCTGCTACACCTCCGGCACCACCGGCAAACCCAAGGGCTGTGTCCTCACTCACGGCAACCTGCACGCGGAGGCCGCGAACACGGTCGAGCTGCTGCACCCCGTCTTCAAGGCGGTGTCCGGCCAGACGGCCTCGACGCTCCTGTTCCTCCCCCTCGCCCACATCCTCGGCCGCACACTCCAGATCGCCTGCATGTCCGCCCGCATCGAACTGGGCCACTGCCCCGGCATCAAGCCCGACGAACTGCGGCCCCAACTCCGCTCCTTCAGGCCGACGTTCGTGGTCGGGGTGCCGTACCTCTTCGAGAAGATCCACGACACGGGCCGGGCGACGGCGGAGAAGCTGGGCCGGGGCGCGTCGTTCGACCGGGCGGACCGGATCGCGGTGGCCTACGGCGAGGCGCACCTGGCCCAGCTCCTCGGCCGGGGCGACGGCCCGCCCCTCGCCCTGCGCCTGGCCCACGCCCTGTACGACGCCCTCGTCTACCGGCGAGTCCGCAAGGAACTCGGCGGCCGCCTGCGCTACGCGATCAGCGGCGGCTCCCCGCTGGACCGCCGCCTCAGCCTCTTCTTCTACGCGGCGGGAATCCTCGTCTACGAGGGCTACGGCCTGACGGAGACGAGCGCGGCCGCCACGATCACCCCACCGCTGGCCCCACGCCCGGGAACGGTGGGCCTTCCGGTACCCGGCACGGCCGTTCGAACAGCCGACGACGGAGAGGTCCTGATCAAGGGCGGCATCGTGTTCAGCGCGTACTGGAACAACCCGGAGGCGACCGCCCAGGTCCTGGACGACGGCTGGTTCTCGACGGGCGACCTGGGCGCCCTCGACGAGGACGGCTACCTCACGATCACCGGCCGCAAGAAGGACATCCTGGTCACGTCCGGCGGCAAGAACGTCTCCCCGTCGGTCCTGGAGGACCGCCTCCGCAGCCGCCCGCCGGTGGGCCAGTGCATCGTGGTGGGCGACAACCGCCCGTACATAGCCGCCCTGATCACCCTGGACCCGGAGGCGGTGACGCACTGGCTCGCGGTCCGCAAGCTCCCGGCCACCACCCCCATGTCGGAGGTCATCGTGGACCCCCGGATGCTGGCGGAGGTCCAGAAGGCTGTGGACTACGCGAACGAGGCGGTCTCGCGGGCCGAGTCCATCCGTAAATTCGTGGTGGTGGAAGGGGAGTTCACGGAGGACAACGGACTCCTGACGCCGTCGCTGAAGGTCAAGCGGCGCGCGGTGGCGGAGGCGTACGGGCGGGAGACGGAGGAGCTGTACCGGGGCTGACGGCGGCCGGACCGAACGGCCCGCGGCGGGAGCATTCCCCCACTCGGGCTCGATCGGGCCTATAGGCAGCGGTCCTAGCTTCCGGGGTATGCGAGGCATCATCCTGGCCGGTGGAACCGGCTCACGGCTGTGGCCCATCACCCACGCTGTGTCTAAGCAGCTCATGCCGGTGTTCGACAAGCCGATGATCTACTACCCACTGTCCACCCTGGTGCTGGCCGGCGTGCGGGACATCCTCGTCATCACGACGCCGTCCGACCAGGACTCCTTCCAGCGGCTGCTGGGCGACGGCGCTCAACTGGGACTGCGGATCCAGTACGCGGCGCAGCCCAGACCCGGGGGCATCGCGCAGGCGTTCCTGATCGGGGCGGACTTCATCGGGGACGAGCCCGTGGCGCTCATCCTCGGCGACAACATCTTCCACGGCGCCGGACTCGGGGAGCAGCTGAAGACGCACGCCTCCCCGGGCGGCGGCCACGTCTTCGCCCACCCCGTGGCGAACCCCAGCGCCTTCGCCGTCCTCGAATTCGACCGGGAAGGGCGGGTCCTCTCCCTGGAGGAGAAACCCGCCCGCCCGAAATCGAGATACGCGGTCCCGGGCCTGTACTTCTACGACAACCGCGTGGTCGACATAGCCCGCTCGCTGCGGCCCAGCGCGCGCGGTGAACTGGAGATCACGGCCGTGAACCAGGAGTACCTGCGCCGCGACGAGCTGAGCGTCACCGTGCTCGACCGCGGCACGGCCTGGCTCGACACCGGAACCTTCGCCTCGCTCGTGGAGGCGTCGGAGTTCGTCCGGGTGATCGAGGAACGGCAGGGGCTGAAGATCGGCTGCGTGGAGGAGGCGGCCTGGCGCAACGGACTCATCGGCGACGACCAACTCCGTGAACTCGCGGTGCCGCTGCTGTCCAGCGGCTACGGGGAGTACCTGATGGGGCTCCTCGACGCCGGGGTGGAGGTCCGGCGGCCGGTCGCGGTCCCGGTCGGCGCGGGGGCCGGCGGGTGACCGGGGATCATCCGACGGTGCCCAACACGGCGAATCCCGCCGGGACTTGGGCGGCTCGGGTCGCTCGGCCCAGCGGGATCGACGACCAGACCCTGCGCTTCACGGCGGACGGCCGGGTGTTCCTCGCCGGCGGCGGAACCGGCACCTGGTCCGCCACCGGGCCGGGCTCGTTCACGTACCGGATCAGCGAGCCGGTGCTCGACGCGGCCGGTGACTGTATCGCCCGGGTCGCGGTCGAGCAGCGGGCCCGGCTCGACGGCGACCGCTTCACCAGCAGCGGGACCTCGCGGGTGCGCGCCAGTGACGGTACGCCGCTGCGGACCGCGGAGGTCTCGGTGACGGCGTCGCGGGTGCGCCAGGGGTACGCCGGCCAGCACGGCCAGCACGGCCAGCACGGCCAGCACGGCCAGCACGGCCAGCACGGCCAGCACGGCCAGCGCGAAGAGCACGAACAGCTCGGCCGCGAGCGAGACTCCACCAGGACTCCGGCGCCGGACGGAATCCTTGGTGACGGCTGTAGCCCGAACTCGGCGGCGCCCGCCGCCGGCGTGTGCTCGCCCCTGCCCGCGAGCTCCGCCGCCATGCCCATCGACGTACGCACACCATCTCCAGACACGGCCGGACAGGCCGACAACCGGGAGCTGTCATGACCCATCTGCTGCACATCGACGCCTCGTCCTCTGCCGAGGGCTCGGTGTCCAAGGCCCTCGCGGCCGCTTACCGCAAGGTGTGGGACGCGGAGCACCCCGGTGCCAAGGTCACCTACCGAGACCTCGGCACCGACCCGCTGCCGCACCTCGACGACGACGCGCTCACCGCGGTGATCACCCCGGCCGAGTCGCACACCGAGAAGCAGCGCGCCGCCGGGGCGCTGCGCGACGAGCTGGTCGCGGAACTGGTCAGCGCCGACACCCTGCTGATCAGCGCGCCCATGTACAACTGGGGCATCCCCTCGAACCTGAAGGCATGGATCGACCAGGCGTTCATCGTCGGCCGCAGCCTGTTCGTGGGCGGGATGCCCAACCCGCTGGCCGGACGCCCCGCGACCGTCCTGCTCGCCTACGGCGGCGGCTACGGCCCCGGCGCCCCGCAGGAGGCCTGGAACCACGCCGACCCGTACCTGAAGACGGCGATCGCCGACGGGCTCGGGTTCGACTTCGCCGCCATCTCCGCCCAGCTCACGCTGGCCGGCCGGGTGCCCGGCATGGACCACCTGACCGATCTGGCCGAGCAGTCCATGAAGGAGGCCCTCGTCCAGACCGAGGAGCGGGCCCGCAAGGTCTCCGCGGGCTTCGCCACGGCCTGAGGCATTCAGTAGGCCGACAGGGGCCCGGTCCGCGGTTTCGCGGGTCGGGCCCCTGCTCGCCGTGCGGCACCTCTAGGCGTACGCCGCCCGTTCCCTGACCCGCTCCACCAGGCGGGCCAGGGCCACCGCCGTGCCGGGGTCGGGCTCGCCCGTGCGGACGGCCGTCGCGAAGGCCGTCATGGCGCGGGTGTACTGGTCGTCGGGCTCGGCCGACAGATCCCGTGGGCCGTCACGCCCCTCCAGACGGATACGCACCCGATGGTCGGCCGGCGGGCTGAACGCCCGGTCGACCGTCAACCGGCCCTCGCTGCCCACCAGTTCGTACGCAGCCCGGTACGCGTGCTCGATCCCGAACGTCAGCTGGGCGGTGACCCCGTCCGGCGCGCGCAGCAGCACCGCACCGGCGACGTCGACCCCGTGGTCCGGATCCTCGTGCAGCACCGCCCCGGCGACCTCAAGACCGGCGCCCAGAAAGTGCTGCGCCACCCGCAGCGGGTAGACGCCGACGTCGGTGAGGGCTCCGCCGCCGAGCGAGGACTGGTATCTGATGTCCTGGGGCGGGCGCTTCGGGATGCTGAACTCCGCGTTGAAGCAGCGCAGTCGGCCGACCGCGCCCTCCGCGACGAGCCGCCGCACCCGGTCGTGCACCCGGTGGTGCGGGAACATGAAGTTCTCCCGCAGCACCAGGCCCAGTTCACCGGCCAGCGCGACCAGGCGCGCCGTCTCGTCGAGGCCGGTGGTCAAGGGCTTCTCGGCCAGTACGTGCTTGCCCGCGCGCAGCGCCCGCTCGGTCCACTCGGCGTGCAGCGCCGCGGGCAGCGGGACGTATACGGCATCGATGTCCGGCCGGTCGAGCACCGCCTGGTACCCGGTGAGCGCCGCGCAGCCGTACGGCTCGGCCACCCGGGCCGCCGTGGCGGAGTCCCGGCTGGCCACCGCCGCCACCCGGACCCCGGGAGCCGCGTCGAGCGCGGGCAGCACCCGGCGTACCGCGATGTCGGCGCAGCCGAGGACACCGACGCGTACGGGCGGGGTGTGCCGTGTCACGGGCGTCGCCCCATCGCGTGCAGGCAGGCGATCAGGGTGCGGCCGTGCATGTTCACGTACTGGCCGTGCCGCAGCAGTTCCGTGAGCTGGCCGAGGGTGATCCAGATGTAGCCGGGCGGGAGTTCGGCCGGCAGGGAGTCGTCCGCCTCGACGACGAGGCAGCGGGTCTCGGCGTTGCTGAAGCGGCCGCCCTCCTCGGGCTGGACGGCGTCGAACCTGACGCGTGCCGGGTCCGCCCCGGTGACGTAGTCGTGGAACAGCGGTCGCTCGCCCGCCTCGAAGTCGCCCGGCCTGCACTGCACCGTGGGCCCCAGCTCCGCCACGTTGAGCAGGCCGCCCTCGACCTCGGCGCGCATCAGGACGTGCAGCACCCCGCCGAACTCCTTCACGATGCCCGCGGCGAGACCGGGGCCGTTGGGTTCGAGGAGCGGCTGGGTCCACCCGGACACCTCGCGGCTGGCGGCCCGCACCGAGACGGCGACGATCTCGAAAAACCTGCCGTCGTCCCGGGCGATCTCCGTGTCGGTACGCCGCCAGTCCGGTACGTCACGCAGCGGGACCCGCCCGATCTCCGGGCGCAGATCGGCCCGTAGGCCGGTGAACCAACTCAGCACTTCAGGAGTGGAGTTGAGGGGCGGCGCGCTGGGATCTTCCTCGGTCGTGGCGGCGTACGGCAGGCAGGACAGGACGGACCGGGTGCACATGTTGACGAGGTTGTCGCGGGCCATCAGCTCGTGGAGCGCGCCCAGCGGCAGCCAGCAGAAGTCGTCGTGCAGCGGCACGTCCTCGTCGGGGCCCACCTCGACGATCATGTTGCGGTTGTTCTTGCGGTAGAACCACGCCGCGTGTTCGGACTGGAGGACGTCGACGACGATCCGGCCGCGGCGCGGGCCGGTGAAGTACTCCAGGTACCGCACGGCAGCCCCCTTGTGCACCCCGGTGAAGTTGCTCCGGGTGGCCTGGACCGTGGGGGAGAGCTGGAGCAGGCCGCGGTTGCCTGGCTCCATCTTGACCTGCATCAGGAAGTGCAGGACACCGTCGATCTTCTGGGCGAGGATGCCGAGCACACCCGACTCCGGCTGCACCAGGACGGGCTGCCGCCACGGCGCCGCCGAGCCCCCGGCAGGGCGCACGTCGAGGCCCTCCACCCGGAAGAAGCCTCCGCTGCGGTGCCCGAGGTTCCCGGTGTCCTCGTGGAACGCCCAGCCGTCCAGCTCCGCGAACGGGATCCGGGTGACCTCGAACGGATGCGCCCGGCGCCGGCTCTCCAGCCACTGGTCGAAGGTGCCCGCCGGGATGCGCGGGCCGGCCGTGCGGGCGGCGGAGACCGCGAGCGCGTCGCGCAACTCCCGCTCCGTGCGGGCGGCGGAGACCGCGAGTACGTCGCGCAACTCCCGCTCCGTGCCCGGCGCGGCACGCTCCCCGGCCGCGTCCCTCACCAGTGCGTCCATACCGCTGCCACCTCCGCTTTCACGGGGCCGCCCGGCGGTGCACACCGCGGGACGGCCGTGCCGCTGAGTCGTGCACACCATGTGGGCGCGTGCTGGAGCACTGCTCAAGCGCCGCTGCACACCGGCGGCGGGCCTCGACCGACGGACGATCCGGCCTCCAGTACACGGCGGGAGGCTGCCGGGAGGCCGCGTCTCCGGCGGCCGCGATGCTGGAGGTTGGTCTTGCAGGCTCTGACGAAAACACTGGCTTCGACGGAATCACCGGCTCTGACGAAAACACTGACGTTCCCGCTGCCCGGCTCGACCTATCTGGGCCCGGACCCCGAGTTCGCGCGCCTGCGCGCCGAGCGGCCGGTGGCCCGGATGCGTCTGGACGACGGGCGCGAGGTCTGGATGGTGACCCGGTACGACGACATCCGCGAAGGGCTCGCCGACCCGCGCCTGAGCCGGGCCGCCGCCGTGCGGCCCGAGGTCGCGCCCTTCCGCGGGATGTCCCAGGTCCCGCCCGAGATGATCGTCTCGACCGATCCTCCGGAGCACACGCGGCTGCGCAAGCTGGTCTCCAAGGTCTTCACCGTGCGCGGCGTCGAGAAGATGCGTCCGCGCGTCACCGAGCTGGTGGACGAACTGCTCGACACCCTGGCCGCCGGACAGCCCCCCGCCGACCTGGTCGCCGGGTTCACCACGCCGCTGCCGCTGATGACCATCTGCGAACTGCTGGGCGTGCCCGCGGAGGACCGCGACCGGTTCCACGGCTGGGCGCGGCAGTTCGCCGCCGTGGGCGGCCCTCCCGAGCAGATCCAGGACGGCATCGCCAAGCTCGGCCAGTACATCGGAGGGCTGATCGCGCAGAAGCGGGCGGAGCCGGCCGACGACCTGCTCTCGGAGCTGATCGCCGCCCGCGACGAGGGCGACCGGCTCACCGAGGAAGAGCTGGTGGTCTTCGGCTACACCCTGCTCGGCGCGGGCTTCGACTCCTCCGCGAGCCAGATAGCCAACTCGGTGCTCGCACTCATCGAGCACCACCCCGACCAGTGGCGCTGGCTGCGGCAGAACCCCGACCGCGTCGCCGACGCCACGGAGGAACTGCTCCGCGCCGTGAACCTGTTCGGAACGGACACCACCGGCTTCCCGCGCATCGCGACCGAGGACCTGGAGCTCGGTGGCACGACGATCCGCGCCGGCGAGATGGTGCTCTTCGGGCTGACCTCGGCCAACCACGACGCAAGTGTCTTCCCCGACCCCGACCGGCTCGACCTCGGCCGCACCGACAACCGGCACCTCGCCTTCGGACACGGCATCCACCGCTGCCTGGGCGCCCAACTCGCCCGCATGGAACTGCAGGTCGCCCTCGGCGCGCTGGTCCGCCGCTTCCCCGACCTGCGCCTCGCCGTCCCCGAGACCGAACTCACCTGGCAGCTCGGGGACGTCAACCACACCCTGCTGGCCCTGCCGGTCACCTGGGGAAAGGCGCGGACATGACGTCGTACGCGGCTGTCGGGCAGGCGGAGCGCCGGGGGAGTCTCCTCGAACTGCCCCCGGGCTTCGGGCCTGAGTCACTGGCCATCGGGGCGTCGGGCCGTGCGTACTTCGGGTCGCTGTCCGACGGCACGATCCGCACCGTCGACCTGAGCAGCGGGGAGGGGCGCACCCTGAGCCCCGGCCCCGGCAGCGCCTCGGGAGGGCTGTGCCTGGACGACCGGGGCCGGCTGTTCGTGGCCGGCGGATTCGCCGGGGACGCCCGCGTGATCGACACGGCCACCGGCGAGGTGCTCGCCCGCTGGCAACTGGCCGACGGGCAGCCCACGTTGATCGCCGACGTCGCGCCCGCGCTCGGCGCGATGTGGTTCACCGACTCGTTCGCGCCCGTACTGCACCGGGTGCCGCTCGCCCCGGACGGGCGTCCGGCCCGGCCGGACGAGGTGCGGCACATCCCGGTCGGCGGCGACGTGACGTATGAGGACGGATTCAATCTCAGCGGCATCAGCCCCACCCCGGACGGCGCCGCCCTGCTCGCCGTACAGGCCAACACGGGCAAGCTGTTCCGCATCGACCCGGCGACCGGTACGGCGGCCGCGGTCGACCTCGGCGGGGAACTGCTCCTCAGCGGCGACGGCATGTTCCTGGACGGGACGACGCTGTACGTGGCACTGGGGGCGGCCGACGCGGTGGCGGCGGTGCGCCTGAACGCGCCGGGCACCTCGGGAACGCTGCTGCGGCGCCTGACGCTCGACGCCTTCGACATCCCTACGGCGATCGTCCCGCACGCCGGTCACCTCTACATCGTCAACTCTCGTCTGGGATCGGCGCGTTCTGTCGCTTCCGGCGACCCGGACACCGTCGTGGTCGTCCCCCGCGCCTGGCTCGACGGAGAACACGCACCCGTACTCACCCCCGAGAAAGGCACCGTCTGATGTCGACCTCGCTCCACACGCAGGCCCGGCCCGACGACCGCGCCGGGCACGGCGCAGTGCTGGACCCGAAGGCGCTGTTCCACACCGGGATGATCGTCGACGATCTCGAAGCGGCGATGAAGACGCTCGGCGAGCTGGGCGGCTACCACTGGACCAGCGTGATGGAACTCGACGTCACGGCGGTCACGCCGACGGGACGCCAGCGCGCCCGGCAGCGTTTCGTCCTCTCCCTCGAAGAGCCCCGGCTCGAACTCGTGGAGGCCGTTCCCGGCACGGTCTGGGTGTCCGAGGGCCACAACGGCGTTCACCACGTGGGCTATTGGGCCGACGCGGACACCATCGCGGAGACCTCGGCGACGCTCACGCGGCTCGGCCTGCCGGTGGAGGCCTCCAACGACTCCGAGGCGGACGGCGCCCCGCTGTGGGCCTACCACCGTGGCCTGGGCGGCCTCCGCATCGAGCTGCTCTCCACGCTGATGAAGCCCTCGATGGACGCCTGGATCAACGGTGCCGACCCCGACGCCGTCCAGCGCAACGCCCCGGGCGAGAAGGACCGGAACTGACGCCGACGCGATCCGGCCAACGCACTGTGCCGTCCCGCCCGGGGTGAACCGGGGCGGGACGGCACAGTGCGTTGGCCGGGGAGTGCTCAGGAAGCGGGCGGGGCGATCTCGACACGCATTGCTTCCGGCCGGTCGGCGGCGAAGGCGAGGAGCGCTCGGCCGTCCTCCTCCAGAGCGGCGGCGTCTCGCGCCGAGAGCTTGACGAACGGCTCGACCACGAGGGTGTGGTCACGGCGTTCCCGCATGATCCGCCACACCCCCTGGAGCATTCCGTCCACCAGGATGTTGCCCCGCAGCACACCACCGCGCGGGGACATGAAGAAGCCGAACTTCTTGGAGAACTCGGCGAAGGTGAGCCCGTCCGGGATGATCCTGGCCCGGTTCGCGTGCGACAGGAACACGTTGTCGAACTCGGGCAGGAAGCGTGGTGCCACCGGAGTGTCCGCGTCGGGCAGGGGAGCGCCGGGTACGTCGAACAGCTCCCGGCCGCCCTCGTCGGCGAACGTCCGCAGCCGCGGCCTGATCCGCTCGACGACCTCGCTCAGCCGGGTCAGCCCGCACCAGGTCTGCACATCGGCGACCGTGGCGGGACCGAACGCGGCCAGATAGCGCAGGATCATCGTCTCCGGATCGGGTTCGACCGCGGCCGGCCGGTCCAGCCAGTGCTCGGCCGTGGCGTGCGTCGGCCGGCCCGACTTCCCCCACAGGCCACGCGGCGGAACCTGGACCAGGGGCACCAGGTTCCGTACCGCGTAGGCGAGTGATTCGGGCTTGCTGTCCGGCCACTTCTCGGCGAGCAGCTTGCCGAGGTCGGCCGGGGTGCGGGGCTGTTCGTCGAGCAGGGCCCGGCCCGCCGTCACGACCGCGTCGAGGTCGAGCCCCTTGACCACTTTCCCGTGTGTGCTGTTGCTGTACAGATCGCGGTCGAGTACCGGCTGCACCACGGACCGGAGCCCCATGCAGTCCGCCGGCGTGACGAGATGGATGGTGGACCGCATCAGTGCCGTACGCACGAGCGCCCGGCTCTCGACGAGCCCCGACAGGTCCGCGGGATCGAAGTCCCGCAGCCGCGACCACAGCCCGACGTACGGATTGGAGGGGATCTGGGCGTGCAGCCCCACCAGGTCCACGACAGCCTCCGCGACAGGGCGCGGATCACGCTGGATGAGCAACTGCCGTTCGAGCAGGGCGCGGTTGAGGGCGCGAGTGCCGAGCACTGTCATGCAGGGGATCCTACGGTCAGTTTCTCCAGTGTGCCGACGAGTTCGCCGGGCAGGGGCAGCGCGCCGATCTCCGCCTGGATCTCCCGTGCGCGCGTGCGGTAGGACGGGTTGCGGAGGAGTTCGCGGCACGCCTCGGCACTGTTGTCCGCCGTGACCTCGTCCGGCATCAGCACGATCGCCGCGCCGTACTCGGCCATGCGCCGGGACGGGGACACCGTGTGGCTCAGATGCGGAACGATCAGCTGCGGCACCCCCGCGTTCATCGCGGTCATGCTCGTCACCCCGCCGCCGTGATGCATGATCACGTCGCACGTCGGCGCCAGGACGTCCATCGGGATCCACCCCGCCTTGACCTCGTCGGAGCGCACCTCCGCCGCGATCTCCTCGGGCGCGGCCACCACGACCTCCACGTCGAGCACCGCCACGTTCCTGATCAGCGCGCGCATGAACTGGAGGTTCTTCTCCCGCACATAAGGATCGGCCGCCTGGCTCCCGGCCGTCACACACACCCGGGGACGCTCGCCCTTGGCGTACATCCAGGGCTCCAGACGGCGCTGCTGGTTGCCCGGGATCCAGCGCATCAGCTGGGCGGGCGGGGCCTGCGGCGGGCGCAGGCTCTCTGGGCAGATGTCGATGAACAGATCGGGCTCGGGCAGCGTGTCCCTGCCGAGCGAGGCCAGTTCCGGCTGGAGCTCCTGCGTGGCGCCCACGTCCATCTGCGTGGTGGACGCCGGGTCCCAGGCGTGCCGCACATACGGCACACCCAGCTCGGCGGCGAGCAGCCCGGCCGCGTACGAGAGGGAACCGCCGACGACCAGGTCCGGCCGCCAGCTCCTGGCGAGTTCGCGCAGGGGCTCGATGCTCGCGGCGCCGAGGCGGGCGAAGCCGCGTCCCGCGTACCGCCGCTCCTCGCGCTGACTCGTGGGGAACTCCAGCGGCGCTCCCGACCTGTCCTTGTGCATGTAGTCCGGAGGCGTCAGGGAGTTGAGCGCGATGCCGGGCAGGCCCGCGCCGGCGATGAACGGCATGATCTTCTCGATCGAGGCCATGAACGTCTCATGGCCCGCGTTGCGCACCGCCGTCGCGAGCGGGGCGAGGGCGAACACGGTCGCCGGGCTACCGCCGGCGACGAACAGGATCTTCATGACTTCCCTTCCTCCGGGAGACGGCGCTCAGACACCGGCCTGGTCGGGCTGGTCGGCCTGGTCGGGCTGGGCCTCGGGGGCCCGCTTGGGCAGGCCGAACGTGACGAGCAGGGTCGCCAGCATGAGGCCGATCGTGGTGAACAAGGTGGGACGCAGCGCTCCGGCGAACGCGTTCGCCGTGGTCTCGCGGCCCAGGCCGGCGAGCGCCTTCATGGCGGCGGGGTTGTCGCGGACCGCCGGGGCGGGCACGCAGCTCGCGGGCAGGCCCTTGGCGTCCTTGCCGGACACCTGCTCGGTGGCGCAGCTACGGAAGGACGTGACGATCCCGTCGAGCTGGTCCGCCGGTACGCCCGCGGCGCTCAGCTCCTGGCGCACCTTGGGCGCGATGTCCTGCGCACTGCTGCTCGCGTGCGAACCGAGCGGGTTGAAGAAGACGAGCGAGACGAGCGCGATACCGAGCGCGAGGCCCAGCTGCGCCATGGTGTTGATGAGCCCCGAAGCCGCGCCGGCGTCCTCGTGCGGCACGTCGGACAGGGCGAACAGCGCGATGGGCGGCGCGATCAGGCCGAAGCCGAGGCCGACGAGCAGCAGCGGGCCGACCATCAGCCAGCTGGAGGTCCCGGCGCCGTTGGCGGTGACCACCCACAGGAAGGCGCCGAGGCCCGCCGCCAGTACAAGGGCTCCGATCTGCAGCACCACACGGCCGAACTTGGGCGCGAGGAGCGTGACGGACAGGGCGGAGGTGATGAACGCGCCGACGCAGAAGGAGAGTCCGGTCAGACCCGCGTGCAACGCGCTCCAGCCGAGCCCGAGTTGCATGAAGAGATACCAGGCCAGGAAGAACGCGCCGGTGAACAGGAACAGCGTGAGCTGGAGGACCTGACCGGCACTGAAGCTGCGGGCCTTGAACAGGGCCAGCGGTACGAGCGGCGAGAGCCCGCGCTGCTCCCGCCGCCGCTCGTACACGACGAAGACGGCAAGCACCACGGCCGACAGGGCCATCAGGACGTTGCCCCAGGCCGGCCAGCCCAGCTCCCGGCCCTGCGTCAGCGGGTACAGCAACAGCAGCAGGGCGAGGGAGGCGAGGGCCACACCGGGCAGGTCGAGCCGCAGGGCCTTGGCGGCCTTGGACTCGGTGATGGAGCGCAGGCCCAGGTAGGCGCCGACGAGGCCGATCGGCACGTTGATGAGGAAGATCGGCCGCCAGCCGAGCCCGAACAGGTCCAGGTCGACCAGGACGCCGCCCACGAGCGGGGCGACCGTCGCGGCGATTCCGCCGACCACGCCGTAGATCGCGAACACCGCGGGACGCTTCGAGGCCGGGAACGTGACATGGATGATCGACAGCACCTGAGGCACCATCAGGCCCGCCATGGCGCCCTGGAACAGCCGCGCGCCGACCAGCATCTCGGGGGCGGTCGCGAACCCGCAGAGCGCCGACGCGGCCGTGAACCCGGCCACGCCCAGCATGAACACCCGCTTGCGGCCGTAGATGTCACCGAGGCGGCCGCCGGTCACGAGCAGCAGCGCGAAGGCGAGCACATAGCCCGCGCTCACCCACTGGACCGCCGCGTAACTGGCGTCGAGATCCGCTCTGATCGACGGGATCGCGACGCTGACGAGGTTGCCGTCCAGCATGTCCATGAACACCGCGAACAGCAGGACCACCAGGGCGGTCCACTGCTTGCGTTCGACCGCCGGTTCCTGCGGTACCTGTTGTGGGGTGGAAACGTCGAGCGTCGTCATGGGGGTCCTCAGGTAGGAAGTGCGGGTGAAACAGCGGGTTGGTGGTCGGCGGCTCAGCTGGGAAGTGCGGGTGAACTGCGGGTCGTTGGTCGTGGCGGCTCAGCTGCCGGTGGCCACGGGGACCTCGCTCCGGGAGGTGTCCTGGTGCTCGGTCTTCGGGGCGCGCTTCGCCGCCGGGCGGGACCAGCGGGCCACGGCGGGGCGCTCCACCAGGACGAACAGCACCCAGGACAGGAGCAGCGAGACGACGAAGGCCGCGGCGAGGAACGCGACGGCCACCGGCCCGCTCCACTGGGGACCGCCGAGCTGCCCGTACGCGTTCGGTTCGACCCCGAAGGCGCGGTGCCCGAAGCGGAGGACCAGGTTGTGCACCAGGTAGAACGCGAAGGTGAGGTTGCCGAGGTAGACCATGGCCGGGGTGTTCAGGAACGACTTGCGGCCCTTGAGGTCGGACGCCGCGAGGGCCAGGATCAGCAGGGCGACGGGGACGATCTGGATGGCCGCGTACGAGAAGAGGAAGTGCACCGGCAGGAACAGCTGGGCCGCGTAGCTCGCCACCACGAGCAGCACCGCCGGGGTGACGCCGAGCGGAGAACGCATACCGGTCTGCACCATCCGGGCCAGCATGATGCCGATGACGAACTCGAGGAGCCGGCTGACCGGGAAGACGTTGACGAACCAGATCTGCGCCCAGGACGCGGGACCCCAGGACCACTGCGGCGAGTCCGGCAGCCAGGCCAGTGACGCCACGGGGACCAGGATCACCGCCAGGGCCGTGCCGCCCACCCAGAACCACAGCCGGTTCGCGCGGATCTTGAGGATCGCGGCGACGAGCACCGGGAACGCGAGGTAGAACAGCAGCTCGGCGGAGAGCGACCAGCTCACGCCGTTGGCGCTGTCCATGTAGGCGTTGTCAGGAACCCAGTCCTGCAGCAGGAACAGGTTGGTCAGCGTCGGCCCCAGCTTCTGGTGCTCGCCGAACAGCCAGAGCAGCACCACCGCGGCCGCGAACGTCACCGCGTGACTGGGATAGATCCGGAAGAAGCGGCGCCGCCAGAACCCCGTCACGGAGTTCCCCGGCCGGTGCGTCCAGGTGAGCACGAAGCCGCTGAGCACGAAGAAGTACGTGAGGCTGATCTGCCCGACCTTGCCGGCGAAGAACATGTACATCCAGGTCGCCCCTTGATCCTTCAGGACGAAGAGCATGGCCCCGTGGGTCACGAAGACGACCACTGCGGCGACGAACCGCAGACCGGTGAGCGAGTGGATCTGTGGTGGTACTGCCGGCTTGGACACGGCTGCTGGTTCGGACACGGCGGTGTCTTCCTCTCCTGAGGCGATCTCTCCTGAGGCGATGTCGAGGCATGGTGCCGCCGGGCCCTCGAATTTCCCCGGAGCGCTCCGACCGGGCCAGCCGCGGGCTCCAGGCCAGCTCGAGCCCCTGGGCGTACTGATGGACGCCACTCGCCGCAGCGATCGAGAGCCCACGGAGGAGAGCGATGAGCACACACGCGGAACCGGACGTCCCCCGGACCGCCCGGGAAGTACGGCTTGCCGGGCACCTGGAGGGCGAGCTCACCCTCGGACAGTTCGACCTCGTCGAGGTGCCGGTGAGGGAGCCGGGCGCGGGCGAAGTGCTCGTGCGCACCGACCATCTGTCGGTCGCCGCGGCCTACCAGGACCTCATGAAGGCGGACTGCCCGCTGCCCATGCCCCCGTTCCAGGTGGGCGAGCGGCTCGGGGGCGGCGCGGTCGGCACCGTCGTACGGTCCGGCAGCCCGGCGCTGTCCGTCGGTGACCAGGTCCTCTCGATGTCCGGGTGGGGCGAGTACACGACCGGCCCGGCCGACGGCTACTTCAAGATCGCGCCGGGGCTGCTCCCCGACCCGGTGTACTACCTGGGCCAGGGCACCACCGCGTACTACGGCATGGCCGACATCGCCAAGGTCGGCGAGGGCGACGTGGTCTTCGTGACCGGAGCGGCGGGCGGCGTCGGCTCGCTGGCCGGACAGATCGCCAAGCACCGCGGCGCGGCGAAGGTCATCGGCAGCGCGGGCAGCAAGGCCAAGGTCGACTACCTGGTCGGTGAACTCGGTTACGACGCCGCCTTCGACTACCACGACGGCCCCGTCGTGGACCGGCTGAGGGAACTGGCGCCGGACGGCATCGACGTCCTCTTCGACAACGTCGGCGGCGAACAGTTCGAGGCGGCCGTCCAAGTGGCCTCCCCGCACGCCCGGTTCGCCCTCTGCGGCGCGCTGTCCACGCAGAACGGTGACGCGGCCGCGCCCCGCCTCGACCTGATGACCGCCATCACCAAGCACCTCGAACTGCGGCCGTTCGCCTGCTATCACACGCCCGAGCAGATCTGGGCGTGGACCGAGCACTTCGCGGGCTGGGTCCGTGAGGGCACGTTCGTGTACCCGCACACCGTCGTCGAGGGCGGCATCGACGTGGCCGCCGACACCCTCATCTCGCTCCTGAAGGGGGCGTACACGGGCAATGTCGCGGTGCGCTTCCCGTGACGCGTCACCCGTTCACCGAACTAGGAGACCGGCCGCCGCGCCGGCCCGTCCGCGCACCCCAGACCCGATAGGAGGCCCGTGGTGGTATCCACGGAACCGGTGGCCGTCGCCCCCGGCACGCTGGAAGCGTTCTACGCCCAACAGCCGCGGTGGTCCCCCGCCCCGTCCGACGACCCGGCCGGCGGCGGGGTCGAGTACGCGACCATCGAGGTTCCGCGGGACTACGCGGATCCGCGGGGCCCGCGCCTCACCCTCGCCCTCAGCCGCCGCCGCGCCACCTCGCCCAGGCGCCGCGGCATCCTCCTCGCCCTCAACGGCGGGCCCGGCGGTGACTACGGCCTCGGCCGCGAGCTGCCCGGCAAGTTCGCCGGCAGCCCCGTGCACGAGCGTTACGACCTGATCGGCTTCGACCCGCGCGGCACGGGAGAATCCACCCCGCTGTACGCCGAAGTGACCGTCCCCCGGGCGACGTTCGACTCCCGGCCGCCCGACTCCGCCTTCGGGCAGCTAGCCGAGGACATGCGGCTGCGCGAGGAGGCGTGCGCCCGCGCGGGCGGTGAGCTGCGGCCGTACATCAGCACCCGCAACACGGCCCGCGACATGGACGTCGTCCGCGCGGTCCTCGGCGAGGAGAAGCTCAGCTTCGTCGGGTACGCGTACGGCGCCTACCTCGGCGCGGTGTACGCGACCCTGTTCCCTGATCGTCTGGACCGCAGCGTGCTCGACTCCTGCGTCCATCCGAACTGGACCTGGCGCGAGCAGTTCCTGTGGCAGGGCGACGCCGTGCGGCGCAACGTCGACGCGTGGGCGCACTGGACGGGCGAGCGGAGCCGCCATTTCGCACTCGGCGGCACGGCGGGGCAGGTGCTCGAATCGGTGGAGGAGGTCGTCGCCGTACTGGAGAAGCTGGACGGCGGCGTGCCGTTGCGGACCCTGTTCGACGGAGCGGTCGGCAACCGCGCCGCCGACCGCGGCCAGTGGAGCGAACTGGCGGTGTTGGTAGGCGAGTTGGGCGACGCCGCCGCTGCCGGTGACAGCGCGAAATGCCGGGAACTGCTCGCCCAGCAGGGCACTTGGCGGCCGTCCGACAGCGAGGGCGACCTGCGGACCGGGGTCCTTGAAGCCATCACCCTGGAGCACGCGTGGCCCGCCGACCTGGAGGTCTACCACCGGGACATGCGGGACTTCCGTGAGCGGTTCCCGTACGGGTACGGCGTCCTCCGCGCCAGCCCCTGGGTGGGCGCCTTCCGTGCCTTCGAGCCTCTTGAGGCCCCCACGAAGCTGGTCCGGGCCGACGGTCTGGAGAAGGGCCTGGTCGTTCAGGCCGACGGCGACCCGATGGACCACTACGCCGGCGGCGTGGCGATGGCCGAGCTGCTCGGCCACCACCTGCTGACCGTCGAGGACTCCGGCGAGCACGAGGTGTACGCACTCGGCGGTAACGCGGCGGTCGACGAGATCGTGCACCGCTATCTGGCCGAGGGGGCGCTTCCGCCGCGCCGGTCGAGCGTTCCGGGGCGTGTGCCGCGGCCGGACGTCCCGGCGGACGGGGACTGAAGCACCTGGGAGTGGCTTGGCGGCACACACTGAAGGCCCGGTACGGGAGGAATCCCGTACCGGGCCTTCGATGTGCGCCAGGCGCCAGGCGCCAGGCGCCCGACGCGCGACGCGTCAGCGCAACGTGCGGAAGAACGTGCGTAGTTCGTCGACCAGAACCCCGGGCTGTTCGAGCGCAGGGAAGTGGCCGCCGGCGTCATGGTCGCGCCAGCGCCGGATGTCCGTGAAGCGCCCCTCGATCCACGGCCTCGGCATCCGGCCGTCCTTGGGGAAGTTGGAGATCGCGGCCGGGACGGGCACGGGGCCGAGCTTCAGCCGGTTCTGGCTCTCCCAGTAGATCCGGGCCGAGGAGGCGGCGGTCCCCGCGAACCAGCCCACGCTGACGGAGTCCAGGAGCCGGTCCCGAGAGATGGCCTTCTCCAGGTCGCCGTCGTGATCGGACCAGGCCCAGTACTTCTCCGCCATCCAGGCGAGCTGACCGGCCGGCGAGTCGGTCAGCCCGTAGCCGAGGGTCTGCGGGCGGGTCGTCTGGATCACGGAGTAGCCGTTCTCCTGCTCGCGGAACTCCTTGAGCCGGGCGAGGCCCGCGTAGTCGCGCTCGTCGAGCTGCACCTGCTCCTCGGGCGCCTGGGCGAAGGGCATCGTCACATGGACACCGGCGAGCCGGCCGTCGTCGCTCTCACCCATGATCGCGGTGATGAACGAGCCCCAGTCCACGCCGTGCGCCGCGTACCGCTCGTAACCGAGGCGCCGCATCAGCTCAGCCCAGGCGGCGGCGGTCCGCTCGGCGGTCCAGCCGGACTCGGCGGGCCGGTCGCTGAAGCCGTGGCCCGGCAGGGAGGGGCAGACGAGGTGGAAGGCGTCGGCGGGGTCCGGCGGATCGGTCAACTGGCCGATGACGTCCAGGAATTCGACCACCGAGCCCGGCCAGCCGTGACTCATCAGCAGCGGCATGGCACCCGGGTGCGGCGACCTGACGTGCAGGAAGTGAATGCCGAGGCCGTCGATCTCGGTACGGAACTGGGGCACGGCATTGAGCCGCGCCTCGGTCGCGCGCCACTCGTAGCCGTCGGCCCAGTAGGCACACAGCTCCTGTACGTAGGCCAGGGGCGCGCCCTGCGACCAGTCGGCCACGGTCTCCGGCTCCGGCCAGCGTGTCCGCTTCAGCCGCCGGCGGAGGTCTTCGAGGTCCGCATCCGGTACCTCGATCTGGAACGGGGTGAGTGCTGGGCCCATCTGACGTGTCCCTCCGTGTGGCGCCTCGTGTCGTCACTCGAAGCTAGGAGGGACCGCCGCACTCGGGCTCGAGCGTGGGTCGACGGGGGCGTGGGCCGACGGGCTGTGGGCCGACGCGGCCGTGGGCCGACGGAGCCGTGGCTCCCGTGACCACCGCCGCCGGTCTACCCGACCGTCTCGTACATGCCGGGGTCGGCGGAGGCGAGCGGGCGGAGGCCCTGGATCAGGGACTGGAACTCCTCGCTGCGCACGGCGTCCAGGTGCGAGGCGGCGTCCTCCCACACGGCGATCTCCACGAAGACCTTGCCGTCGTCGACGTGGCGCAGGGTCTGCTCGCTCACGTATCCCGGCCGGCTGCTCATATAGGCGGTGAGGCGCGCCTTCACGGCCTCGAACTCGCCGATGTCGCCGTGCACGGTCAGCTTGTTCACGAAGGTCACCATGGCTTGTTTCTCCTCGCTCGGGGTGGTCTGAAATGTTTGCGGCGCCGGGCTGTCACCCTCGCCTGAGCAGCGGCTCCCACCACGCGCGGTGGTCCCGGTACCAGGCCACGGTCTCGGCCAGACCGGTGCCGAACTCGTGGCGGGGCCGGTAGCCGAGGTTCCGGGCGATCTTTCCGCAGTCGACCGAGTAGCGCCGGTCGTGGCCCTTGCGGTCCTCGACGAGGTCGACGCGCGACCAGTCGGCACCGCAGGCGTCCAGCAGGAGCCCGGTGAGTTCCTTGTTGGTCAGCTCGGTGCCGCCGCCGATGTTGTAGACCTCGCCGGCGCCGCCCCGGGTGCGGACCAGTTCGATGCCCTGGACGTGATCGTCGACGTGCAGCCAGTCCCGTACGTTCCCGCCGTCCCCGTACAGCGTCACCCGGCCGCCGTCGAGCAGACGCGTGACGAACAGCGGGATCACCTTCTCCGGGAACTGGTAGGGCCCGTAGTTGTTGGAACAGCGGGTCACCCGGACGTCCAGGCCGTGGGTGCGGTGGTAGGCGAGGGCGACCAGGTCGCTCCCCGCCTTGGCCGCGGAATAGGGCGAGTTGGGGCTCAGCGGATCGGTCTCGGGCCAGGAACCGACGTCGATCGAGCCGTACACCTCGTCCGTGGAGACGTGGACGAAGACCGGCGGGCGGCGCGCGTGCAGGGCCGCGTCGAGCAGGGTCTGCGTCCCGCCGACATTGGTGCTGATGAACGCGGCGGCGCCGTCGATCGAGCGGTCGACGTGCGACTCCGCGGCGAAGTGGACGATCTGGTCGTGCCGGTCCGCCAGCTCCGCCGCGAGACGGCTGTCACATATGTCGCCGTGGACGAAGGAGAACCGGGGATCGGCGCGCACCGGTTCGAGGTTGGCGGGATTTCCCGCGTACGTCAGCTTGTCGAGCACCGTGACCGACACATCGGGGTCACCACGCGGGCCGAGCAGCGTACGTACGTAGTGCGAGCCGATGAAGCCCGCACCGCCGGTCACCAGTATTCGGCTCTTCATGCCCGGAAAACTAGGCGAGCCGCCTCGAGCCCCGCTCGTACTGGATTCCGTCCCTCGCCGCCTATGACGGCCGTCCCCGACGATCGTCCGCGACGGAGGAAGGGTGGCGCCCCCGGCAGGACTCGAACCTGCGGCCAAGCGCTTAGAAGGCGCCTGCTCTATCCACTGAGCTACGGGGGCCGGTGTACGGCCGGTGGCTCGGGACGGATGTGGGGGAGATCCGTGACCTTTGCCGGGGACAAGGATAAGACTCCTGGATCCCTGCCCCTGCTGCTTCCCCTCCGTGGCATGGTGTGGAGGTTCGGTGAAGCGGTCCCGATAATCGCAGGCAGGTACGAATCCTGCACCGCTTTTGACGTCTCACGCCCCGGGTGTTGTGTACTCGTTATGCCTGCGCCCCAGTCGTCCCTTCCGTCCCATGGCCCGGATGGGCCGCATCGGCGCGCAGAGACGTCCATATGCTTCAGAAAGACGCCAAAATTGGGCATTCTTCGCATGTGGTGACCTTGGACGTACGGCCTCAGCTGCTCGACGCACTCTCCGCGCTGCGCGACCGTGTCGCCGCCGCGCGCTTCCCCCTCCCTCTCCCGGGCGCACCCCGTGCGCGTGCCAACCGGTCGGAGCTCCTCGCGCAGCTCGACGACTACCTCGTGCCCCGCCTCCGTGATCCCGAAGCCCCCCTCCTCGCCGTCGTCGGCGGGTCGACCGGCGCCGGGAAGTCGACCCTCGTGAACTCCCTCGTCGGCCGCAAGGTCAGCGAGGCCGGCGTCCTGCGGCCCACGACCCGCACCCCCGTACTCGTCTGCCACCCCGAGGACCACACCTGGTTCTCCCGGGCCCGGATCCTCCCCGACCTCACCCGCGTCTGGCTGCCCCCCAAGCCCGGCGGAGAGCCCGGCGGCAAGGGCAGCGGCAAGTCCGGCGGCAAGGACAGCGGCGCCCCCGCCCCCGCCGACGACGGCGGACACGTCCTCCGCGTCGAGACCTCCAACAGCCTGCCCCGCGGCCTCGCCCTCCTCGACGCCCCCGACATCGACTCCCTCGTCGCCCGCAACCGCGTACTCGCCGCCCAGCTCATCAGCGCCGCCGACGTCTGGATCATGGTCACCACAGCCTCCCGCTACGCCGACGCCGTGCCCTGGCACCTGCTCCGCAGCGCCAAGGAGAACAACGCCACCCTCGTCACCGTCCTCGACCGCGTCCCCCACCAGATGGTCGCCGAGGTCTCCCGCCAGTACGGGGCCCTGCTCGCCAAGGCCGGGCTCGGCGACGTACCCCGCTTCACCGTCCCCGAGCTGCCCGAGTCCACCGGCGGCGGAGGACTCCTCCCCGCGACCGCCGTGGCCCCCCTGCGCGCCTGGCTCACCCACCGCGTGCAGGAACCCACCGCCCGCACCATGGCGATCGGCCGCACCGTCGGCGGCGTCATCGACTCGCTCAAGGTCCGCACCCCCGAACTCGCCGGCGCCGTCGCCTCCCAGTACGCCGCCGCCCTCCGCCTCACCGCCATCGTCGACGAGACGTACCAGCGCGAGCACGCGCGCGTACGGACCCGGCTCCAGAGCGGCGGCGTCCTCGCCGGCGACGCGCTCAAGCGGTGGCGCAGCTACCCCCTCGACTGCACCCCCGCCGAACTGCTCGACGCCCTCACCGAGAGCCTCGGCGCGCTCCTGCTCTGCTCCGTCACCGCCGCCGACGAGCACATCGACGAGGCCTGGCGCCGCGACCCCGCAGGCGCCGCGGACGGCCTCGCCGACCGCGACCCCGACCTGGAGACCGCCGAACACCGCATCGGCATGGCGGTACGCCGCTGGCGCCGGATGCTCGAGGAGTACGCGGAGGAGGAGGCGCGCGCCCTCATGGTCACGCCCCCGCCCGACACGGAACTCGTCGCCGCGCTGCTCGCGACCGCCCTCCTCGGCGGCAACCGCGCCCGCAGCGCCGGCGAGACCCTCGCGGAGCGCATCGGGGCCCAGGCCGCCCTGCGCCTGCGCGACCGGGGCGGGCGGCTGCTCACCGCCACCCTGGACAAGGTGCTCGCGGCCGAACGCGAACGCCGGCTCGCGCCCCTCGACGCACTCGACGTCCACCCCGAGTCCCAGGCCGAACTGATCGCCGCGCTGTCCGTACTGCAGAAGGAGAGGTGACCGCGGTGACCGCCGTCACGGACCAGGACACCAGCACCAGCCGTAACCCGGGCCAGGACATGGACCTCGGGGATCGCGCCGATCATGCTGAGCGCACAGGCCGAGTGGAATGTGCCGAGTCTCCCAAGGCGGGCGGAGGCGAATCCGGCTCCGCTGTCTGGGACGACGGGCTCATCGCCCGGCGCGTCGCCGACAGCGGCGTGTTCGATCTCGAGGCCGAGTCCGACGCGTACGCCGACGACGGCGCCGACGCGGCGCTCCTGGAGCGCCTCGACGCGCTGCGCGAGCTCGTCGGCCTCTCCCGCGCCCGCGTCGACGCCGCCGACCTCGCCGAGGCCGGCAACGTACTCGACGAGGCGGCCGCCCGGCGCAGGCTCTCCGACCGGCACACCGTCGTCGCCGTCGCGGGCGCCACCGGCAGCGGCAAGTCGACCCTCTTCAACGCGCTCGCGGGCGTACCCCTGTCCGAGACAGGGCTGCGCCGGCCCACCACGTCCGCGCCCATCGCGTGCAGCTGGACGGACGGCGCGGCGGGGCTCCTCGACCGGCTCGGGATCCCCGGCCGGCTGCGCCGCCGCCCGCTCCAGGGGCAGAGCGGGCAGGACGCGAACGCGCCGCTCAAGGGGCTCGTCCTCGTCGACCTGCCGGACCACGACTCGGCCGCCGTCGAGCACCGCGCGCAGGTCGACCGGATTCTCGCGCTCGTCGACGCCGTCATCTGGGTGGTCGACCCCGAGAAGTACGCCGACGCGATGCTCCACGAGCGCTATCTGCGCCCCCTGGCCGGGCACGCCGAGGTCACCTTCGTCGTGCTCAACCAGGTGGACCGGCTGCCCGGCGACGCCGCCGACCTCGTCCTCGACGATCTACGCCGCCTGCTCGACGAGGACGGGATCGCCCTCGGCGAGCACGGCGAACCCGGCGCCACCGTGCTCGCCCTGTCGGCCCTCACCGGCGAGGGCGTCGGCGAACTGCGTGAGTCGCTCGACCAGTTCACGCGCGAACAGGGCGCCGCCGCGCGCCGGATCGCCGCCGACATCGACGCGGCGGCGCTGCGGCTTCGGCCCGTGTACGCGACGGGGCGCCGGACCGGGCTGAGCGAGGACGCCCGCGAGGAGTTCACCGACCAGCTCGCCGACGCGGTGGGCGCTGAGGCCGCGGGGCAGGCGGCCGAGCGGGCCTGGCGCCGCAACGCCAACAAGGCGTGCGGCACCCCCTGGCTCAGGCTCTGGCGCTGGTTCGACGCCCGTCGCACCCCGAGTACCACCCTGTCGATGAGGTCCGTGCCCGCCGACGAGGAGGCGACGGCACGCCAGCGGGTCGAGCACGCGGTACGTGTCGTGGGCGAGCGGGCGTCGGCGGGTCTTCCGGGGCCGTGGGGGCAGGCCGTGCGGGAGGCGGCGACGCGGGGAGCGGAGGGGCTGCCGGAGGCGCTCGACGAGCTGGCGGTCTCGGCGGGGGCGCCGGCCGGGCGGCTGCGCAGGCCCGGGTGGTGGCCGGTGGCCGTCCTCGCCCAGATGTCCATGACGCTGATTCAGATCGTGGGTGGACTGTGGCTGGTGGGGCAGATCGTCGGGGTCTTCGCGCCGAATCTCGGGGTGCCGGCGGTGCTGATGCTGGCGGGGATCGTGGGCGGGCCCTGCGTGGAGTGGGCGTGCCGGATGGCGGTGAGGGGGCCGGCCCGGCGGTACGGGCTCGAGGCGGAACGCCGTCTTCGGGAGGCGGCGGCGGGGTGCGGCCGGGCGCGAGTTCTCGATCCGGTGGCGGCGGAGCTGCTGCGGTACCGGGAGGTTCGGGAGCAGTACGTGAAGGTGACGGGGTGAGTCGTACTCCGTGTAGTTGAGAGGGCCCGGTCCCCCTTTCGGGGGGCCGGGTTTTCCACAACCGGGCGGTAGAACACAGGCTTCAGCGGGCTCGTCCCGGCGCGTGCACTCTGAGAACGCGGCCCGAGAAACACGGGGACCGCGGTACGGACGAGGCCGTGCGGGACGGGCCCGCACGCGTCCGTGCGCAGGGGAGGGCGGACCGACATGAGCGAGACGACGGTGACGGTGGTGGGGAACGTCGCGACGACGCCGGTGTACCGGGAGCTGCCGAAGGGGCCGGTGGCGCGGTTCCGGCTCGCGGCGACGGCGCGCCACTTCGACCGGGTGCGCAACGAGTGGGTGGACGGGCACACGAACTTCTTCACGGTGTGGGCGTGGGGCGCGCTCGGCACGAATGTGCAGGGCTCGCTGTCCATCGGTGAACCCGTGCTCGTGCAGGGGAGGTTGCGGGTGCGGGACGAGGAGCGGGGCGGGCAGCACTGGACGTCCGCGGACATCCAGGCGTCGGCCGTCGGGCACGACCTCTCGCGCGGGACCACGGCGTTCCGGCGTGCCGTGCGGCAGGAGAGGGCGGGCGCCGGGGCCGGCCGGCAACAGGCGGACGACGGGCCGTCGTTCGAGATCGAGCCGCAGGCCGTGCCCCAAGGGGAGAACGGTGCCGGCGGAGAGAGCGAGCCCCGCGATCAGAGCGAACAGCGAGAACCGGCCGCTGTCGGCTGAAACAGTTCTCCGTCCGGCCGGAACACTTCTCTGACCGAAGTGCGGCTTATCGACGAGTGAACGCTGGTTCCATGCCGTTGATTTGTCGATAAGCCAGCGCCGTAATCCATATGGGCGATAACGATTCCGAGTCGGATCGTCTCGGCACCCCTCTGACCTGCGATGGGTGCTGCGCGACTTACCTAGGATGCCGGGCATAGCTCACGGGGCAATTGATTCACGCGTCTGATCCAAGGTCCGCGACCCACGGTCCGATCAGGGCCCGATGAGGTCCCGGCCAGAGCCCGACCAGGGCCTGGCCGAGGTCCGGTCCAACGTCTGATTCACACGTCGTTCTGTCGGCGGGATGTCACCCCCCACGTGTCATGTGTCCCGCCTGAAGGGGAATTCTGTGTTCTCTGCGGTATCTGTGTTGTCGGCGGTCACCCCACGCGGCAGGAGCGCCACGCGCCTCGCCGCGGCGGCCCTGGTGTCCGGAACGGTCGTCACCGCCGTGATGTCCGGGGCCGGTGCGGCCGCGGCCGACGAGATGCCTCAGCAGCAGGCCGGCGCGCAGGCCACGATCGGCGGCCTCAAGACCTACGGCCAGGCCGTCATCCACGACCACGGCCAGGACCAGCCCGTCTCCGCCGGACTCTTCGAGATGTCCGTCGACAACGGCGGCACGCTGCAGACGTACTGCATCGACGTCCACAACCCGACGCAGCCGGGCGCCAGGTACGAGGAGACCCCCTGGAGCGGTACGTCGCTGAACGGGAACGCGAACGCGGGCAAGATCCGCTGGATCCTGCAGAACTCCTACCCCCAGGTCAACAATCTCGCCGAGCTGGCCCGCGACGCCGGTGTCCGCGGCCTCACCGAGAGCGACGCGGCGGCCGGCACCCAGGTCGCCATCTGGCGTTACTCGGACGGCGCCGACGTGGACGCGGTCAGCCCGGCCGCCGAGAAGCTCGCCGACCACCTGGAGAAGAGCGCCCGCTCCCTCCCCGAGCCCAGGGCCTCGCTGAACCTGGAGCCGGCCGCCGTCGCCGGACGTGCCGGTGACCGGGTCGGCCCGGTCACGGTCCGTACCAACGCCGACGGGGTCAGCGTGACGCCGCCCGCCGACGCGGCCCTCAGCGGGGTCAAGATCGTCGACAAGACCGGCAAGCCCGTGACGTCCACGACGGACGGCGGGCAGCTGTACTTCGACATACCGCGGGACGCCTCCGACGGCACGGCCGCGCTCACGGTGCAGGCGTCGACCACGGTGCCGGTCGGCCGGGCCTTCGCCTCCGAGACCCGCAGCCAGACGCAGATCCTCGCCGGCTCCAGCGAGTCCACGGTCTCCGCGACCGCGACGGTCAGCTGGGCGAAGCACGGCGCGGCCCCCGCCCTGTCGGCGCGCAAGAACTGCGCCAAGAGCGGCGTGGACATCACGGCCACCAACAAGGGCGACGAGCCGTTCACGTTCAAGCTGATGGGCCGGGAGCACACCATCGCGGCCGGGACGTCGCAGACGGTGACGATCCCGTTGCAGGAGGACCAGGCGTACGACTTCACGATCAGGACGCCGGACGGGTTCGCGCAGCGGTTCAAGGGCGTGCTCGACTGCCGGACCGAGAGTGAGACGGTGACCATGGGCGGCACCGGCAAGCCACTGCCCGAGCCGAGCCCCGCCTCGGTCGGCGGCACCGGCACCTCCGGCACCGACCTCGCCGAAACCGGCAGCTCGGACGCCACCCCGGTGATCGCCGGCATCGCCATCGCCCTCGTGGTCATAGGAGGCGGAGCGATCTTCCTGACCCGCAAGAAGAAGACCCCGACGGACGACTGACCACACACGACCCCCCGGGCCGTGCCCCGCCACACCCGCCCCACCCGCATCACGCCCCGCCCTGCCTGACGCACGCCCCCCCGGCACGCCGCCGAGAGTGACGGACACCACGCGGTTTCCATCCAGGGATGGACGTCAGGCAAGATGGGGTGTATCTGCCCACACATCGATTGCCGGACGGTTTCTCTTGGCTGAGTTCATCTACACCATGCGCAAGACGCGCAAGGCGCACGGCGACAAGGTGATTCTCGATGACGTCACCCTGAACTTCCTGCCCGGCGCGAAGATCGGTGTCGTGGGTCCGAACGGTGCCGGTAAGTCCACCGTTCTGAAGATCATGGCCGGTCTCGAGCAGCCGTCCAACGGCGATGCCTTCCTGTCGCCCGGCTTCAGCGTCGGCATCCTCATGCAGGAGCCGAAGCTCGACGAGTCGAAGACGGTCCTGCAGAACGTGCAGGACGGCGCCGCCGAGATCATGGGCAAGCTCAACCGCTTCAACGAGGTCGCCGAGCTCATGGCGACCGACTACAGCGACGAGCTCATGGAAGAGATGGGCAAGCTCCAGGAGGACCTGGACCACGCGAACGCGTGGGACCTGGACGCCCAGCTGGAGCAGGCCATGGACGCCCTGGGCTGCCCGCCCGGCGACTGGCCCGTCACCAACCTCTCCGGCGGCGAGAAGCGCCGCGTCGCGCTCTGCAAGCTCCTCATCGAGGCGCCCGACCTGCTGCTCCTCGACGAGCCCACCAACCACCTCGACGCCGAGTCGGTGAACTGGCTGGAGCAGCACCTCTCGCAGTACGCCGGTGCTGTCGTCGCGGTCACCCACGACCGCTACTTCCTGAACAACGTCGCCGAGTGGATCCTCGAGCTGGACCGCGGCCGCGCGCTCCCCTACGAGGGCAACTACTCGACGTACCTCGACAAGAAGGCCACGCGCCTCAAGGTCGAGGGCCGCAAGGACGAGAAGCGCGCCAAGCGGCTCAAGGAAGAGCTCGAGTGGGTGCGGTCGAACGCCAAGGGGCGCCAGACCAAGTCCAAGGCCCGTCTCGCCCGCTACGAGGAGATGGCCGCCGAGGCGGAGAAGATGCGGAAGCTGGACTTCGAGGAGATCCAGATCCCGCCGGGCCCGCGCCTGGGCTCCATCGTCGTCGAGGTCAACAACCTCTCCAAGGCCTTCGGTGACAAGGTCCTCATCGACGACCTGTCGTTCACGCTGCCGCGCAACGGCATCGTCGGCATCATCGGTCCGAACGGCGCGGGCAAGACGACGCTGTTCAAGATGATCCAGGGCCTCGAGACCCCGGACAACGGCTCGATCAAGATCGGCGACACGGTCAAGGTCAGCTACGTCGACCAGGGCCGCGCCAACATCGACCCGAAGAAGACCCTCTGGGCCGTCGTCTCGGACGAGCTCGACTACATCAACGTCGGCCAGGTCGAGATGCCGTCGCGCGCGTACGTCAGCGCCTTCGGCTTCAAGGGCCCGGACCAGCAGAAGCCGGCCGGCGTCCTGTCCGGCGGTGAGCGCAACCGCCTCAACCTGGCGCTGACGCTCAAGGAGGGCGGCAACCTGCTGCTCCTCGACGAGCCGACGAACGACCTGGACGTCGAGACCCTGTCCTCGCTGGAGAACGCGCTGCTCGAGTTCCCGGGTGCGGCCGTGGTCATCTCCCACGACCGCTGGTTCCTGGACCGGGTCGCGACGCACATCCTCGCGTACGAGGGTGACTCCAAGTGGTACTGGTTCGAGGGCAACTTCGAGTCGTACGAGAAGAACAAGATCGAGCGCCTCGGCGCGGACGCCGCGCGTCCGCACCGGGCCACGTACAAGAAGCTGACGCGAGGCTGATCGTGCGTCACATCTACGACTGCCCCCTGCGCTGGTCGGACATGGATGCCTTCGGGCACGTCAACAACGTCGTCTTCCTGCGGTATCTGGAAGAGGCGCGGATCGACTTCATGTTCCGGCTCGCGCCCGGGGACGGTTCGCCGTCGTTCTCCGGCGGGTCCGTCGTGGCCCGCCACGAGATCGACTACGTACGCCCGCTGGTGCACCGGCACGAGCCGGTCACCATCGAGTCCTGGGTCACGAAGATCGGCGCCGCGTCGCTGACGATCGCGTACGAGGTCAAGGACGAGGACCAGGTCTACGTGCGGGCCTCGACGGTGGTCGTGCCCTTCGACCTGGACGCGCAGCGGCCGCGGCGGATCACCGCCGAGGAGAAGCACTTCCTCCAGGACTACATGGACGACAGCGCGACCGTAGTCAACAGCCGCTCGGGGGCGCTGGCCGCATGACGGCACCCGTGCTGCACTTCGCCGACGCCGGGGAAGGGGCGGATCTCGCCGCCTTCCTCGGCCGGCTCGTCCACTACGACCGTGCGGCAGCCGTACGGCTCCAGGCGGGCGGGCAGGCGCTGGCGGTCTTCGGCCGCCCGCCGTCGTTCGAGGTGCTCGCGATCCGCACGGTACGGCTCCTGAAGCCGTACGAGAACGGGCTCGACGTCACGCTCGACGTGACCGTCTCGGCGGGCGAACTGCTTGAGGCGATCGACGAGACGGCCGGGACGGTGCGTGTGCCGGCCGCGGTGACCGGTCCTCCGTGGGCCGGTGTCCTGCCGCCCCGCGGCGGCTGGGAACGGGTTTCCGGTTTCCCGGAGGCGGAGGTCGTGCGCGGGCTCGTACGGGCGGCTGTCGCCGAATTCAAGGCGCGGGTCGAGGAGTTGGCTCCTGACGCGCGCACGCGTGCCGCGCTCGACGGGCTCGGGCGGGAGATCTGGTCCCGCACGATCGCCGACACCGGGCTGCCGGTGCGGGCCGCCCACGCGGCCCAGTCCCTCGGCTTCCTGCGCGGGGACACGCTCGACCTGCTGAGAAGCGGCCCGTGGCTGCGGCTGCGCACGGCGTACGGTTCCGTGGCGCTGCGGAGGACGAACGGGTTCTCCGGCCTTTCGGTGACGCCTGCTTGATCGGTGCCGGCCGACGCTTGTCCTCCCGGCGACGGCCGTCTTCGGCGCCTCCTGATCAGTTCGAGGCCGGATCTGTGTCGTCCGGCCAGATTCCGATGTGGTCCTCCTCCAGTTCCAGAAGGACTCTGTCGCGCATCCCCAGAGAGCGCGTGTAGTCGTCCGGGAGCTGGAGGCGGCCCGCGCGGTCGAGCATCGCGTACTCCCTGGAGATCACGGACTCCTGGCCCGTCGCCGCGTCGACCTCTGTGCGGCGGAGGACCTCCGTCGAGGTGCGGCCGTCCCGGATGGCCACCGTGCGGCGGACCTCGGAGGCGACCGCCTGGTCGTGCGTGACGATCACGATGGTGGTGCCCAGCTCCTCGTTCGCCGTGCGGAACGCGGCGAAGATCTGCTCGGCCGTGTGGGAGTCCAGCTCGCCCGTCGGCTCGTCGGCGAGCAGGACGGACGGCTCGTTGGCGAGCGCGACGGCGATGGCTACGCGCTGCTGCTGGCCGCCGGAGAGTTGTTGCGGGCGCCGGTCGCGGCAGTCGCCGACGCCGAGCAGTTCGAGGAGTTCGCGGGACCGGCGCGACTTGTGGGAGCGCTTCGTTCCGCCTCGTAGCTGCATGGGGAGCGCCACGTTCTGCGCCGCCGTCAGGTAGGGCAGGAGGTTGCGGGCCGTCTGCTGCCAGACGAAGCCGACGATGTCGCGGCGGTAGCGGAGGCGTTCCTTCGAGCCCATCGTGAGCAGATCGCAGCCGGCGACCTTCGCCGCGCCCGCCGTCGGTTCGTCGAGGCCGGCGAGGATGTTCATCAGCGTCGACTTGCCGCTGCCCGACGCGCCGACCAGCGCCATCAACTCGCCCTCGCGGACGAGGAGATCGAGCCCCTGCAACGCCTGCACCTCGACGCCGTCCGTCGAGAAGATCCGCACGAGCCGGTCGCAGGTGATCAGGGCGTCGTGCCCGTACGCGGGCCGGTCGCGGCGGTCGGCGGCGCGCTGTTCGAGATCGGCGAGGGTGGGCCCGGAGCCGGTAGTGGTCATGGTGTCTCTCCGCTCATCCCGCTCATCCCGCTCATCCCGCTCATCCCGTTCGTCGTCCCGTCGTTCATGTGCCTTCCCCCGCCCTCAACTCCCTTACGGAGTCCCGCCGTCCGGCCCAGAACGCCTGGCCCGTCGCCACCGCCACCGCGAGCAGGACGACGCAGGCGGCGGGCAGGAGGAGGGAGAGGGCGTCGGTGCGGAGTTGCCCGGCGGGGCCCTGGCTGGAGGTTGCCGCGAGGGCGATGCCGGTCAGGTCGAGGCCGGGCGCGAGGAGCCGGATGGTGGCCCAGCCGGTGAGGGCGCCGCCCGCCGCGGCCAGTACCGCCTGAGGGAGCGCCTCCAGGACCAGGAGGCGGCGCCCCTGGCGGCGGGTGAGGCCCATCGTGCGCAGGCGGGCGAGCAGCGCGGCGCGTTCGGGGGCGGCGCGGGCCAGCGCGAGGAGCAGCGCCAGGGCCGCGTAGCCCGCACCGATGGCGACGGCTGCCGAGTAGACGCGGGCGGCGCCCTGCTGGAGGGGCGAATCGGCGTACCGGGCGCGCTCGGTGGCGCGCAGCCGTACGGACGTTTTGGGGCCGACGGCTTTACGCAGAGCGGGTCCGTCGATGTGGTCGCCGGTGAGGAGAAGGGCGGTGGGGAGATAGCGGGACGCGATGTCGGCGTTGGCCTTGTCACCGACGCCGACCCGTCGGGCCAGGGCCTCCCGGTCGACCACGAGGAAGTCGTCGGACAGAGCGGGGGTCGTGGAACGGACGGCGACGATCCGCAGCACGATGCTCTCACCGTCCATCCAGAGGGAGAACGGCCGAGTGCCGAAGACGTCTCTGAGGGAGGGGGAGGCCAGGGCGGGGAGGGGGGAGGTAGGGGTGCCGGGGGTTGGGTGGTCTGCCTGAGGTGTTGCGTCGGGCGCCCCCAACACCCCCGCCGGAAACGCCCCCAACCCCGTCCTCCCCGCCAGCCGTGCGTACGACTTCACGTCCACCGCTGCCAGCGGTACCCGGCGTTGGCCGGACAGGAGCTGGGCGTCGTAGCGGATTGTGGCGGGGGAGATTTCCCGTACTCCGGGTACCTCGCGGCGGATCTGGGCCGCTAGGTGGGTCGGGAGGGCTGAGGCCGATTGGACTCGGGCGTCCGCGCCCGTCACCGCGAGCGCGGCCCGGTCGCGTTCGTGGGCTATGCCTGCCAGGACCGAGCCGCCGAACGCCGCCGTCGTCAGGGCCGTGAGCAGGGCCAGTACCGGAAGGACCGCCGTGCCCGCGCTCGCGCGGGCCGCCCTCGCGAGGGAGAGCGGGCCGACGACCCCGCGAAGCCGGCGTGCGGGGCGGGTCAGCCCGCGCAGCGGGAGCGGGTAGAGGCGGACCAGGACGAAAGCGGCGACGACGCCGACCAGGACCGGCGCGAGTGCGATCAGGCTGTCGCCGCCGTCCCCCGTGCCGCGCCGGCGCAGCGCCACGACCGACGCCACGGCCAGGACGAGCACGGTGAGTTCGGCGACGGTGCGGCGGCGCGAGGGGCGGGCCAGCGCGAGGTCGTCTCGGGCGCCGTTCACCTCGACGCGGCGGTGCGCGGCAGCGGCCCGTACCGGCAGTGAAAGGCAGGAAACGGCCACCACCGTGGCCGCCGCGACGGCCGAAAACTGCCAACGACCGTGCGGTACGGCGATCAGGGCCAGCGCCAGGCCGGCCGCGCCTGCTGGGATTGCCACCACCGCGGTTTCGGCGAACAGGCGTCCGGTGATGCCTTGTACCGAACCGCCGCGTGAGCGCAGGACCGTGAGTTCGGCGCGGCGGCGCTCCGCGGCCAGGCCGCCCGCCATCAGGAGTACGACGCCGGCGACCGTGCCGGTGCCGTACGCGGCTACGGAGACGACCGGGCCGATACGGGAACGCAGGTGCTGGTAGCCAGAGATGAACTCGTCGAGGCCCGTGGACACTTCGGTCTCCGCCCGCGTCGCCGCCCGGAGCTTCAGGAGGCCCGGCCCGGTCGTCGTATAGGCGAGGGCGGACCTGAGCGCGGGCATGGCGCGCGCGTCGAGCGAGGCCAGGTCCGGGGCGAGCTGCCAGAAGCGTTCGGGTTCGCCGAGGGTGCCGAGCAGGGCGGGCGCCGCGTCGGGCGCGAGGAAGAGGCCGCCGACCCAGTAGTCCGAGGGAGGGCTCTCCGGCGTCTGGCGGAGCGCGGGCGCCGCGAGCGTCGGCTGGACCGTCCAGTACGCCCCGCGCGGGTCACGGGGTTTCACGACGCCGGTGACGCGGACGGCGAACGAGCCGCCCATCAGGGTCGGCACGTGCACGACCGAACCGGGCCTGATCCGCATCACCTTGGCCGTCGCGGCCGTCACCGCGGCCTCCGCGTGGGTCGTGTCCTCGGACTCCGTGCCGGTCGCGCGCGGCAGCCGCCCCGCCACGACCGTGCTGTGCCGGGCGAGCCCGCTCTGCGCGGAGAGCGCGAACTGCGGAGGCAGTCCGTCAGGCCGCGGCAGCCACGCGTCGGACGCCTCCTGGTACTTCGTGGTGCGCAGCCCGTACGCGGACTGCGTGCCGTCGACGGCGAGCGGGGCGGGCAGGGCTCGGACGACGCGCTCGTACGCGGCCCGGGTCCTGGCGGCGCGCAGCACCGCGGCACGCTGGTCAGGCTTCAGTACGGGACCCGGCGGCGCGGTGGTGAGCTGGAGCGAGGTGAGCGCGGGCAGCGCCTCGGAGACGGCGTGACGCAGGCCGGCGTCCTCGTAGTCGTCGACGGCACGGGGGAACACGGCGGCCAGGCATGAGGTGAGGAGGACGAGGAGGACGAGCGCGCAGGCGGGCCCGGGTGCGGTGCGCAGACGGGTACGGATCCAGGGGGCGACGATGGGCGGCGTCATGTCAGTCGCTCCCTGGGCGGGGTGGTGCGGGGGGCATGTGCGTGAGGTGAGCTGTGCACGGGCGGGGTCACGTCCGTGAGGTGGGGTGCGCACAGGCAGAGTCGTGTGCGGGTCCGGGGGGCGGTAGGTAGTGGCATTACGTCACTCGCTCCCTCGCGGCGCCGCGCGGCGGCCGCGTCCGTGAGGTGAGCCGCGCACAAGCAGCGCCGCGTGCCGGCCCGCACCCGGTGAGATGAGCAGCGCCCAGCCAGCGTCACGTACACGTCCAAGTCGCAGCCGCCAGTCACGTCACTCGCCCCCCTGCCGCCGCAGCGTGATCGTCACGTCCGGTGGGCGGCGTAGGGACAGGCCCAGGGTGATCAGGGCGGGCGCCGCCGCCACTCCGGCCAGGAGCAACAGGACCTGTTGCCAAGGGAGTTGGACCAGTACCGCCGGGACCGGTCGGCCCGCGTCGCCCGTCAGGACCACGAGTGGGACCACCGCCCGCGTCAGGAATGCGCCCAGCGCCGTACCCACCAGCAGCGCGAGCGCGACCAGGACGCCCTGTTCGGCGGCGACGAGGCGGGCCAGTTGGCGGCGCGGAGCGCCCAGCGCGCGCAGGATCGCGAACTCGGTGCCCCGTTCCCGCATCGACCCCGCCGTGTTCACCGCGAACCCGACCGCCGCCAGGAGCGCCGCCGCGACGGCCGCCGCCGCGAGCACGGACTGCGGGCCCGCCCCGAGCGGGTCGTCGCGCAGCGACGCGGCGGTCTCCGAGCGCACGACGACCTGCGAGGGGTCGGCGTCAGGCCGGGCCCGCAGCGCCGCCGCCGCCTCGGCCGTGCGGCCGGGCTCGGTGCTCAGCCACCACTCGCCCGGCTGGACGGCATCCCTGTGCCGGTCCGTGAGCGCCTGGTTCAGGGTGCGCAGATCGAGCAGCAGGCCCCCGCCGTCGTCGGCCCCGCCAGACTGCGCCGGACCCGTCGTCGGCAACTCCCGCACGCTCCCCGCGATCGTCACGTCGACCGACGAACCGCCCAGCGGCACCGAGATCGTCGAGCCGACTTTCGCCCCGGACGAGCGCAGGAAGCGGTCCGAGGCGACGGCGGCGATCTCGCGGACCGGGGGCCGCTTCGCGGTGAGCCGGACGTTGAGGGTGAGCTGCCCCGAGTACGCGTCGAGGACGGAACCGGTGTCGAACGCGACCGCGACGAGGCGCCCCGACGCGGCGGCGAGCACCGGCTCGTGGGGTGGTTCGTACGAGTAGTCCGTCTCGGCGATCGACGTCCGCCAGGCCGTGCCCAGGTTCAGCCCCCGCTCCTCGCCCGCGCGGTCCACGGCCCGTACGCCTTCGAGGGCGAACCGGTGTTCCACGCGGGTGCCGACGGGCTGGTCCACGGCGAGGGCCAGGCCCGTCAGGGTCAGCGGCGCCGCGGGCCGGTCGAGTGGGGAGCCGCCGCCCGGGGCGAGGGCCAGGGTGCGCCGGTGCGGGCGGCCGTCGGCGGGCAGGTCGTCCAGGGGCAGCTCGTAGGGGATCCCGTAGCGGTCCTCGACGGTGGCCGTGATGACGCCCAGCACCCCGCGCGGCGAGGCGCCGTGCGGCAGGGCGGGAGTGCTCAGGCGGAGCGTGAGGGACGCGCCCGTCGCGTCGGACGGCAGGCGTACGCCGGGGATGCGGTCGCCGCCCGTACGCCGTGAAGTCAGCATCTGCGTAGGGGACTTGGCGGCAAGGTCGGCGCGCAGCATCATGCCGTCCCGCACGTGGGCGGTGTCGAGGGCGAGTACGGTCGCCGCCCGGCCCCCGTTCAGCGTCATCGTCGAACGCGCCGCGGGCGCCGCGTCCCGTACCCCCGGCACCGCCGCGTACAGCCCCGCCTGCCCGAGTCCGCTCTGCGCCCCGAGCACCCGGATCGGAGCGCCGGACCGGAAGTCGGCCTGGTCCTCCTGCGAACGGTTCCACGACGCGCTCTGCCCGAGCGCGAGCATCCCCATCGCGACGGCGAGTACGAGGAGCAGGACCGGGCCGGTGTTGCGCAGCGGGCGGCGGCTGAACTGCCAGCCCGCGAGCGCCGACGGCAGCCCGCGCCCGCCCGCCGCGCGCCGCTCCGCGAGCTTCGCGACCGGCGGCAGGAGCCGCAGCGTCAGGACCGTCCCCGCGAGGAGCGCGAGCGCGGGAGCGGTCACGAGCAGCGGGTCGACGCCGAGCGTGCCGGAGGTGTCGCTGCCGAGCGTGCCCGAACCCGTGTCGCCGAGCGCCCCCGCCCCGGACGTCTGCCGGTCGAGCTGCCAGTACGCCACCGCCGCGATGACCAGAAGACCTACGTCGGCGCCCGCCCGCAACGGCGCGGGCAGCGACCTGGCCCGGCCGCGCGCGGGGGCCGTGGCGCTCAGCGCGGGCGCCGTCACCGCGAGCGCGCAGCCCACCGCGACCACGCCCGCGATCAGCCACACCCCCGGGTCCGCCCCCACGTCGAGCCCCAGCCCGATCCGCGACAGCGGCCCCGAGGACGACAGCAGCCGGATCAACGGGCCCGCAAGCAGCGGCGCGCACACGGCGGCCGGCAGGGCGAGCAGCAGCGCCTCGACCGCGGCGAGCGACGTCACCCGGGCCCGCGAACCGCCGCGCGCCCGCAGCATCCACGTCTCGCCCGCCCGGTCCGCACTCAGCAGCCGCGCCACGAGGAACAGCGTGTACGTGGCCAGCAGGACGAGCTGGAGCGCGACGACGAGGAGCGTGGAACGGGACACGAGGAGCGCGCGCTCGGCCCGGTCCAGGGTCTCCGGCAGCGAGGTGCCGACCGCGGTCGCGCCGGAGAGCGCCTTCTCCTTGAGGAGGGCCCGGGTGCCGGCGCGGGCGCCGGAGCGCAGCGCGTCGATGTCCGACGTCGTCACGGACGAGAAGTCGGCGGACGCCAGCCAGGCGGACTGCCCGGCGCTGACCCGGCCGCCGGTCAGGTCGGAACGGGCGGCGAGCAGTGGCCCGTACGTCGTGAACGACAGGGTCTGGACGCCGCGGCCGCCCAGTTCGTCGAGTTTCCAGTAGGGGGAGGCCGGGCGGGCGGGCCGGTACACGCCGGTGAGGACGACGGTCACCGTGGGGCCGCCGATGCGGTCCTTGAGGGTGAGCCGGTTGCCGGGGCGCAGCTTGAGGCGGGTGGCGGCGGCCTCGGGCAGGGCCGCCTCGACGGTGCTCCCGCTCGAAGCCTTGGGGCCGCGGCCCGCGGTGATCCTGACCTCGTCCGGGTCGAGCGCCGCGAACTGGGTCAGGTCCGGGTTCTCGGCGCGGTCCGCCGCCGGTTGCAGCGAAGGCGGCAGCGCGTACGGGCCCGATCGCGTCAAGGTCCGTACGGTCACCGGGAGGCCGTCGAAGACGCGCCGCGCGCCGGAGCGGACCGCGGTGTCCGCCGCCGCCCGGTCATCGGCGGGCACGTCCGCCTTGACGGTCAGGGCCGTGGCCGCCGCGTCGCGGGTCCGCAGCGTGTTGCGCAGCGCCGCGTCACCGATCGCCCCCGAGAACGCGCCGAGCAGCGCGAGCACCGATGTCGTCAGCAGGACCGCGAGCAGCGCGGCCGTCAGCAACAGCCCGTGCCCACGCACCCTGAGCAGAACAAATCCCGGCACCCCTGCCCCCGTACACGCTCTACGCCGTACGTCCCCCGTAAGCCTGACCGGATCCTGTCAGAGGGGGCGGGGGTGGGGAAGAGGTCTGTACCGGTTAGCGGAAAACCCTTGCCGGACAACGGCGTTCGGCGCCCGGGAAGGGGCTCAGCCCGCCGTGTTCACCATCGACGCGGCCGCGTACGTCAGGTAGTTCCAGAGCGTCGTCTCGTGCTCCTCGGAAAGGCCGAGCTCGTCGACGGCGGTCCGCATGTGCCGCAGCCACGCGTCGTGCGCGGCCCGGTCCACGGTGAACGGCGCGTGCCGCATCCGCAGCCGCGGGTGACCCCGGTGGTCGCTGTAGGTGCGGGGGCCGCCCCAGTACTGCATCAGGAACAGCGCGAGGCGCTCCTCGGCGGGGCCCAGGTCCTCCTCCGGGTACATCGGGCGCAGCAGCGGATCCTCCGCGACCCCCTCGTAGAAGCGGTGGACCAGGCGCCGGAAGGTCTCCTCGCCGCCGACCTGCTCGTAGAAGGTCTGCTCCTGAAGCGTGCCGCGCGGAATCTCATTCACGTGTACATCGTCTCAGACGACCGGGAGGAGGACCGGGGGCTTAGGACCACTCCCGGCCGTCCCCGGATGCGCGCCCACCCGGACAGGGGCTCGCCCTTCCGTCCGGCGGGCAGCACAGTGGACCCATGGGCGCTCAGGACACCGATCCTCAGGCGCGCGCCGACGCGGCGCGGGCCGGCCTCGTGCGCGCGATCGCGGAGACCGGGGTCTGGGACGACGACCCGGACTGGCGCGACGTGTTCGAGCAGGTCCCGCGCCATGTGTTCGTGCCCTACTACTACGTGCCGATGACGAACGGCTACCAGCGGCTGTGGTGCGAGGACCCCGACGCCCGGCGGCGGACCCGCTGGCTGAAGGGCGCCTACGCGGACGAACCCCTCGCCACCCGGGTGCGCGACGGGGAACTGGTCTCGTCCAGCAGCCAGCCGTCCCTGATGGCGCAGATGCTCGTCGCGCTCGACGTACGCGACGGGGACCGGGTCCTGGAGATCGGCGCGGGCACCGGCTACAACGCGGCGCTGCTCGCGGAGCGCGCCGGCGACGGGAACGTCACCACGATCGACCTCGACCCGGAGATCACCGAGTCCGCGCGCCGCCACCTCGACACGGCCGGCTACCGGCCCGCCGTCGTCACGGGCGACGGAGCGTCCGGCTGCGCCGAGCACGCGCCGTACGACCGGATCATCGCGACCTGCGCGCTGCGGTCCGTCCCCACGGCCTGGCCCGCGCAGTGCAGGCCGGACGCCCGCATCCTGGCGCCCCTCGCGACCGGCCTGATCCTGCTCACGGTGCGCGGCCCGGGGCACGCGGAGGGGCGGTTCCTGCGGACGCCCGCGTACTTCGTGCCGCTGCGCGGGACGGTGCCGGAGGAGGAGCCGGTGCAGCACATCGGCGGGCTGCCCCGCAGGGCGCTGGCCGACGACTACTTCCGGTTCCTGCTCGCGCTGACCGCGGGCCGGCTCGACCCGCACGAGGCCCTCGCCCTGTGGGAGCGGGAGGGCCGGCCCGAGCGGGAACGCTTCGGCGTCACGGTCAGCGGCGAACACGAATGGGCCTGGCTGGACGACCCCGAAGGGCCGTACGCCTGGCCCATTCTCAGCCCGGGCGGCGGCTGCTAGCCCCGGCGGATCGTGATCGTCGTCCAGGCGCCCACGTGCACCCGGTCGCCGTCCTGGAGCGGTACGGGCACGAACGGCTGGATCGGCTCGTCGCCGCCGTTGACCGTGGTGCCGTTCGTCGAGTTCTGGTCGACGACCGCCCACGAACCGTCCGGCTGCTGCACCAGCACGGCGTGCTGGTGCGAGACGCCCGGGTCCTCCGGCGGCACCGACAGATCGATGTCGGGGGTGTCGCCCGTGGAGTGCCGGCGACGGCCGATCGTGATCTGGTTCCCGGTGAGCCGGCGCTGCTGCTCGGGCGAGTACGCGGGCAGGTTCAGGCCCGAGGCCTCGGGCCCGCTGCGGTGCATCATCGCCATGAAGTAGTCGCGGTCGGGACCGATGGTCGCGCTCCAGGACATCGGCTGCTGCTGGAACCCCTGGGGCGGCTGAGGTGCCTGCGGTGCGGGTGCCTGCGGAGCGTGTGCCTGCGGAGCGTGCGGTGCCTGGGTCTGCTGCGGCGGCGGGAAGCCCTGCGGACCGCCCGGCGCCTCGGTCGGCGCGGGACCCTGCGGGCTCGGCGCCGGAGCGACCGGGCTCGGCGTCGACGGCGGGGACAGCACCCAGTCGTCGTCGGGACGGCCGCCGAACGACGGTCCCGGCGGCGGGGGCGGAGGCGTCGGCGGACCCTGCGGGTGGCCGGTCTCCTGCGGGAACGCGGGCGCGGGCGGGGCCGGCGGGCCCGGCTGCTGGAACGCCTGCGGGGCGCCACCCGTGCGGGGGCCCGGCGGGGGCGGGGGCATCGCACCGTCGCCGCCGAACGGCGGGATCGGCTCGGCGGGCCGGTTCATCTGCGAGGGCCGCGAGCCGTGGTACTCGAACGAGTCACCGGGGCCCTGCGGCGGCTGCTGGAAACGCAGCGCCGGGTTCGGGCCACCGGGTGCGCCAGGACCGCCGGGACCCGGGCCGGGACCACCGGGGCCGGGCGCGGGCGGGTTCGGGGCCGCCGGGGTGTACGACGTCGCCGTGTTCGTCAGGAAGTTCCAGCGGCACTCCTCGCAGAACGGCGCGCCGCCCTCACGGGGCGTGCGGCACTGCGGGCACAGCTCGGGCTCGGCGCCGGCCGGGCGCGGGGCGCCCTGTCCCGTACCGCCGGGCGGCGGGTAGCCGTAACCGGCGGGAGGGGGCGTCTGGCCGGGCGGCGGGTAGCCGTAACCGGCGCCGCCCGGGGGCGGCGGGGGAGGGGGCGGGGGTACGGCACCGGCCATGCGGTGACCGCAGACCTCGCACCAGTCGTCGGATCCCGACTGGTGTCCGTTCGGGCAGGTCGGCATGTCGGTGCTTCCCCTCCGTTTACTTCGCTACGTCACTTCTTGACACGGACAGTCTTGGTGGACCGGGTCTCGAGGGTCATTTCGTCAGCCTCGGCGACCTTGGCCTTCAATCGAACAGTACCTTCCACGGCGTCCACCACGTCCACCACCTTCGACAGGAGTTTGGCCGTATCCGCGTTCCCGGAGGCGGCGGCGAGCTGCACCGCGCGTCCCAGCTTGGCCGTCGCGCCGTCCAGGTCGCCCGCTTTGCGTGCGTCGAGCCCCTGTTGGATGACTTGCGCCAGTTCGGCCTGTCCCGTGTAGTGCGCGACCTGCGGGTTGATCGACGTGGAGGCCGCCATGTCGTCCGTCCACACGGCCCGTACGAGGCCCTGCGCGAGGTTCTGCACGGTGCCGTCGGCGCCCGGGATGACCAGCGAGACGCGGGCGGCCAGCATCTCCTGGCCCAGTTCGGCCTCCGGGACCCTGACGCACACGTGGTAGTCGCGGGACTCGTCGCCCCATGAACCCGTCGGGTAGTCGCCCGCGCGCGGCCCCGCCTCCGTGCGACGGTCCGTCAACTCCTCGACGGTGGGCGCGACCTGCTTGACGAACTTGATCTCGGAGCCGAGCGGGGTCCACAGCCGCAGCGCGACGTCCGCGACCTCCTTGCCCATCGCCGTCTCCATCATGTGCGTGAAGTCGGCGGCGAGGCCTGCCGGGTCGGCGACGATGTCGGCGGTGCCGAGGAGGGCCGAGGCGATGCCCGTGACCTCCTTCACCTCCCAGTCCGTGCCCACGCCGCGCGCGTCGCACGTGAAGCGGCCCGCGCACGCGTCGAGGGAGGCCTTCAGGTCCTCGGGCGCCTCGTGCTCGTTGCGGCCGTCGGTGAGCAGGATGCCGTGCCGCACCGCGGACGCGGGGAGGTCGGCGCTGCCGAGGAGCCGGTCGGCGAGGCCCAGCCACGTGCCGATCGCCGTGCCGCCGCCCGCGGACAGCTTGCGCAGCGCCTGCCTGGCCTCGTCACGGGTACGGGTGTCCGCGACCGCGAGACCGCCGTCGCCCGGGTAGACCTCCTTGGCCACGTGCGTCCCGCCGATCACGGCGAAGTGCACTCCGTCGCGCAGGGCGTCGATCGCGGCGGCCGTGGCGTCCCGGGCATTGCGCATCTTCGTCGGCGGATAGTCCATCGAGCCCGAGCAGTCCACCATCAGCGCGACCGCCGCGTCGGGCCCCCGCCCGGCCGCGTAGAACTGCGGTGCCGCACCGCCGACCGTGCCCCCGCCCGTCGACGTCACGGTCACGATCGCGTTGACCTCGCGGCCGCCCTCCGGCAGGAACTCGTTCTGATAGACATCGGCCGAGAACTGCGGAACGCGCGACTTCGCGAAATTGGCCATGATTTCGTGCTCCCCCCACACCTTCGCGGAACTTCCCGACGGCTCCACCCCGAAACCGACGGTCTACCCCGACGACTCCACCCCGAAGCCGCCGGTTCCCATCCGACCGCTCCCGCCCGAAGCCGCCGGTTCCATCCGACCACTCACGCCGAAGCCGCCGGTCCCATCCGGCAGCCCCCGCTCGAAGCCGCCAGAGCTAGGCCGATCCTGCCCCTCGCGCCGGTACGGGGAACGGCAGCACCGCCACCGTCACGTTGTCGTGGCCCCCGCCGTCGAGCGCGTGGCCGACCAGGACCTGGGCGCTGTGCAGCGGCCGGTGCGCGGCGTCCGCCGGGACGACCACGGCCATCTCCTCCGCGGCCTCCGCGTAGTTCCACAGCCCGTCCGTGCACACGACGACCACGCCCGGCCGGTCCGGCTTGAACGACGCGGTGTGCGGCTCCAGTTCGTACGCGTCCGCGCCGAGCCAGCCCGTGATGGCGTGCGCGCGCTCGTCGGCGTACGCCTCCGCCTCGCTCATCAGGCCCGCGGCGACCATCTGCGCCGCCCACGAGTCGTCCTCGGTGAGCCTGGCGGCGGGCGCCGTACGGTCGTCGGGCACCCAGTACGCGCGTGAGTCGCCGACCCAGCCGACGATCAGCAGGTCCTTCGCGACGATCGCGCCGACCAGCGTGCACGCCGGGGCGTTCTGGTGGGGGGCGTGCTCGCGGTCCGAACCGGGCTCCTGCGCAAGGGCGTTGACCGCGTCGGCCGCGACCACGATCGCGTCGTGCATGGCCTGCTGCGGGTGCGTACCGCGCGGCAGGGCCTCCAGGAGCGACTCGCTCGCCGCGTGCGACGCGGCCATGGACGCCTCGTCGGGGCGGGTCGCGGAGGAGACGCCGTCGCACACGATCGAGACGACGGACGCCGTCCCGTCGGGCAGCGCGGCCGACGCGATCGCGAACGCGTCCTCGTTGCGGTGGTGGCGAAGCCCCCGGTCGCTGACCGCGGCGACCGCGCCCAGCTCCTGCTCCATGTGGTCCCGCTCGCGCGGCTGGGCGTGCCCGCAGTTCTCGCAGTAGCCGTCCCGGTCGACCTGCCCGGCCCGGCACGCCACGCACAGCTTGGTGCCGGCGGGCGGCGTCGCCAGCGCCTCGGCCGGCACGGTACGCGGATCGGGGGCGGGCAGCGTGTAGTCGCCGGACTGGGCGGCGGTCTCGCCGGCCGGCGCGGGAGCCTTGTCGAAGCGCACGGCGGAAGGGAGTTCGTAGCCGTGCGAGTCGGTGCCCTGGAGGTCGGTGGGGACGTGGGTGGGGGCCGGGGTGTCGGAGCTGTCGAGCTCCTGCGCCTCCGGCCAGTCCACCGACGGAGTATCGGGCTCCGCCGGCAGGGCGTCCGTGGACAGCATGACCGTCGGCTGGTCGGCCGGCCGGTCCGGGACCGCCGACAGGTCGTACCCGCACGCGCCGCAGAAGCGGTCACCCGACTCCACGGGTTCCTCGCAGCTGGGGCACGTCGACATGGCCGTCGGCCGAGGCATCTGCGACATCAACTCACACCCACGTCCGTGGACGGTAACGGTTCGCCCGCTCCACCAGTTCGATCCTCTCCTCGCCGACCTGGGCGAGCCTGGCCAGTTTCCGGTACGAGCGCTCAAGACCGAGCCGGAGCCCGCGCTCGTCCAGGTCGCTCCCCAGCACCAATGTCCGCACGGGGCCCTGGCGCGGAGCGGAACCTTGACCACCGGAGAGTACCCAGTCAAGGGCCGTGCCAAGGACCTCGGCCGACAACTGCTCCCGCCGCACGGCGTCCAGGCCGAACCCGTCCAGCGCCTCGACCTGGCCCGCGGCGGCCGTCAGATCGTCAAGGAGCGGCCCGTGCACGGCGGTTCGCTCATTCATCCGCTGCCGCAGCCGCGCCCGCACCGCGGCGACCCGCGCCGCCGTGTAGTGGATCGACGACTCCGGTACGGACTCCAGCGTGTGCACGGCACCCCGCCGGTCGGCCGCCGCGAGCTGCACCCGCGCCAGACCGAACGCGGCGCTCACGAAGCTCGGGTCGGTCGCCCACACGAGGCGGTAGTACTCCGCCGCGTTGTCCAGCTGGCCGAGGACCTCCGCGCACACGCCGAGCGCGAGCTTCGGGGCGGGCTCGCCGGGGAACGCGTCGTAGATCGCGTCGAACGACACCGCCGCGTTCGTGTGGTCGCCCGTCGCCAGAGCCGCCACGCCCCGGTACCAGACGACCCGCCAGTCGTCCGGGTGCCGGGCCTCCAGCTCGGTCAACGCGTGGCTGGCGGAGACCAGTTCGCCCATTTCGAGCCGGGCGCGCAGCTCGCGCAGGCGCAGCTCCACGGAGGCGGCGGGCGCGGCCCGCAGCGCCGGGATGAGCTCGGCCGGCGCGGACGCCATGAGGCCCGCGAGGAACCCGGCGTTCGGGTCACCCGGGTCGACCCTCGGCACAGGGAGCGCGAGTGCGGTGGCGGCGGCGTTCAGCGGCTTCACGAGGGAGCCCTGGACAGCGGTGTCGCCGGGGGAGGCGGGCGAGGGGATGCCGGGAAGCGGGGCCCCCGGCGTGAGCGCGGGCTGAGCCTTGCGCCCCGCCCGCCCCCTGCGCCGTACCGGACCGGCCCGTACGCCGAGGCGGGACACCTCGCCCGTCAGCTCCGCGAACAGCGCGGTGTCCGTGACCTTGACCTCGGGACCGAACAGCGTGGAGAGGGCGGGCCGGGGGCGGCCCGTCTGCATCGCCACGACCTCGCGCAGCACGCCCGTGAGCTGCTCCGCCATCTCCTGCGCGGACGCGAACCGGCGCGCCGGGTCGGGGTCCGTGGCGCGCACGAGGAGCCGGTAGAACGACTCGTACGTGCGGAAGACGTCGATGCTGTCGGGGTCGGGCAGCGAGTCCGCGTAGACGTTCGTGTAGCCCTGGAAGTCGAAGGTCAGCACGGCGAGCGTGCGGGCCACCGTGTACAGGTCGGAGGCGACCGAGGGGCCGACCTCCGCGACCTCGGGCGCCTGGTAGCCCACGGTCCCGTAGATCGCGGACTCGTCGTCGTCCATCCTGCGGACCGCGCCCATGTCGATGAGCTTGAGCTGGTCCTCGGTCTGGATCGCGTTGTCGACCTTGAAGTCGCAGTACAGGAGGTTGCGGCTGTGCAGGTGGCCGAGTGCCTCCAGGGCCTCGATCCCGTACGCGCAGGCCTGCTCGACCGGGAGCGGGTCGCGCTTGCCGGCCGGGGTGCGCCGCCCGTTGGCGATCTCCTTCAGGGACTTGCCGCCGACGTACTCCATGACGATGTAGCCGTCCATGGAGCCGGTGCGCTGGTCGAGGTGCTCGACGAAGTTGTAGATGCGGACGATGTTCGCGTGCTCGATCTCGGCGAGGAAGCGCCGCTCCGAGATCGCGGCCGCCATCGCGTCCTGGTCACCCGTGTCGAGCAGGCCCTTGAGGACGACCCAGCGGTCGGACACCGCGCGGTCCACAGCGAGATAGACCCAGCCGAGCCCGCCGTGCGCGAGGCAGCCCACGACCTCGTACTGGCCGTGCACGATGTCGCCCGCGCGCAGCTTCGGCACGAACGAGTACGGGTGGCCACACTTCGTGCAGAACCCCTCCGTGCGGCCGGGGCGGTCACCGCGCGCGCGGCCCACCGGAGCCCCGCAGTCCGAGCGCGAGCAGAATCGCTTCCTCTCGGGGACCTCGGGATGCTCCTGCACCATGGCCCGAGGGTCGGGACGCGGCACGTCCGGGACCTCGACCAGGCCTACGCCAAGACGGCCGCGCCCCGAAGACGCGGCCGAGGCACCGGAACTGCGCACCGAGACCGAACGCGACGTCGACTGCCCCGACACCGAGCGCGAGAGCCGGCCCGAGACCGACCGGCGCGACTGCGACGACCGCGACGAGGAACGGGCGCTCGCCCGGGAAGAACTGCTGCTGGACCCCCGGGCGCCGACCGTGACCCCGGTCGGCGGCGAACTCACCATGCCGGACGGCGAGACCACCGGGGCCAGACCGCAGATGTCGCAGTACAGCTCCCCGCCGCCCACGTCCTCGTACGACCCCGCACACCCGGGACGCTGGCACTGCCGCTGTTCGCTCATGATTCCCCCGTCCGGTCTGCGGGACCGCCCTGGTCGGGCACCCGCGGGCCCCATACGTCGGCGGCCGCCCGCTGGTACCGCATGACCGCGTCCTCGGCGGCCCGCAGATCGCACGGCGCGCTCCAGAGCATCCGCCGCGCCGCGTCGTAACGCTCCGTCAGCAGCGGGTCCTCGGCGAAACCGAGCCGCGCCACCTTCGCCTTGTACGCGTCCAGGCGCCCGCGCAGCTCGGCCCGGACCGCGAGCGGCTGCGTGACCGCCGTCAACGACTCCCTGGCCCGCAGCAGTTCGTCCTCCGCCCTCGTCTCAAGCGTCTCCAGGAGCGGCGAAAGCCGGTGCCACTGGGCGCTCCTGCGGTACTCGGCCGCCGTCGCCAGCTGCTCCTGGAGCGCGGTCGGCGGGCCGCTCACCGCGGGCACCTCGAACGAGGCGATCTTCGCCAGGACCTCGCCGCGCGCCGTCCGTGCCTCGGCGAGCGTGCGGTCCGCGCGCGACAGCACGTCCCGGAGCCTGCCGAGCCGCACCTCCGCGTCCTGCCGCACCGTCAGCACCGCGTCGATCTCACGGCGCACGTCCTCCAGGGCGCGCGCCTCACGGTCGTACTCCGTCGTGTCGGGCCGTCCGCCGCCGGGCGCCGAACTGCCGGGCGCCGGGCGCCAGTACGTCAGCGGATCGGTCACGACGTCCTCGCGCAGCCGCGTCAGCGCCCGCGTGATCCGCTCCAGGTCGTCACCCGCCGGGTGCTCCCCGGGGCGTACGCCGACGGAGTGCGCGAGCGCGCGGGTGCGGTTCAGCTCGGCGGCCAGCAGGTCTATGCGGGCGGGCAGCGCCGACCACACGGCGTCGGCGGCGACCACCATGTCCAGGGAGCTCGCGTACAGGTCGTTCATCCGCTCGACGAGCGCGGCAAGCGTGAACCGGTCACTGAGCTTGGCCGGGCCCGTGATCGACGCGGGCGCCGGGGCGGCGCCGGGGACCGTCACGCTCTCGCCGCGCAGCAGTTCGGTCAGCTCGGCCAGATCCTCACGGCTCGACCAGCGGCGCCGCGCCCGGATCTCCCGGGCACTGCGCAGAGCCGCCGTGTAGGCGTCGAAGTACGTCCACAGCAGCGTGATCGCCGCGTCCGCCGCGGCCCAGCGCTCCTCGGTCGCGCCGGTCAGCCGCGCCCCTTCGAGAAGTCTGCGGCCCGCGTGGTCCTGGAGGGCGAAGAGCGACGTCTCGACCGCTTCGTGCTCCGCGCCGAGCCGCGCCAGCGCACGGTCCACCTCGTCCCGGTCCATCACCGGATTGGGGGGTCCCGTGACGCCCATCGATCACCTCTCCGTTCACCGTCCGCCGCCGGCCGGAGCCGGGGCCTGTGAGCAAGTAGCGCCGGGTCGCCGCTACTTGTACTTCGGCGCGGGCGGCCCGTCGGCCGCCCCGAGCCCGTCCTTCAGCCACTTGTCGTACGAGGTCTGCCAGCCGCCGTCCTTGCGGTAGTCCTCCAGGACCCGGTTGACCCGGCTGACCAGGTCATCGGCGCCGCGCTTCATCGCCACACCGTAGAACTCCTTGGTGAACGGCTCGCCCTTCAGCTCGACCGTCGGGTCCTGCGCGGCCTGGCCCGCCGCGAGCGCGCTGTCCGTCACCACGGCGTCCACCTCGCCGAGCTGGAGCCTGACCAGGCAGTCCAGCTGGTTCGGCACCGTCGTGGAGATGTCGGCGCCGGCCGCCAGTTTGCGCAGCTTCCGGTCGTCGTCGAGCCGCTCGAACGCCGTGGAACCCGCCGCCGTGCAGATCCGCTTGCCCGCCAGCGACTGGTCGTACCCCGTGATCGACGAGTCCTTCGGCGCCAGGACCTGCTGGCCGGTCTGGAAGTACGCCGTCGAGAACGCGACGTCCTTGAGGCGCTCACAGCTGATCGTCATGGTGCGCACGACCATGTCGACGTCGCCGTGCTGGATCGCCGGGATGCGCTGGTTGGTCGGGATCGCGCGGAACCGGATCGCGTCGGCGCTGCCGAGGATCTTCCGGGCGATCTCGTGCGCCAGGTCGATGTCGAAGCCCTCCAGCTCACTGGACTTCTTCGCGCTGTTCGGGTCGCGGTAACCCCAGTGGTAGCTGTTCTGGTCGACGCCGACGACGAGGTAGCCGCGCTGCTTTATGGCGCTGACCGCCGGGCCCGAGTCGGAACCGGACGCAGGGAGGCTGCGCTCCGGCTCGGTGCAGTCGTCGGCCCTGGCCTGGATACCTGTGGCGAGCCGGGCGCCGCCGACCCCGGTGCTGCCGTCGCCGGTGACGGCGGACCGGGTCAGGGGGAGGAGCAGCGCGAAGACCGCGGTCAGGGCACACGCGACGGCCATGGCCGCCACCCCGCCCCAGCCGCGCAGGCTGACCCGTCTTTGTCGTGCGCTCATCTCGCTCCCGCCTCCTCTCACCCTCACCGGTACTCCGAAAGCCTGCGTCCGATGCCGAGAACGGCCGCCGCCGCGCCGAGCACCGCCAGAACGGCCGCGCCCACGGGGAGCCCGGACATCGCGCCCCGCCCGCCACTGGCCGCGGAGTGGAACTCCGCCTGCTCGTGGACCAGGGCCGCCTGCAGTTCCTTGTCGACGTTGTCGAAGCACTCGCGGGTCGGCTTGTCCTGCGCGGAGCCGATGACCTTGTCGAGCGCGCCCTGGTAGTTGCCCGCGTCGTCCTGCTGGCGGGCCTCCTTGTGGCGGTCCTGCCAGACCTTCATGTTGGCGTTAGCGGCCTGCACGGGGCGCCTGCCCGTGCTGTCGTCGGCGAGCCGTGCCGCGTCCCCGAGCGTGGTGGCGAGTGTCGTCATCTGCTTCTGGAAGTCCACATCGAAGGCGTCCTTGGGCACACCGTTCACCACGACGGTCTCGGCGCCGCGGCTGACCAGCGTCAGGTTCTCGTTGCCCCGCGCCTTGAGGGAGGCGATACGGGCGTCATGCAGCACGTTCAGCGAGCGCACCCCGTGCTCGTACGACTCGTCGAGGCCGGCGCGGGCGAGGGTGTGGCCGCCGACGAGCCACAGCAGGACGACGGCGGACGCGGCCGTCGCGGCGACGAGGCCGCGGTTCAGCACACGGTTCGTCCTGCGGTAGTTGCGCCGCTGGGCCCAGGCGAGCGCGCCGAGCGCGACGACGCCCAGGCCGATCGCCGCCCAGGGGTAGGGCGTGGCGCTGTCGTAGTCCGAGCGGAGCCGCTCGTTCTCCTTCTTGTACAGGTCCTCGGCCGCGGGGAGCATCTGCTTCTGCATGGTCTCGTTGGCGTACCGCAGATAGGCGCCGCCGAGCGGGAAGCCCTGCCGGTTGTTCGCCCGGGCGCGCTCGATCAGCCCCTTGTACTGCGGCAACAGGGTGTTGAGCCGGGAGATGGCCGCCGCGGAGGGGGAGGAGGGGTCCGAGTTCGCCGCCGCCTTCACCAGCTTGGCCGCGGCCGTGCTGATGTCCTTCTCGTAGCGGTCCCGGGTGTCGGCCGACTCCTGGCCGCCCGCGAGGAAGCCGCTGGACGCCGCCGTGTTGGCGTCGGCGAGCGAACGGTAGATGTCCGCCGCGTCCGCGCTCAGCGGCTGGCTGCTGTGCAGCACGTCGTCGGCGGCGGCCGAACGGTCCGTCATCTGCCAGGCCGTCACCGCGCCGAAGGCCACGACGAGAAGGGCGAGCACCGCGCCGATGATGCGCAGGCGGCCGGGCTCCGTCGTCGCGGCGGCGCGGACCTGGTCGACGCCCTCCGCCCACGCGGTACGGCGCGGCCCGGAGGTCTCGGCCGGGCCACCCGGGTCCTGCGCGTGCGGCGGCCGTGCCTGCGGCGGCACGGCCGGCATGACAGGCGCGCCGGCCGTCCCCGGCGGCGCCGCGCTGCCGTTCGGCGGGTAGTTCACTCGACCTCCCCCTAGGGTCTCGGTTCGTCACTTCCGTCCGGCGTGCGGGGAGCGCGGGCGAAAGTACACGGCCGCAAGTATTGCCGCAGCTACTGAGATCCGCACAGCCATTGACTGGATCTTGTTCGGATTACGGTCCGAACAGGCTGAACTGCGCCCCCCGCGCACGCCGTCGTGAGACTCACCAGTACTAGAACATGCGACGCCCCTGTACGAGAACCTGTGACTCCCCCTCCCTGGAACACGTGACCGGCAACCGATCGGTTCCTTCGGGCGGGGACCCGTTCACGCCCCGAAGTGCGCCCGCACGCGCGCGTGGACGTCCTCGGGCGCCCCCACGGCGTCGAGGCCGAGCAGCACCGCGCCCAGGACCGGCCGGGCCGTGACCACCGTCGGCACCGCCTTCGGGGCGCGTACGGCGAGCAACTCCCGGATTCTGTCGTCCAGTTGGGGATGGCGCGCGGCGAGCACCGATCCGCCCAGGAGCACGGGCGTCTCCTCGTCGAGCAGCCCGAGCCGGCCGAGCGCGACCGCCGACATGGCCACGACCTCGTCCGCGAGCCGGTCCACCAGCGACCTCGCCACCGGGTCACCGTCCGCCGCCGTCGCGAACAGGACCGGCGTCAGCTCGTGCCGCCGCACCTCGTCGACGTGCTTCAGATGCAGCGCCTCGATCAGCGCGTACATCGAGCCGAGGCCGAAGTGGCCGGGCAGCGTCCGCATCAGGGCCGTCGGGCCGCCCCGGCCGTCCTCGGCCCGCGCGGCGTGCCACAGGGCCTCCTCGGCCATGCCCCAACCGCCGCCCCAGTCACCGGAGATCCGGCCTATGGCCGGGAACCGCGCGGTGGCGCCGTCGGGCCGCATCCCCACGCAGTTGATGCCCGCCCCGCACACCACGGCCACGCCGCGCGGCTCGGCGACGCCCGCCCGCAGTACCGCGAACGTGTCGTTCCGTACGTCGACCGACGCGCCCCACGCGCGCGCGTGCAGCGCCGCCGCGAGCTGCTCCTCCTCCACGGGCAGGTCGGCGTTGGCGAGACACGCCGAGACGTGGGCCACGGAGGTGACTCCGGCCTGCGCGAACGCCTCGTGGACCGCTTCGGCGAGCGCGTCGACGGCGGCCGTCACGCCCACGACCGGCGGCTGGAACGGGCCGCCGCGGGCCGTGCCGGTGACGGTGCCGTCGGCCGCGACCACCACGACGTCGGTCTTGCTGTTGCCCGCGTCTATGGCGAGCACCGAGCCGGCCGCTTCTGCAGATCTGGCTGCCGATGGGGTCATGCCCACGCGAGATGCTCCTGGTTGTGCGCGATCAGCTGGTCCGTGAGCGCCTCTGCGTACGCGTACTGACCGATCAGAGGATGGGCGAGGAGGGTCTTGAACACGCGGTCCCGGCCGCCGCGCAGGGCGGCGTCGAGAGCCAGGTCCTCGTACGCGGTGACGTTCGAGATCAGGCCCGCGAACAGCGGGTCGACCGAGGGCACCGCCAGCGGGACCGCGCCGTCCGGGCCCACCGAGGCCTGCACCTCGATGACCGCGTCGTCCGGCAGGAACGGCAGCGTGCCCCGGTTGAACGTGTTGACCACCTGGTACGGGCTGCCGCTCCCGCCCAGCAGCGCCGCCGCCAGGTCGACGGCGGCCTCCGAGTAGAAGGCCCCGCCCCGCTTGGCGAGCAGTTCCGGCTTCTCGTCGAGCGCCGGGTCCCCGTACATCGTCAGCAGCTCCCGCTCCATCGCGGCCACCTGCGCGGCCCGCGACGGCTTGGTGCGCAGCTCCCGTACGACCTCGTCGTGCGCGTAGAAGTAGCGCAGGTAGTACGAGGGGACGACGCCGAGCCGGTCGATGAGCGTGCGCGGCATGGTCAGGTCGTCCGCGATGGCGTCGCCGTGCTCGGCGAGCAGCTTCGGCAGGACGTTCTCGCCGCCGGGGCCCCCGAGGCGTACGCCCGTCTCCCACGTGAGGTGGTTGAGGCCCACGTGGTCCAGGTGCACCTCGGAGGGCTGGACCCCGAGGTGCCGGGCGAACTTGCGCTGGAAGCCGATCGCGACGTTGCACAGGCCGACGGCCTTGTGACCCGCGGTCAGCAGCGCCCGCGTCACGATGCCCACCGGGTTCGTGAAGTCGATGATCCAGGCGTCGGGGTTGGCGCGGCGGACGCGCTCGGCGATGTCGAGGACGACGGGCACGGTGCGCAGCGCCTTCGCGAGGCCGCCCGCGCCGGTCGTCTCCTGCCCGACGCAGCCGCAGTCGAGCGGCCAGGTCTCGTCCTGCTCGCGGGCGGCCTGGCCGCCGACGCGCAGCTGGAGCAGGACCGCGTCGGCGCCCTCGACACCGGCGTCCAGGTCGGACGTCGTGACGATCGTCCCCGGGTGCCCCTGCCGGGCGAAGATCCGCCGGGCGAGACCACCGACGAGGGTGAGCCGGTCCGCAGCCGGATCGATCAGGACCAGCTCCTCGATCGGCAGGGTGTCCCTCAACCTGGCGAAGCCGTCGATGAGTTCGGGTGTGTAGGTGGAACCCCCACCCACTACGGCCAGTTTCATGTGCGGCTCCTCAGCCCTTCACTCCGGTCAGCGTGACGCCTTCGACGAACGCCTTCTGGGCGAAGAAGAAGACGAGGATCACGGGGGCCATGACCAGTACGGTCGCGGCCATGGTCAGATTCCAGTCGGTGTGGTGCGCGCCCTTGAAGGACTCAAGGCCGTAACTCAGCGTCCAGGCCGCCGGGTTCTCCGAGGCGTAGATCTGCGGCCCGAAGTAGTCGTTCCAGGCGTAGAAGAACTGGAACAGGGCGACGGCGGCGATGCCCGGCTTCGCCATCGGCAGGACGACCCGGACCAGGGTCCGCAGCTCGCCGCAGCCGTCGACCCGGGCCGCGTCCAGGTACTCGTCCGGGATCGTCATCAGGAACTGCCGAAGCAGGAAGATCGAGAACGCGTCACCGAACGCCATCGGGATGATCAGCGGCCACAGCGTCCCGGACAGGTCCAGCTGCTTGGCCCAGAACAGGTACATCGGGATGACGACGACCTGCGGCGGCAGCATCATCATCGAGATCACCAGCATCAGCGACAGATTGCGGCCGCGGAAGCGGAACTTGGCGAGCGCGTACGCCACCGGGACCGACGACACGACCGTGAGGACGGTGCCGAGCCCGGCGTAGATCAGGGTGTTCTTCCACCAGGTCAGGAAGCCCGGCGTGGCGAACACCTTCTGATAGTTGCCCCACTCCCATGTGTGCGGGAGGAGATCGCGGCTGAGTGCCTGGCTGTCGCTCATCAGCGAGGTCAGGAACACGAACACGAAGGGCAGCACGAAGAAGAGGGCGGCCGCGACACCGAGGGAGTGCACGGCGATCCACTCCAGGACCGCCCTGCGCCGTGCTGTGCGTTCGGCCGGAGAGCCCGAGGGAGCGACCCGCGCCGGCCGGTCGAGGACTTGCTGGGACACGGATCAGTCACCTGCCTGCATGAGACCGCCCCGGCGCCGCATCAGGAGCGCGGTGAACACCATGGACAGCGCGAACAGCACCAGCGCGACCACACAGGCGGAGCCGTAGTCGAAGCGCTGGAAGCCGAGGTTGTAGACGAGCTGCGGCAGCGTGAGCGTCGACTTGTCCGGGAAGCCGGGCTCGAACTGCGTGCCCGCGCCCTGGATGACGCCCGACGCGACCTTCCCCGCGATCAGCGGCTGCGTGTAGTACTGCATCGTCTGGATCACGCCGGTGACCACGGCGAACATCACGATCGGCGAGATGTTCGGCAGCGTCACGTACCGGAACCGCTGCCACGCCGACGCCCCGTCCAGCTCCGCCGCCTCGTACTGCTCCTTCGGTACGTCGAGCAGCGCGGCCATGAAGATCACCATCAGGTCGCCCACGCCCCACAGGGCCAGCATCGTCAGCGCCGGCTTGGACCACGCCGGGTCGTCGAACCAGCCGGGCGCGGGCAGCCCGACACGGTCGAGCAGCGAATTGACGGGCCCCGTACCGGGGTTGAGGAGGAACGCGAACGCCATGGTCGCGGCGACGGGCGGCGCCAGATACGGCAGATAGAACAGGGTGCGGAACACCCCGGTCCCCGTCTTGATCCGGGTGATCAGCAGCCCGACGCCGAGCCCGAACAGCACCCGCAGGCTCACCATGACGACGACCAGCCACAGGGTGTTGCGCAGGGCGGGCCAGAACAGCGGGTAGTTCTGGAACACGTAGGCCCAGTTCCGCGTCCCGGCGAACACCGCTGGCCGGAAGCCGTCGTAGTGCATGAACGAGAAGTAGAGCGTCGAGACCAGCGGGTACGCGAAGAAGACCGCGAAGCCGATCAGCCAGGGGGACATGAAGGCGGCCGTGCGCAGCGCGGCCCTGCGGCGCTTGGCCCGCAGTGTGTAGGTGGCAGTCATGGGATCGTCGCGAAGTCCGGTGCGCCCAGGCCTACTTGGCCTGCGCGATGTCCGTGTCGATCTGCCGGTCGGTCTTCCTGAGACCGGCCTTCAGGTCCTTCGTCTTCCCGCTCTCGTAGTCGTAGCCGAACTGCTGGATCGTCACGAGGTACGTGCCGCCGTTCACGGACGCCGGGGTCGTCGTCGACTTCGGGTCGGAGGCGATGTCGAGGAACGTCTTGAAGCGCGGGTCGTACTTCAGCTTCGGCGACTTGAGGGCCGCGAGCGTGGACGGCACGTTGTGGATGTCGTTGGCGAAGCCGACCACCGCGTCCGTGTCCGTGGTCATGTACTTCACCAGCTCCCACGCCGCGTTCTGCTTCTGGCTGGTGGCGGCGATCCCGGCGATGGTGCCCGTCGTGTAGCCCTTGCCGTAGTCGTCGGCGCGGTCGTCCGGCACGGGCAGCGGCGCGACGCCGACGTCGAACTTCACGCCCGCGTCGAGCGCCATCCCGAGCCGCCACTCACCGTCCAGCTGCATCGCGACCTGACCGGTGTGGAAGGGGTGCTTCGGCCCCCACTCGTCACCGAGCTTCGAGCGGAACGCCTCCAGCTTCCGGAAGCCCCCCAGCTCGTCCACCAGCCGCTTCTGGAGCTTGAACCCGGCCTCGAAAGCAGGGTCCTTGGCCAGATTCGACTTGCCGCTGGCGTCGAAGTACGTGGGCGAGAACTGCCCGAAGTAGTGCTCGGTCGTCGACTCCCAGCCGTGGTAGTTCGGCATGAACCCCAGCCGCTCGTACGAGCCGCCCTTGCTCTTCGTCAGCTTCTTGGCATCCGCCTCGAACTCGCTCCACGTCTTCGGCGGGTTCTTGATCCCGGCGTCCTTGAACTGGTCCTTGTTGTAGTACAGCCCGTACGCGTCCCCGAGCAGCGGCGCCGCACAGCGGTTCCCCTCGAACTGGGTGTACTCGTTCATCGCCTTCGGGAACGTCTTCTCCGGGTCTATGCCCGACTTCTTGAAGAACGGGTTCAGGTCGACGAGCGCGCCGGACGAGCAGAACTTGCCGACGTTGTTCGTCGTGAACGACGAGATGACGTCGGGGGCCTTGCTGCCGCCCGCCCGCAGCGCCTGGTTGATCTTGTCGTCGGTCATGCCGCCCACGACGTTCACGTGGATCTTGGGGTGTGCCTTCTCGAAGCCCGCCACCAGGGAGTTCACGGCCTTGAGCTCGCTCGGGGCGGTCCACGCGTGCCAGAAGTTGATCGTGGCGCCCTTGGACACGTCGTCGTCGGCGCCGGACGCGGACGGGCCCGTACAGGCGGTGGCGAGCAGGGCGGTCGAGGCGGTCACGGCGAGCGCGACCGCCGCCTTCCGGCGGTGTGCGGACATGGCGGACTCCCAGTGGGGTTCGGGTTGTGGGGGTGGGGGGGGTGAGCCGGGGCTCAGTGCGCGGAGGTGTCGAAGACCTCGTCGCGGGTGGCGGTGAGCGCGCTCTCCAGGGCGCCCCGCAGGACGGGGTGCTCGCACACCTCGCCGAGGACCAGGCGGGGCCGGACGGCGGCCAGTTCGTCGAGCTCGGCCTTGACGAGCCGGCGCAGCGGCTCGCCCCCGGCGGCCAGCAGCCCGCCGCTCAGCACGACCAGCTCGGGGTCGAAGACGGAGACGATGGAGGCGAGTCCGGTCGCGAGCCCGGTCGCGTACGTCTCCAGAAGCCGCCGGTGCGCCCCTTCGTCCACCTCGGCCGCCCGCCGCATGACCTCGGCGGCGACCTCGGCGTACGGGCCCTGCGGCAGCGGTCCGATGCCCAGTTCGCGGGCCAGCTCGGGCACGACCTGCGAACCGGCCAGCTCCTGGTATCCGCCGCTGTTCGCCCGGGTCACCTGGCGCACGAGCGGGGCGCCCGGCACCGGCAGGAAGCCGATCTCGCCCGCGCCGCCGGTCCAGCCGCGGTGGAGGCGGCCGCCGATGACGAGGGCGGCGCCGAGACCTTCCTGGTTCCACAGCAGGACGAAGTCGTCGTGCCCGCGCGCGGCGCCGGTCCGCTGCTCGGCGATGGCCACGAGGTTCACGTCGTTCTCGTACTCGACCGGCATGGGCAGCGCGGCCGCCAGCTCGTCGAGGAGGGTGGGGGAGTGCCAGCCCGGCAGGTGCGAGGCGTAGCGCAGGCGGCCGGTGCCCGGGTCGAAGGCGCCGGGGGTGCCGATGACGACGCGGTGCAGGTCGGAGCGGGTGAGCCCGGCGGCCTTCACGGCCCCGTCGAGGGCGTGGGTGACCTGCTGCACGACGGGTTCGGCGGGGTTGCGGCCGGGGGTGGGGAGCACGTACTCGCCGACGGTCGCGCCGGTGATGTCGGCGACGGCGGCGCGGATCCGGCCGGGGTTCACGTCGAGCCCGGCCGCGTGGGCGGCGCGCGGGTTCACGGCGTAGAGCTGGGCGTTCGGTCCCGGCCTGCCCTCGCTCGTGCCGGTCGCGAGGACCAGGCCGGCGGCTTCGAGGCGGGCGAGGAGCTGGGACGCGGTCGGCTTGGACAGGCCGGTGAGCTTCCCGATCCGGGTCCGCGACAGGGGGCCGTGTTCGAGGAGCAGGTCGAGGGCGGCCCGGTCGTTCATGGCGCGCAGGACGCGCGGGGTCCCCGGGGTTCCGCCGGCACCGGGAGTGGTGCTGCTGCCTGCCATGGGTGCCCCCGCCCTCAGAACCTGCGCCCGACTACTGTTAGGAAAGTTTCCTATTCGATGGGAGCAAGGTAAGGCGCGCGGAGCGCGGCGTCAACCCACGGGTGAGAGGGGCCGCACACGGCGGCCCCTCGACATGGCCCCGGAGACACGAAGACCCGGATCGCTGTCAGGCGGAAATGCCTTCGATCCGGGCCAGGGCCTCGTCCGCGCCGAACGGCTGCAAGTACGGCAGCCAGCGCGGATCCCTATGCCCGGTCCCGATGATGCGCCAGGCCAGCCCGGTCGGCGGGGCCGGCTTGTGCCGCAGGCGCCAGCCGATCTCGACCAGGTGACGGTCGGCCTTGACGTGATTGCAGCGGCGGCAGGACGCCACCACGTTCTCCCACGCGTGCTGGCCGCCGCGGCTCTTGGGAATGACGTGGTCGACGCTGGTCGCGATGCCACCGCAGTACATGCACCGTCCGCCGTCCCGGGCGAACAGCGCCCGCCGGGTCAGTGGAACGGGCCCCCGGTAAGGGACCCGGACGAACCGCTTGAGGCGGACCACGCTCGGTGCGGGGACGGTGTGGGTTGCGCTGTGCATGAAGGCGCCGGACTCCTCGAGGCACATGGCCTTGTTCTCGAGGACCAGAACGAGCGCGCGGCGGAGCGGTACGACGCCGAGTGGCTCGTACGACGCGTTGAGGACCAGGACATGCGGCACGGGTGCCTCCTTGGGCGTCGGCGGCGCGTGGCTCGCGCCGGGACGATCTGTAGTCAGTTTCCCCTCATGGCTGGTGGAAGCGCCACCATGTGCCGGTAATGGGCTGGGAGTGTTTTCGACCACACCCCGTACATCCCCAGGTGAGGGACGTCTCTCCCTCGAACAACGCAACGATCCTCTTACGATGCCCCGTTAGTGTGGTGTGTCTGCCCGTGAGTTTCGCCTTCCACGGGCGGCCGCTATACCTGGAGGTTTCTGCCGTGATCTTGTCCGTCCTGTCGGCCCCCGACACCGCGTCGGGCCCGACCGCGTTCCGGGACGCCCAGGAGCAGGCCACGAACGCCGCCAGCTGGGTCCAGCAGAACCTGTCCACCTGGCTGGGAATCGGCCTGCGCATCCTGCTCATCTGCTTCATCGCCACCGTCCTGAGGGTCGTCATCCGGCGGGCCATAACGAAACTCATCGAGCGCATGAACCGCACGGCCCAGGCCGTCGACGGCACCGCGCTCGGGGGCCTGCTGGTCAACGTGGAGCGCCGCCGGCAGCGCTCGCACGCCATCGGCAGCGTGCTGCGCTCCATGGCCTCGTTCGTGATCCTCGGCACGGCCGCACTGATGATTCTCGCCACGTTCCAGATCAACCTGGCCCCGCTGCTCGCCTCCGCCGGCGTCGCGGGCGTCGCGATCGGTTTCGGCGCGCGCAACCTCGTCACCGACTTCCTGTCCGGCGTCTTCATGATCCTCGAGGACCAGTACGGCGTCGGCGACAGCATCGACGCCGGCGTGGCCTGTGGCGAGGTCATCGAGGTCGGCCTGCGCGTCACCAAGCTGCGCGGCTCCGAGGGCGAGATCTGGTACGTCCGCAACGGCGAGGTCAAGCGCATCGGCAACCTCTCGCAGGGCTGGTCCACGGCCGGTGTCGACGTGACCGTCCCCTCGGACGAGAACCTGGACAAGGTCAAGGACACGCTGAACGAGGTCGGCCTCGCGATGAGCAAGGACGAGCCCTGGAACGAGACCCTGTGGGGCCCGGTCGAGGTCCTCGGCCTGGACAGCGTGGTCCTCGACTCGATGGTCGTCCGCGTCTCCGCCAAGACGATGCCGGGCAAGGGCGTCACGGTCGAGCGCGAGCTGCGCTGGCGCATCAAGCGGGCCTTCGACGAGGCGGGCATCCGCATCGTGGGCCGCGTCCCGGAGCAGGCGGAGGAGCCCGCCGCCGACCCGTCGGCCGGCATCGCGGCCCCGTCCGCGTACGCGTCGAGCACGTCCCCGCAGTCCCTGGCGGCGTCCCCTCTGACGAAGTAGACGAAGTAGCGGCAGTACGCGGAAAGGGGCCCGGAACACACGTTCCGGGCCCCTTTCCCATGCCTGGCCGCCCGTCAGGCGACGCGCAGCTCCGACGGGGCGATCGAGCGGCGGAGAAGGGGGAGCGAGGTCGCGGTGGCGGCGAGGCAGGCGACGTAGACCGCGGGCGCGACCAGGAGCGGCATGACCACCGGCACGCTCACGCCGAAGAGGGTCGCGTACGCGGCGTGGACGGCGGTGCCGCCGAGCGTCGCGAGGACGAGCGCCGGTGCCAGCGGCAGCGCGGTCTCCAGGAGCAGGGTGCGGGCGAGGACCCGGTGCGGGACCCCGGACGCGGTCTGGGCGGCGAGGGTGCGGCGGCGGGTCGCCACCGACTCGGCGGTGCCCACGGCCAGGCTGACCAGACTGATCGCGAGGGCCACGAGGACGGCCGCGCCCGCGAGGCCGATGCCGAACGTGTAGTAGCCGATGTCCATGCCCAGCCGGCCCTCGCGCTGCTGACGGTGCAGGCCGTCGAGCAGGACCTCCCGGACCCCGACGAACGCGACGCCCACGACGGTGACGAGGAGCAGGGCCGCGTGAGTACGGGAGGCGGCCCACGCGTCCTGGCGGAGCCGGTGCGCGGCGATGAGCACGGCGGGCCGCGCCGAGCTTTCCGCGAGACGTGTGCCCGTCAGCCGGGCCGAGGTCCCGGCCACCCACACCGCCCCGGCCCCCGTCACGACGACCACCGCGCACACCAGCAGAGGTGCCGTCGCGCCGCCTGCGGGACCGCGCAGCACGAGCAGCGCCGAGCCGATGACGACGAGCACCACGGGCACGACCAGGCCGACGAGGACTCCGGGCCCGTGGTCGGCCGTGACCCGGCGTACGTGACCGAGCGGCGACGCCACGACGCGGCGCAGCGCGAACACGCTCACCCCGGCGCCCGCGGCCGGCACCGCGAGGGCCACGGCCACGAAACCGGCCCACGCGAGCGGCACGGGATACCCGGTCGTCGCGAGCATCGCCCCGAACCCGATCAGCGCGAGCACCGAGCCGACGAGGCACGCGAGCCCCGACTCCAGCGCCGCGATCCGCCGCACCTGACGCGGCCCGGCACCGGTGAGCCGCAGCGTCGCGAGCCTGCGGTCACGGTGCACCGCGCCGATACGGGCGGCCTGCCCGAGCAGCCCGGCCACCGGCACGAGGAGCAGCAGCAGCGCGACGACCACGCCCTGCCGCGTGCCCGGCTGGTCGAGCAGCCCGTTCCCGTACGGGACGGAGACCTGCCGGTCGGCGAGGGCGGCGAGGGCGACGGCCCCGAGGCAGAACCCCGTGGCGAGCGCGGCGCCGAACGCGGTCAGCGCGAGCCGCCACCGCTCGCGCCGGTCGGAACCGGCGGCCAGGGCCCACGCGAGCCGGGCGTCGGTATGTACGGAGGGGCGCGTCGTCTCAGACCTCACGGCTCACCGTCCCCGACACCACGCCCTGCCCTTGAACCGCCCCGTCCTGCAACCGCACCTCGCGGTCCGCGTACGCCGCGACCTGGGCGTCGTGCGTGATCAGAACGACCGCCGTGTCGGTCTCGCGGGCCGCGTGGGCAAGGGCCGTCATCACCTGTTCGCCGCCGAGAGAGTCGAGCGCCCCCGTCGGCTCGTCGGCGAAGACGACGCGCGGGCCGGTCACCAACGCGCGGGCCAGCGCGGCCCGTTGGACCTGTCCGCCGCTCAGCTCGCCGGGCCGCATCGCCCGCTGCCCGCGCACCCCGAACCGCTCCAGCCAGGCGTCGGCCCGCGCATGGGCCTCGCCGCGCGCGACCCCCGCGAGCAGCAGCGGCAGCGCCACGTTGTCGAGCACCGGCAGCTCAGGGATGAGCTGCCCGAACTGGAAGACCACGCCGAACTCCGTGCGCCGCAGCTCGCTCAGCCGCTCCTCGGAGAGCTGGTCGAGCCGCTCGTCCCCGTACGACACCGACCCCGCGTCGGGCCGCACGATGCCGGACAGACAGTGCAGGAGCGTCGACTTCCCGCTGCCACTGGCACCTGAGACGGCGAGGATCTCGCCCGCGTGCAGCTCGAGCCCGGCGCCGCGCAGCGCCTCGGTCCTGCCGTACGACTTGCGCAGGTCCCGGGCGGCCAACAGGGGTGCCCCGGCCGGGACTTCACGTGCTTGCGTGCTCATGCTGCGGTGACCTCCGCGGTCAGGGTGGCGAGCCGGTCCGCGGTGGTGTTCATCCAGCGCAGGTCGGCGTCGAGATGGGCGAGGGCGTAGTCGGCGGAGAGAACGGTGGTGAGGTCGGCGCCGGGGTCGGTCTTGAGGGCGGTCAGCTCACGCATCCGTGCCATGTGGGCGGCGCGCTGCTCGCGCAGCAGGGCGGCGGGGTCCACGGCGTCGCCGGCGGCCAGGATCGACACGACGACCTTGGCGAAGATCTCGTTGCTCACGAAGGGCGCGGGCGGGGTGATCTCCCCGGCCCAGCGGGTGAGTTCACGGCCGCCGTCCTCGGTGGACCGGTACAGCGTGCGCTCGGGGCCGCCGTCGGAATCGGTGCCCTCGACCTCGGCGAGGCCGTCGCGCACCAGGCGTTGCAGGGTCGTGTACACCTGCCCGTAGGCCAGCGGCCGGGCCTGCGGGAAGCGTTCGTCGTAGCGCCGCTTGAGGTCGTAGCCATGACTCGGACCCCCAGCCAGCAGCCCGAGAAGGACGTGACGGGTGCTCATGGGCGTCAGTATGCACTCGGTGTATGTACTGAGTACATAGTGGCTGGGCGGGAAGTCCGGCAGGCAGTGAAGTGAGAGCCGAACTTCCGCTTACGTCATGGCAGTTATCGCGTCACTCCGCGACCGCGTACGCCTCCACCGACCACAGCGAGTACCCGAACCGCGTGGCCCTCTTGTCGCCCTGGACGCGGACGAAGCGCACGTCGTGGGCGTCCATGCGGACCGACTCGCGGCCCCCGCGCCCGTCCTTCACCGTCGCCGCCGTGCGCCACGACCTGCCGTCGGCCGACGTCTGGATCCGGTAGCGCTTCGCGTAGGCGTCCTGCCAGTGCAGGACGACCTGGCCGAGCCGGACCGGCTTCGCCAGTTCGGTCTGCCACCACGCGCCGTCCTCGGCCGGGGACGACCAACGCGTCTGCGGATCACCGTCGGCCGCGGCCGACGCCGGGAAGTCCGCTGTCTCGTCGGCCGACGACGAGGCCTTGCCCGTGCGCACCAGATCCGGGCCCGCCGTCCGCGGATACGCCCGCACCTCCACCGTGCGCTTCGTCCCGTCGAAGCTGACCGGGACGTCGTACGTGCCCGCCGGGGTGCCCTCAGGGACCGTGATCTCCACCGGTGCGGTCACCTCCGTGCCGCGCGGGAGCGTCGCCTGCGCCGGCACCCGCACCGAGATGCCGCGCGGGCCCTTGGCGCTGAGCCGCCCCGCCACGTCCCCCGGCCGCTGCGACGCCAGACGCGCGCCCACCCGCTGGGTGCCGCCGCCGATCTCCGCGTCCAGCTCCGCGTGGGCCAGCTCGAACGACGCCTCGGGCGAGTCCGCGTACCAGGGCACGACATGGCTGACCGAGCCCTTCGGGGCGCCGGTCACACGGATCGCGTCCGCGCGCACGTCCTTCGCCCGGTGCTCGGTGAACCCGCTGTCCGAGAGCGCCCCGACGGACTTCCAGCCCGCGCCCGGCACATGGGCCTGCACGGTGCCGCCGGTGCCGGGCTCGGCCAGGACGGTCACCGAGTCGAGCTTCCGGGCCCGTTCCCACCGCGCGTCCGCGCCACCCGCCGCACCCGCGCGCCGCGTCCCCGACCACTTCTCGTACGCCTGCTGCGCCTGGTCCAGGAACGGGTCGAGGACGCCCTTGCCGACCGCGACCCGGTGTTCCTTCAGCTCCGCCCGCCGCTCCTCGAGCAGCCGGGCCGCCCGCCACGCCGCCGCGCCGTCACCGCGGGCCTGCGCGTCCAGCATGTCGACGGCCGCTTCTCCGGCCGCCCCGTACCGCGCCAACTGGTCGCTCCAGGGCCGGACTTCAGTAGCCAGGGGAGTGGAACGGAGCCGCTCCGGCGTCCGCCGCATCACTGTGAACTCGCCCCGCAGCTGCTTCGCCGCCGCCGCGAACCGCGCGCGGTCGGTGACCAGCGTCGTACGCGAGTCCCAGAAGCGGGACATGACCGGCCGCAGGTACGCGGACTCGTCGCCGCCGAGCACCGACGACGCGTCGTTGCCCGCGAGGGCGCCCAGTGCCTCCCGGATGTCCTTGTCGCCGCCCGCCAGGTCGTCGATCGCGGCCTTCCAGGACTCCTGCGGGCGGTAGTCGCGCGGGTTCCACGCGTAGTCCGCCGTCGTGAACAGCGGGATGCGGGAGGCCGCGGGCTGCTCCATCGCGTTGGCGAGCAGCGCCGCCGAGCCCGTCGCCACCGCCGGTTCGCGGCCCGTGTAGGGCCCGAGGAAGATACGGCTCTGCGCGTAGTCGTTGACCGGATAGTTGTCCATCGTGACGATGGAGTGCGCGGACCCGAACGCGGCCCGGGTGTCCGCGAGTTCATGCCCGGTGATGGTGCGCGGGACCACGCCGACGCCCGTCCACGCCACCTCGACCCGTTCGTCGAGCCGGCTCGCGAGCGCCCCCCGGTAATCCGTCGACCCGTCCTGGTAGAACTCGGTCGGCATCAGGGACAGCGGCCCCGCGTCCGGGTGGCGGTCGGCGAGGTGCCGCGCCACCGCGTTCGCCACGCGCGCCTGCGCCCGCGCCGCCGCCTCGGGACCCGAGCCGAACGTCCGCGCGTCCGCGTCGCAGTGCCACTCGCTGTACGACACGTCCTGGAACTGGAGCTGGAACGCCCGCACGCCGAGCGCCCACATGGCGTCGACCTTGCGGTTCAGGGCCTTGACGTCGTCGTCCGACGACAGGCACATCGCCTGCCCCGGCGCCACGGCCCAGGACAGCGTCACGTGATTGGCGCGGGCCCGCTCCGCGAGCGCCCGGAAGTCCGCGCGCCGGTCGGCCGGATACGGCTCACGCCACCGCGCCTGCCGGAACGGGTCGTCGCCCGGCGCGTACAGATAGCGGTTCTGCTTGGTGCGCCCCATGAAGTCGAGCTGGGCGAGCCGCTGTTCACGGGTCCACGGAGTCCCGTAGAACCCCTCCGTCATGCCGCGCACGGCCGTCCCCGGCCAGTCCCGTACGACGACCCCGACGATCCGCTGTGCGCGCACGAGCTGCCGGAGCGTCTGGACGGCGTGGAACAGGCCGTCGCCGCCGACGCCCTCCATGGCGACGGTGTCCCGTCCGGCGGCCTGCCCGACGGCGAGCCGGTACCCGCCGGAGGGGAGGTCCTCGCGGGCGGAGGCGCCGAGGGTGCGGAGCGTGGCGTCGAGGTCTCGGCCGGGCGTCTTCCCGGCGGTGACGGAGCCGGCTCGCACCACGAGCGCGGGACCGGAGGGCACGGCGTCCGTCGCCTCGGTGATCTTCCGTGCCCCCGCCTCGCGCAGCACCGTGCGCAGGGCGTCGATCGCGTACCGGTCGGCGCCGGGTCCCGCGACCAGGACGACCTCGTCGGTCACGGCTACGGAGGGTGCCGCGGCCCGTACGGACTGCGGCCGGGGCCACACCGGCGGGACGGGCGCCTCGGTGTCACGGTCACCCGCGGTGACGGGGTGGCCGGGCGGGGCCGCCACGGCTGTGGAGGCTCCCCCGAGCGCACTGGCGATGACGGCGACAGCGATCGCCGCCGCACTCTTCCTGCGGCGCAGGAACTGCACGGCTCACTCCTCGTCGATCTGGGTCGTAGGTCGGGACACCGTGGCGGGACTGGTCAGGTCGCAGGTGTCACAGAGTGTCAGCCGAGCCCACCACTGACCGGGCCGGAGTGTCAACGGCGGTGGCCGTTGTGCCGCAATTGCCCGATGGGGTGCGGCACGGAATGCTGTGAGAAGGGGCTTCCGTCCCCCGATCGGAGTACGTCCGACTGGCGAACCGAATGTGACCAGTGCCACGTTGTCCGGCCGTACAGGTCTGCCTTCGTGCTCGCTGGGTAGGGCTGCCGAGACCGTCGCCCACGAAAAGATCCACGACAAGACCCGCGAAGAACCGCGAAAAGGGAGGCCATCATGGCCGCATCAGCGCACCTTCTGCTCTCGGCCCTGTCCAAACAGGCGGACGTCTTCCTGCCCGCCCCCGCGCTTCCGCTCCCTGACGAGTTCGCGTTCGGCGCCGAACTTCCGCTCACCAGCGAGCCGCCCCTCGCCGACGCCGAGCCGCTGACCAGCGAGCCCGCCCTCGTCGACACCGCACCCCTCACGAGCGAACCCTTCGCCACCGGCATGGCCTCGGGCCTGGGCCCCTCGGGGGTCTGAGTGACGCTTGCCCGGCTCGCCGAGCTGCACGGGGTCGCCCCGTCCTACTCCCCGTCGCCCGGCCGCACGGCCGTGGCCCCGGACGCCGCGCTCGTCGCCGTCCTCGCCGCTCTGGGCGTCGACGCGCGCACGCCCGAGTCCGTACGGGAGGCGCTGGCCGCGCGCGAGACGGCGGACAAGGAGCGGCTGCTGCCGCTGACCGTCGTCCTGTGGACGAGTGAGCCGGCCCCGGCCTGGGCGCGCGAGCTGCCCGAAGGGGTGACCCTCCGGCTGGTCACCGAGCAGGGCGAGCGGATCGACGCCTGGCAGCCACCGGGCACCGTGCCCGTCGGCGTGCACCGGCTGAGCGCCACCACTCCTGAGGGCCTGACGGCCGACGCCCACCTGATCGTCGCCCCGCCCCGCGTACGCACCCCGGGTGAGCGCAGTTACGGACTGCTCGTCCAGCTCTACTCCCTGCTGTCCGCGCGGTCCTGGGGCATGGGCGACCTCGGTGACCTGGCCGACCTCGCCGCCTGGGCGGGCCGCACCGCAGGCGCCGGATTCATCCAGGTCAACCCGCTGCACGCGGCCGTACCCGGCGGTGACGCACCCACCGACCCCTCCCCGTACCGCCCGTCCTCGCGCCGTTTCCCGGACCCGGTGCACCTGCGCGTCGAGGACATCCCGGAGTACGCGTACTTGCCCGACGCCGACCGGGAGCGCGTCGGCGCACTGCTCGCCGAGGCCGCCCGGCTGCGTGACGGCGTCCTGCACGACGGTGCGCTCATCGACCGTGACGCCGTGTGGGACCTCAAGCGGCGCGCCCTCGACCTCGTCCTGCGCGTCCCGCTCAGCCCCGGCCGCCGCGCCGCCTACTGGGACTTCCTCGCCGAACAGGGCGCCGACCTGGAGCGGCACACCACGTGGTGCGCCCTCGCGGAGAAGCACGGCCCCGACTGGCACACCTGGCCCGAGCCCCTGCGCGACCCCGACTCGCCCGAAACCGCCCGCGCCCGCACCGAGGCGATGGACCGCGTCGACCACCACAGCCACCTCGCCTGGCTCACCGACGCCCAGCTCGCCGCCGCCCAGCGCGCCGCTCGCGACGCGGGCATGTCCGTCGGACTCGTCCACGACCTGGCCGTCGGCGTGCACCCGGCGGGCGCCGACGCGTGGGCCCAGCGCGACATCGTCGCCGAGGGCATGTCGGTGGGCGCGCCCCCCGACGCCTTCAACGCGCGCGGCCAGGACTGGGGCCTGCCCCCGTGGCGCCCAGACCGGCTCGCCCAGACCGGCTACGCCCCGTACCGGGCGCTCCTGCGCGGCCTGTTCGCGCACGCGGGCGCGGTGCGCATCGACCACGTCATGGGCCTGTTCCGGCTCTGGTGGGTCCCGGCAGGACAGCCCCCGACCGAGGGGACGTACGTGCGTTACGACGCCGAGGCCATGCTCGCCGTCCTCGCCCTGGAGGCCCACCGCGCCGACGCCCTGGTGATCGGCGAGGACCTCGGCACGGTCGAGCCCGGCGTCCGCGAGAGGCTCGGCGAGCGCGGCGTGCTCGGTACGTCCGTTCTCTGGTTCGAGCGTGACTGGGACGGCACGGGCCTCCCGGTGCCGCCCGAGCAGTGGCGTACGGACTGTGTCGCGACCGCCACCACCCACGACCTGCCGTCCACCGCTGCCCGGCTCACCGGCGACCATGTGCGGCTGCGGGACCGGCTCGGCCTGCTCGGGCGGCCCCTCGGCCAGGAGGAGGCCGAGGCTGCCGCCGAAGTCGCCGAGTGGACCGCCCTGTTCGCCCGCCTCGGACTGCTGCCCGGCGGCGGGGGAGAGGGCCTGTGCGAGGAGGAGGAGATCCGCGCCGTCCACCGCTTCCTGCTGCGCACCCCGGCCCGGATGATCGGCGTCTGGCTGCCCGACGCGGTGGGCGACCGGCGCCCGCAGAACCTGCCGGGGACCTGGGACCAGTACCCGAACTGGCGGCTCCCGATCGCCGATCCCACCGGTCGTCCGGTCACCTTCGAGGAGCTCACGGCCTCGCCCCGGGCCCGCGCGCTCATCGACGTCCTGCGCTCCTGACTTCCCCGTACGGCACCCCCGGGCGCGCGGGCCGTTCAGGGGTTCGCTACGTTTGCACCGTGGACAACAAGAACGCCCTGCGCGCCGGCGCCCTGGCTGCCGGTACGACGCTGATGATGCTGCTCATGTCGTCTCCCGCGCTCGCGCTGACGCGCGACGACGGCGACGACCCCGGTCCGGGCCTCAGTGTCATCCAGACGCTCGGCCTCTATGTGGCGCTGCCGATCGTGCTGTTCCTGGTCATCGCGGGCCTCGTGATGGTCCTCGACAAGTCCCACAAGCAGCAGAAGCAGGGCTGACGACCGCACCCACCCTTCCGTACGTCTTTCCCTGAGGGCGTCCCCGCGTGCACCGCGCACCGGGGGCGCCCTCAGGCGTTCCACCGTTCAGTTCGCGTGACCTTTCAGCTCGCGTGAACAGAGTCAGCGGAAAGTTTCGATGGACCTGACGGGTGCGGGGCTGGGACGGTGGGCCTGAGAGCGAGACGCCGCAGCTCAGGAGGACGGACCCGATGGTGGCCCTGGACGACCGGACATCCGTACGCGCAGGGAACGGCACCGGAAACGGCACCGGGAACGGCACCGGGAACGGCCTCGGCGCCGGGCTCGCGCTCGCCGCACTCGCCACCGTCGTCTGGTCCGGCAGCTTCGTCACCTCACGCGCCCTGCACGACAGCGTGCCGCCGGTCCAGCACGCGTTCTGGCGCTGGATCATCGCGATCGCGGCCGTGACGCCCTTCGCGGCCCGGACGGCCTGGCGGCAGCGGGCACTGCTCCGCGCCCACCTCCGCTACCTGCTGCTCGCCGCCCTCCTCGGCGTCACCGTCTACAACACCCTCGTCAACCAGGCCGCCATGACCACGACCGCCGGGAACATGGGCATGATCATGGCCGCGTCACCGGTCCTGATGGCGCTCTACGAACGCCTCGGCGGCGCACGGCTCGGCGCCCGCCGCGTGACCGGCACCGTCATCGCCTGCGCCGGCGTCCTGCTCCTGGTCAGCAAGGGGTCCCTGACGCCCGACTTCACGGCCGGTGACCTGTGGGTGGTCGCGGGGGCGGTCTCCTTCGGCTCGTACAGCGCGCTGCTCAGGCGCCGCCCGGCCGAGATCGCCGGGCCCGCGTTCCTGCTCGCGACCTTCGTGCTCGGGGCGCTGATGCTGTTCCCCGTGTTCGCCGTGAGCCTGGCCGTCCAGGGCGGCTTCGAGCCGACGACGGCGACCGTCGCACCGCTCCTGTACGTCGGCGTGGTGTCCTCCGCCGTCGCGTTCTTCGCCTGGAACAAGGCCATCGAACGCGTCGGCGCCGCCCGCGCCGGCCTCGTCTACTACCTCCAGCCGGTCTGCGTGGCCCTGCTCTCGTACGCGCTCCTCGGCGAGGCCATGGGCTGGACCCAGCTCCTGTGCATGGCGCTGATCCTGGCCGGGGTAGCCCTCGGATCCGCTGCCCGGAGCCCCGCCCGGATACGTTGACCCCATGCGCACCGCCGACTGGGACATCAAGAAGCTCGCCATCCTGCGGGCCCTGCGGGACCGGGGGACCGTCACGGCCACCGCGCAGGCCCTGCTCATGACCCCGTCGGCCGTGTCCCAGCAGCTGACCAACCTGTCCAAGCAGCTCGGCGTGCCGCTCCTGGAGGCGCACGGCCGCCGCGTCCGCCTCACCGACGCCGCCCACCTCGTCCTGCACCACGCCGAAGCGGTGTTCGCCCAACTGGAGCGCGCCGACGCCGAGTTGGCCGCGTACCTCCAGGGCGAGTCCGGTCAGGTCCGGGTCGGCGCCTTCTCCACCGCCGTCCCCGCCCTCGTCGTCCCCGCCGTACGCGCCCTGCGCACCGCCCACCCCGGGATCACCGTCCGCGTCTTCGAGGCGGAGGCCGCCGAGGCGTACGAACTGCTCTCGGCCGGTGACGTGGACCTGGCCCTGTCGCTCGCCGCGCACGCGCCCACCGCGCGCGACCCCAAGTTCACTCGCGTCCCGCTGATGGCCGACCCGCTCGACGTGGCCCTGCCGGAAGGGCATCCGCTGGCGGGACGGGCGCGCCCGCGCCTCGCCGAGCTGGCCGGGGAGCAGTGGATCTTCGGCGGTTCCGGGCCCTGGTCGGAGATCACTGTGGCGGCGTGCGAGGCCGCCGGGTTCTTCCCGGAGCAGGCGCACAGTGCGGCGGGCTGGACCGCGATCCTCGCGATGGTCGAGGCCGGGATGGGCGTCGCCCTCGTCCCGCGCATGGCGGCGGCGAGCCGGGAGGGCGTCGTGATGCGTGAGCTGGGGGACGACCGGCCTGTCCGGCATGTGGTCGCGGCCGTCCGCAGGGGCGCGGAGGAGGCGCCGGCGGTGTCCCGGGTGCTTGACGCGCTGCGGGAGGCGGCGGGGGAGCGGTGAGGGTGCGGCCGGCGGTGGGTGAACCGGTACACCAAGCGGCGTGGGCCACCTGCGATGACGGTGCACCTGGCGGCGTGGGCCACCTGCGATGACCGCTCACCGTGACAGATCGGGCGCGACCGTTCAGTTTTTCTGAACGTGTTGGTCGAAAAGTTTCGCTGGACCTAAGTGCTCTTCGGCCCCACAGTGGAAATATGACGACAGCCGATGCTCCGCTCGAAGACCCGCACGCCAACGACGCCAACCCCTACGGTGGCGGCGACCCGTACGCCGACTACCGCACCTTCGGTGACGCCGCCGCGTTCACCGACCTCGTGGACCTGGCCGACCGCCGGCTCGGCGCGGGCGTCATCGCCGCCAACGACGAGTTCTTCGCCATGCGCGAGAACCTCCTGATCCGCGAGCGCGCCGTCTTCGACCCGGAGCACTTCGGGCACAAGGGCAAGATCATGGACGGCTGGGAGACCCGCCGTCGCCGCGGCACCACCGAGGAGCCCTTCCCCGCTCCCGAGGACCACGACTGGGCGATCGTGCGGCTCGGCGCGCCCGGCATCATCCGCGGCATCATCGTCGACACCGCCCACTTCCGCGGCAACTACCCGCAGAAGGTCAGCATCCAGGCGACCTCCGTAGCCGGCTCGCCCGGCCCGGACGAGCTTCTCGCCGACGACGTGAAGTGGGAGGAGATCGTCCCGAAGAGCCAGGTCAAGGGCCACGCGGCGAACGCCTTCACGATCACCTCCGAGCGCCGCTGGACCCACATCCGCGTCTGCCAGCACCCCGACGGCGGCATCGCCCGCCTGCGCGTGCACGGCGAGGTCGTCCCGGACCCGGAGTGGCTGGACCTGCTCGGCACGTTCGACCTCATCGCCGTGCTCAACGGCGGCGCCTACGAGGACGCGTCCGACAAGTTCTACTCGTCGCCGACGCAGATCATCCTGCCGGGCACCTCGCAGAAGATGGACGACGGCTGGGAGAACCGCCGCCGCCGTGTCCGTGGCACCAACGACTGGGTCCGCTTCCGCCTCGCGGCGCAGGGCGCGATCCGCGCCGTCGAGATCGACACGGCGTACCTGAAGGGCAACTCGGCCGGCTGGATCGCGCTGAGCGGCCGTGACGGCGAGACCGGCGAGTGGTTCGAGATCATCCCCCGCACCCGCCTGCAGCCCGACACCGTGCACCGCTTCAAGCTCCCCTCGGAGGCTGTCGCCACGCACGTCCGCCTGGACACGTTCCCTGACGGGGGCGTCGCCCGTATGCGTCTGTTCGGGGGGCTGACGGAAACGGGCCGTGCGGAGCTGGGCCGCAAGTTCACCGAGCTGAACGGCTGACACGCGGTACGGCCGGCCTCGGTACACCGAGTCTGACCGGCTGACGCTTCGCACAGCAAAGGCGCCCGGCACCGGAGAGATCCGGTGCCGGGCGCCTTCACGTATCCGCGCAGGGCGTGATTACGCGTCCGCCCCCTGCGCCCGCAGCGCCCGCTCGATGCCCGACCGGGACTCCGAGACCAGTCGGCGCAGGGCCGCGTTCGGCTCGGCCGACGACAACCACGCGTCCGTCGCGTCCAGGGTCTCCTGGGACACCTGGATCGCCGGGTACAGGCCGACGGCGACCTGCTGCGCCATCTCGTGCGAGCGGGACTCCCACACGTCCTTGACCGCCGCGAAGAACTTCTCCGTGTACGGGGCGAGCAGCTCGCGCTGGTCGGTCTGGACGAAGCCGCCGATGACCGCTTCCTGGATCGCGTTCGGGAGCTTGTCGGACTCGACGACGGACGCCCAGGCCTCCGCCTTCGCCTCGTCCGTCGGGCGCGCCGCGCGGGCCGTCGCCGCGTGCCGCTCGCCCGCCGCCGTCCTGTCCCGCTCGTACTCGGCGGCGATCTCCGCCTCGTCGAACCGGCCGACCGCCGCGAGCCGCTCCACGAGCGCCCAGCGCAGCTCCGTGTCGACGGCCAGGCCCTCGACCGTCTGCGTGCCCTCAAGGAGCGCTTCCAGCAGGTCGAGCTGCTCCGGCGTGCGGGCCGTCGCCGCGAACGCGCGGGCCCACGCGAGCTGGTGGTCGCTGCCCGGCTCCGCCGCACGCAGGTGCGCGAGCGTCGCCTCGGTCCAGCGGGTCAGCGCCGCGTCCCGGCCGGCCGGGGCCGCGTACAGGTCGATCGCCAGCTTCACCTGGCGGTGCAGGGACTGCACGACGCCGATGTCCGTCTCCTTGCCGATGCCCGACAGGACCAGCTCCAGGTAGGCGCTGGTGGGCAGTTCGGCGTCGCGCGTCATGTCCCACGCCGACGCCCAGCACAGGGCGCGCGGCAGGGACGACTCGAAGTCGCCCAGGTGCTCGGTGACGAACGCGAGGGACTTCTCGTCGAGGCGGACCTTCGCGTAGGAGAGGTCGTCGTCGTTGAGGAGGATCACGGCGGGACGGTGCCTGCCGACGAGCCGGCCGACCTGCGTCAGCTCGGCCGCGGCGACGTCCAGCTCGATGCGGTCGGCGCGCACCAGCTTGCCGCTCTCGTCGTCGAGGTCGTACAGGCCGATCGCGATGCGGTGCGGACGGAGTGTCGGCTCGCCCTTGGCACCGGCGGGGAGCGCGGGGGCCTCCTGGCGGATGGCGAACGACGTGATGACGCCGTGTGCGTCCGTCTCGATCTCCGGGCGCAGGACGTTGATGCCGGCCGTCTGGAGCCAGGCCTTCGCCCACGCCGTCAGGTCGCGCCCGCTCGTCTCCTCAAGGGCGCCGAGCAGGTCGGAGAGGCGCGTGTTCCCGAACGCGTGGCGCTTGAAGTACGCCTGCACGCCCTGGAAGAACTCGTCCATGCCGACGTACGCGACGAGCTGCTTGAGGACGCTCGCGCCCTTCGCGTACGTGATGCCGTCGAAGTTGACGAGGACGTCGTCGAGGTCGCGGATCTCGGCCATGATCGGGTGCGTCGACGGGAGCTGGTCCTGCCGGTACGCCCATGTCTTCATGGAGTTCGCGAACGTCGTCCACGAGTGCGGCCAGCGGCTCTCCGGCGCGTACGCCTGGCAGGCGATCGACGTGTACGTGGCGAACGACTCGTTCAGCCACAGGTCGTTCCACCACTCCATCGTCACGAGGTCGCCGAACCACATGTGCGCCAGCTCGTGGAGGATCGTCTCGGCGCGCACCTCGTACGCGGCGTCCGTCACCTTCGAACGGAACACGTACTGGTCGCGGATGGTCACCGCGCCCGCGTTCTCCATCGCGCCCGCGTTGAACTCCGGCACGAACAGCTGGTCGTACTTGGCGAACGGGTACGCGTAGTCGAACTTCTCCTGGAACCAGTCGAAGCCCTGCCGCGTGACCTCGAAGATCGCGTCCGAGTCCAGGAACTCGGCGAGCGACGGACGGCAGTAGATCCCCAGCGGCACGCTCTGCCCGCCCGGACCCTCGTACGTGGAGTGCACCGCGTGGTACGGGCCGACGATCAGGGCCGTGATGTACGTGGAGATGCGCGGCGTCGGCTCGAAGACCCAGAGGTCGTCCTTGGGCTCCGGCGTCGGCGAGTTGGAGATGACGGTCCAGCCGGCCGGGGCCTTCACGGTGAACTGGAACGTTGCCTTGAGGTCCGGCTGCTCGAAGTTCGCGAACACGCGGCGCGCGTCCGGCACCTCGAACTGCGTGTACAGATAGGCCTGTTGGTCGACCGGGTCGACGAAGCGGTGCAGTCCCTCACCGGTGTTCGTGTACGCGCAGTCGGCGACGACCTTCAGCTCGTTCGCCCCGGCCGCCAGCTCGGGGAGCGCGATCCGCGAGTCGCGGAACACGGCCGCCACGTCCAGGGACTTCCCGTTCAGGACGACCTCGTGGACCGCCGGCGCGACCAGGTCGATGAACGACTCGGCGCCCGCCTGAGCGCTCTCGAACCGCACGCTGGTCACGGACCGGTAGGTGCCCCCCTCCTGCGCGCCGGAGAGGTCGAGATCGATCTCGTACGACTCGACACTGAGCAGGCTCGCCCGCTGCTGCGCCTCTTCACGGGTCAGATTGGTGCCAGGCACGCGGTCATCTCCTAGGTCCGGTCTACGTTTGTGACGTTTCCGGTCATCCTTCCACGTGGGAAGCGGAGAGCGCGATGTCCGTTTTCCGCCGGTGAACCCGCGCGCGCGGGGCGAGCCTTGAACACATGACGACGTACACCGCACAGCCCATCGGACCGGACACGCTCAAGGAACTGAGGGACACCGACGACGCGGGGCGCCCCTGCGTCGCGTACACCGCGACGGACGCCGCCGCCGTCGGCTCACCGCTGCGCTGCTGCCTGCGCCCGGTCGAGCGCGGCGAGCGCATCGCCCTTGTCTCGTACGCGCCCCTGCGGCGCTGGAGCGAGGCCACGGGAGCCCACCCGGGCGCGTACGACGAGCAGGGCCCGGTCTTCATCCACGCCGACGCGTGCGCGGGACCGGACCCGGACACCGCCGGCTACCCCTTCGACCGGGCCGGCGCCCTGCGCACGGTGCGCCGCTACGACGCCAGGGGGCACATCGTCGGCGGGCGCCTCCTGGAGATCCCGGAGGACGCCACGGCCGGGTTCGACGCCGCGTTCACCGAGGCGTTCGACGACCCGCACGTGGCACTCGTCCACGTGCGGGCCCTGGAGTACGGCTGCTTCCAGTTCGAGGTGCGCAGGCCGCGGTAGGAACGGGTGGGCGTCAGCCCTTGAGCTCCTTCGCGACGAGCTCCGCGATCTGCACCGCGTTCAGCGCGGCGCCCTTGCGGAGGTTGTCGTTCGAGACGAACAGCGACAGGCCGTGCTCGACCGTCTCGTCACCGCGGATACGGCCCACGAACGACGCGTCCTTGCCCGCGGCCTGGAGCGGCGTCGGGATCTCGGACAGCTCGACGCCGGGGGCGCCGGTCAGCAGCTCGGTCGCGCGCTCGACGGACAGCGGGCGGGCGAAGCGGGCGTTGATCTGCAGCGAGTGACCCGAGAAGACCGGGACGCGCACGCAGGTGCCGGAGACCTTGAGGGCCGGGATCTCCAGGATCTTGCGGGACTCGTTACGGAGCTTCTGCTCCTCGTCCGTCTCGTTCAGACCGTCCTCGACGATGGCGCCGGCCAGCGGCACCACGTTGAACGCGATGGGGCGCTTGTAGACCTGCGGCTCGGGGAACTCGACGGCCTCGCCGTCGTGCGTCAGCTTGTCCGCCTCCGACACGACCTTCTGCGCCTGGCCGTGCAGCTCGGCGACGCCCGCGAGACCCGAACCGGAGACCGCCTGGTAGGTGGCGACCACGAGGGCTTCGAGGCCGGCCTCGTCGTGCAGCGGACGCAGGACCGGCATCGCGGCCATCGTCGTGCAGTTCGGGTTGGCGATGATGCCCTTGGGGCGGTCCGCGATCGCGTGCGGGTTCACCTCGGAGACCACGAGGGGGACCTCGGGGTCCTTGCGCCACGCGGACGAGTTGTCGATCACGACCGCGCCCTGCGACGCGACCTTCTCGGCCAGCGCCTTGGAGGTGGCGCCGCCCGCGGAGAACAGCACGATGTCGAGGCCCGTGTAGTCGGCCGTCGAGGCGTCCTCCACCGTCACACCGTCGACGACCGACCCGGCCGAACGGGCCGAGGCGAACAGGCGCAGCTCGTCGACCGGGAAGTTCCGCTCGACCAGGATCTTGCGCATGACCGTGCCGACCTGACCGGTGGCTCCGACGATTCCGACCTTCACAGGGATTTCCTCCGTACGTTCACAACAGCGGGGGTGTGTTCCATGATGCGTCTGTCCAGGCCCGCCTTGTCCAATCGATTGTCCGAGGTGCGGGACGCCACATTCTCCGTCTCACGGTGTGAACGTTTTCGCCGGTCCGCGCGTCGTAGGAGGGACGCGGGGAGGGGAGGGGCATTGCTGCGCAGAAGAACGCGGCGGGCGGAGGCGGCGGATCCGCTGGACTCCGTGCAGGAGGACCGGGTGCGGGCCGTGCTCTCGCTGGGCGGGGTGCCGCACGGCGAGCTGCAGGACGGCGTCCAGCAGGTGCGGCTGCGGCTCCTGGAGCGGGCCGCGCGCGGTGACGAGGCGCCGCGCGACGTGTCCGCGTGGGCCGCCGTCGTCGCCTCGAACCTGGCCATGGACTGGCACCGGGCCCGCAGCCGCCAGGAACGCCTCGGCGAGCGCCTGGCCGCGCTGCGCCAGGAGCACCGCGTGCAGGACGCCGCCGAGTCCCGCGTCCTGTCCCTCGCGGTGGCCCAGGGCCTGGACGAACTCCCGGACCAGCAGCGCCAGGTCGTCGTCCTGCGCTTCTACGCGGATCTGCCGGTCCGGGCGATAGCGGCCGAGCTGGGCATTCCGGAGGGCACGGTCAAGAGCAGGCTGCACACGGCGGTACGCGCACTGCGGGCACGGCTGCGCGAAGGGGAGGTGGTGTGACATGGAGGAGCGTGAGGATCGCCTGCTGATGCTGGCGCTCACCGGGGAGCCGCTCCCGCCCGGGGACCGGGACGACCCGGAGGCGGCGGCCGCGTACGCGGATGTCGCCCTCCTCCGCGAGCAGCTGCGGGGGATCGGGGACGCGCTGGCGGCCCGGGAGGCTCCGGCGCCGGTCGTGCGTGTGCGGCGGCCCCGTAAGCGGCTGCGCCTGGCCCTCGGCTCGCTCGCCGCCGCCGGTGCGTTCGGCGTCGCGGGCGTCATGACGTGGCTCGTCGCCCAGCCCGGGGGGTACGGGGCGTCCGGCGCGGCCGACAAGTCCGTGAGCGAGAGCCGCGGTGACGCCAAGAGCAAGGGCGCGGATCTCGGCCCGGAAGGGCTCGTGGCGTGCTCCCGGCTCGTAGTGGAGGGCACCGTCGACCGGGTCGTGCCCGAGCCCGGCGGCGACGGCGACCGCGTCACGCTGACCGTGAGCCACTACTACAAACCGGGCTCCGGACCGGGGAAGACCACGTTCACCATGGACCGCGACGCCGACCCCCGCCTGAAGCCGGGCGACCACGCGCTGATCACCGTCCCCCTGGGCGGCGACCACCCGGACAACTGGGCCACCGGCAAGGACGTCAGACCCCTGCGCGACCTGATCGTCAAGGCGCTGCCGGGCTCACGTGGCCTGAAGTGCGGGCAGGGCGAGGGCCCGGGCGTGTGAAACCGGGCCGCCCCTGGCGAAAGCCGACGCATGACGCGGGCCCACGCATGGCGAAGGCCCGCCGACGGCGAAGGCCCGCCCATGACGAAGGCCCACGCACGACGCGGGCCGGCGCATGACGCGAGCCCACGCATGACCAAGGCCCGCCGACGGCGCAGGCCCACCCATGACCAAGCCCCGCCGACGGCGAAGGGCGGGCGCCCCATCGGACGCCCGCCCCACTCGTCACTCACTCCGTAACCGCTACGGCGTGACCTTGTCGATCTTCACGCTGCCGAGTCCGGCGACCGTGCCGTTCCCGTTCAGGAGCCGCACCTCGCCGAAGAACTCGCGGCCCTCCGGAGCCGGCGCCGCGGCGACGACCTCGGCCGTGACCTGCGTGGACGCACCGCTGGCGAGCTGCACGGCCTGCGCCTCGTCGACCTTGACCTGGCCGAGCGCGGAGGAGAAGTACACGTCGCGGTAGTCGTAGTCCGTCGAACCGGACGGGACCGAGTAACCGTCGACCACGACCGTGTAGGTACCGGCGGCCGGGTTCTTGATGCTGACCGCTTCCTCGGAGTCGCCGTCGGCCGACTGCGCGACCTTCTTGCCGGACGCGTCGTAGACCGCGAGGTCCAGGTCGGAGGCCGTGTCGGAGACGTTGCCGATGGCGACGTCCAGACGGTCGGCACCGGCCGGGACCTCGACCGTGGTGGTCTGCTTCTCGCCCTGCTTGATGGCCGGGCGCGTGGTCTTCGACGAGCCGAGCGGACCGCCCTGGAGCTTGCCGTCGAGCGCGGCGAACGCGTTGTTCACCTTCCAGGAGACGGCGGCCGGGGTGCCGACCTTCGCCTCGGCGACCGTCTGCACGGCCGGGTCGAAGGCGGCGCCGAGCACGGCGACGTCCAGCTTGTACGGGTTGTCCAGGTCGGGCGACGTACGGCGGGACTCGACCTCGATCTCCCACACGCCGGCCTGCGGGTCCGCGTACGACCGGAGGTCGGGGCGGCAGGTGTTGGCCGGGTTGTAGTGCGGGTAGCAGCTCGGCGTGCCCGTGTCGTCGACCGGGACGCCGTACGGGTGGATCGAGATGAAGCGGGTCTGGCTCTGGTCCTTCAGGCCGCTCATCTTGACCTCGAGCGACTTGGCGCCCGCCGGGACCGTCACGAAGTACGACTTCGTGCTGTTGCGCTGCACGGATCCGGAGTCCGAGAAGGTGTACGACGGCTTCGCCAGCGGCGGGGCCACGACGACGGTCGCCATGATCTGCTGGTCGACGCCCTCGGTGCTCGGGTCGTCCACCTGCAGGATCGCGCTGCGCAGGCCGGCCGACGCCGGCTTCGCCTGCACCTTGACGGTGACCGGCTTGTTCAGCGGCAGGTTCACCGAGGTGCTGCCGAGGATGCGGAACGTGTCGCCCGAGTTGTTCTTGAGGGACAGCTCGTGACGGACGGCGCCGGCCGGGCCCGACGTACGGGTGACGGTGACGTCGTAGTTCTTGGTCTGGCCGGCCTTGAGGCCGCCCTCGCGGTCGTAGATGCCGGTGCCGAAGCCCGGGTCCTTGAGCGCGAAGTCGATCGCGGTGTCGACCGGGGCCTTCACCGTGTACGTGTGGGCGCTCGCGCCGTCCTTGATCGACTTCCACGCGTCGACGATGTCGATGAGGCCGGAGCCCTCGGCGTACGCCTGCTCACCCGGGATGTGCTTGGCCGTCGAGGTGAGCGCGGTGCGCAGCTTCGCCGGGGTGAGGTCGATGTGCTTCTGCTTGGCGGCCGACAGCAGCAGGGCGGAGGCGCCCGTGGCCTGCGGGGACGCCATCGAGGTGCCCTGGAGCATCGAGTAGCCGGCCGGCAGCGAGTAGCCCGACTCGGCGACCGGGGAGCCCGGCAGCCAGGTCTGCGTGGAGTTGATCGCGGCGCCGGGCGCGCTGATCGTCGGCGTGAAGCCGCCGTCCTCACGCGGGCCGCGCGACGAGAACGGCATCATCGCGTACGGCTTCTCGACGCCGGAGCCGTAGTTGGACGCCCACGTCTCCTTGGAGATCGCGGCGCCGACGGAGATGACCTTGTCCGCGAGGCCGGGGTCGCCGATCGTGTTGGCGCCGGGGCCGGAGTTGCCCGCGGAGATCACGAGCTGGACGCCGTAGGTGTCGATGAGGCGCTTGTAGAGCTCGGCGCGCGCGTTGTTGCCGTCGTTCAGGGCGGGCAGACCGCCGATCGACATGTTGACGATGTCGACGCCGCGGTTGGCGACGAGGTCGATCATGCCTTCGGTGAGCGCGATGTTGGTGCAGCCGCCGCTCCACGTGCAGGCACGCGACGAGACGAGCTTCGCGCCGGGCGCGGCACCGTTCATCTTGCCGCCGAACAGGCTGTTCGCGGCGGTGATGCCCGCGACGTGCGTGCCGTGCTCGGACTCGATGACGCCGATGTTGACGAAGTCGGCCTTCTTGCCGACCCAGTCGCCGCCGTACGGGTCCATCGGGACGTCCTTGCGGACCTCCACGACGAACGGGACGCGCTCGACGACGTCGGTCGCCGGGTTGTCCGTCCCGAAGTACCCGACCTGGTAGCCGTCCTTGTACGGCTTCATCGGGGTGTCGTCGGTGAAGTCCGCGTTGTTGTTCAGGTCGACGGTGACCGTGCCGGCCTTCGCGTCGTAGAGGACGGCCCAGGAGTCGGTCGTGTCGCCGTCGCGGTTCAGGTCGCCGTTGGCGTCGCCGCCGATGCTGGCGGACTCGCGGAACGTCGCGACCTCGTACGAGCCCTCGGGGGCCTTGAAGGTGCGCCCGCCGTACGTGAACGTCGGGCCGGCCACCGGGGTGACCATCGCGCGCCAGGTGGCGTCGCCGTCGACGATCGGGTCGGTCGCGGTGACCCAGTCGACGATCTTGCGCTCGCCGGTGGTGGTCTTCTGGAGCGCCGGGTGGCCGAGGTCCACACCGGAGTCGAGGATGCCGATCGTGACGCCGCGGCCGTCGGCCTTCGGGTTGTCCTTCACGAAGTCGACGGCGCCCGTCTCGAAGGACGGGTTGTACGGGTTCTTCGCCGGGGTGTCCTTGCCGGGGGCGGCGTACGTGCCCGGGGCCGCCTCCTTGGCGCCCTTGGCGGTGTCACCGGCCGGGGTCGGGTCGTCCAGTTCGATCTCGTGGCGCAGGTCGATGCCGTGCACGGAGGAGAGCTTCTCGGCGGCCTTGATCGCCGCCTCCGCCCGTGCGGTCGGCACGGTGGCGCGGACGTAGCCGAGCTTGTCGTAGGTCCGGCCGACGGAGCCGCCCTTGACGGCGCCGAGCTGGCGGGCGACCTGCGCGGTCTCGCCGGGGGCGGTCGCGACCATCATGGTCACGTTCTTCTCGTGCGTCGCCTGCGCCTCGCTCAGGAGCTGGGCGTCGGCCGAACCGAGCTTGTCGCCACCGGACTTGACCGGCGCGTCGGCGGACGGAGTGGTGTCCGTGTCCGCGGAGAAGGCCATGGGTATCGGCCCGGCTGCGGTGAGCGCTGCGACGAGGCCGGCGGCGGCCGCGAGCCGTGCCGCCCGTCTCGCTCCGGATATCGGCGCGCGCTGGGGATCGTTGGTCATCAGCATCCCTGTACGTAAAAGGATCGGAAAGGATCCGGAAAATTCGGTGCCGGATGACCGGTCAGCTTTACGTAAGTGACCACTGTTTGGGGAGAGTTGCCCGTGGCGTGAACAGGCCATGGCGGACATCCGCCATACGTCATCGCGGACAAGCCGGTGGATAGCCGGATGATCCAGGGAAGCCGCCGGACTCCGTGCGCGGCACAGCCATTGGTTCTAGCGTCTGCCTGTGCACAAAGAGCTGAGGGTGGCGGCGTACGCCGTCTGCGTACGGGACGGTCAGGTGCTGCTCGCCCGCTGGGTGGCCGGCGACGGCAGCAGGCGCTGGACGCTGCCGGGAGGCGGCATGGACCACGGCGAGGACCCGTATGACACCGTGATCCGCGAACTCGACGAGGAGACAGGCTACGCGGTCGAGCCGGTCGCCCTGCTCGGTGTGCACTCCGTCCAGCGGCGCTACCCGCGCGAGAACGGCGGCCTCGCCGACTTCCACGGCGTGCGCCTCGTCTACGAGGGCCGCGTCACCGGCGGCACCCTGCGCCCCGAGGAGAACGGCTCCACCGACCTCGCCGCCTGGCACCCCCTCGACGACGTGCGCCGTCTGTCCCGCGTCGAACTCGTCGACGTCGGCCTCCAGATGTGGCGCGAGCGGCCACCGGCGGGGCGCGTCCTGGCATGAAAGACGGGCCCGCGTTCTTCCCCGAAAGGTGAACGGGGAGTGACCGGCTCCCCTCCGGTGCGCGAGGCGTGCGTGACCGTGCGGAGGGCCGGTGATCCACGTGGCGCGATCGGCGCCGCCTGTTGCGGCCTCGTTAACGCGCAGGTCATTCCCGATGCCAACGATCCGGTACGAGCGGGGAGTTCTGCCACGGCGGACGCCCCGCGACCACTGCCGACGCGTTCGCACTCGGGGAGGCCGCGCCATGCCGCGCCTACGCTCTGTCGCCGACACCGCTGCTTCAGCAACCGCCGCCAAGGCCACCGCCGTCGTCTCGGCGCTCGACCGCCGCACGTTCCTCGCCGCGTCCGGAGCCGTCTCGCTGACGGCCGGGATCGGCTACGCACTCGGCCCCGGCACGGGCACCGCCGCCGCGGGCCCCGCCCCGGTCCCCGTCTCGCGCCGGGCGCCCGCCGCCCCGCTCGCCCCCTACACACGCGGCACCACCCTCGCCTCCGTCGCCGCCGCCCCGGACGGCACGGGCTACCGCCGCCTCGGCGACGGCCCCGCCTGGCAGCGCGTCGTCCGCTCCGACCTCGCCCCCGCCAAGTCCGGGCGCGAGAACCGCCGTACCGCGCTCGCCGCCTTCGTCCAGTTCACCGACCTGCACCTGGTCGACGTACAGCACCCCCTGCGTTACGAGTACCTGCGGGCGCAGACGGCGAGTGCGTGGCGGCCGCAGGAGGCGCTGTCGGTCGCGGGTGCCGTGTCGCTCGTGGAGCGGGTCAACTCGCTGCGCGGCGCGCCGGTCACCGCGTCGCCCCTGCACTTCGTGATGACCACGGGCGACAACACGGACAACAACTCGCGGGCGGAACTCGACTGGTTCCTCAAGGCGATGAGCGGCGGCCGCATCACCCCGAACACCGGCGACCCGCGCCGCTACGAGGGCGTGCAGGACAGCGGCCTCACGCTGTACTGGCAGCCGGACGCCGCCCTGCGCGACGCCGACAAGCAGCTCGGCTTCCCCCGCGTCCCCGGCTTCCTCGACGCCGCGATCGGCGAGCTGCGCAGCCCCGGCCTGAACGTGCCCTGGTACTCCACCGTCGGCAACCACGACGCCCTGTCCGGCGGCTGCTACGCGCCGGGCGACTCCTTCTTCGCCGAGTTCGCCGTGGGCGGCAAGAAGCTCATGGAGCTGCCGGCTGCCGAGGCCAAGGCGATCTGGGGCAACGTGAAGAAGGGCGGCGACCCCCGGGGCAAGGCCTTCGAGGAGCTTCTCAAGTCCCAGGTCCGCCACATGCGTTCGGTCACCCCCGACGAGCGCCGCGCCCCCTTCACCCCGGCCGAGTACCTCAAGGCCCACCTCGACCCCGCCCACACCGGACCCGGCCCCCATGGCCACGGCTACACCCAGGCCAACGTCGACGCGGGCACCCAGTACTACTCCTTCCGCGTCTCGGACGACGTCATCGGCATCAGCCTCGACACCACCGACCCCGGCGGCCACTACGAGGGCTCCCTGGGCGCGGCCCAGCTCGACTGGCTGGAGCGGACCCTCAAGCTCCACCAGGACGCGTACGTCCTGGTCTTCAGCCACCACACCAGCAAGACCATGCGCAATCTGAACAAGGACCCGCACCGGTCGGGCGAGACCCGGCATGGCGGGGACGAGGTCGTCGCGCTGCTCGGCCGCCACCGGAACGTCCTGGCCTGGATCAACGGCCACAGCCACAAGAACGACATCACCCCGCACACGAGCCCCGAAGGCCGCACGTTCTGGGAGATCTCGACCGCCTCCCACGTCGACTTCCCGCAGCTGGCCCGCATCATCGAGGTCACCGACAACCACGACGGCACGGTCTCCCTGTTCACCACGCTCATCGAGTCCGCCGCCCCGCACCGCACCGACTTCGCCGACCTCACCCAGACCGGACTCGCCGCCCTCTACCGCGAGCTGTCCTTCAACGCCCCCGGCTCCCGCGCCACGCTCTCCGGCACCCCGGGCGACCGCAACACGGAGCTCGTCCTCCGAAAGGGCTGATTCGCGCTCAACCGGCTGACACCCCTCAACCCTCCCCCTCGATGCCCGGGTCCCCCAGGTCGACAGCGGCACTCAGCCGCCCGACGGCGAAGAGGGAGACACGGGATGTCAGTGCGTACCGGCCTGGTGGGCGCGGCTGTGGTGGTGTCGGTGACGGCGGGGGCGCTCGCGTCGTCACCCGCCCTGGCCGACGCCCCCGACAGGGCAGGACACGGGGCGACCCGGCAGGCCATGGACGCCGTCGTCGCGGCGGGCGTGCCCGGGGTGACGGCGTCGGCGACGGACAAGTACGGGACCTGGAAGGGCAGTTCGGGCGTGGGTGACCTGCGGACGAACACCCCGCGCGGCGACCGGGACCGGTTCCGCGCCGGCAGCATCACCAAGACGTTCGTCGCGACCGTGCTCCTCCAGCTGGAGGCCGAGGGCCGGATCGACCTGGACGACCCGGTCGACCACTGGCTCCCCGGCGTCGTCACCGGCCACGGCCACGACGGCCGCGAGATCACCGTCCGGATGCTCCTCAACCACACCAGCGGCGTCTACGACTACACGTCGGACAAGGACTTCCAGGCGACCGTCTTCGGCCGCGACGGCTTCCTGAAACACCGCTACGACACCTGGACCCCCGCCGAACTCGTGCGGATCGCCATGTCCCACAAACCCGACTTCGCGCCCGGCACGTCCTGGAGCTACTCCAACACCAACTACGTCCTCGCCGGCATGGTCGTCGGCAAGGTGACCGGCCACTCCTACGCCGACGAGATCCGCCGCCGCGTCATCGCCCCGCTCCACCTGCGCGCCACCACCCTCCCCGGCACCACCGCGACCATGCCATCCCCCTCGTCCCGCGCCTACAGCAAGTTCCCCGACGACCCGGCCGCGAAGACGTACGACGTCACCGAGCTCAACCCGAGCATCGCGGGCGCGGCAGGCGAGCTGATCACCGACTCGGCGGACCTGACGCGGTTCTACTCGGCGCTCCTCGGCGGCCGGCTGCTGCCCGCCGCGCAGCTCGCCGAGATGAAGGCGACCGTCCCCGTGCCGGTGAAGAAGGGTGAGCCGGAGGTCGGCTACGGCCTCGCCCTGACGCGGACGAAGCTCAGCTGCGGCACGGTCGTCTGGGGCCACAACGGCGAGATCCACGGCTCCACCTCGGGGGCCGTGACCACGGCCGACGGCCGCCATTCCCTGGCGTTCAACTTCAACGGCGACTGGACGGGCGACGGCCGGGCCGTCGTCGAGGCCGAGTACTGCCCGAAGTGAACCGCCCGGACGCGCTCAGTGCGGGAGGACCATCACGTACGCTGCCGGGTCGCGGTCCGCGGACGCCATCAGGGCGGTCCGGACGACGGTCGCCTGGAGGTCGGGGGACTCGCGCAGCTTGCGCGGGGTGAGGTGGACGACCGTGATGCCGAGGCGCTCCAGGTGCTCGCGCTTGCGGGCGTGCTCCGACCACTCCAGGCCGGCGCTGTCCTGCTGGGACTCGGCGCGCAGGCTGTGCCGGGGCGCCCGCGTGTCCAGTTCCACGGCGACGGCCTGGTCGGGCCAGTACGCGTCGACGCCCCCGAGTTGCGGGCCGCCGGGCAGCCGCAGGTCCACGTTCCACAGCGGCTCCGGCAGCGCGTGCTCGCGCACCATCGCGTACAGCCGGTCCTCGGCGATGGCCCGCCCCTCGGCGAGCAGCGAGTCAACGGCGTCCACGACGTGCGGGCGGGCGAGCAGCTTCGCCTGGTTCAACTCCCTTACCGCCGCGGCGGGTTCGCAGTGTCCGCCTCTGACGGCCTCGGTGAGCAGTCGGCGTACCGGGCCGGACTCGGAGAGCTGGGCGACGGCGTCCGCGAGGGCCCGCGCCACCGGCGCCACCGGAACTCCCCCGATCAGCTGCGGGGTCGGCAGGCTGCAACTGCGCACGAGCCGGGCGAAACCGGTCGAGCGCAGGCGGCGGGTGCGCGGCACCATGACGTCGATCCGGTCGAGGGAGAGCAGCGGGGGAGCGGACGCGAAGCGGTGCAGGGTGAGGGCGGCGAGGCCGGTGATCATCGCGTTGGCGTACGGGGTGCGCTGTGCCGGCGGGGAGTGCGGCTCGCCCTGGGCGGCCTGCGTCGGCACGCTCGCCACGGCGCGGATCTGGGGGCGGCCCGCGTAGAGGAGGGCCGCGTGCAGGCGCTCGTCGGCGGTGGGCGGGCCCGGGTGCAGGAGGTAGACGCCGGGCAGGAGTTGCTGCCAGGGGCCGCCGGGCCTGCACTGCTCGTTCAGGGCGGCGGCGCCTACTCCGTGGCCCTTGAGCTGGGCGGCGCTCAGCACGCGCTGCCGGCTCTCGGCGAGGTGCTGGAGAGGGCGGGGAGACAGGGGGGTGTTGTGGTTCATGACCGGGCCATTCCCGGAGCCGAACCCTCCGCTAACCGCTGTTACACGCTCGTCGACGAAACGGGACAAGCCCGTCCTAAAGTACGGGCGTTCGACTGCCGAGTTGGACAGGCGCCACAACGGGTTACGGCCGGAAGTACCCGCGTTCGGTAACTCCCGGCCGTATCCGCTCTGTTGTGCCCCAAGGGACTACTAAGGGACTACTACGGGGCTACTTCTCCGCCGCCGCGTCGCACGCCTGTGCCCGCAGCGCACGCGCCAGGTCGTCGCGCGCCTCCAGGACGAGACGGCGCAGCGCCGGGGCGGAGCCCTCGTGCGACTCCAGCCACGCGTCGGTCGCGTCCAGCGTCTCCTGCGAGTCCTGGAGCGACGGGAACAGGCCCCGCACGACGTCCATGCCGATCTGGATGGACCGCTCCTGCCACACGCGCTCGATCGCCGCGAAGTACTTCTCCGCGTAGGGCGCGGTCAGTTCACGCTGCGACGGCTGCTGGAAGCCCGCGATCGTCGCCTCCACGAGCGCGTTCGACAGCGCGTCCGACTCGACGACCTGCGCCCAGGCCTGCGCCTTCACCGCGGCCGACGGACGCGCCGCGAGGCAGCGCACCTGGTGCCGCTTGCCCGACGCGGTGTCGTCACGGGCCAGTTCGGCGGCCAGCACCGACTCGTCGGCGGCCGCGTGCGCGGCGAGCGGCTCAAGGAACGACCAGCGCATCTCCTGGTCCACGTCGAGCCCGTCGATCTTCTCGGTGCCGTCGAGCAGACCCCGGAGCAGCTGGAGGTCGGGCTCGGCGGAGGCGACGGAGGCGAAGAACCGGGCCCACGTCAGCTGGTGCTGGCTGCCCGGCTCGGCCGCCCGCAGCTCCCGCAGCGCGCCCTCGGCGAGCAGCCGCCCGCCCTCGGCACGCCACTCGGGCGCCGCGTAACGGGTGAGCGCGGAACCGGCCCACGCGTGCAGCATCTGCAGCACGCCGATGTCGCTCTCGCGCCCGGCGAACCGCAGGACGAGGGCGGCGAAGTCACGGGTCGGCAGCAGCCCGTCCCGCGTCAGGCTCCACAGCGCCGACCAGCACAGGGCGCGCGCCAGCGGGTCCGTGATCGAGCCGAGGTGCTCGCGCAGCGTGGCCAGCGAGTTCTCGTCGAAGCGGATCTTGCAGTACGTCAGGTCGTCGTCGTTGACGAGGACCAGCTCGGGCGCCTCGGCCCCGGCCAGCTCGCCCACCACGGTCCGCGGCCCGTCCACGTCGACCTCGGCACGCGCGTACCGCACGAGCGAACCGTCGGCGCCCTCGCGCCGGTAGAGGCCCACGGCGACGCGGTGCGGCCGCAGTTCGGGGTGCGAGGCGGCGGCCTCCTGCACGACGGCCAGCTCGGCGATCCGGCCCTCGGCGTCCGAAGTCACCTGCGGGGTCAGGGAGTTGACGCCCGCGGTCTGGAGCCACGCCCGCGACCACGCCGCCATGTCACGCCCGGACGTCTCCTCCAGGACGGACAGCAGGTCGCCGAGCCGCGTGTTCCCGTACGCGTGCCGCTTGAAGTAGCGGCGCGACCCTTCGAGGAACGCGTCACGGCCGACGTACGCGACGAGCTGCTTGAGGACGCTCGCGCCCTTCGCGTACGTGATCCCGTCGAAGTTGAGCTTGGCGTCCTCCAGGTCACGGATGTCGGCCGTGACCGGGTGCGTGGAGGGCAGCTGGTCGGCGCGGTACGCCCACGCCTTGCGGTTGTTGGCGAACGTGATCCAGCCGTTGGTGAACCGGGTCGCCTCGACCATCGAGAACGTCCCCATGAAGTCGGCGAACGACTCCTTCAGCCACAGGTCGTCCCACCACTGCATGGTCACGAGGTCGCCGAACCACATGTGCGCCATCTCGTGCAGGACGACGTTCGCCCGCCGCTCGTACGACGCCTGCGTCACCTTGCCGCGGAAGATGAACTCCTCGCGGAACGTGACACACCCCGGGTTCTCCATCGCCCCGAGGTTGTACTCCGGCACGAACGCCTGGTCGTACTTCCCGAAGGGGTACGGGTAGTCGAAGTGGTCGTGGAAGAAGTCGAGGCCCTGCTTCGTCACCAGGAACACGTCGTCCGCGTCGAAGTGCCGGGCGAGCCCCTTGCGGCACAGCGCGCCGAGCGGGATCTCCAGCGTCGAACCGTCCTCGAACGTCCGGCTGTAGGAGTCCGTCACGTAGTGGTACGGGCCCGCGACGACCGCCGTGATGTACGTCGAGATCGGCTTCGTCTCGGCGAACTTCCAGACGCCGTCGGTGAGTTCACCCACCCCGTTCGACCAGACCGTCCAGCCCTCGGGCGCCTGCACGGCGAACCGGTACGGCGCCTTGAGGTCGGGCTGCTCGAAGTTCGCGTACACGCGCCGCGAGTCGGCCGGCTCGTACTGCGTGTAGAGGTAGACCTCGCCGTCCTCGGGGTCGACGAAGCGGTGCATCCCCTCGCCCGTGCGGCTGTAGGCGCACTGGGCGTCGACCACCAGCTCGTTCTCCGCGGCCAGGCCGTTGAGCGCGATCCGCGTCCCGTCGAAGACGGCCGCAGTGTCGAGGTCCTCGCCGTTGAGCGTCACCGCGTTCACGGAGGGCGCGATCAGGTCCACGAAGGTGGCGGCGCCGGGCTCGGCCCGGAAGCGGATCGTCGTCACCGAGCGGAACGTCCGGGGCCCCTCGCCCTCGGCCTCGCCGACCGCCGACCGCAGGTCCAGCCGGACCTCGTACCCGTCGACGGACAGCAGGCCCGCCCGCTCGTGGGCCTCTTCGCGCGAAAGGTTCTCTCCGGGCACGGGCGGCACTCCCTTGTGACTCGACTGGTAGCACTTGTGGTGCGAACACGGCCGATCCTGCCATGTGGGTCTGACCACGCCCAGCGCGGGAATTGCGGGGGCGCGCGGGGCGTTGGTCCACATAGGCAACGTCCCGGACGACACGAGGAGATCCATGTCCGAGAAGACCCCCGTCGACTTCTGGTTCGACCCCATGTGCCCCTGGGCCTGGATGACCTCACGGTGGATTCTCGAAGTGGAGAAGATCCGCGACATCGAGGTGCGCTGGCACGTGATGAGCCTCGCCGTGCTCAACGAGGACAAGTACGACGAGATCCCGCCGGAGTACCAGGAGATGCTGAGCCAGGCCTGGGGCCCGGTCCGCGTCGCCATCGCCGCCGAGCAGGAGCACGGCTCCGAGGTCCTCGGCGCGCTCTACACCGAGCTCGGCACCCGCATCCACAACCGCGGCGAGGGCCCCACGAAGGAAGCGGTCAAGGGCGCCCTCGAAGCGGCGAACCTGCCCGTCACCCTCCTCGATCACTGGGACGAGACCCCGTACGACGACCGGCTGCGCGCCTCCCACCAGGAAGGCATCGACAAGGTCGGCGAGGACGTCGGCACGCCCGTCATCGCGGTCCCGGGCGCGGACGGCGAGCAGATCGCGTTCTTCGGCCCGGTCGTCACCCCGGCCCCCAAGGGCGAGGAGGCCGGCAAGCTGTGGGACGGCACGCTGCTCGTCGCCTCGGTCCCGGGCTTCTACGAGATCAAGCGGACGCGTACGGCGGGGCCCAGCTTCGAGTGACTTAGTCTTCGTCGAAGTCTTCGGGGAGGGTCGTGCCCTTGCTCTGGTTCAGGTGGTGCTGGATCCTCCGGCATTTGCCGTCGTTGCCCTGACAGCGCCAGTAGCCGTCGACGTCGGCCCGCTTCAGCCGCTCGTCGTTCTTCAGCAGGTACTCCTTCTCCTTCTCGGTGGCGGGACGGAAGTGCTGCAGAGGGCCCTTGCAGTTGCGGCAGTGCTTGGACATCGGCATAAGGGCACGATCCTCCGGAATCCCCCATACCGACAGACCCCCGTGAGCCACGTGCTCACGGGGGTCTGTTTTTTCACCCGCCCGCCCGCGTGAAGGGTGAGAAGACGATCACGAGGCGGGACGCCGAGCTAAGGACTGGCGTGACGGAGAGGTGAAATGCGAACAGGCAGCCTAGTGATCCCTGGATCTGTTGAATGGGATGGCAAGTTAGTCAATCCGTCCGATGGTCGCACTAGCGTCTTGGTCCATGAAGCTCATGGTGCAGGTGAAGCTGCTGCCGACGCCGGTTCAGGCGGCGGCGCTTGAGGCGACCCTGCGCGCATGCAATGAGGCTGCCACTTGGGTGGGAGAAGTGGCGTTCGAACGGCGTGCGTTCAAGAACTTCGACCTGCGACGACATACCTACGGTGTGGTCAAGGAACGGTGGGGGTTGGGGGCGCAGGCCGCCCAGCATGTCATCAAGAAGGCAGCGGACGCCTATCGCGCGCTGGGCGCCGACCTGAAGCGCGGTTGGCTTGGTCCGCGAGGCTCGGCCCGTCCTGGCCGGACCGTTGGCGAGCCGCTCACCTTCCGCCCGCAGGCTGCTCAGCCGTACGACGACCGGATGCTGTCCTGGCAGACAGCTGCGCGCACCGTGTCTATCTGGACCGTCGGCGGACGGATGAAGGGTGTGGCGTTCACCTCCGGCCCGAACCAGCTCAAGACGCTGGCCTTGTATCGCCAGGGCGAGTCGGATCTCGTGTGCCGCGACGGCGCCTGGTACTTGCTGGCTACGTGTGAGGTGCCCGAGACTCCGGCGAACACTGATCCGTTGGACTTCCTCGGCGTCGACTTGGGGATCGTGAACATCGCCACCACCAGCGACGGCCGGATCATGGCAGGGCGGCAGCTGAACCGACTGAGGTCGCGGGACCGGAGGCTGCGGATCAAGCTGCAAAAGAAGAACACCAAGTCTGCCGCCCGGCGCGCTATGCGGCGGCGCCGCAAGGAATCTCGGCGGGCCAGAGACATCAACCACAAGATCGCGAAACATATCGTGGCCGAGGCAGAACGCACCTCGCGCGGCATTGCCCTGGAGGACTTGACGGGCATTCGCGCGAGGGTACGGCTTCGCAAGCCCCAACGGGTCACGCTCCATTCCTGGGCCTTTGCCCAGCTCGGGGAGTTCATCGCGTACAAGGCCCGAAAGGCAGGGGTGCCGGTGGTGCGCGTCGACCCCGCGTACACCTCCCGCACCTGCGCCGAATGCGGCCACGTCGACAAGGCGAACCGGGTCTCCCAGGCCCGATTCGTATGCCGGTCGTGCGGATTCGTTGATCACGCCGACCGGAACGGCTCCCGCAACATCCGCGCTCGTGCGCGGGAGTTGTGGCGACGCGGGGCCCTGTCAGCGGCCCCTGCCCTCCCGTCCCCCGGGCGGAGGGCTGAACGCGGGCAACGCATCACCTCCAGTGATGCCGAGTTCCGCAAGCTCGTCCCATTGGTGGCAGGCAGTTGACGAAGCGTGTAAATGGCCATGTCCGAGCCCTCCAACTGCGTACCGCGCGTCTTATTGCAACTAATGTGCAAGTGCAGGCTAGCAGCAACAAGATCGGGTGCCGCGTGAAGGGCCGGGGTGATGGGCGCACGCGAAGGACCCCCGGGCCGGATGGCTCGGGGGTCCTCGGAGTCGATCGCGCTGAAGATCAGCCGCGCTGAAGGTCAGTCCTGCGGAGCGACCTGCTTCTTCTCGGCGGCCTTCTGGCGGATGTAACCCGTGACCGCGAGGATCAGGGTCAGGCCGCCCGTGTAAAGGAGCTGGTCGCGGGTGCCGGCCTCGCGGGCCATCAGGACGAAGACGCCGGCCATGGCGACGAGCGCCACGATCGTGAGGTACGGGAACGCCCACATCCGCACGACCAGCTTCTCCGGAGCCTCACGCTCCAGGCGGCGGCGCAGGATCAGCTGCGAGGCGGCGATGAAGAACCAGACGACGAGGATGATCGCGCCGATGGTGTTGAGCAGCCACACGAAGACGTCCTCCGGGCGCCAGTAGCTCAGCAGCACGCACACGAAGCCGAAGACCGACGAGGTCAGGACGGCGACGCGCGGCACACCGCCGGAGACCGCGCCGAGCGCCTTCGGGCCGAGGCCCCGCGAGACCAGCGAACCGGCCATGCGGGAGGCGCCGTAGATGTTGGCGTTCATCGCCGAGAGCAGCGCGACGAGCACGACGACGTTCATGATCTGGCCGGCGCCCGGGATGCCCAGGTAGTCCAGCGTGGCGACGTACGGGCCCTTGGTCGGGATCTCCTTGGCCGTCCAGGGGAGGAGCGCCACGACGACGGCCATCGAGCCGACGTAGAAGATGCCGATGCGCCACATCGCGGTGCGGACGGCCTTCACGACGCCCTGCACGGGGTGCTCGGACTCGGCGGCGGCGATGGTGACGGTCTCCAGACCGCCGTACGCGAACACGGAGGCGAGCAGGCCGACGATGAGGCCCTGGGTGCCGTTCGGCATGAAGCCGCCGTGGCCCGTGAGGTTGGACATGCCGGGGGCGTCGGTGCCGGGCAGGACGCCCAGGATCGCCAGGACGCCGATGACCAGGAAGAGCGCGATCGCGCCGACCTTCAGGGCGGCGAACCAGAACTCGAACTCACCGAAGTTCTTCACGGCGGCGAGGTTCGTACCGCAGAACAGCAGCATGAACAGGGCGACCCACGCCCACTCCGGGACACCCGGCACCCAGCCGTGCACGATGCCCGCCGCGCCGAGGCCCTCGAGGCCGACGGCGACGCAGAGCAGGAACCAGAACGACCAGCCCGCCGTGAAACCGGCCCACGAGCCGATCGCCCGCTCGGAGTGCACCGAGAAGGAACCGGACGAGGGGTACGCGGCCGACATCTCGCCCAGCATCCGCATCACGAGCATGACGAGCGCGCCCGAGATCGCGTACGCGAGGATGATCGACGGTCCCGCCGCCGCGATGGCCGTGCCGGAGCCCACGAAGAGGCCGGCGCCGATCACGCCGCCGAGCGCGATCATCGAGAGGTGGCGCTGCTTCAGGCCTTGGGAGAGCGGCGAGTCGAGCGCGGACGCCGACGCGTCGGCCGGGGCCTGCGCGTCGACCTGCGCGTCGACCGTGGAGGAGTCGGCAGGCGACTGCGACGACGTCCGAGACATGGATGTGCCCTGTTCATTAGCTGAGACGGGGGAAAGGCCCACAGTGTGAGCAGCGGCACCGGCTACAGGGAACCGTTGACCGGTATACGGACACGACGCTCACACATCGTGAAGGCTCAGCCACGCCGCGCGCGCAGTTCCCGCACTCCCGCGAAGGCCAGGACGACGGCCGTCGCACCGGCCGACCACAGGAGCTGCGGACGGGCCGAGTCGTCGGTCAGCATCAGCCCGATCACCGCCGCGATGGCCGCGAGCGTCACCCACGTCAGCCACGGGAACCCCCACATCCGCAGCACGAGCCGCTCCGGCGCCTCCAGCTCGATGCGCCGCCGCAGCCGCAGTTGCGACGCGGCGATCAGTGCCCACACGAACAGCAGCACCGCGCCGACCGAGTTGAGCATGTAGAGGAAGACCGAGTCCGGCCACTTCAGATTGAGCAGCACCGACACGAACCCGAACGCGACCGACGCGAGCACCGCCCGGCGCGGCACGCCCCCGCCGCTCACCTTGAGCAGTGCCTGCGGGGCCTCCCGGCGCTCGGCCAGCGAGAAGATCATGCGCGACGCCCCGTAGAGGTTCGCGTTCAGCGCCGAGAGCAGCGCCACGAACACCACGATGTTCATGATCTGGGCGGCGGACGGCACCCCGATCGCGTCAAGCACGGTGACGTACGGGCTGGCGCCCGGCTTCTGCTCGGTCCAGGGCAGTACGGCCACGATGACGGCCATCGAGCCGACGTAGAAGAAGAGGATGCGGTAGACCGCGCTGCGCACCGCCCGGGAGACCGCGCGCGCCGGGTCGTCGGACTCGGCGGCGGCGATCGTCACGACCTCCAGGCCGCCGAACGCGAACACCACGGCGAGCACACCGGAGATGACGCCCTGCCAGCCGTGCGGCAGGAAACCGCCGCGCCCGGTCAGGTTGGTGAGGCCGACCGGGTCGGTGTCGGGCAGCAGGCCGAAGACCGCGAGCGTGCCGAGGATCAGGAACGCGACGATCGCGAAGACCTTCAGGGTGGCGAACCAGAACTCGAACTCGCCGAAGTTCTTCACGGACGTCAGGTTCGCCCCGGTGAAGACCAGCATGAACACCAGGACCCACGCCCACTGCGGCACGCCCGGCACCCAGCCGTTCGCGATCCGCGCCGCGCCCGTCGCCTCCACAGCGAGGACGACGACCAGCATGAACCAGTACAGCCAGCCCGCGCTGAACCCGGCCCAGCGGCCCAGCGCCCGCTCGGCGTGCACCGAGAACGAACCCGACGCCGGCATCGCCGCCGACATCTCGCCGAGCATCCGCATCACGCACATCGCGAGCGCGCCCGCGATGAGGTACGAGACGACGATGCCGGGACCCGCGACCGCGATCCCGGCACCCGAGCCGACGAAGAGGCCCGCGCCGATGACCCCGCCGAGGCCGAGCATCGTGAGGTGACGCTGCGTCAGCCCGCCGCCGAGGGGCTCGGGCGCGGAGTCGAGAGGTGAGGGTGCGGACGAGGGGGCGGAGCCGAGCCGTTCCGGTTCCGACGGGCGCTGGTCGTGCATGGAGTTCGGACCGCCTCGGGGCTCGCTCGGGTTTGGCAGGAACCTACAGTCTCTCCGGCCCCTGCCCCCGGGCGCAAAACGGGCCGATTCGTGGCCTGCCCCAGTGACGAGCGTCACCCCGACCCGGGGTTCGACGGAGCCCTTTGTGCGGACCCCACCAACACCCGCCGCCCCCCTTTGTCGACCAGTGACCGTGAACGCGGATCGGCCGCTGGGATAGCGTCACGGAGTCCTGAACTGCCCTTAACCCTGCGGAGTCCCGATGAGTACGGCTGCCGTCTCCACCCGCCCCGGCAAGGTCCTGGCCGACCTGCTCCCCGCCTCGCGGACGCGTGACATCGCGCTCGTGCTCGGCGGCGCCGCCCTCACCGGCATCGCGGCCCAGATCGCCGTGCCCGTGCCGGGCTCGCCGGTCCCCGTCACCGGGCAGACCTTCGCCGCGCTCCTCGTCGGCACCGCGCTCGGCGCCCGCCGCGGCTTCCTGTCGCTCGCGCTGTACGCGCTCGTCGGCATGGCCGGCGTGCCGTGGTTCGCGCAGGGCACCTCCGGCGCGGGCGGCGCGTCCTTCGGTTACGTCCTCGGGATGCTGCTCGCCTCGACCGTCGTCGGCGCGCTCGCCCGGCGCGGCGGCGACCGCTCGGTCCTGCGCACCGCGGGCACGATGGTCCTCGGCTCCGCGGTCATCTACGCCGTCGGCGTCCCCTACCTCGCGGCCGTGACCGGCATGACGCTGACGCAGGCGGTCGCCGCGGGCGTCGTCCCGTTCCTCATCGGCGACGCCCTGAAGGCGGCCCTGGCGATGGGCGTCCTGCCCACGGCGTGGAAGCTCGCCGACAAGTAATTCGCCGACAAGTAATCGGCCTCGTACGCCGTCTGCCCCCTCCGGGAGATCCCGGAGGGGGCAGACGTTTTCTTACGTACGGGCGGTCACGCGGCGGCCGTCCGCCGCTTCCGCACCTGCTCACGCACAAGTGCGAAGCCGACCACGAGGGCCGCCACGAGCAGCGACAGGACGACCTGTTCGCGGCCCGCGTCGTCGGTGAGCATGTAGACGAGGACGAACGAGATCATCGCGATCGTGGCCCACGTCAGATACGGGAAGAGCCACATCTTCACGACGAGCTTCTCGGGCTGCTCGCGCAGGATCATCCCGCGCATCCTCAGCTGCGTGAAGCAGATGACGAGCCAGACGAAGAGGGCGACGGCACCGGACGAGTTCAGCAGGAAGTTGAAGACGGTGGTCGGCCACTGGTAGTTGAACCACACGGCGAGGAACCCGAAGACGACCGACCCGAGGATCGCGGCCTGCGGCACGCCGCGCGCACTGGTCCTGGCGAACGCCTTGGGCGCGTCCCCGCGCTGACCGAGCGAGAAGGCCATGCGGGAGGCCGTGTAGAGGCCGGAGTTGAGACAGGACAGGACGGCAGTGAGCACGATGACGTTCATGACCTCACCGGCGTGCGGGATGCCGATCGAGTTCAGCGCGGCGACGTACGAACCGTCCTTGGCGATCGACTTGTCGTTCCACGGAAGCAGCGTGAGGACGACGAAGATCGAGCCGAGGTAGAAGACGCCGATACGCCAGATCACGCTGTTCGTGGCCTTGGTGACGGCACGCTGCGGGTCCTCGGACTCACCGGCGGCGAGCGTGACGATCTCGCTGCCCATGAAGGAGAAGACGACCATCAGGACGCCGGTGAGGATCGACCCGGCGCCGTTGGGCATGAACCCGCCCGCGTCCGTGAGATGGCCGAGCCCGTTGCCGGGGTTGTGCGAACCGGGCAGCACACCGAACACGGCGAGCAGACCGATGATGACGAACGCGCCGATCGCGACGACCTTGATCCCGGCGAACCAGAACTCGAACTCGCCGTAGGAGGCGACGGAGGCCAGGTTGGTCGCGGTCAGGACGACCATCACGATGAGGGCCCAGGCCCACTGGGGGACGGCCGGTACCCAGCCGTTGAGGATGACGGCGCCGGCGGTGGCCTCGACGGCCAGTACGACGACCCAGAAGAACCAGTACAGCCAGCCGATGGAGAAGCCGGCCCAGCGGCCGAGGGCCTGGTCGGCGTAGGCGGAGAAGGAGCCGGAGGACGGCCGGGCGGCGGCCATCTCGCCGAGCATCCGCATCACCATCACGACCATCGCGCCGACGAGGGCGTAGGAGACGAGGATGGCGGGACCGGCCTTGGCGATGCCGGAACCGGAGCCGACGAAGAGGCCGGCGCCGATGACGCCACCGATGGCGATCATCGAGAGGTGCCGGTTCTTGAGTCCGGCCTTGAGCCCGTCGGGACCGTTGGCGTCGGTCGAACCGTTCTCGGGCTGTGAATCTCCAGGATTACGGGGCGCCTGGTCGGCCTGCGCAAGATGTGGCTGCGAGGTCATGGACGAATCCTTAGGTCTCGGGTCACGAGCCCAGGCATTGAACCCACGGATCTTCGCGCTACGGAAGAGTTGATTCACGATCGTGATTTTCGCCGCGTTGCCGTGGGGCCCGCCCGACCCGACCGAGCCGTACCGCGCCGGGACATGCCACACTCGGACCCATGCGCGTGTACCTCGGCTCGGATCATGCCGGCTACGAACTCAAGAACCACCTGGTCGAATGGCTCAAGGCCCACGGCCACGAGCCCGTCGACTGCGGGCCTCACATCTATGACGCCCAGGACGACTACCCCCCGTTCTGCCTCCGTGCGGCGGAGAAGACGGCGGCGGACCCGGACGCCCTCGGCATCGTGATCGGCGGCTCCGGCAACGGTGAGCAGATCGCCGCGAACAAGGTGAAGGGCGTCCGTGCGGCCCTCGCCTGGAGCGAGCAGACGGCAGCCCTCGGCCGCGAGCACAACAACGCGAACGTGGTCTCCATCGGCGGCCGTATGCACACCCAGGAAGAGGCGACGAAGTTCGTCGAGATCTTCCTGGCCACCCCGTACTCCGGCGAGCCCCGCCACACGCGCCGCATCGAGATGCTGTCGCGTTACGAGGAGACGGGCGAACTCCCCGCGATCCCGGCCCACCACCCGCAGGGCTAGTCAGGCTCCGCTCTGCGCCGGGCGCCAGGGCTGGTTCATTCCAGCCTCTCCGGCTGGCTGTTTCAGCCCCTCCGGCGATTGAGGAGCGGGGTCTGGGGCGGAGCCCCAGGACTTTCGGGAAGGGGGGGGGGGGGGGGGGAAAACCCCCCCCCCCCCCCCCCCCCCCCCCCCCCCCCCAAACACCCCCCCCCCCCCCCGCGCCCCCCACCCCCCCCCCCCCCCCACCACCA
>NZ_JBEYYB010000007.1:303979-448040 GCF_040645335.1 Streptomyces sp. NPDC046821 | reverse complement strand
AGGCGCATCGACTGGCGGGCCTTCTCCGTGAAGCCGGCCGGGTCCGCCTCGCGCTCCTTGTCCCAGTCCTCGACCGAGATGCCGACCGGCAGGTACGCCAGCGGGTCGTGGGCCGAGGTCTGGTCCGTCACGATGTCGATCGGGGCGCCGCGGCGCAGCAGCTCCGGGAAGATCTCGGCGGCGTTGCCGACGACACCGATGGACAGGCCACGACGCTCGTCACGGGCCTTGATCGCCAGCTCGAGCGCGTGGTCCAGGTTGTCGGCCTTGACGTCCAGGTAACGGGTGCCGATGCGGCGGTCGATACGGGTCTCGTCGACGTCGACACAGAGGGCGACGCCCTCGTTCATCGTCACGGCCAGCGGCTGCGCGCCACCCATGCCGCCCATACCGGCGGTCAGCGTGATGGTGCCCGCGAGGGTGCCGTTGAACTTCTTCTTCGCGACCGCGCCGAAGGTCTCGTACGTGCCCTGGACGATGCCCTGCGAACCGATGTAGATCCACGAACCGGCCGTCATCTGGCCGTACATCGTCAGGCCCTCGGCCTCCAGCTTGCGGAACTCCTCCCAGTTCGCCCAGTCGCCGACCAGGTTGGAGTTCGCGAGGAGCACACGCGGCGCCCACTCGTTGGTGCGCATGACACCGACCGGCTTGCCGGACTGGACGAGGAGCGTCTCGTCGTTCTTCAGCGTCTTGAGCGTGCGCACGATCGCGTCGTACGCCTCCCAGGAGCGGGCGGCCTTGCCGGTGCCTCCGTACACGACGAGCTTGTCGGGGTGCTCGGCGACCTCGGGGTCGAGGTTGTTCTGCAGCATCCGGAGGGCGCCCTCCTGCTGCCACCCCAGGGTGTTGAGCTCGGTGCCGCGCGGGGCTCGTACCGGGCGGGGTCCTGACATGGCTTCCTCCTAGATGCTGCCGTCCAACCAGACACACGTGTGTGCTGTCTAGCGACTGTTGCTGTGGTTATTCACAATATGGCGCTCTGAATAGAACTAGTCAATACGTCGTGCCCGCCCGTTGCCCGGCGGCGGGCACACGCCGGGTGGTTGCCTGGATCCCATGACTGAGGACCAGCAGCGCACGTACGACGCCGCCACCCGCCGTGACCTGGCCGTTCGCTCCGCCGTCCGTCAAGGGCTCATCGGCCCCGCCGCCCCCGTGGCGGGCCTCCTCGACGTGACCGGAATCCGCGCATCGGCCGCCTCCCTGATCGCCGCGTTCCGGGCCGTCACCGCTCCGGGCACGCCCGTTCTGCACGCGTTCGCGGTGAAAGCGACGCCGCTCGTCCCTATCCTGCGCCTGTTGCGCGCGGAAGGCATCGGGGCGGAGGTGGCCAGTCCGGGCGAGCTGGCCCTCGCCCGCGCCGCCGGTCTGGAACCCGCCCGCACCGTCCTCGACTCCCCCGCCAAGACCCCGGCCGAACTGCGCGAGGCCCTGGCCTTCGGCATCGCCGTCAACGCGGACAACCCGCAGGAACTCGCCCGCATCGACGCCCTCGTACGCTCCGCGCCGACGAGGTCGCCCATCGGCCTCCGCGTGAACCCACAGATCGGCGCCGGGTCGATCGGCGCCCTCTCGACGGCGACCGCGACCTCCAAGTTCGGCGTCGCCCTGCGCGACGAGGGAGCGCGCGCGTGGGTCGTCCAGGCCTACCTGGACCGCCCCTGGCTGACCCGCCTGCACACGCACTCCGGCTCGCAGGGCGTGCCCCTGGAACTGATGGCCCAGGGCGTGGCCGCCACGTACGAGCTGGCGGAGGAGATCAACCGCGCGGCGGGCCGTCAGCAGATCGACACCGTCGACCTCGGCGGCGGACTCCCTGTGAACTTCGCCTCCGACGAGGAGAGCCCGACGTACGCGGACTACGCGCGGCTCCTCGCCCAGACCGTCCCCGGGCTGCTCGACGGGCGCTACGGGCTCGTCACGGAGTTCGGCCGCTCACTGCTCGCCAAGCACGGCACGGTCGTCGCCCTCGTCGAGTACGCGAAGACGTCCGGCGGCCGCCCGATCGCGGTCACCCACGCCGGCGTCCAGTCCGCGACCCGCACCGTGTACGCGCCCGAGTCCTGGCCCCTGCGGATCGCGGCCTACGACGCGAAGGGCCACCCGAAGTCCGGCCCGCCCGTGGCCCAGGACGTGGCGGGCCCCGCGTGCTTCGCCGGCGACCTCCTCGCCGAGAACCGCGAGCTCCCGCTCCTGGAACAGGGCGACTACGCCGCCGCCCTCGACACCGGCGCCTACTACTTCGCCCACCACTACTCGTACAACTCCCTGCCCCGGCCCGGCGTCCACGGCTTCACGGCGCACCCGGGCGGGCCGGTCACGTTCGCGACGGTCCGGGAGCCGCAGACGGCGGCCGAGATCGTCGCGGAGTCGGGGGGAGCGCAGCGGGACGCGCTGCTGGGGCTCTGAGGCGGTGCGACCAGCAAGACTCTGAGCCGGGGCGCACAGCAAGAGGGGGACCGGCCCCATGTCGGTGGAGCCGGCCCCCCTCTTGGGGCTGTGTCAGGCCTTACGTCTTGGGGCCGTGCCAGGCCTTATGACGCGACGGTCTCGGGCAGGATCGTCTGGTCCGGGATGTGGGCCTTGTTACGGCGGGCCACCAGCCAGTACAGGACCGCCGGGACGACGAGGCCCACGATCCAGGAGATGTCGGCGCCGCCCAGGGGCGCGACGAGCGGGCCGGTGTAGAAGGCCGTGGACAGGAACGGGAGCTGCGCGACCAGACCCAGCGCGTACACGCCGAGCGCGTCCCAGCGCCAGGTGCCGTAGCGGCCGTTCGGGTCGGAGAGCGCCGGGATGTCGTAGCGCTCACGCGAGATCAGGTAGTAGTCGACCAGGTTGATCGCCGACCACGGCGTGAAGAACGTCAGCAGGAACAGCAGGAAGTCCTTGAAGGACGACAGGAAGCTGTCCTTGCCGAGCAGCGCGACGACGGTGCCCGCGATCATGATCAGCGCGATGTACGCGGCGCGGCCGCGCTGCGAGAGGACCTTCTGGCCGCGGAAACCGCTGACGCTCGTCACCATCGACATGAAGCCGCCGTAGGTGTTGAGCACGTTGATGGTCAGCTTGCCGAGCGCGATCACGAAGTACAGGAACGAGGCGATGATGCCCGCGCCGCCGAGGCCGACGACGTAGCTGACCTGGTTGGCGAGGAACTTCTCGCCGGCGGTCGCCGCGACGAGGACGCCGAACGTCATCGACCACTGCGAGCCGAGCGCCGAGCCCGAAAGGGTCCACCAGAACGTGGCCTTCGACGAGGTCGAGCGGGGCAGGTAGCGCGAGTAGTCCGCGACGTACGGGCCGAAGGCGAGCTGCCAGGACGCGGAGAGCGAGATGGCGAGCAGGAACATCGGCGCGCTGAAGTGCGCGTTGTGCAGGAGCGCGGACACGTCGACGCGGTCCAGGAGCCGGATGCCGAGGTACACGAAGGCGAGGGCGCAGATGACGCTGGCGACCCGGCCGAGCGCGTGGATGATGCGGTAGCCGACGGCCGCCATCACGCCGGTGACCAGCGCGAAGATGACGATGCCGGAGGTGTCGCCGGTGTGGGTGAGCTGGCCGACGGCCTGCCCGGCGAGCACCGTGCCGCTGGCGAAGAAGCCGACGTACATCAGGACGACGAGGAGCAGCGGGACGACCGCGCCGCGCACGCCGAACTGGGCGCGGGACTGGATCATCTGCGGCAGGCCGAGCTTGGGGCCCTGCGCCGAGTGCAGCGCCATGACGGCGCCGCCGAGCAGGTTGCCGAGGACGAGGCCGATGATCGACCAGACCACGTCACCGCCGAAGACGACGGCGAGCGCGCCGGTCACGACGGCGGTGATCTGGAGGTTCGCCCCGAGCCAGAGCGTGAACTGCGAGAACGCAGTGCCATGGCGCTCGCTGTCCGGGACTACGTCGATGGAGCGCCGCTCCACCAGTGTTTCCGCCATGATGCGACACCCCTTCCGGTCCTGTGCATGTGTCTGCGCGGTGTGTACGTGCGTCACGCCCGCGGGCTTCTTCACCGCGCGACGGACTGCATACCGTCATGCAGAGTTTCCGGCCGTGAATAAATTGTCAATACCTGAAGGAAAATCCCCATGTAAAGCGCTAGTAAACGGCCCTGGAAGGCGGGGCCGGATGCCCGAATCGCGGTGATTCACACCACTTCGCCGTCTCATGCCTCGGACGTTCCCGGCAGTTACGGGTGTCTGCCGCCACAGCCCTGGTGTCGGACCCCCGCCTTGAATAAGCTCATACAACAGCGAAGCTCACTGAATGGACTGACGGGGAGACATGAGCAACCGCACGGAAATCGGCACGGGCGCGAACACCCCCTCCGCGCGCCTCCAGCACCTCTTCGAGAACCACCGGCTCACGCCGACCCAGCGCCGCATCGCCCACTGCATGGTGCGCCGCGCCGCCGACGTGCCGTTCCTGTCCTCCGTGGAACTCGCCGAACTCGCCGGGGTCAGCCAGCCCTCCGTGACCCGCTTCGCCGTGGCACTCGGCTTCGACGGCTACCCCGACCTGCGCAGGCACCTGCGCGAGGTCGCCCCCGTCGAACCCGCCGCCGCGGCCTCCGCCAACGAGTACCAGCAGGCCGTCGAGGCGGAGATAGAGAATCTGCGTCACCTCGCGCAGCTCCTCGCCGACCCGGCCCCCGTCGAGCGTGCAGGCCGCATCCTCGCCGAGTCCCGCCCGCTCCTCGTCCTCGGCCTGCGCGCCGCCGCCTCCCAGGCCTACGGCTTCTCGTACTTCGCGGCGAAGGTCCACCCGGACGTCCGGCTCCTCGACGAGGGCGGCACGACGCTGGCCGACCGCGTCCACGCCGCCAAGAACGCGGGAGCCACCGCGCTGCTCTGCTTCGCGCTCCCCCGCCACCCGAAAGAGGTCGTGGAGGCGCTGGCCTACGCGAAGTCGGCGGGCCTCACCGTCGTGACGGTCGCCGACTCGGCGTTCGCCCCCGTCGCCCCGTACTCGGACCTGCTCATCCCGGCGGCGGTCGGCGAGGGCCTGGCCTTCGACACCGCGTGCTCGCCGATGCTGCTCGGCCGCGTCCTGCTCGAAGCGATGTGCGACAACCTGCCGGAGGCCCAGGCACGCCTGGAGGAGTTCGACGCGCGCGCGGTGGAGCGGGGCCTGTTCGCCGAGTGAGGCGTACGGGGAAGCGCGGGAACCGCCGCACCCCCGTGAGCGGAGGGCGGGACTCGGCGGTCCCCGCGAGGAACACGGAACCAGCACGTCAGGGCCGGGCTTCCACCGTGTTCGAGGGCGTCCAGGAAGGACCGGGAGCCGCTCCGGTCCATGACGCCGCTACGGTGCCGGCCCGGGCGGGACTCCGAATCCCGCCCCTGCCGACACCCACCACTGTGCCGGGCTCGTGTTAAGCCGGTGCTGCGCCGACGTGACGCGCTCGTACCGAACACACGAAGCCGCTCCCCTGTGGGACCTGTGCGGGGCTACTTCCCGCCCTTGGCCAGGAACGACAGCAGGTCCTGACGGCTCACGACCCCCTTGGGCTTGCCCTCCACCAGCACGATCGCCGCGTCCGCCGAGCCGAGCACGGCCATCAGGTCCGCCACCGGCTCACCCGAACCGACCTGCGGCAGCGGCGACGACATGTGCTTCTCCAGCGGATCGCCCAGGGAGGCGCGCTGCGTGAAGAGCGCGTCCAGCAGTTCCCGTTCGACGACGGACCCGATGACCTCGGCGGCCATCACGTCCGGGTGCCCGGCCCCCGGCTTCACGATCGGCATCTGCGAGACGCCGTACTCGCGCAGCACGTCGATGGCCTCGCCGACGGTCTCCTCCGGGTGCATATGGACGAGCGACGGCAGCGCGCCGCCCTCCTTGTCCTTGAGCACGTCACTGACGCGGGCACTCGGCCCCTCGTCGTCGAGGAAGCCGTAGTCAGCCATCCACTCATCGTTGAAGATTTTGCTGAGGTACCCGCGCCCGCTGTCCGGCAGCAGCACGACCACCACATCGTCAGGCCCGAGCCGCTCCGCTACTCGCAGCGCCGCGACGACCGCCATGCCGCAGGACCCGCCCACGAGCAGGCCCTCCTCCTTGGCGAGGCGGCGCGTCATCTGGAAGGAGTCCTTGTCGGACACGGCGACGATCTCGTCCGCGACACTGCGGTCGTACGCGGTCGGCCAGAAGTCCTCGCCCACGCCCTCGACGAGGTACGGGCGCCCGGAACCGCCGGAGTACACAGAACCCTCGGGGTCGGCGCCGACGACCTGGACACGGCCCTCGCTCGCGTCCTTCAGATAGCGGCCGGTCCCGGAGATCGTGCCGCCGGTCCCGACACCGGCGACGAAGTGGGTGATCTTCCCTTCCGTCTGTTCCCACAGCTCCGGGCCGGTGGAGTGGTAGTGGGACAGCGGGTTGTTCGGGTTGGAGTACTGGTCCGGCTTCCAGGCCCCCGGCGTCTCACGCACGAGCCGGTCGGAGACGTTGTAGTACGAGTCCGGGTGCTCCGGGTCCACGGCCGTCGGGCAGACGACGACCTCCGCGCCGTACGCCCGCAGCACGTTGATCTTGTCGGTGGAGACCTTGTCGGGGCACACGAAGATGCACTTGTACCCCTTCTGCTGCGCCACGATGGCCAGGCCCACGCCCGTGTTGCCGCTGGTCGGCTCCACGATGGTGCCGCCCGGCTTCAGCTCGCCGCTCTGCTCCGCCGCCTCGATCATGCGCAGCGCGATGCGGTCCTTCACGGACCCGCCGGGGTTGAAGTACTCGACCTTGGCCAGGACGGTCGCCTGAATGCCTGCGGTCACACTGTTGAGCCTCACGAGCGGGGTGTTGCCGACGAGGCTGATCATCGAGTCGTGGAATTGCACCGTTGTCTCCGGGCTTCGATGGATCTGTGAGGGATCCGCGATGTCATGTGCGGTCAGAGTAAGCCGAGTGCCGCTCCTTCATGGCCCGAGGCGATTGGCCGACACTGCACACGGGGCAATGACTGGATGTACGACTGAATACGCACTACAACGCACTACGCAGAGGCAGGTGGCTGCGACGCATGTCGAGGGCGAGAGTGGCACGGCGGATCGCCGCGGGCGCGGCGTACGGCGGCGGCGGTATCGGTCTGGTCGGCGCGGCGGCGGTCGGCGTGCTGATCGCGGAGGCCCAGCTGGCGAAGCGGCAGGTGGGCAATCACGGCAGTGAGGTGCGGGTGCCGTCCGCGGACGGCCTGTACGGCAGGGTCTACGCCGAGCGTCCCTCCGACGCGGGCGCGGACACCGATCCGCTGCGGTTCGCGATGCTGGGCGACTCGACGGCGGCGGGCCAGGGCGTGCACCGGGCCCGGCAGACCCCGGCCGCGCTCCTCGCCTCGGGGCTCGCGGCGGTGGCGGAGCGGCCGGTGGAGCTGCGGAACGTGGCGCTGCCGGGCGCGAGGTCTGACGACCTGGACCGGCAGGTGGCGGTGATCCTCTCGGATCCGGAGTGGGTGCCGGACGTGTGCGTGGTGATGATCGGCGCGAACGACGTCACCCACCGGATGCCGGCGACCCGCTCGGTCCGCCATCTCTCGGCGGCGGTACGGGCGCTGCGCGCGGCCGGGGCCGAGGTGGTGGTCGGTACGTGCCCGGACCTGGGCACGATCGAGCCGGTGAACCAGCCGTTGCGCTATCTCGCCCGCCGGGCCTCACGGCAGCTGGCGGCGGCGCAGACGATCGGCACGGTGGAACAGGGCGGGCGCACGGTGTCCCTCGGCGACCTGCTCGGCCCGGAGTTCCAGGCGAACCCGCGCGAGCTGTTCGGCCCCGACAACTACCACCCGTCGGCGGAGGGCTACGCGACGGCCGCGATGGCGGTGCTCCCGACCCTGTGCGCGTCCCTCGGCCTGTGGCCGGAGGAGGAACGCCCGGACGTGTCGAGGCGCGAGGGCTTCCTGCCGGTGGCGAGGGCGGCGGCGGAGGCAGCGGGAGAGGGCGGCACAGAGGTGACGGCCGCGATGCCGACGGGTCCGCGGGGTCCGTGGGCACTGTTGAAGAGGAGGAGGCGCCGCCGGGTGACTACACAGGACCCGACGCCGGTCACGTGACAGCGCTCTGCCGCTGAGCAAACGCTTAGCAGAATGCGGCAGGCGTCACACGCCTACACCGGTGACCCGGACAGTACGCACAGGTAATTTCGCTCACGGTCCAGCCATTAGCTCGTAAGCGAATACCTCGTACGCGAAGACCCTCTTGGAGCCGTGATGCCCGAAGCCGTGATCGTCTCGACCGCCCGCTCCCCCATCGGCCGCGCCTTCAAGGGGTCCCTCAAGGACCTGCGCCCGGACGACCTGACCGCCACGATCATCCAGGCCGCCCTGGCCAAGGTCCCCGAGCTCGACCCGCGCGACATCGACGACCTGATGCTCGGCTGCGGCCTCCCCGGCGGCGAGCAGGGCTTCAACATGGGCCGCATCGTCTCCGTGAAGATGGGCATGGACCACCTGCCCGGCTGCACCGTCACCCGTTACTGCTCCTCGTCCCTCCAGACGAGCCGCATGGCGCTGCACGCGATCAAGGCCGGCGAGGGCGACGTCTTCATCTCGGCCGGTGTCGAGATGGTGTCGCGCTTCGCGAAGGGCAACTCGGACTCGCTGCCCGACACGCACAACCCGTTCTTCGCCGAGGCGGAGGCCCGTACCGCCGCCGTCGCCGCGTCCGAGGGCGCCTCCTGGCACGACCCGCGCGAGGACGGCCTGGTCCCGGACGCGTACATCGCGATGGGCCAGACCGCCGAGAACCTGGCCCGGCTCAAGGGCGTCACGCGCGAGGACATGGACGCGTTCGGAGTGCGCTCGCAGAACCTCGCCGAGCAGGCCATCAAGAACGGCTTCTGGGAGCGGGAGATCACCCCGGTCACCACGCCCGACGGCACGGTCGTCTCGCAGGACGACGGCCCGCGCGCGGGCGTGACGCTGGAGGGTGTCTCGGGCCTGAAGCCCGTGTTCCGCCCCGACGGCATGATCACCGCGGGCAACTGCTGCCCGCTCAACGACGGCGCCGCCGCCCTGGTGATCATGTCGGACACGAAGGCCCGCGAGCTCGGCCTGACCCCGCTCGCCCGCATCGTCTCCACCGGCGTCTCGGGCCTGTCCCCCGAGATCATGGGCCTCGGCCCGGTCGAGGCGTCGAAGCAGGCGCTGGGTCGCGCGGGCCTGGGCGTCGGCGACATCGACCTGTTCGAGATCAACGAGGCGTTCGCCGCGCAGGTCATCCCGTCCGCCCGTGACCTGGGCATCGACGAGGACAAGCTGAACGTCAACGGCGGCGCCATCGCGGTGGGTCACCCGTTCGGCATGACGGGCGCCCGCATTACTGGCACCCTGATCAACAGCCTCCAGTTCCACGACAAGCAGTTCGGTCTGGAGACCATGTGTGTCGGTGGCGGACAGGGCATGGCGATGGTCATCGAGCGTCTCAGCTGACCTCACAGGCCCCAGAAGTCGTGTTGCGGCTCTGCTGAATCGTGATCCAATCTCCCCCAGGATGTGACGTATCTCCTGGGGGAGAAGGTTTTTGCAGGTCAGCAGGGTCCCCAGGTCATAACACCCCTAAACACCCGGCCAAAAGACCTGTCCATTTCGTGACGTAATGCACTGACAGCGGGATGGTCAAGGCTTCAAGCTGAGGTAGGAAGTCGGGGGTCGACTTGAAACCGGGAGTACGTCAGTGAGCGCCATGTCTCTTGCCCTGCTCATCGCCACGGCCGCCGCCACGGCCGTGGGCGCCGCTGCCCTGCACACCGTCCACGGACTGCGCAGGCAGATCACGGAACTGCGAGACGAGCTCGCCGCGGACCGCGCGATCGCCGCCGGTCATGGCGTGCCCGCCGCGCGCACCACTCCGGACACCGAGGAGATACGCGCGGCCGTGGTCGACGCCCTCGCGGAGGAGCGTGAGCGCGAGCTCGCCGAGGCGCGGGCCTTCTGGGCCGCCCAGGAGGCGCGTGACGCCTCCGACGCGCCTACCGTGCTCGGCGGCTCCCTGGGTATCGGCGACGACCTGTTCATGCCGCGTCAGGCCGATTTCGCGGGCCTGGAGCCGGGTCTCGCGGCGGGCCTGGAGCCCGTGGTGGAACCGGCCGACGCCGGCGCCGACGAGCTCTCCGGTGAGTCCGCCGAGCTGGCGGCCGCCCGCCGCCGGCACCCCTCGCACCCCGACTTCGTGCCGGTTCAGTCGCCCGTGTCGGGCGGCGCCGGCGACCACGAGCGCACGGTGGCGGCCCTGGAGGAGCTGGCCGAGGCCCGCACCGCCCTGGCCGACGTCCGCCCCGGCCCCCTGGGCACGCTGGACGTGTACGTCTTCGTGGACGGCACCACGCTCTGCATGACCCCGGGTCACCGGGAGACCGCGGAGCAGCTGGCCGAGGCCCTGCGCGAGGGCGAGACCCCCGTGCTCCTGGGCGGCTCGGGCGTCTCCGGTGCCTACGCGCTGACCTTCGAGTGCGGCCGCGAGAACGTCTACATCCTGGCCGACCGCGTCATAGCGTCCGTGTAAGCGGCAGCGTCCGCACAAACGACAGCTTCCGAAACGCGCCGGGGACGGCTCACACCCCGGCGCGTTTCTGTGCCTCCTCGACGAGCAGGAGCGCTTCGGCGAGCTGCTCGGGGTCGGCCAGGACGACGGCCAGGTCGTGCGCGGCGACGGTGATCTGGTCGGACCCGGCGAACATCCCGGCGTCCGGCATCTCCCGTACGGGGCCTTCGGGGTCCTCGATGCGCTGGGCCCTGGCGGACAGCTCCCGGGCGAGTGCGAGCGCCTCCGCGGCGGCTCCGCGCTGGAGCCTGCTCTGCGGCGCGGCGCGCAGCCGGTCGGCGAATCGGTCCACTGCGTCCGTCAACGGCGTCGTATCGAGCATGTCGCGACCCTATGCGCCATTGCCCGACTGTTGCCAACGACCGCACGCTCAGGCACCGTGGCTTGAAGGACCGCATCGCACAGCGTCCGGAGGCGCCGATGTCCCAAGTGTTCTCCCAGGAGACTCACGAGAATCTTCTGGCTCGTATCCCCCATTGCACCGGTCGTGAGATCGCCGACTGGCTGCAGACCGTCGAGGATGGCCCCTGCTTCCTCCGTTTCGAAGACAAGGTCAGCTGGCTGCGCGGGGAGCATGACCTCGCGTACGGACACGCGAAGGCGATCATTCACGAGTACGACCTGCGGCGAGCCGCCCGCCGCCTCGGCTGAGGGCTCCCGCCCCGACCCATCCGTCCCCTAACGGCGAAGGGCCCGCGCACCGGACGGTGCGCGGGCCCTTCGCTTCATGGAGCCGGTGGCGGCGGGTCAGTCGCTGCTGCTGAAGATCGCGACGAGCCGCAGCATCTCGACGTAGATCCAGACGAGGGTCATGGTCAGGCCGAACGCGGCCAGCCAGGCCTCCTCGCGCGGAGCGCCGTACGCGATGCCGTCCTCGATCTGCTTGAAGTCCAGCGTCAGGAAGAACGCGCCGAGCAGGATCGCGATGATGCCGACGATCGCACCGAGCGGGCCCATGCTGCGCAGGCCGCCGTCCGGGGCGACGCCGAAGACGACCAGCAGGAGATTGACCGCCATCACGGCGACGAACGCGATCGCGATCGTCATGCCGATACGGGCGTAGCGGGCCGTGACCCGGATCCAGCCCGCCTTGTAGACGAGCAGCGTGGCGCCGGAGACGGCCATCGTGCCGAGCACCGCCTGGAAGGGCGCGCCCGACCAGGCCGTGTTGTACATCTCGCTGATGACGCCGAGGAAGACACCCTCGAAGGCCGCGTACGACAGGATCAGCGCGGGCGAGGCGTTGCGCTTGAACGACTGGACCATGGCCAGGACGAAGGCGATGAGCGCCGCGCCGACGGCCAGGCCGTAGCTCGTGGGCGTCACCGGGAGCAGCGCCCAGGCGAGGGCGGCGCCGACGACGACGGTGCCGAGGGTCATGGCGGAGCGGACGACGACGTCGTCCATCGTCATGCGGCCGGTGGCGGCCGGGGCCTGCGGCGGGGCGCCCTGCAGGTACTGCTGGGCGTAAGGGTTCTGCGCGTAAGGGTTCTGGCCGCCGACCGCGGGTCCCCCGGCCTGCGGCTGCGCGTTGAAGCCCGCGTAGCCGCTGTCGCGGCTGAACCCCCGTCGCGAGAAGACCGGGTTACTGCTCCTCATCTCACTCCTCCATGGCCACGTTGCGCGGCCTTGGCTCAAGGGTAATGGGACGGCAAAGACCCCAGCCTAGTGCTCAGGGAGGATCTTTCCCATCCTGTTACCCGGCAACGTCCGGCGCGTACGCGGTGTTCCGCCGAACGCACGAGAGATGGGACTCAGTGGCGGAAGCGAGGCGGAGAGAGCTGACAGGACGCCACAGCGGAATGGTGCCCGGAACCGGACTTGAACCGGTACGCCCGCGAAGGGGCAGCGAGGTTTAAGCTCGCCGTGTCTGCATTCCACCATCCGGGCAGGCTGTGGGCTCCGCAACAAGTTCTGAGCCTATCGGGACAGATCCCCCGAACAGCGGAACGCCAGCTCGATGTTGTCTTATTTTATTGACGTCTGAGGGTGCATCAGCCCACGGTAGCCGCCATCAGCACATGCCGCAGGCCCTTACCGGCCCGATGGCCCTCCCACCCCCGTCAAGATGGATTGACGGGATTTCACCTGCCACGGTGACACCCGTTCTGGTGGACGCGGGTCATCCCCAGGGATGAGAGGGGCGCCCCCGGCCGCATGACAGGGGGCGCCCGCACTCGTCGTACGCGCCGTCAGTTCCAGGTGCGTGCCCGCAAAGGCATCCCGGAGTCGCCGGAGAGCGGGGTCCGTACGGCGAGGATCTGGTTCACCCCGATCTTGTTCCGCTCGAAGCTGAGCGCGGACGCCGCCATGTAGAGCCGCCAGATCCGCGCTCGGCCCGGAGTGGTGAGCCGGACGGCCCGCTCCCAGTCGGCCTCCAGATTGGCCACCCAGCGGCGCAGCGTGAGCGCGTAGTGCTCGCGGATCGCCTCCAGGTCCCGGACCTCGAACCCGGCCCGCTCCAGGAGCGCGGCCGTCGACCCGACCGGCGCGAGCTCCCCGTCCGGGAAGACGTACGCGTCGATGAACTCGTCGACCTCGTACGCCGATTCGTCCCGCTGGGGGCGCCGCGCGATCTGGTGGTTGAGGAGCCGGCCGCCCGGCTTGAGGAGCGAATGCAGCGCCTCGGCGTACTCCAGGTACCGGTCCGAGCCGACGTGTTCGGCCATCCCGATGGACGAGATCGCGTCGAACGGGCCGTCCCGCACATCGCGGTAGTCCTGGACCCGGATCTCCACCCGGTCCGTCAGCCCCTCCTCCGCCACCCGCTTACGGGCGTACGCGGCCTGCTCCTGGGAGAGCGTGACGCCGACGACGCTCACGCCGAACTCACGGGCCGCGTGGATGGCCATCGAGCCCCAGCCACAGCCCACGTCGAGCAGCCGCTGACCCGGCGTCAGGCCCAGCTTGCGGGCCACGAGATCGAGCTTGGCGCGCTGGGCGTCCTCAAGGGTGCCGTCCGGCTCCCAGTACGCGCACGAGTAGACCATCGACGGGCCGAGCACCAGCTCGTAGAAGTCGTTGCCCACGTCGTAGTGGTGGCTGATGGCCCGTCGGTCGCTGTGCTTGGTGTGCAGATGGAGGCGGCCGCGGCGGCGCATCTCCTCCTGAGGCGGCGCGGGCGGCGGGAACGGCCGTGCGATCCGGACCAGTTGGCGGACGGCGGACCTGACCTTCGGCTCCTTCAGCACCTCGACGAGGCGTCTGGAGTCCTCCTCCGGGCGCTCCCAGATGAGCCCGGCCATCCGGTCGAGCGCGTCGTAGAGATCGCCCTCCACGTCCAGGTCGCCGGCCACCCAGGCGCGGGCGAGGCCCAGCTCTCCGGGCTTCCACAGCAGGCGGCGCAGGGCGCGGCGGCTGCGTACGACGAGGATGGGTCCGCCGGGCGGGCCGGCCTCCGAACCGTCCCACGCCCGGAGCCGCACGGGGAGCGGTGCTCCGAGCAGTTGTTCGGCAAGGTTCTTGAGCCGCAGTGCGGCGTCTGGCATGGCGCACACCTCCGAATCGGAGCGTCCCCTGCTCGCGCGAGGCCGAGAGCTCGGGGAAGAAATCCCGGAACCGTCCAACACCACGTAAACACCAACAGGGCGCTCTCACAGTCCCATTGCGGCGTTACGACTCGGCAAAGATACGTGCAGACGCCACGCAGATCGAGGGGTTTTCCCTGCCGGAGCGCCCCGGAAAGGTCCCTGAAAAGGCCCCGGGAACGCCCGAGGGGCGCTCGCACCACGGATGGCGAGCGCCCCTTGGGGGTGAAGCATGACCAGAGGTCAGGAGGCCTTGGCCTTCTCCTCGACCTTCGGCTTCTCGGCGGCGGCCGGGGCCGGCGCCGGCTTGGCGGCCTCGTAGAACTCCTCGCGCGGAGTCTCCAGGGCGCCGAGCGCGGTGATGTCGCGCTTCTGGAACATGTTGATCGTCCACTCGGCGATCACACGGATCTTGCGGTTGTACGTCGGCATCGCCATGCCGTGGTAGCCACGGTGCATGTACCAGGCGAGGCGGCCCTTGAGCTTGATCTTCATCTTGCCCATGACGATCATCGCGACGCCCTTGTGCAGGCCGAGACCCGCGACGGCGCCCTTGTTCGCGTGGCTGTACTCCTTCTGCGGGAAGCCCCGCATACCGGAGACCACGTTGTCGCCGAGGACCTTGGCCTGACGCATGGCGTGCTGCGCGTTCGGCGGGCACCAGGCGTTCGGGTTGCCGGCCTTGCGGCCGACGAGGTCCGGAACCTGGGCGTTGTCGCCCGCGGCCCAGATGTAGTCGCTGCCCTGGACCTGGAGGGTGGCCTGGGTGTCCACGTGACCACGCGGGCCGAGCGGCAGACCGAAGCGGGCGAGGGCCGGGTTCGGCTTGACGCCGGCGGTCCACACGACGGTGTTGGAGTCGACCTCGAGGCCGTTGCTGAGCACGACGTGACCGTCGACGCAGGAGGGCATCGTGGTGCCGAGGTAGATCTCGATACCGCGGGACTCCAGGTGCTTCTTGCCGTACTGGCCGAGCTCCGGGCCGACCTCGGGCAGCACCTTGTCGGCGGCGTCGACGAGCACGAAGCGCATGTCCTCGCGCTTCACGTTCTTGTAGAACTTGGCCGCGTCGCGCGCCAGGTCCTCGACCTCACCGATCGTCTCGGCACCCGCGAAGCCACCGCCGACGAAGACGAAGGTGAGCGCCTTGCGGCGGATCTCCTCGTCCGTCGTGGACTCGGCCTTGTCGAGCTGCTCGAGCACGTGGTTGCGCAGGCCGATGGCCTCCTCGACACCCTTCATACCGATACCCACTTCGGCGAGGCCGGGGGTCGGGAAGGTCCGGGAGACCGCGCCGAGCGCGATCACCAGGAAGTCGAAGGGAACCTCGTACGCCTCGCCGACGAGCGGGGCGACCGTGGCGACCTTGCGGTCCTGGTCGATGGTGGTGACCCGGCCGGTGAGAATCTCGGCTCCGGGCACAGCGCGTCGCAGCGGGACGACGACGTTGCGCGGCGAGATGCTGCCGGCGGCGGTTTCGGGGAGGAAGGGCTGGTAGGTCATGTACGAGCGCGGGTCCACGACCGTGACGGTCGCTTCCGCATAACGCATCTTCTTGAGAATGCGCCGTGCTGCGTACAGGCCTACGTACCCACCGCCTACTACGAGGATCCTGGGACGCTCCGTGGTGCTCATGCCATCGAGTATCCACCCGTCTGGAGGGGGTCGCTCGTGCGCCCCTTCACAAGCATGACAAGGGCTTGTGCTATCCTGCGCCGCTCACGTGACCCAGGCCATGCCTCTGGCGGGGAACCACGATGCCACACCGGGCGTTACGCACCCCCGTTGAGCTGCCGCTCCGGGCCTGCGGCAAGGGTGGACCACTCGCCCGGACGAGCCCTGAGCCGCCGGGAGTTCGACGCTTCGCGTAACCCCCTCCGGACCCCTGAGACCCCCGCAGGCGGGCCAGAAGCCCCCGAACCGCGCCCAACGGGCCTGAATTCCTTGTGAAGAACTTCACGAAGTTTCTCGGCGACGTGTCTCCAGGGACCGCCAAAACCCGCTTTCGTGCCCCTCAAACCCCCTCCACGCCCTCAAAAACGAAGGCGGTTCGGGGGATCGGGCGGCGGATCGGAAGGGGGTTGAGGGAGGTTCCCTTGAGGGGCTCACGCGACCCCCAGGGCTGGCGCCGTGTACACGGGAGTGCGTACATTTGGCTCATGACTGACCACACCGTGACCGTCAGGGAAGCACGCTCACACCTCGCGGAGCACATCAACCGGGCCGAGCAAGGCACTCCGACAGTCATCACGCGCAACGGCACCCCGGTCGCCGCAGTCGTGCCCATCACCGACTTCGAAGCGTTGGAGGAGGCGGCCGACGTACTGCTGGCCCGCGAAGCGGAAGCAGTTCTGGCCGACGGCGGGCCCACGGTCTCGATGGCCGAGTTGCTGGCGGATCTGTTCAGCGAGCGCGGTGAAGGCGCCGCGTGAAGTACGCGTTCCGGTTCACCGCGGCAGCACAGCGGCAGCTCCGGGCCGTCAGCCGACTCGATGCCATGCGCATCCTGACCGCACTGACGGCGCTCGGCGACGATCCGTACCGCGAGGACGCCGACGTCAAGAAGCTCACCGGCCCGTCGGGGCTCTACCGGCTCCGGGTCGGCAGCTACCGGGTCGCCTACCAGATCAACGACGGTGAACTCGTCATCCTCGTCGTCAAGGTGGGCGACCGGCGCGACGTCTACCGCAACCTGTAAAGCCTGCTCAGCTCACGCTGCCACCAAGGACCACGCGATGCCGTCCAAAATGTCGTGCTCGCTCACCACGACCTCCTTGGCGCCGGTCCACTCCATGATCAGGCGGAGGACCAGGGCGCCGGCGGCGATGACGTCCACCCGTCCCGGGTGGATCACGGGGTGCAGGGCGCGCTGGTCGTGCGTCGATGTCAGGAGCCAGTCCGTCAGTTCGGCGACCTTCTCGTAGGAGACACGGCAGTGGTGGATGGCCACCGAGTCGTACTCCTTGAGGCCGAGCGCGAGCGCGGCGACCGTCGTCACGGAGCCGGCGAGGCCCACGAGCGTACGGGCCGCGGTCAGCGGGACGGTCTGCGTCACGAGGTCCAGGGCCGCGACGACGTCCTCACGGATCGCCTCGATCTGCGCGGGCGTCGGCGGGTCGGTGACCTTGCCGTCCTCCCCCACCAGATGGCGCTCCGTCATACGCACACAGCCGACGTCCACGGACCGGGCGGCGCCCACCGCGTCGTCGCCCACGACGAACTCCGTCGAACCGCCGCCGATGTCCACGACCAGGTACGGCTTGTCCAGGTCGGCCCGGCCCATCAGCTCCTTCGTCGCGCCGGTGAACGAGAACTGGGCCTCGTCGTCACCGGTGATGACCTCGGGCTCGACACCCAGGATGTCCACGACGCCGCGCACGAAGTCGTCCCGGTTCTCGGCGTCGCGCGACGCGGACGTGGCCACGAAGCGGAGCTTCTCGGCGCCGTGCCGCTCGATGATCCCGGCGTACTCGCGGCAGGCCGCGAAGGTGCGCTCCAGGGCCTCGGGGGCGAGGCGGCCGGTGCGGTCGACGCCCTGGCCGAGCCGCACGATCGTCATGCGCCGGTCCAGGTCGACGAGTTCGCCCGTCGCCGGGTCCAGGTCGGCGACGAGCAGCCGGATCGAGTTCGTGCCGCAGTCGATCGCGGCGACGCGGGTCACTCGCTCTCCTCGGAGGCGGGCGAGACGCACGGGCCCTTCGCCCACCACTCGGGCAGCATCGCGATGGCCTCGTCGCCCAGCGGGTTCACGCCGGGGCCGGCGGCCAGCGAGTGGCCGACCAGGACGTGCAGGCACTTCACCCGGTCCGGCATACCGCCCGCGCTCGGGAAGCCCTCCAGGACCTCGATCGCGTCACGGCGCGCGATGTAGTCCTCGTGCGCGGCGCGGTACGCGGCGGCCAGCTCGGGGTCGCTCTGGAGACGCTCGGTCATCTCCTTCATGACGCCGTTCGCCTCGAGCGTGCCGATCGCGGAGGCCGCGCGCGGGCACGTGAGGTAGTACGTCGTCGGGAACGGGGTGCCGTCCTCGAGCCGCGGGGCCGTCTCGACCACGTCCGGGTTGCCGCAGGGGCAGCGGTGCGCGATGGCCCGCAGGCCGCGCGGCGGGCGCCCGAGCTGCTCCTTGAACGCGTGGATGTCGGCGTCCGTGGGGGCGGTCGGCTCGGTCTGGGGCGGGGGCGTGTCCATGCCGGGTGGCTTTCCTTCAGTGAACTTCGGTGGGTATGGGTGCTGCTGTGCTTCGGTGCGGGCGGGTCAGCTGCCGGGGTGGTCGGCCTTGTCGACGCCTTCCCAGACGTTCGAGTACCACGGCCGGTCCGACGCACCCTCGTCGGAGCGCATCCGTTGCGCCGCGGCCGGGTCGCGCATGATGTAGCCGGTCTCGCCCGGCATCACCAGGTGCAGCCGCTCGCGGATCCGCTGCTCGGCGTACGAGTCGTCCTGCCAGCGCGCCTTCTCGTCGCGCAGCCGGTTCACCCGGGCCTCGGCGGCCTGCTGCTGGCGCTTGAGGTCGTCGATCTCCCCGCGCTGGGAGACGTACTGCCTTATGGGATAGGCGAGCGCGACGATCAGCGTGCACAGGACGAGCGCGAGCAGGGCCGCGCGGCCGGTGAGGCGGGAGCGGCGGGCCTGGCGCCGGGTCTGGGAGCGGTAGACGCGCTCGGCGGTCTGCTCGCCGAGCGCACGCAGCCGGGTCGCGGTGGAGAACCGGTCACGGTCCCTGTCCCGGACTCTCCCGGCCATGCGCGCCTCCCCTGTTACGTGCGTACGTCCCCGCACACGGTACGGGACCGAGTGCGGGGACGTACGTAACTACCTCGTCAGCCGAGGTCAGCCCTTGAAGCGGGGGAACGCGCTGCGACCGGCGTAGACCGCCGCGTCGTCCAGGATCTCCTCGATGCGCAGGAGCTGGTTGTACTTGGCGACGCGCTCGGAGCGGGCCGGGGCGCCCGTCTTGATCTGGCCGCAGTTGGTGGCGACGGCGAGGTCGGCGATGGTGACGTCCTCGGTCTCACCGGAGCGGTGCGACATCATGCACTTGAAGCCGCTGCGCTGGGCCAGCTCGACGGCGTCCAGGGTCTCGGTCAGCGAACCGATCTGGTTGACCTTGACGAGCAGGGCGTTGGCCGAGTTCTCCTCGATGCCGCGGGCCAGGCGCTCCGGGTTGGTGACGAACAGGTCGTCGCCGACGAGCTGCACCTTGTCGCCGAGCTTCTCGGTGACGACGTTCCAGCCGGCCCAGTCGTCCTCGAACAGCGGGTCCTCGATGGAGACGAGCGGGTACGCCGCGACGAGCTCCTCGTAGTACTCCGTCATCTCGGCGGCGGAGCGCTCCTTGCCCTCGAAGAGGTACTTGCCGTCCTTGTAGAACTCGGAGGCGGCGACGTCGAGCGCGAGGGCGACCTGCTGGCCGGGGACGTAACCGGCCTCCTTGATCGCCTCGAGGATCAGGTCGAGGGCCTCACGGTTCGAGCCGAGGTTCGGGGCGAAGCCGCCCTCGTCACCGAGGCCCGTGGCCAGACCCTTGCTCTTCAGGACCTTCTTGAGGGTGTGGTAGACCTCGGTGCCCCAGCGCAGCGCCTCGGAGAAGGACTCCGCGCCGATCGGGGCGATCATGAACTCCTGGATGTCGACGTTGGAGTCGGCGTGCGACCCACCGTTCAGGATGTTCATCATCGGGACGGGCAGCAGGTGCGCGTTCGGACCGCCGAGGTAGCGGAACAGCGGCAGGTCGCTGGCCTCGGACGCGGCGTGCGCGACGGCGAGCGAGACGCCGAGGATGGCGTTGGCGCCGAGGGAGCCCTTGTTGTCGGTGGCGTCCAGGTCGAACATCGCCTGGTCGATCAGGCGCTGCTCGGTGGCGTCGTAGCCGACGAGCTCCGGGCCGATCTGCTCGATGACGGCGAGGACGGCCTTCTCGACACCCTTGCCCTGGTAACGGTTCGGGTCACCGTCGCGAAGCTCGATGGCCTCGAACGCACCGGTGGAGGCACCGGACGGGACAGCGGCACGACCGGTGCTGCCGTCGTCGAGGCCGACCTCGACCTCGACCGTGGGGTTGCCTCGGGAGTCCAGGATTTCCCGGGCTACGACGACGTCGATGGACGGCACGAGCATCTCCTTATGGGATGTGACGCAACTACGCCGGGCCGCTCGGTCCGGCAACACGAGCCTAACCGGCTCCGGGGCCGGCGCCGCCCTGTGGCCCGCCCCGTGGACAAAACCGAGAGCGAATTGTTTCCCAACGGAACAAAAAGCTCCGGCGGACGACGGGCGAAAGCGCGGTCCCCCACAGGCCTCCACAAAGCCAGAACCCCGCCCCGGGTGCGACGGGGGAGGCGCACCCGGGGCGGGGAGTTCTTGAGGGACAAAGACGCGGTACCGGCGGTCCGCCGGAGGCCGGTACCCGCGTCTCACCTCTTTATTACTGCAGAGGCTTCTTGGCAGAGGCCTCTTTTGTAGAGGCTTCTTACTTGAGGTGGAGCTGCTGGCCCGGGAAGATCAGGTCGGCGTTGTCGACGATGTCCTTGTTCAGCTTGAAGAGCTTGTCCCAGCCGCCCTTGACGTGGTGGGCCTGGGCGATCTTGCTGAGGGTGTCGCCGGACTTGACCTTGTACTCGCCGTCACCCTTCTTGACCGTCTTGCCGGTCGGGGTCTGGACGGTCTTCTTCGACTCCTGCTTCGGGGCGGCGGGCTTCACGCGCTCCTGGCTGCGGGTGGTCGGCTGCTGGGTGCGCTCCTGCTGCTGCGGCTGGGCCTGCGGCTTCGCGGGGGCCGGAGCGGAGTTGGACGTGGAGGCGCCGGACAGGCCCACACCACAGGTCGGCCAGGCACCCTTGCCCTGGCTGGCCAGGACCTTCTCTGCGACGGCTATCTGCTGCGACTTGGAGGCCAGGTCGGCGCGGGAGGCGTAGGCGGTGCCGCCGTACGCGGCCCAGGTGGACGCGGAGAACTGCACGCCGCCGTAGTAGCCGTTGCCCGTGTTGATCGACCAGTTGCCGCCGGACTCACACTGTGCGACCGCGTCCCACTCGGAGGTGGTGGCGGCGGAGGCGCCGGTGGCACCCATCAGCGGAACGGCGACGGCGGCACCGGCGACGCCGGCCAGCGTGGCGACGCGGACGGCCTTGGACGGACGACGGTGCTTGCCCTTGGAAAACAGCATGGAGAGATCCCCTCACCGACGCCTACGAGGTGAGCTGTCGGGTTCGGGCCGGATGAGTGCCCGGTCGCACGACTTGCGTGCGACTTCACCCCAAGCCGGTCCTCCGGCCGTCTCTCAACGGCCGGGACCGGCGCTTACCTTGGGTCCCCCGCTCCTGCCCACGGCGCTTACGCGACGACTGTTCCCGTTCGGACATTGGCAGGATTCGGCGTGACATCCGACGGGGCCCGCTGTGGCGAGCGGTCCTGACCGTAAGCAGTGAATCGCCCGGATTTCAAAGACGATCAGGGTCTTTGAGATCCATCTCTCATTGTCGCGAAAGCGGACATTAAGCCCGAACTGCCGCTACTTTTCGCCCGATTCGAGCCCAAGATCCAGACTCTGACCAGGAAGGATGAGGTTCGGGTCGGAGCCGACCGTCTTCTTGTTCTCCGCGTACAGCGCGGACCATCCACCGCGCACGTCATGGGCGTCCGCGATGTCCCACAGGTTGTCACCCGGGCGCACGGTGTATGTGCCTTCGTCCGTATTCGACCCCGCGCGGGCGCTTTCTCCGCCGCGCGAGGCGTGCCGGCCGGAGCTGTCGGCGGTGCGTGAGGGGGCTTTGGTCTCGTCGGCGGCCGCGTCGCCGCGGTGGCGGCCGGAGGCGGGCGAGGCGTCGGGGGTGGGCGTCGAGGGGGTCGCCGAGGCCGACGGGAGCGACGGGGTCGACGAGACCCACGGAGCCTCCGGGGTCGAAGTCGCCCCGTCCTGGCCGGACTTGTCACCCTGGGAGCCATCCGAGGCGTTACTGGCTTTATCGCCGGACTTGTCGGAATTCTTCCCATGAGAGCCACCGGAGCCGCTCTTCGCGTCCGAGGTCGCCGCGCCGGACGGAGTGGCACTGTCGCCACCCTTCGCCGCGTCACCGCTCCCGGAATCGCCGACGGACACCGACGGGGTCGGCAGCGCCACCCCGGGGTCGACGTTCGGCGGCGCCTCGTCCGTCGTGAGCCCCGACGTCACCGAGCACACCGGCCACGCACGCGGGCCCTGGTCGTCGAGAACCTTCTCGGCGACGGCGATCTGCTGCGAACGGCTGGCCTGGTCGGCGCGCGGGGCGAAGTCGAGACCGCCGTACTTCTCCCACATCTCCTGCGAGAACTGGAGCCCGCCGTAGTACCCGTTGCCCGGGTCGGCGCTCCAGGAGCCGCCGCTCTCGCACTCGGCGAGCTTGTCCCAGGTCGCCGAGGACGCGGCGCTCGCGTTGGTGGCCGCGAGCAGTGGAATCGCGAGGGCCGATCCGGTCACTCCCGCCGCGACGACGATCGCGGGAGCCTGGCGGGGGCGACGGTGACGACCGTTCCCGGAGAGCATGGAGACGCCTTTCGGGTGACTATCGCGACGGATGGTGCCGCGGTGACTCGTGAACGTAGCCGCACTCGAACGCTTGTCACAAGCGGATGCAGCAGAGATCACGTAAAAGTCACAGTCCTGACGCACCGTCAGCTATGGGGCTCCGCCCGGGTCTTACGGGCGCGGCGCGAACTCGACCGGCAGCGTGCGCAACCCACGCATGATGAGCCCGCCACGCCACCGCAAATCGGCAGGATCTCCCGCAAGTCGCAGGTCCGGAAGGCGCGTCAGAAGCGTTGCCAGGGCGGCCTGTCCTTCGAGCCGCGCGAGGGGCGCGCCGAGGCAGTAGTGGATACCGTGCCCGTAACCGAGGTGCTGATTGTCACGCCGGGAGAGGTCGAGCGTGTCGGGGTCGTCGAACCGTGCCGGGTCGCGGTCGGCCGCGGCGAGTACGACGAGGACGGGGTCGCCTGCGGCGATGTCCTGGCCGCCGATCGTGAGCGGCTGCGTCGCGAACCGCCACGTGGCCAGCTCCACCGGGCCGTCGTAGCGCAGCAGTTCCTCGATGCCGGTCTCCAGGAGGGCGGTCTCGCCGGCGGCCAGCGAGTTCTGGAGACGTGCGCGCTGCTCGGGGTGGGTGAGCAGCGCGTACGTGCCGTTGCCGATCAGATTGACGGTCGTCTCGAACCCTGCGAACAAAAGGATGAAGGCCATCGCGGCGGCCTCGTTCTCCGTCAGGTGTTCGCCGTGGTCGGAGGCGCGGATGAGGCCGGAGATGAGGTCGTCGCCGGGGTCGTTGCGCTTGCGGTGGATGAGTTCGGCGAGGTAGCCGCGCATCTTCTTGACGGAGCGCGCGACGCCGCCGCGCGGGCCTCCCCTGTGCCGGATCATCATGCCCGCCCAGTCGCGGAAGTCGTCCTGGTCCTCGCGTGGGACGCCGAGCAGGTCGCAGATCGCGTAGATGGGGAGCGGGAAGGCGAACTCGTGGATGAGGTCGGCCTCCCCCTTCGCCGCGAACTGGTCGATGAGGTGGTCGGTCAACTCCTGGACGCGCGGTGCGAATTCGGCCACCCGGCGCGGGGTGAAGGCCTTCGAGACGAGGCGGCGCAGGCGGGTGTGGTCCGGCGGGTCGATGTTGAGCAGATGCGTCATCAGCTCGGCCTTGCGCTCCCCCGGGATGCCCGTCTTGCCCTTGGCGTGGGCGGGCTCGTCGTGGTGCGCCGGGTTCTTCGACAGCCGCTGGTCGGCCAGCGCCTGCTTCGCGTCCGCGTACCGCGTGACCAGCCAGGCCTCGACCCCGCTGGGCAGCGTGGTGCGGTGGACCGGTGAGTGCTCGCGCAGCCAGGCGTACGCGGGGTACGGATCGGTGGCGAACTCCCAGGTGAAGAGTTCGGGGGCGCTGCGCTGCGGGGGGTTTTCGGTCACGGGTCGACGGTATAGGGGACGGGCGCCCACTCCGACGCCCGCTCCCCACGGCACCTCGTTTACCGGTCGAGCCCCTCCGCCCCCCGGATCGCGTCCCTGTACGCCCGGGCCGCCGCGCGCAGTGCTGCCTCCGGGTCCACCCCGTCCGCCTCGGCACGCAGCGCCAGCGTCAGGAGTTCGTAGCCGACGCCCTCGCCCGACGGGATCCGGACGTCGAGGCCGGCCGTGCGGGCGCGGGAGCCGAGCTTCGCCGCGAGGGCCAGGCCGGGCTGGCCCACCGGGACGCCGTCCGTGACGGATTCGCGCTGCTTCTCCACGGCCTTCGTGCGCAGCCAGTGCTTCTTCACCTCTTCCGGGGTGAGGGCGGTGTCGTCGCCGAAGACGTGCGGGTGGCGGTGGATGAGCTTCTCGACGATGCCGCCCGCGACGTCGTCGACGGAGAACGGCTCGTCCCCTTCCTCACCGGAGGCCTCCTCGGCGATGCGGGCGTGGAACACGACCTGGAGGAGGACGTCCCCCAGCTCCTCGCGCAGCTCGTCCCGGTCGCCGTCCTCGATCGCCTCGACGAGTTCGTACGCCTCCTCGATCGCGTACTTCGCCAGGCCCTTGTGGGTCTGCTGCGACGACCAGGGGCATTCGCGGCGGATGCGGTCCATGACCTGGACGAGGTCGAGGAGGCGGGCGCCGGGCAGGTCGTAGGAGGCCGGGAGCAGTTCGAGGTCGGGCATCGCGACGCGGCCCGAGCCGGCGAGGGTGGCGAGGCCGTCGGTGAGGCGCCGGTCGCCCTCGGCGGTGGCGAGGACGACGATCGTGCGGCCGCCGTCCGCGCAGGCCTCGACCAGCTCGCGGGCAGTGGGCGCCGCCTGCCCGACCTCGATGCCCGCTTCCCGCAGATACGGCAGCTGCGGGTGGCCGGCGTCGGCGCACAGCACCTGGTCGGCGGCGCGCAGGAGCTGCCAGGCCGGCCAGGACAGCAGGCCGGGCGCGACGCGGTGGCTGGTGGTGAGCAGGACGATGCGGCCGGTGGGGACGGCGGGCTCGGCGGCGGGTGCGTTCTCGGCGTTCACGTCTCGAACGTAACCCAGGCCGCCCGCCGCTCCCCTACATGGGCTGCTTGCCCTCGGCTCCCGCGGCCGTGACCTCGCGCACCCACGGGGTCTTCGCGTCGGCGCGGCCGCGTGCCTTGGCGATGTCCCAGGTGCCGTAGCGCGGGTTCAGGTCGACGTTCAGCTTCTTGGAGGCCTGGTCGAGGGCCTTCCAGAAGGGGGCCTGGTCGGCCGGGTTCTGGGACTGCATGTCGGCGCCGACCTGCTTGCCGAGCGCCAGCACCTCCAGGTCGGTGCGCGACATCTCGTCGACGCGCTGGGGCGCGACGTTGTACTGCTGGAGCAGGGCGAGCCGCAGCTGCTTGGCGCCGCCGGCCTGCCGCGCCATCTCGGCCTCGTGGTCCTGGATCTGCTTGCGGGTGATGCCGATCCCCGCGTCGGTCGCGGCCTGGTGCAGGACGCGGTCGAAGACCATCGAGTTGAGGGTGGAGCGGGTGAGGCCGCCGGACTTGGCGATGGCCTGCTCGTACTGCCGGCCGTTCCCGGTCGCGGCCCGCTGGGCGGCGCGCACCTCGTTCACCCGGACCTGGAGCTGGGAGACGGTGATGCGTTCGCTGCCGACGACGGCCGCGGCGCCGGGGTGCGGCGCCTCGTTGCCGCAGGCGGTGAGGAGGGGGACCGCGACTAGGGCGGCGGAGGAGAGGGCGAGCGCGGTGCGGCGGCTGGTGCGGCGGCTGTTGCGGCGGCTGTTGCGGCGGTGCAAGGTTGCCTCCCTGCGACGAGTTTGTGCGTCGGTGCACAAAGTCCGGCGGTGATCGATGTTAGGCAGTGGCCGTGCTCTCGGCCAGCTATTCGGCCCAACGATTCGCCGGGAGTTGGGGCACTCTCCCGCGCACGGCCGCTCGCGGGTCAGCCCCGGACCTGCCCGAGCCACTGCAGCGTGCGGCGGATTTCGGCCGGGAACGGATGCCCGGGTCCCTGGAGGCGCTCGGAGTCGTGCAGCAGGCGTACGAGGGTGTCGTGGGCGGCGGCGCGGTCGCCGAGGGCGAGCAGCAAGTGGCCGGTGCGGCGCCGCACTTCGAGGGGCAGGGTGAGGTCCGTGGTCGCGTACTGGTTCTCGTAATAGGGGAGCAGGGCGCGGTATTCGGCCAGTGCGGCGGCCGGTTCGCCGAGCTGTTCCAGGCACTGGGCTGCTTCGTAGCGGAACTGGAGGGCCTGGGGGTCGGCCTGGCCGGCCTCCGCGGCGCGCTCCTCGGCGAGGCGGCGCAGCTCGGGGAGCGCGCGGCGGTACTGGCCGTCGTCCATGAGCGTGGCGGCGTACTGCTTGCGGAGGGTGCGGACGACGGGTGAGTGCTCGCCGTGCTGGGCCGCGGCGGCGGGCAGGATCGCGCCGAGGATGTCGACGGCCTGTGTGATCCGGCCTTCGCCGAGGAGCCGCTTGACCTCGTCGACGGCGCCGACGACGTCGGCCTTGCCCTGGTCGGTGTGGGGCGTCGGGGCGGCGGCCTGGGGCGCGGGAGTGCGGGCGCGGTCGGGCCAGGGGGCGTGCGGGCGCAGGAACGGGCGGGTGGGGTCGAGGGGCCCGCCGGTCGGGGTGCCGCGCGCGGGCAGCAGCGGGAGCAGCGCCTCGTACGTCTCCTGGGCGGAGGCCGGGCGGTGCTGGGGGTCCTTGGCGAGCAGGCGCAGGACGAGCGCTTCGAGGGGTTCGGGGACCTCGGGGCGCAGCCGGCGGACCGGGATCGGCGGCTCGTAGAGGTGCCGGTGCAGGACGCCGAGCGCGGTGGAACCGGCGAACGGCACGTCCCCGCTGAGGAGTTCGTGCAGGAGTACGCCGAGTGCGTAGAGGTCGGTGTACGGGCCGACGGCGCCGCCCATGGCCTGTTCGGGGGCCATGTAGGCGGGGCTGCCGATGGGCGAGCCGGTGTGGGTGAGGCGCGTGGTGTCGGTGTCGAGGACGGAGGCGACGCCGAGGTCGAGGACGGTGACGGTGCCGTCCTGCTTGATCATCACGTTCCGCGGCTTGAGGTCGCGGTGCACGATCGGCACGGCGTGCACCGCGCACAGGACGGCGCACAGCTGGGCGGCGACGGAGACGGCCCACTGCCAGGGGTACGGGTCGTGCTCGGCGAGGTGGTCCGAGAGGTCGGCGCCGTCGACGTACTGCATGACGAGGTAGAGGTCCTCGCCCTGGGTGCCCGCGTCGTGGACGGTGACGAGGCCGGGGTGGTCGACCTGGGCGGTGACGCGGCACTCGCGGACGAAGCGTCGGCGCAGCTCGTCGGCCTCCTGGCCCGCGACGCGGTCGGGGCGCAGCAGCTTCACGGCGACGCGCCGGTCGAGCCGCTGGTCGTACGCCGTCCAGACCTGGCCCATGCCGCCCTGGCCGATGAGGGTGGACAGCTCGTACCGTCCGGCGACGAGCTGTCCGCCGCCGGTGTTCGGGGCCTGGGTCACCGTCCGCCTTCCTGCTTTCGCAGGTAGTCACTGAGTTCGTCGAGCTCGGCGCGGACCTGGTCGATGCGGTGGGCCTGCGGCGGCTGGTTCATGGGGCCGGGTATGGGGGTGGGGGTCGGCGCGGGACCGGCGGTCTGCGTGGGCTGCGCGTGGACGGGCGTCGTCGTGGGCGGCGGCGTGGGAGCGTAGCGCCCCTGCGGGTAGCCGTACACGGGCCCGCCGGTGAGCGGGGGCTGCTGCCCGAACGGGTTCGGGACCTGGCTCGCCTTCGCGTACCCGCCGCCGTAGTACGCGGCGCGCTTCCTGCGGCTGTGGCGGATGTCGGCGATGAGGTAGTACGTGACGACCCCGGCGAGCGTGAGCATCATGATCGTCATGCCGCCGTTGCCCCGCCAGGTCGTGAACTCGCTCTCCCCGGGGTCGCTGGCGAGCAGCGCGAACGTGCCCGCCTGGAGCGCGGCGACGGACCCGAAGACGATCCAGTGGGTCCGGGTACGGGTCGTCAGCGCGAGGCTGAGCAGCGCCGTCCACGCCAGGAATCCCATGCTCAGCACGGCCATCGCCACGAACACGACGCGCAGCACGATCCGCCCGGCCTCCGACGGGCGTGGTGGCGGTGGCATGTAGCCGTTGCCGTACATGGCCGCTCCTGCTCGCTCCTGCTGACGGGTCCTTCGGGTCCTACGTGTGTGTCGAGCGTATAGGCCGACTCCGACAACGGGCCCTGGGTTGTACGGAACCGTAGTGGGACCGGTACCGGACACGTCACCCGGGGCCGAGCGTGCCGTCCGTGAGTCCGTCGTGCAGGCCGCGCACGAGCTGTTCGCCTAGGCGGGCGGCCTGGCGCAGGGAGTCCTCGAACTCGGCCAGGGCGCGGAAGCGTTCGCCGTAGCGGTGCTGGTCGGCCAGTGGCAGGCGCGGCAGTTGGAGGCGGCGCACGTCGAGCCGGGTGGCGGTGGACGCGTAGCTGCTGGCCTGCCGGTGGTTGGCGGTGCCGCGCAGGAACCCGGCGAGGAACCAGGGGTCGAGAGCGGCCCGGTTCGGGCGCAGCAGGGTGAGGCCGCGGCCGAGCGCGGCACCCGCGGTGGCCTCGTCGACGACGCGGACGACAGCACCGCCGCCGGCCGGCGGGACGACCACGTCGCCGGTCTCGACGAGTACGGGTTCCTCGTCGCCGCTCTGGAGTGTGCCGGAGGGTGCGGTTCCGGCGAGGACGTCGTGGTCGGTGAGGACGGGGATGCGGGTGTCGGTCGAGGGGGTGACCGTAGCCGCAGTCGTCGCCGTCGCCGTCGCCGTCCGCAGCAACAGCGTGCCCGCGCGGGCGAGTTCGCCGACCGTGGTGAGGGGCCAGCGGGGTGGGGCGTCGGCGGGGTGCGGGCCGTCGGGGGTGCGGTCGGCGGTGCGCCGCAGGGTGTCGCCCAGGCGGTCCCGTACGTCGGCCAGCTGTTCGACGCCGCCGCCCTCGGCCGGGGGCGGCAGCCGGCGCGCGGGCGCGAGGTCCACCTCGTCGTCGAGCAGTTCGATGACGGGCACGGAGCGGGCGATGCCCGGCCGTTCGTCGAGGGTGCCGTCGCGGTCGAAGGTGCGCCAGGCGTCGAGCACGGTCTGCCGCACCTGCTCCCAGGGCAGCCGGTCGCGTCCGTCGCCGGGTCCGGCGGGGGCGCCGCCGGTCGTCTCCACGAGGAGCAGTTCCGGTGCCGGTGGCGTGCCCGCGCCGGGCCTGCGCAGGACCCACAGGTGCAGCGGGATGTTGTTGGGCGGGACCGATCCGGCGGGCAGCGCGATCACCGCGCGCAGGGCGCCCCGGCGCAGCAGGTCGGCGCGGATACGGCGGCCGGAGCGGCGGGACGCGGCGGCGGGCGGCATCAGCAGGACTGCGGTGCCGCCGTCGCGCAGGCGGGCCAACGCGTGCTGGATCCAGGCGAGTTCGGACTCGGTGCGGGCCGGGAACCCGTACTCCCAGCGGGCGTCGTAGGCGAGTTCGTCGTGGCCCCAGTTGCGTTCGTTGAACGGGGGGTGGGCGAGGACGGCGTCGGCGCGGACGTCGGGGAACGCGTCGGCGCGCAGGGTGTCACCGGCGGCCGTGCGCACGGTGGCGCCGTCGCCGCTCACGGAGCCGAGGGCGAGGCGGAGCGCGGTGAGGGCGGCGAGTTCGGGGGCGCTGTCCTGGCCGTAGAGGTGCCGGTCGGGCCCCGCGTCGAGGTCGCGGACGGCGCGCAGGAGGGCGCCGGTGCCGCAGGCCGGGTCGAGGACGGTGCGGGCGGGCCCGGCGAGCGCGGCCATGAGTTCGGCGGGGCCGGCGGGGGTGAGGGTGTACTGGCGCGGGTTGGCGTCGAGATGCCGGCCGAGCAGGAACTCGTACGTCTGACGGGCGCCCAGCTCGGCGGCGAGTTCGGCGGCGCCGCGCAGGAGCGGGACGGAGGGGGCGAGCGGGGTGGTGGGCGTGGACCCGGCGCCGGTCCCGACGCCGTCGAGGTGCACCGCGCGCACGTCCGGCGGGCCGAAGCGGCGCGTGAGTACGTCGTCCAGGGCGGCCGGGAGGCGCGCGGCCAGCTGCTCGTCGGAGAGGGCGGCGAGGTCGAGCCAGTCGGTGGGCCGGTCGTGGACGAGGAGCAGGGCGCAGCCCGCGTGCAGGAGGGCGACGGCGGGGCCCGCGGGGTGTCCGGCGAGCTGCTGCCAGACCCGTTCGCGCAGTGGCACTTCGGCAAGTTTGCCCTGGTCGCGCAGCCAGTTCTCGACGTCGGCGAGGGCGAAGGAAGGGCTGGTCTCGGTGCCGCCGACGGGCTTGGGGAAGTCGGGGTGGCGGCGGCGCCAGTTGCTGACGGCGGCACGGCCGACCCCGGCGAGCCGCGCGATCCCGGCCGCGGTCACTTCTGTCGCGTGGTCCTGCACTCGCCGTGCTCCCCTCGGCTCCCCCGCATGAACGTGGCGCCGAGCATACCCGCGCACGCGTAAGCCCCCCATTCACGCCCGTGTAAACACTTGGACACGTAAACGGTGTTGACTCGGTTCACAGGCGATGTTCTCATTGACCTATCGGAACGAGAGCCTTCTGTGGGGGGATCCACCATGGGCATGAAGAACAAGATCGCGCTGGGCGCCGTCGTCGCCGTCGCCACGCTTACCGCGTGCGGGCCGGGGGGTACCGCTGACGGCGCGAGCGACAAGCCGGCCTCAGCGAAGGGCGCGAGCGAGAAATCGGCCGCCCCCTTCGCTGACCTGTCAGGACCTCAGATCGTCAACAAGGCGATGGAGGCCACTCGCAGCGCCTCGTCCCTCACCGTGAAGGGGAGCGCCCCGGACGGCGACGGCGGGCAGATCGCGCTCGACGTCTCCCTCGACAGACGGGGCGAGTGCAAGGGCTCGCTGGGCATGGCGGGGCAGGGGAACGTCGACCTCATAAAGACGGGCCCGACCCTGTATCTCAAGTCGGACGAGAAGTTCCTGCGCGCCCAGTCCAAGGGCGAGTCCAAGGCCGACACCGAGGCCGTCGTGAAGATGCTCGCCGGGCGCTGGATGAAGTCGAAGGCGGACAGCCCCGACAGCAAGGAGATGACGGACTTCTGCGACCTCGGCACGCTGCTCGCCGAGTTCCGCAGCAACGACAACGTCGCCCGCAAGGGCAAGGCGACGACGGTCGACGGCACGCCCGCGTTCACCCTCACCGAGAGCGACGGCAAGGACGACTACACGATCTACGTGGCGACGGAGGGCAAGCCGTATCTGCTGAAGCTCGTCACGAAGTCCGCCAAGGAGCCGAGTTCACTCACGTTCTCGGGCTACGACAGACCGGTGAACGCCAAGGCTCCGGCGGACAAGGACGTGGTCGACCTGGACAAGATGGGGAGCTGACGCGCGGGGACCGGGCCCGCTGGCTCCTGGCTCAGCGCGAATCAGCTCCCGGCGCGCGCCCCTCGCGGCCCGCCCGCCCCGCCCCGCTCCCGAGCGGAGCGCTCCGTCAGCGGGCGTGGAAGCGCGAAGGCGCCTCCGTCGGGTTGCCGCCCTTGGGCAGTGCCTGGTCGGGGCAGTCCGACAACACCCGCTTCATGGCGTCCCGTTCGGCGGCCGTCACCCACAGCCCGTACTTCGTCTTCACGGCGACCTGCCCGGCGACATACGTGCACCGGTACCCCTTCTGGGGCGGCAGCCAGGTCGAGGTGTCGCCCTCGCCCTTGCTGCGGTTGGGGCCGGCGTCGACCGCGAGGAGGTTGAGCGGGTCGTTGGCGAGGGCGATGCGCTTGCTCGGGTTCCACTGCTGGGCACCCTTCTGCCAGGCGTCGGACAGCGCCACGAGGTGGTCGATGTCGATCTGGCTGCGCCCGCGCGTGAAGGTGATCTCCCGGCCGGTGTACGGGTCGGACGTGAGCCTCCCCGACGCCACAGTGCAGTCGCCGCCGCGGAACTTCACGTCCGTCAGATCCCGCTTGAGGATGTCGTCCCGGGTGTCGCAGCCGTTCGAGTCGGTGTCGGCCCAGGCGCTGCCGAACCGTTCCCTCGCGTAGCCCGTCTTGGGCGCCCGCCCCTTGACGGTCAGCGAGTCGACGGCGGCGAGCGCGCTGCCCGCCTTGCCCTCCGGCCCGGAACCTGAGCCCGATCCGGAGCCGCCCCGCTGCTCCACGGTGCATCCGGCGGCGGCCACGGCCACCAGTACGACGGTGACGGCTGCCCGCCCGGCGCCTCGCATCACGACGCTTCCCCCCTGCTCTTCCGGTTCGGGTGTCACCGTACCGGGTCAACGCCCCGTTGACGGGGACTCACAGGGAAGCGAGCGGAGGCGCCGGACGCCTCCGCTTCCACAACTGAAGAGCGGACCGGTCCTACGACCCCGGGCCCGACCGCCCACCGCGCCAGGGCCGACCGCCGTCTACGGCCCCAGGGCAGACCGCCGTCTACGACCCCAGGATCGACGTCAGGAACTCGCCCACCCAGCCGAGCAGTTCGCGTCCGACGAGCGGCTTGCCGCCCACCTTCGCGGTCTTGGGGCGCGGCACGAGCACCTGGTGCGCCGCCGCCTTGATGACCGTGCCCGGGTAGAGCCGCTTGAGCCGCAGCTCCTGCGACTCCCTCAGCTCCACGGGCGCGAAGCGGATGTTGTTGCCCTGAAGGACGATCTCGCCGACCCCGCAGGCCCGCGCGAACATGCGAAGTCCCGCGACGAGCAGCAGGTTCTCGACGGGTTCGGGCAGCTTGCCGTAGCGGTCGGTGAGTTCCTCGCGGACCGCCTTGACGTCGGCCTCCGTGTTGGCGGAGGCGATGGCACGGTAGGCCTGGAGCCTGAGCCGCTCGCCGGGCGCGTAGTCGTGCGGGACGTGCGCGTCGACCGGCAGCTCGATCTTGACCTCGAGCGGCGGCTCCTCCTCGACGCCGCCTTCGAGCGAGGCCCGGTAGTCGGCGACGGCCTCGCCGACCATACGGACGTAGAGGTCGAAGCCGACGCCCGCGATGTGTCCGGACTGCTCGCCGCCGAGCAGGTTGCCCGCGCCGCGGATCTCCAGGTCCTTCATCGCGACGTACATGCCCGCGCCCATCTCCGTGTGCTGGGCGATGGTGGCGAGACGCTCGTGCGCGGTCTCCGTCAGCGGCTTCTCCGGCGGGTACAGGAAGTACGCGTAACCCCGCTCACGCCCACGCCCCACACGGCCGCGCAGCTGGTGGAGCTGCGACAGGCCGAAGTTGTCGCCGCGCTCGACGATGAGGGTGTTGGCGTTCGAGATGTCGATGCCGGACTCGACGATCGTCGTCGAGACGAGGACGTCGAACTTCTTCTCCCAGAAGTCCACGACGACCTGTTCCAGGGCCTGTTCGGACATCTGGCCGTGGGCCGTCGCGATACGCGCCTCGGGGATGATGTCGCGCAGCCGGGCCGCCGCGCGGTCGATGGACTCGACGCGGTTGTGGATGTAGAAGACCTGGCCCTCGCGCAGCAGTTCACGGCGCACGGCCGCGCCGATCTGCTTCTCCTCGTACGGGCCGACGAACGTGAGGACCGGGTGGCGCTCCTCGGGCGGCGTCGTGATCGTCGACATCTCACGGATGCCGGTGACGGCCATTTCGAGCGTACGGGGGATGGGGGTCGCGGACATCGTCAGCACGTCCACGTTGGCCCGGAGCTTCTTCAGCTGCTCCTTGTGCTCGACACCGAAGCGCTGCTCCTCGTCGACGATGACCAGGCCCAGGTCCTTGAACTTCGTCTCGGACGAGAACAGCCGGTGCGTGCCGATGACGATGTCCACGGCCCCGTCGCGCAGGCCCTCCAGGGTCGCCTTCGACTCGGTGTCCGTCTGGAAGCGCGACAGCGCCCGTACCTTCACGGGGAACTGCTGGTAGCGCTCGGAGAACGTCCCGAAGTGCTGCTGCACGAGGAGGGTCGTCGGCACGAGTACGGCGACCTGCTTGCCGTCCTGGACGGCCTTGAACGCGGCGCGCACCGCGATCTCCGTCTTGCCGTAACCCACGTCGCCGCAGATCAGCCGGTCCATCGGGACCGTCTTCTCCATGTCCTCCTTGACCTCGGCGATCGTCGTGAGCTGGTCGGGGGTCTCCGCGTACGGGAACGCGTCCTCCAGCTCGCGCTGCCAGGGGGTGTCCGGGCCGAAGGAGTGGCCGGGGGCCGCCATGCGCGCCGAGTACAGCTTGATGAGGTCGGCGGCGATCTCCTTGACGGCCTTCTTGGCGCGCGCCTTCGTCTTGGTCCAGTCGGCGCCGCCGAGCCGGTGCAGGGTCGGGGCCTCGCCGCCGACGTACTTGGTGATCTGCTCCAGCTGGTCGGTGGGGATGTAGAGGCGGTCGCCGGGCTGGCCGCGCTTGGCGGGGGCGTACTCGACGACGAGGTACTCGCGGGTGGCGCCCTGCACCACGCGCTGGACCATCTCGATGTAGCGGCCCACGCCGTGCTGCTCGTGGACGATGTAGTCGCCGGATTCGAGGGTGAGCGGGTCGATGGTCTTGCGGCGGCGGGCCGGCATCCGCTGGCCGTCCTTGCCGGCGGCCTTCTGGCCGGTCAGGTCGGTCTCGGTGAGGACCGCGAGCCTGAGGGCAGGGTCCACGAAGCCGTAGTCGATGGAGCCGCAGGAGACCTGCACGACCGACGGGGTCAGCTCGGTCAGCTGCTGGTCGAGGCGGGCCGCGATGCCCTCGCCGCCGAGCACCTCGACGGTGCGGGTGGCGGGGCCGTGCGCCTCGGTGACGTAGACCGTGCGCCAGCCGTCGGACAGCCAGCCCTTGGTGTCGGCGAGCGCCCGCGCGGTGTCGCCCCGGTACGACTCGGGGGCGTGCATCCCGAGCTTCAGGGTGTCCGACCCAAGCTCTTCGTCAGCCGCGAAAGGCGAGACCGACCACCACATCATGTCCAGCTCGCGCGCCCGGTCCCGGACGTCGGCGATGGACCACAGGGACGCCGCGTCCACGTCGATCGGGGCCTCACCGCCGCCCGCGGTCGCCGCCCACGACGCCTGGAGGAACTCCTGCGACGTGGCGACGAGGTCGGAGGCGCGCGTGCGCACCCGCTCCGGGTCGCAGACGACCGCCATGGAGCCCTCGGGCAGGACGTCGAGCAGCAGCTCCATGTCGTCGACGAGGACAGGAGCGAGGGATTCCATGCCTTCTACGGCGATGCCCTCCGCGATCTTGCCGAGGAGTTCGCCCAGCTCAGGGTGCTCCTCGGCGAGGGCGGCGGCCCGCTCGCGTACGGAATCGGTGAGCAGGAGCTCGCGGCAGGGCGGCGCCCACAGGCCGTGCTCGGCGACCTCGAGGGACCTCTGGTCCGCGACCTTGAAGTAGCGGATCTCCTCGACGTCGTCGCCCCAGAACTCGACGCGGAGCGGGTGCTCCTCGGTCGGCGGGAAGACGTCGAGGATGCCGCCGCGCACGGCGAACTCGCCGCGCTTCTCGACGAGTTCGACCCGGGCGTACGCGGCCGCCGCGAGCGCTTCGACCGTCTCGTTCAGGTCGGCGCTCTGCCCGGTGCGCAGCGCCACGGGCTCCAGGTCGCCGAGCCCCTTGACCTGCGGCTGGAGCACCGACCTGACGGGCGCGACGACGACGGAGACCGGGCCGGTCTCGGGGTCGTCGCTGCGGGGGTGGGCGAGGCGGCGCAGGACGGCGAGGCGGCGGCCCACGGTGTCGGAGCGCGGGGAGAGCCGCTCGTGCGGCAGCGTCTCCCAGGAGGGGTACTCGACGACGCCGTCCGGCGGGAGCAGCGAGCGCAGGGCGGCGGCCAGGTCCTCGGCCTCACGCCCGGTCGCCGTCACGGCGAGCACGGTCCGGCCGGTCTCCCGCGCGAGGCCCGCCACGGCGAAGGGCCGCGCGGCGGGCGGTCCGACCAGGTCCACGTGCGGGCGGTTCCCGTCACCGGCGGCCTTCACCGCTTCGGCGAGCGCGGAGTCTCGTACGACGGCGTCCAGCAGACCGTGCAGGCTCATGAAGGTCTTCCATCCCGGAGAGTGGGCAACGCGATGCGCCCGACACGTCGAACGGGCCGGGGGGCTTCCAGACTACGACGCGCCACGGACACCCGCGTGCGGATCTTCCGCGGTCCCGCTGACGTGCGGCAGCCCGTCGCCCGCACGCACGGCGGCCTCGGAGCGTCCGTGCTCGACGCTCCGGGGCCGCCGTCCCCGTTCACCCCCGGCCTACTCCGTAGCGATCGCCCCCAGCACATTCATCCGCCCCGCCCGGAACGCCGGGATCAAGGCTGCGAACAGGCCCACGAAGGCCGAGCCGGCGAAGACCGTGAGGATGGTCGTCCAGGGGATCTGGAGGACGTCCAGGCCCTCCAGGGCGAGGAGTTTCTGGGCCGTCGCGCCCCAGCCCATGCCGAGGCCGAGGCCCAGGAGCGCGCCGAAGAGGGCGATGACCACCGACTCCAGGCGGATCATGCGGCGCAGCTGGCGGCGGGAGAGGCCGATGGCACGCATCAGGCCGATCTCGCGGGTCCGCTCGACGACCGACAGGGCCAGCGTGTTCACGACGCCCAGGATCGCCACGATGATCGCGAGGGCGAGCAGCCCGTAGATCATGTTGAGGAGCTGGCCGATCTGGTCCCTGAGGGTCTTCTTGTAGTCGGTCTGGTCCTTGACGTGGACCGTCGGGTCGGCGGCGACCGCGGACTTCAGCGCCTTGTACGCCTGGTCGGCCTTGCCGGGCTGCGCCTTGGCGAACATCATCCCGTTCAGCGGCAGCCGGTCCGCCGGCACGTACCGTTCGGCGGTCGCGAGGTTCACGTACATCGCGCCCTTGTCGAACGTGGTGTCGTCCGAGGTGATCGCCGCGATCCGCAGGCGGGCCGTGCGGCCGTGGTCGAAGGCGACGCTCATCGTGTCGCCGACCTTGAGGTGGTTCTTCCCGGCGAACGCCGAGCCGACCGACATCGCGTCCTTCCCGTACGCCGCCGACAGCTCACCGGCGGTCGTCTCGCGCCGCAGGTCCTGCGCGTACGACGGGGTCGCGGCGACCAGGCCCTCCTCCTCCTTCACTCCGCCCGGCGTGGTCAGCGTCGCCTTCACGAACTTGACCTCGGTGACGCGGGAGACGTACGGCGCCTCCTTCAGGGCCTCGGCGGCCTGGGGCTTCAGGCCGTTCTGCCCCTGGACGATGAAGTCGGCGCCGACCGACTTGTCGAGCTCGCTCGTGGCCGAGGCGACCATCGAGGAGCCGACGACGGACAGGCAGGCCACGAGCGCGAGGCCGATCATCAGGGCCGCGCCGGTGGCGCCGGTGCGGCGCGGGTTGCGCAGCGCGTTCCGCTCCGCCATGCGGCCGACAGGGCCGAACATCCGCAGCAGTACGACGCTGATCACGCGGACCACGCCCCCCGCGAGCAGCGGCCCGACCACCACGAACCCGACGAGCGTGGCGACGATGCCGACGCCCAGCCACAGGGACCCCTCGCTCGCCTTCGCCGCCTGCGTCGCCGTGTAGAGCGCGAAGCCGCCGCCCGCCGTGAGGACGATCCCGATCAGGCCACGCACCAGTCCCGCCTTGACGTCGGCGGGGGTGCCCGCGTCCCTGAGCGCGGCCATCGGCGACACCTTGCCCGCGCGGCGGGCCGGTACGTACGCGGCGAGGACGGTCACGACGATGCCGAGAAGCAGCCCGGTCACCGGCGTCGTCCACCGGATCGTCAGGTCGTCCGTGGACAGGTCCATGCCCATGGACGACATCAGCTTCATCAGACCGACGGCGAGCCCCACGCCCGCGCCGACCCCGACGACCGACCCGACGACACCGAGCAGCAGCGCCTCCACAAGCACCGACCGGTTGACCTGCTTACGGCTCGACCCGATCGCCCGCATCAGGCCGATCTCGCGGGTGCGCTGGGCGACCAGCATCGAGAACGTATTGATGATCAGGAAGATGCCGACGAGGAACGCGATCCCGGCGAAGCCGAGCATGGCGTACTTGATGACGTCCATGAAGGAGCCGACGTCCTTGCGGTTGGCGTCCGCCGTCTCCTTCTGCGTCTGGAACTTGTACGGCCCGTCGAGGGACGCCGCGACGTTCTTCTTGAGCTGGGCGTCACTGACACCGGCGTCGGCTGTGACGTTGATCTGCGTGAACTGCCCTGCGCTGCCCAGGAGTTCACGCTGCGCGGTGGCCGTGTCGAAGAAGACGACGGCCGCCCCCGGATTGGTCACTGTGAAGGAGGCGATGCCGACGATCCGCGCTCTGAAGTCACCGGTGGCCGCGATGGTGCGCAGCTCGTCGCCGAGCTTCAGGTGGTGCTTGTCGGCGGTGTTGGAGTCGACCATGACCTCGGTGGGCCCGCGCGGGGCGTGACCCGAGCTGATCTTCATGGACCGCAGGTCGTTACGGGTCCAGTTGCCCGCGATAGTGGGGGCGCCGTTCTCGGACCCCATGTTCTTGTCGGCCGCGTTCACGACGGTCACGTCCATCGAACTGACCGCGCCCTCGGCCGACTTGACGCCCTCGGCCCGCGCGACCCGGGCGACGGCGGAGGCCGGCATCGACTCGGGCCGCCCGGTGTCGCTGTTCTCGGCCTGCGCGTCCTTCGGACTGACAGTCACGTCCGACGACGTCGCCGCGAAGAGCTTGTCGAACGTCGTGTCCATCGTGTCCGTGAAGACGAGCGTGCCGCACACGAACGCCACCGACAGCAGCACGGCGACGGCGGAGAGCGCCATACGCCCCTTGTGCGCGAAGAAGTTGCGCAGGGAGGTCTTCAACATGGTGTTGCCACTCACCCGGGAAGTCGTCCGGGCACCCGTACGCGCACTCATGACGTGCGGCCCCGCGCGTCGAAGTCCTTCATGCGGTCGAGGACGGACTCGGCCGTGGGGCGGAGCATCTCGTCGACGATGCGGCCGTCCGCGAGGTAGAGCACCCGGTCCGCGTACGACGCGGCGACCGGGTCGTGGGTGACCATCACGATGGTCTGGCCCAGCTCGTCGACGGACTGCCGCAGGAAGCCGAGGATCTCGGCGCCGGCGCGCGAGTCCAGGTTGCCGGTCGGCTCGTCGCCGAAGATGATCTCCGGCCGGGCGGCGAGGGCGCGGGCCACTGCGACGCGCTGCTGCTGGCCGCCGGACAGCTCGGTGGGCCGGTGCTTCAGGCGCTCCGCGAGGCCGACCGTCCGTACGACGCGCTCCAGCCACTCCTTGTCCGGCTTGCGGCCCGCGATGTCCATGGGGAGCGTGATGTTCTCCAGGGCGTTCAGCGTCGGCAGCAGGTTGAACGCCTGGAAGACGAAGCCGATCCGGTCCCGGCGCAGCCGCGTGAGCTTCTTGTCCTTGAGGCCGGTGATCTCGGTGTCGTCCAGGTAGATCTGCCCGGACGTCACGTTGTCGAGCCCGGCCAGGCAGTGCATGAGCGTGGACTTGCCGGACCCCGAGGGGCCCATGATCGCGGTGAACTCACCGCGGGCGATGTCCACGTCGACCTGGTCGAGGGCGACGACGCGCGTCTCGCCCGAGCCGTAGGCCTTGACGACCTGCCGCGCCCGCGCGGCAACGGCCGCCTGCCCTCCAGTACCTCCGTGCCGGGGAATGGTCACAGCCGTTGTCACGGTACGTCTCCTCTTCCTGAACGAGTCTGAGTGAGCGGATGCGGTGTACGTCAGAGTCTGGTGACGCGGGGCCCCTGGCGCGCTGGTGGAAGTCGCCGTCTTTCCCGGGGGAAAACCCCACCCCTCGACGGTAGGAAGAACCCCCCTCCCCTCTCGTCCTCCACGAGTACGAACCGCCCCCGATCCCTGATACGGAGGTCCCCCTAGGGGAGGTCCACCCGCCGGTGGAGTGGGGTCTAGGGGTTGGTCCACCTCTGGGCGCAGTCACTCTGCACCCTGCCGCTGCGGCAGGTGCAAGTGAGAAGGTGTCGAGGGTGAGATAGATGCAGGGGGAAGGAATCCGGTGGGCGGGGCGGCATCGCAAGCGAGTACGAGTACGGGCACAGGAGCGAACGCGAACCGGCGGCGGGGCGCAGTGGTCGCCGCCCTGATGCTCTCCATGGCAGTGGTGGCCCTCGACTCCACCATCGTCTCCACCGCCGTCCCGCAGATCGTCGGCGACCTCGGCGGCTTCTCCGTCTTCTCCTGGCTCTTCTCCGGCTACCTGCTCGCCGTCACCGTCACCCTGCCGGTCTACGGCAAGCTGTCCGACACGTTCGGCCGCAAGCCCGTACTCATCGGCGGCACCGTCCTCTTCCTCCTCGGCTCGACGCTGTGCGCGGCCTCCTGGAACATGGGCGCGCTCATCGCGTTCCGCGTCGTCCAGGGCCTGGGCGGCGGCGCCATCCAGGGCACGGTCCAGACGCTGGCCGCCGACCTCTACCCGCTCAAGGAGCGCCCCCGCATACAGGCCAGGCTCTCCACGGTGTGGGCGACCTCGTCCGTCGCGGGCCCCGCACTCGGCGGCCTGCTCGCCTCCGGCGCGGGCTGGCGCTGGATCTTCCTCATCAACCTCCCCGTCGGCGCCCTCGCCCTCTGGCTCGTCGCCCGCCAACTCCACGAGCCCGTACGGGAGAAGGGCCCGCGCGCCCCCATCGACTGGGCCGGCGCACTCGCCGTGTTCGCGTGCGGCGGCGTCCTGCTGACGGCCCTGGTCCAGGGCGGCGTCGCGTGGGACTGGCTGTCGACGCCGTCAATCGCCTTGTTCGGTACGGGAATTGCGCTCATCGGGGTCGTGGTCGCCGTCGAGCGGCGCGCCGCCGAACCGATCATCCCGGGCTGGGTCTGGCGCCGCCGCACGATCGCGGCGGTGAACCTCGCACTCGGCGCGCTGGGCCTCCTGATGGTGGCGCCGACGGTGTTCGTCCCGACGTACGCGCAGGCCGTCCTGGGCCTCGCTCCGATGGCGGCGGGCTTCGTCCTGTCCGCGATGACGCTGAGCTGGCCGGTCTCGGCGGCGATGAGCCAGCACGTCTACCGCCGAATAGGCTTCCGCAACACGGCGGTGGTAGGCATCACGGCGGCCGTCCTGATCCTCCTGGCCTTCCCGCTCCTCCCCTACCCGGGCGCCGCGTGGCAGCCCGCGCTGATCATGCTGGCGCTGGGCGCGGCACTCGGCCTCTTCCAACTCCCGCTGATCGTCGGGGTCCAGTCGACGGTGGGCTGGGCGGAACGCGGCACGACGACGGCCTCGGTCCTGTTCTGCCGCCAGATCGGCCAGACACTGGGCGCGGCCCTGTTCGGAGCGGTGGCCAACACGGTCCTGGCGCGGCGCTTGGGCGGCGCGGGCTCACTGGACGCGGTGGCGAAGGCCCTGGAGAACCCGACGTCGATCGCAGACCCGGACCGCCTGCGCCACGCGGTGGCAACGGCGGTGGACGCGGTCTACGTAGGCGCGGCGGGCGCGGCAGCCCTCGCCCTGATCATCCTCCTGACCTTGGCCCCACGCCGCTTCCCGGCACTCGACCAGGAACCGGCGCCGGAACCGGACGCTACGGGGTCACGCCCGCGGGAGGACGGGGCCACGACGCCGCGAGGGTGAGGGCCGCGTGGCGAGGGCGCGAGTTGAGGGCACGAGTTGGTTGAGGGCGGAAGCCGCCGCCGCAGGGCCATGCCCTGAGCGCCTACGGAGTGCTGCCCGCGAGACCGCGCGCCGCGAGCGCCGCGAAGCCGCCGGCCCGACTCCGCACGAAGCGCCCCCGCCATCCCGCCGGCGACGACTGCCCCGGCAAGCCGTCAGACCACCCGCCGGTTCAGCCCCCAGCACCGGCGGCGCTCCACCAGGAACGCACCCCCAACGGACTCCCCCGTAACCGACCGGCCCCCGACGAATCCCCCGTAACCGAGCGAGCCCCCTAAGACTCCTACTCCCCTACTCCTCGCCCGTAATAGACCGCCCCGTCAGCGCGGCCAGTGTGCTGCGGACGTGTTCCATGTGGGCGCGGAGCTCATCGCTCTGTTCGGCGTGTTCGCGCAGGATGCGTTCCGTTTCGCGGTTGACGCGCTCCTCGTGGCGGTTCGCCTCCGCGAGGAGGTCCGCCGCGCCCGCCTCCGCGTCCTCCTGGCCGTGGCGGGCGGCTTCCTCCGTGTCGGCGTACGTGCGCCGCGCCTCCGAGAGACGCCCCTCGGCCTGCTCCGTGCGTTCCGCGTCGCGCGCGTCCGCCGCGGCCTCGCGCGCGTCCATCTCCCGCTCGGCCTCGGCCCGCCGCTCGGCGTGGTCCTTCTCCTGGCCGGCGAGCGTCGCAGCCGTCCGCTTCCTCATGGCGTAGAGCCCGGCCAGCGCATCCGACCGCTGCTCCGAGGCAACGTCACGCGCCGTCGCACGGATCCCGTCCGCCGTGGCCGTGTCCGCGCCCACCCGCTCGTCGGCGGCCTTCTCCGCCGCGGCCAGTACGGCGTCGGCGTCGGCGCGCGCAGCGTCACGTACGGCCTGCGCCGCCGCGTCCCCGTCCTCCCCGATCCGCCGGACGGCATCCGCCGCACCAGTCCCCACCGCCTCGACCTCGTCCTGCACGAGGGCGAAGAGCGCGCGGGCGCGCGGAGTCAGGGACTCGTACTCCTGCGGGGCGAGCCCCCCGACGGCCAGCCGCAGGCGCTCCGCCTCGGCCTCGAGGTCCGCCACCTGGGCGGCCAGCAGGGCGGCGCGCTCATGGGCGTCGTCGCGGTCCCGGAACAGCTCGGCGGCCTTGGCGTCCACCTGCTCGGGGTGGTAGCCGCGGCCCCGTCCCAACACGAAGCCCTGGGGCGACACCGATGCACCGCTACTCATCCTGAATTCCCCTCTGGATTCCGGCTCTCCGGCCCGGCACGCGTCAAATCACGTCGATCACGTCGATGACGTCGGTCCGAAGTGCTCATAACGCGACACTCCGCCCAACCTCCCGACAAGGATGCGTCAAATTCTGCCGAAAGCCGGAATCGGTTACCCATCCGCGAGCGACGTCACACGGCACCTCCACAACCAGCGGCGCCCGCCGGAAAAGAGGCGCGCGACCGATACGGCCGCACGCCCCTCTCCGTGCTCACGTACGCGTTACAGCAGCCCGTCCCACATCTGCTCGAGCAGCACCGACCACCAGCCCTCCGGCGACGCGAGTGCCGCCGGGTCGACGGCGGCCAGCTGCGCCTGGAAGTCGACGGTCCAGCGGCCCGCCTGCTCCTGGTTGAGCCCGAACCGCAGCGGCCACATCCTGCCGAGCACGGCCAGGCTGCGCGCGAACTCGGGCAGCCCCGTGTTCACGAACTGCGGCGGCACGGGAGCGCCACCCGGCCCGGCCTCGACCGGCACGGTCACGATGTTCGCCGTGCCGTACTGGACACAGACGGCACGCCCGAAGTCGCTGCCCATCACGAGGTACGACCCCGCATCCGACGCGGGCTGCACCCCCCGCTCCTGCGCCAGCTCGGCGAGCGTCGGCACCGGGCGGCCCGGCTGGGCCTGCGCCCAGAAGAACGGCCCGAAGTCGGCGGGCAGACCCGCGACGACGAGGGTGTGCGCCACGATGTCCGGCACGCCCTGCCGGGACACGGACCGCTGGTCGAACCGGTACACACCGGGCCCGAAGGCCGCGGCCAGCTCCTGCCCGATCGCCTCCGGCGGAACCGGCGGCATGGGCTGGGCGGGCGGCAGCGGAGCCCGTACCGGCGCGAGCCGCGCCGGCCCGTCGGCGACCTGGTGCAACTCGCCCTGGTGCGCAATGAGTTGCTGCATACCCTGCTGACGCGAGGCATGGTCGCGGCCGTACGGGGCGATGGACGTGATCCGGGCCTGCGGCCACTGCTCACGGATCATGCGGGCGCAGTACGCACCCGGCAGCTCGCAGGACTCCAGCTCCGTGTGCAGCTCCAGAACCTGGTCCGGCGGGATGTTCATGCCGCGCAGCTCGTGGAAGATCTGCCACTCGGGGTGCGGAGTACCGGGCGCCGAGCGGCGGATGAGCTGCTGCTCGGACCCGTCGGGCGCGCGGTAACGCAGCACAGCCTGGTACCCGGGCCCGACGGTCGGCTGACCGGTGGGCTGCGGATACCCGTACGCGGCGGGGGGCGGCCCGCCCGGAACCTGCTGACCGGGCATGGGCGGCGGCATCGGCATACCGCCGGGCGCCTGCGGCGGCGGGGGCGGCGGCATACCGGGACCGACCTGTCCGGGCCCGGCGAGCATGGTCGCGGCGGCGTGCACACCACCGGGCGGGGTGCCGGGCGCACCGGGTGCGCCGGGAGCCCCAGGCATACCGGGCGCGCCGGGTGCCGCCGGCGGAGGCGGCGTACCGGGACCGACCTGGCCCGGACCGGCCAGCATCGTCGCGGCCGCGTGCACACCACCGGGCGGCGTACCAGGAGCCCCAGGCGGACCGGGAGGCTGCGGCGTACCGGGCGCACCCGGCGGCATCGGCGCACCCGCACCAGGCGCTCCGGGCGGACCGGGAGGCTGAGGCGCCCCCGGAGTCCCGGGCGCGCCGGGCGGCTTGGGCGCACCAGGGCCACCCATGGTGCCGGGCGCGAGCATGGTCGCGGCGTGGTGCACACCGCCGGGCGGCGTGGCACCCGGCGCGGGCGGGACGTCAGGCCCGTCGGGGAGCTGCGAGACGAGCTGCGTCGCCACGTAACCACCGGCCGGAGCACCGGGAGCGCCGGGAGCCGGAGGCCGCGCACCGGGAGTACCGGGCGCGCCGGGCGGCGGCGGAGTCGTCGAACCGCCCCCGCGCGAAGCACCGCGCGGCGGACCCTGCGCCTTGCTGGTCGCGGCGTCGGCGATGTCCCCGGCACCGGGGGCGAGCGGCCGCCCGGAAGCGTCCAGCCCGGCGGCGGCCGGCACACCCTGCGCCGGAGTCCCCGGCACGCCGGCCCCCGAACTCCCGGGCACCGGCGGCACGTTGACACCGGAAGCCGGAGTACCCGGCCCCTGCGGGTACCCGTACGCATCGGGTGCACCCGGCACCGGCGGCACATCGGCACCGGCCGGCGGCGGAGGCGTACCGGGACCCTGCGGATACCCGTACGCGTCCGGCGCACCCGGCGGCGGAGTCTGCGGAACACCGGGCAGAGGCGTCGGCTGCGCGCCGGTCGGCGGAGTCTGAGGCGTGGCCGGCTTTATGGCCGGAGCAACAGCCGTACTCGGAAGCTGACTGCCGCCCGACATCAGCGCGGTCTTGGCCTCGGGCGGCGTGACGGGCGGGCCGCTGTCGGCCAGCGGAGGCGCGAACACGGTCGCGGGCAGCTGGACCGAACGGTCCTCTTCCTCACCGGCGTTGGTGTCCGTACCGGCCCACGGGGTGGCCCCGACAGGAGCAGCGGGCGAAGCGGGCCACGGAGCAGCCCCACTGTCACCGCCACCGCCAGAAGCCGCCACGACCTCCGGAGAAGAAGCCTCCGAAGAAGCCGAACCCGAAGAAAACGAACCCGAAGAAGCCGAAGCCGCAGCAGACGAAGCCGCCCCAGAAGCAGCAGCCCCCGTCGGGGCGCTCTCCCCCCTACGGTCCGGAATCCCCAGCTTGTCCGCCGCCTCCTGGAGCCACTCAGGCGGGCTCAACAGGAAGGACGTCTGATTGAGATCAACCCGCTCGGGCGGAGCCTCCGCCGGCGCCGGCGAGGCGGCAGGCTGCCCGTACTCCTCCTCGTACCGCCGGATCACCTCACCCACCGGCAGTCCCGGCCACAGCGTGGCGTCACCGCTGTCGCGCGCGATGACGAGCCGCTGGCGCCCGCCGTCGGACACCGGACCGCCCTCGCGGTCCTCGGCCCACACCACGAACCCCAGCTCGAACTCCCGCACCCGCACCTCACGGTGCTGGTAGCCAGGCACATCCCCGTTGATCCACTCTTCGGCGCGCTCCTGCGCCTGCGCGAACGTCACCATCGGACACTCACCCTTCGTCCGGGACAGTCGAAGCAGCCGAAGCGGCCGGCACGGCAGGGTCGACGGCGCGCGCGAAGCCGCCGTCCACCATCAGGTTCGCCACCGTCTCCAGCTCCGGCGGATTGCCCGCGAGCCGGGCGAGGAACGCGTCGAAGTCGTCACCGCAGGGCAGCAGCAGACGCTCCACCCGCTCGGCGACGGACCACCCGGCGGTGTCCCCGTTGTCCCGCGCGTCGTCGTACGCGCAGAACCACACGGAACCGATCCGCTCACCCTTGACCTTCACGGCGAGAATGCCGCCCTGCACGAACCCGACGCCCAGATAGTCCTTGGTCAGGTGATCGCGCAGACACTTGTTGACGTACACCAGGTCGTTGACCGCGGCTTCGTCGCGCACCGTGAAGAACGGCTGGTCGATCAGCAGCCCCAACTCGGCGTCGAGCGCCGCCCCCACAGGGGCACACCCGCCCGCGGCCTTGAGGAACGCCCGGTACGCGCCGGGCAGCCGGTACCCCAGATCCTCCTCGGCACCGAGAACCTGCTGCTCCGTCACGGCGACGGACGACTTCGGCAGCCCGAAGTGGGCGGGCCGCGTCTCCTGCAACGGGCGCGTGCCGCGCTTGCGGTGGTCCACCGCGGCAGTGGCGAGTCCGCCGTGATGACGCAGCAGAGCCTTCACCTCGACCGGCACCAGCTCCATGCGCCGGCTCCCCGGCACGTGGTGCCAGGTCCAGCCGTGCGGCGTCGCGACGGGCACGATCGTGTCCCACAGCTCGTGCCCGGCGGCGGCCATCGCGGCGTTGGCGGACACGTAATCCGTGAGCCGCAGCTCGTCAACGCCGAAGCCCTCAGGAGGATCGGCGATCTCGGTCGCGGCACGCGCATACGCGGAGAAGTCCGGGAAGCCGTTCCCGTCGATCCGTACACCTCTGGGATGGCGCGCCGCGCGGACCGGGTCCGGGAAGTGCACGACCTGCCCGGCGTAGGCCGCGTTCGGCGGCGCGGCTTGTCCCCCAGCCTGGCGGCTGGGCGGTGCCCCCAGCCCTAGCCGACCTGTCGTCATGGCGGTTGCCCCCTGCGGCACTGTTATGGATCGCGGATAGCGACAGCCTATGCGGTAGTAAGACAGCGGTCACCGGCCCTCCGGTTCCATGACCAGCAGTCACCCCACCGTGACGATGAGCCCACGCTCCCGCGTGTCGCCCCGCCCCAGCTTCCGCAGCACGGGCCCCATTTGGCAGTCTGTGCCTGCAACCCGGGGGATTGCAGAGGGGAAGCAAGCACATGCAGAGCAGCACCGCACCGTCATCCGACACAGCCGTCGCGGGGGCCACGAAGCCCGGCACCGGGAACCGTCCCGCCGCCGACGGCGCCTCCGGCGACCCCCGCGTCGGCTGGAGCAGCACCGAGGACAAGCCGGCCCCCACGCTGCGTCAGCGCCGTGACGGCATCCTGCCGACAGTCGCCGCCGCGCTCTCCGTCCGCGGCACCACGCTGACCAGTACCGCGGCCCGCGGCGAGCAGGCCCCCGCCCTGCACCCGCTCGTCCAGGACTTCCTCGACGCGCTCACCAGCGCGCAGCGCGACCGCTTCACAGGACGCTGCGCGGAGACGATCCTCATCTCCCGTCACCTGGCGGCCGCCGAGGAAGAACGTTCGAAGCGTGCCAGACGCAAACCGATGACCAACGGCGAAGCCCGCAAGACCCTCAAGCACGCGAAACTCACGACGCGGCGCATCCGCGAGGACGGCGACCCCCTGCACGGCGGCTTCGCCCGCCCCTGCCGCGCCTGCGCCGCGCTCACCGCGCACTTCGGCGTCCACGTGGTCGACCCGGAGACGGACACCGACTGACGACGCAGCAGGACGCACGACCGCAGGCAGCAGCAGACCAAAGACGAGGCCACTGAGCATGACCGCCGACCGCAACCGCTTCACCGCTCCCGTCGACGCCGCGCTGCGCGCCGCCGGCTGGCAGCCCGGCCGCTGGGACATCAAGCAGGCCGAATTCTGGGCCGACGCCCTCCGCACCCACACCTCCCCGGCCGGCCACCGCCACGCCGTCTTCCCGGCAGCGGTGGAGGCCTGGGCCGAATTCGGCGGCCTCCACCTCACGCCCCAGGGCCCCGGCCGCCAGATAGCCCCGACCCAGCCCCACCTGGACCCCCTGCACGGCCTCCACATGGCCCGCACCCTCGGAGACCTGGGCCGAGCCCTGGACACCGAGGTCGCCCCACTGGGCGCGGAATCCGGCTCGGAAGCGCTCCTGGCCATCGACGCGGAAGGCAGGGTCTACGCCCTGGACCACAGCGGCGACTGGTACCTGGGCGCAGGCATCGACCAGGCCCTGGAAACCCTGATCACAGGCACCCAGCCAACGCGCCTGGCAGCACCGTAAAAAAACCGGCCCCCAGCCGAGTACGAGACGGAACGCACCCGAGACAGGCCCCACCGGGCCGGCGGCCGCGTACGAAACAGGAGGGGCCGTGGCGGGATGTGCGCGCGGAGCCACCAGCACCACACGCAGGTGCCATAAGCCCGGGTACGCCAACCGCTAGAACAGCGAGCACGTACATCCCGGCGCGGCCCCGCACCCGAAATCAGGCAGCGCCAGAGCGCCAGACAAGACGTTCAAGCGGCCGGCAAAACAGCCGAAACCCGATACCCCCCGGCATCGGTGGGCCCGCACACAAACACACCCCCCAGCCCCACAACCCGCTCCTTCATCCCCACCAGCCCATTCCCCCCACTGGGCAACCGAGCCCCAACCCCCGCCTCCGCACCCTCCGGAGGAGCCTCGTTCTCGACCTGCATGGCGATCTCGGACACCCGATGGGCCAACCGCACATAGGTCTTCGCCCCGGCAGCGTGCTTGTGGACGTTGGTCAACGCTTCCTGAACAACGCGATAAGCGGTCTGCTCAACGGCAGCGCCATAACCCCGGGCATCCCCCTGCACAACAAGCTCAACGGCCATCCCGGCAGCCCGAGACTGCCCGACAAGCTCATCAAGATCCCCCAGACAGGGCCCGTCCTCATCATCGACCGCCCGAGAAACAGCAGAAGCGGCAGCAGCAGCAACAGCCCCCACGGCAGCGAGCGGCGGCGCAACAGAACCAGCCCCCACCCCCGGCCCCCCACCGGCCCGCAACACCCCCAACATCTCCCGCAACTCAGTAAGCGCCTGCCGCCCCATATCCCCCACCAACGCCGCGTTCTTCACGGCCTTCTCAGGATCCTTACGGGCAACGGCCTGCAACGCGGCAGCATGAACGACCATCAGCGAGACCCGATGCGCGACAACGTCATGCATCTCGCGAGCGATCCGGGTCCGCTCCTCGCCCCGAGCCCACTCGGCCCGCTCCTCAGCTCGCTCGGCCAGCAACTGAAGCTCCCGCTCCAGCGAATCGTTCCGCTCCCGCAAGCTCTCCATGAGCCGCCGCCGCGCACCGACGTAAAGCCCGAGCAACAGGGGCGGAGCCGTAAGCCCCAACGACGTAGTGACCCCGACGAACGGAACAAACCAGTCCCCGACCCGAGTCAGATCCCCGCGCCCCATGTTCTGCTGAGCCCGCACGACAGCGACGATCAACGTCCCGAGAAAAGACATCCCGGCAAGCGCACCGATGATCCGCCGAGGCATCTCAGAGGCGGCGAGCGTATAAAGCCCGACGACCCCGAGCAGCACCCCCATCTGCGCCGGCGTAACGGCAACACCGACGAGCACCACAGCAATGGGCCACCGCCGCCGGAACAGCAGCACGGCCCCGGAGATCACCCCGAAACCGACCCCCACCCCCACCGGAACCCCGGCATCACGAGCGAACCCGACCCCCTCGAACCCACACTCAACAGCCGACGCGACCGCCAGCCCGACATCGAGCCCGGCACTACGCCACCGCCCCCACCACCACGGCCCCCCGGCCGCCCGGTGCATCTCCCCCGTCGTGGTCATGACTTCCAGCCTACGGGCGCACCCCACCCGATTTCCGGCGAGTTTCCACCGCGCGCCTCTCACACACCCCGCGTTCGAACAGAAGCGAAACCAGCGGGTATCCCCCGAACTGTTGGTCCATATACAAATACGACGCACCCAAGCCCATCCCGAACGAACCTGTGCCCATGACGCAGAGCACAGGAACGAAGCGCCCCAACGCAAAAACGCATCTACGAGATCGCGCACGAGAGCTGCGACGGCTGGGGCGGACATACAACGAGATCAAGGCCGAACTGGGCTGCTCGAAGAGTTCGGTCTCACTCTGGGTGAGGGACCTGCCGAAGCCGGAGCCGCGCTGCACACCCGAAGAGCAGCGGGCCCGCATGAACGCGGGCCTCGCCCAGCTGCGCGCGACTCAGGAGAACGAGCGCAGGGAGACGAAGCGCACTGCCACAGCAGCCGTCGGGGCACTCTCCGAGCGGGAGCTCTTCTTGACGGGCGTCGCTCTCTATTGGGCCGAGGGCACCAAGAGCAAGCCACATCGCCGCTCCGAAGCCCTTCAGTTCATCAACAGCGACCCCGACGTGATTCGACTCTTCATGAGCTGGCTCGAACTGCTCGGCGTCACCCCCGACCGCCTGACGCTGCGCGTCAGCATCCACGAGTCGGCAGACATAGCCGCGGCGGAGGCGCACTGGGCGGAAGTTGTCGGCGTGGACGCTTCCGCGTTCAGCAAGGCCACGGTCAAGAAGCACAACCCTCGAACCGTCCGGAAGAACACCGGCGTCGGCTACCACGGCTGTCTGGTCATCTACGTCCGTCGAAGCGCCGAGCTGTACCGTCGCATGGAAGGCGCCTGGTACGGCATAGTGTTGGGTGCCACCTCGGCGACCTGACCGAATGTCCGGTTCGCCCGAGATTATTCCCCCATGGTGTAATCAGGCAGCACTGCGGTTTTTGGTACCGTCTGTTCAGGTTCGAATCCTGATGGGGGAGCTGGCGTACGCGGGGCCCGGCCGCACGGCCGAGGCCCCGCTCTTATTTCCGGCCCACAACGCCCCGGTATCCTGCGGATGTCCACCCCCGCACAGCATCCGAAGCCGAAGGGCACACCCGTGAGCGCCACACGCCCCACCGCCGTCGTCGTTCTTGCAGCGGGTGAGGGCACCCGTATGAAGTCGGCCACTCCCAAAGTTCTGCACGAGATCAGTGGCAGGTCGCTCGTCGGGCATGTGCTCGCCGCCGCACGGGAGTTGGAGCCGGAGAACCTCGTCGTCGTCGTGGGTCACGAGCGTGAGCGGGTCCGTGAGCACCTCGCCGCGATCGACCCCGAGACCCGTACCGCCGTGCAGGAGCAGCAGAACGGCACCGGGCACGCGGTCCGCATGGGGCTCGAGGAGCTCGGTGGCCGGGTCGACGGGACCGTGATCGTGGTGTGTGGTGACACTCCGCTGCTGACCGGCGAGACGCTGCGGGAGCTGTCGGCGACGCACTCCGCCGACGGCAACGCGGTGACCGTGCTGACGGCCGAGGTGCCGGACGCGACGGGTTACGGCCGCATCGTGCGGGACGAGGCCACGGGCGCCGTCACGGCGATCGTCGAGCACAAGGACGCGAGCGAGGCGCAGCGCGCGATCCGGGAGATCAACTCGGGTGTGTTCGCGTTCGACGGTCAGCTGCTCGTGGACGCGCTGGGCAAGGTGCGTACGGACAACAGCCAGGGCGAGGAGTACCTGACGGACGTCCTCGGGATCCTGCGTGAGGCGGGGCACCGGGTCGGCGCGTCCGTCGCCGCGGATCACCGCGAGATCGCCGGCATCAACAACCGTGTGCAGCTGTCGGAGGCCCGCCGGACGCTGAACGACCGGCTCCTGGAGCGGGCGATGCTCGCCGGTGTGACGGTGATCGACCCGGCGTCGACGTGGATCGACGTGACGGTGACCTTCGACCGGGACGCGCTCGTGCACCCGGCCACGCAGCTGCTCGGCTCGACGCACCTGGGCGAGGGCTCCGAGGTGGGCCCGAACTCGCGCCTGAAGGACACGAAGGTGCACGCGGGCGCCCGTGTGGACAACACGGTGGCGGACGGCGCCGAGGTGGGCGAGGGCGCGTCGGTGGGCCCGTTCGCGTATCTGCGTCCCGGCACGCGCCTCGGTGTGAAGTCCAAGATCGGTACGTACGTCGAGACGAAGAACGCGACGATCGGTGAGGGCACGAAGGTGCCGCACCTGTCGTACGTGGGTGACGCGACGATCGGTGACTTCAGCAACATCGGCGCGGCCAGCGTGTTCGTGAACTACGACGGTGAGGCCAAGCACCACTCCGTCGTCGGGTCGCACTGCAAGACGGGTTCGGACAACATGTTTGTGGCTCCTGTCACGATCGGCGACGGTGCTTACACCGCCGCGGGGTCCGTGATCACGAAGGACGTACCGGCCGGTTCGCTGGCCGTGGCCCGAGGCCAGCAGCGGAATATCGCGGGTTGGGTGGCCCGGAAGCGTCCGGGGAGCGCGGCCGCGAGGGCGGCCGAGGAGGCCGCCCGGAATCCGGAAAGTGAAGGCTGACCGGAAACAGGTACGTGCGACACGGCGTACCGTGATAGATGCACAAGATTCGGCTGCCTCGCTGGTAATGGGACAAGCGGGCGCAGCGGCGGAAAGACTCGTCTGAGGAGACAAGTGCTGTGACCGGGATCAAGACGACCGGCGAGAAGAAGCTGATGCTCTTCTCCGGCCGCGCCCACCCCGAGCTTGCCGAGGAGGTCGCTCACCAGCTCGGTGTCGGGATCGTTCCGACCAAGGCCTTCGATTTCGCCAACGGCGAGATCTACGTCCGCTACCAGGAGTCCGCTCGCGGCGCCGACTGCTTTCTGATCCAGAGCCACACGGCTCCGATCAACAAGTGGATCATGGAGCAGCTCATCATGATCGACGCGCTGAAGCGCGCGTCGGCCCGCTCCATCACGGTGATCGTGCCGTTCTACGGTTACGCGCGGCAGGACAAGAAGCACCGCGGACGTGAACCGATCTCGGCGCGCCTGGTGGCGGACCTGATGAAGACGGCCGGTGCCGACCGCATCCTGACGGTCGATCTGCACACGGACCAGATCCAGGGCTTCTTCGACGGCCCGGTGGACCACCTGTTCGCGCTGCCGATCCTGGCGGACTACGTGGGCGCGAAGGTCGACCGCAGCAAGCTCACGGTGGTGTCTCCGGACGCCGGCCGTGTGCGGGTCGCGGACCGCTGGTGCGACCGCCTCGGCGCGCCGCTGGCGATCGTCCACAAGCGCCGTGACAAGGACGTCGCGAACCAGGTCACCGTCCACGAGGTGGTCGGTGACGTGAAGGGCCGCGTCTGCGTCCTGGTCGACGACATGATCGACACGGGCGGCACGATCGTCGCCGCCGCGGACGCGCTGTTCGCGCACGGTGCGGAGGACGTCATCGTGACGGCGACGCACGGTGTGCTTTCGGGTCCGGCCGCGGACCGGCTGAAGAACTCGAAGGTGAGCGAGTTCGTGTTCACGGACACGCTGCCGACGCCGGGTGAGCTGGAGCTGGACAAGATCACGGTGCTGTCGATCGCGCCGACGATCGCGCGCGCGGTGCGTGAGGTCTTCGAGGACGGTTCGGTGACGAGCCTCTTCGAGGAGCAGTAAGAGACCTCGAACTCGGGGCAGGCGTGACCGTGCGCCGGTTCCGATGATCGATTTCTGGGGCGGCCTCCCCGCCGGGTAGACTCTTCGAGTTGCTCGGCGAGGGAGGCCGCTCTCATTTCCGTACGGAGATGGTGGCGGCGGTCCGTTATCGACGCGCTCTTCGTAGCAGGCCCGTTCGTGGCCGGGTGACCACCTTCCCCATCGATTTCTACGAGGAGTGCACATGTCCGAGGTCAAGCTCGCCGCATCCGTCCGTACCCAGTTCGGCAAGGGTGCCGCCCGCTCCGTCCGCCGTGACGGCCTGGTTCCCGGTGTCATCTACGGTCACGGCTCCGAGCCGGTCCACGTGACGCTGCCGGGCCACGAGCTGCTGCTCGCCCTGCGTACGCCGAACGTCCTGCTGTCCCTGGACATCGACGGCAAGCACGAGCTGGCGATCCCGAAGGCCGTCCAGCGTGACGCCATCAAGGGCTTCCTGGTCCACGTCGACCTGCTCCTCGTCAAGAAGGGCGAGAAGGTCACGGTCGAGCTTCCCGTCGAGACCGAGGGCGACCTGGCCCCGGGCAGCTTCCTCGTCGAGAACGTGCTGAACACGCTCTCCGTCGAGGCCGAGGCCACGCACATCCCGACCTCCGTCACCGTGTCGATCGCGGGCCTGGAGGCCGGCAACTCGATCCACGCGAAGGACGTCAAGCTTCCGGCCGGCACCACCCTGGTGACCGACGCCGAGGCCGTCGTCATCCAGATCCTGGCCGCCCAGGCCGAGGAGCCCGCCGCCGAGGCCGAGGCCGAGGGCGCCGAGGCCTGAGCCGTACGCTCTGCTTGACGGGGTGGCGGGCCACTGCGGCCCGCCACCCCGTTTTTCATTGCCCTATGTAGAGGAGACGCGGTCCCGATGACGACCGATGCCACTGCCCCCTGGCTCATCGTGGGTCTCGGCAACCCCGGGCCCGAGTACGCGATGAACCGGCACAACGTGGGCTTCATGGTGGCCGACCTGCTGGCGGAGCGGATCGGCGGCAAGTTCAAGCGGGCCGGGAAGGCGCAGGCGCAGGTCCTGGAGGGGCGGATCGGTTCGCCGGGTCCGCAGAACCGCCGGGTGATCGTGGCGAAGCCGATGTCGTTCATGAACGTGTCGGGCGGTCCGGTCACGGGTCTGCGGGACTTCTACAAGGTGCCGGTCGCCAACATCGTGGCGATCCATGACGAGCTGGACATCGACTACGGGACGATGCGGCTGAAGCTGGGCGGCGGCGACAACGGGCACAACGGCCTGAAGTCGATCACCAAGTCGATGGGGCCGGACTACCACCGGGTGCGGTTCGGCATCGGGCGTCCGCCGGGCCGGATGCAGGTCGCGGACTTCGTGCTCAAGGACTTCTCGTCCACGGAGCGCAAGGAACTGGACTACCTGGTGGACCGTGCGGCGGACTCGGTGGAGTGCCTGGTCACGGAGGGTCTGGAGCGGGCGCAGAGCGCGTACAACTCCTGAGCCGGCGTGGGGCGCCGGTTGACGCTCGGCAGGGCCATGGCCAAGGATCGCCGCCATGCTGTCGAACACGCGCCGGGTCGTGATGGCGGCCGCGGCCCTGCTGATCCTGCTCGCGGGCGCCTGGATGTCCTGGTCGTCGGCGCGGTACGTACTGTTCGCCGACGGCCATGAACGCGGCACGCTGACGGTCGCCGCCTGCGCCGACCGGACCTGCACGGGCGCGTACGCCCCGCTGTCCCCCGGCTCACACGCCCGCGCCAAGGTGGTCATCACCCGCTCGTTCGCGGAAAAACGAGGCGTACGGGTCCCGGTGGTCCTGAAGCCGGGCACCCCCGAGGCCATCCGCACGGGAGCGCCGGGCTTCTTCCACGCGTGGGTGCCGTTGGGGGGAGCGCTGTTGCTGGCCTCCGTGCTGATCGCAGGAGGACTACGCCTGAGGCGATGGGCCTGGGCCACAGCAGCAGCGGGAGTAGCCCTACTCACCGCCGCCTTCGCCGCGCTCATCTCGTAACTGACCGCTGTGGGCAGGCGTTCCGCAGGGCGGAACGGGTGGGCACAGCCCACGCGCAGGGCGCCGACAACAAGGGCGCCCACCCATTCCACCCCGGGCATCAGCCCGTGTTACGCAGCCCCGCCGCAACCCCGTTCACCGTCAGCAGCAACGCCCGCCCCAGCAACGGATCCGCCTCCGCCCCCACCGCGGCAGCATCCCGCTGACGCTTCAACAGAGCAACCTGCAGATAAGAAATCGGGTCAAGATAAGCGTCCCGAATAGCGAACGTCTGCTGCAACACCGGCTGCGTATCAAGCAGTTCCTCCCCACCCGTGATGCGCAGCACCTCCCGCACGGTCAGCTCATGCTCCGCCTCGATGTCGGCGAACACATGCTTGAGCTCGTCGGGCACGAGCGTGTCGACGTAGTGCCGGGCGATCCTCAGGTCCGTCTTCGCGAGCGTCATCTCGACGTTCGAGAGGAAGTTCCGGAAGAAGTGCCACTGCTCGCTCATCTCGTCGAGCACGCTGTCGAGCCCGGCCTCGCGCAGCGCCTTCAGACCGGAGCCGACGCCGAACCAGCCGGGCACGATCTGCCGGGACTGCGTCCAGCCGAACACCCACGGGATGGCGCGCAGCCCGTCGAGCGAGACGCCCGAGCCGGGGCGGCGCGAGGGCCGGGAGCCCAGGTGCAGGTCGGCGAGCTGGTCGACCGGCGTCGACGCCAGGAAGTAGGACGGCAGGTCCGGGTCCTCGACCAGCTTGCGGTACGCGGCGTGCGCGGCGTCCGAGACGACGTCCATCGCGGCGTCCCAGCGCGCGAGCGCCTCGTCGGACTGGCGGGGCGCGGTGTGCAGGGCGGACGCCTGGAGCGTGGCGGCGACGGTGAGTTCGAGGTTCTCGCGGGCCAGGGACGGCACGAGGTACTTGTCGGAGATGACCTCGCCCTGCTCGGTGACCTTGATCTCGCCTTCGAGGGTGCCCCACGGCTGCGCGAGGATCGCGTCGTGCGAGGGGCCGCCGCCGCGGCCGACGGTGCCGCCGCGGCCGTGGAAGAGGCGCAGCCGCACCCCGTACCGGTGGGCGACGTCGCGCAGCCGGCGCTGGGCGCGGTGGATCTCCCACTGCGAGGTGGTGATGCCGCCGAACTTGGAGGAGTCCGAGTAGCCGAGCATGACCTCCTGGACGTCGCCGCGCAGGGCGACCAGGCGCCGGTAGGAGGGGTCGGCGAGCATCTCGTCGAGGATGACGTCGGCGGCACGCAGCTCGTCGGTGGTCTCCAGGAGCGGCACGATGCCGATCTTGGCCCAGCCGCCGTGCAGGTCGATGAGTCCGGCCTCGCGGGCGAGGACGGCCGCGGCGAACACGTCGTCGGCGCCCTGGCACATCGAGATGATGTACGACTCGATGACCTCGGGCCCGAACACGTCGAGGGCGCGGCGGACGGTGTGGAAGACGCCGAGGGTCTTCTCGCCGGCGGCGTCGAGGGGCGCGGGCGAGGGGGCGAGCGGCCTGCGGGACCTGAGTTCCTTGGCGAGGAGCTTCTGGCGGTACTCACGGGGCATGTCGGCGTAGCGCCAGGACTCCTCGCCGAGCCGGTCGAAGAGCTGGCCGAGGGCGTGGTGGTGGGCGTCGGCGTGCTCGCGTACGTCCATGGTGGCGAGCTGGAGGCCGAACGCGGCGAGGGTGCGGATGATGCGGTTCATCCGGCCTTCGGCGAACAGGCCGCCGCGGTGCGCGCGCAGCGAGTTCTGGACGAGCGTGAGGTCGTGGAGGAGTTCGCCGGTGCCGAGGTAGTCGCGGCCTTCCTCGTGGGCGGTGCCCTTGGCGAGGCGCAGCTTGGTGTTCTCCAGCTTCTGCCGGATGCAGGTGGCCTTGAGCCGGTAGGGCTCCTCGGAGTTGAGGCGCTTATAGCGGGGGCTGATCTCCGGGAGCCGGTCCAGGTCGCTCTGGAGGGAGGCGAGGAGTTCGTCGGTGGCGCCGCTGTAGCGGACCGAGTTCGACAGGAAGCCGCGCAGTTCGTCGACGAGTTCCAGGGCGTCGTTGATGCCGTGCTCGTGCTGGAGGATCAGGACGTCCCAGGTGACCTGCGGGGTCACGTTCGGGTTGCCGTCGCGGTCGCCGCCGATCCAGGTGCCGAAGGTGAGCGGCCGTGTGGCGTCGGGGAGGGTGACGCCGACGCGCTGGAGCTCGGCGGTGAGGTCTTCGAGGACGTCGCCGACGGCTCCGGCGTGCAGCTCGTCGAGGTAGTAGATCGCGTTCCGCGCCTCGTCGGTGGGCTCGGGGCGTACGACGCGCAGTTCGTCCGTCTGCCACACGAGGTCGATGTTCTCGGCGAGGCGGGTGTCGTAGCGGCGGCGGTCGGCCTCGATGACGGGGGTCTCGAGGAGTTCGGCGACGCGGCGCAGCTTGTTCAGGACGGAGCGCCGGGCGGCCTCCGTCGGGTGCGCGGTGAAGACCGGCCGTACGTTCAGGTGCTGGACGGTCTCGCGCAGGTGGTCGGGGTCCGCGTCCTTGAGCCGGTCGGCCGTACGGGCGAGGAGGCCGCCCTCGGCGGCGCGGCGGGCGCGCAGCTCACGGCCGCGGTGGACCTGCTCGGTCACGTTCGCCAGATGGAAGTACGTGGAGAAGGCGCGGACCAGCTTGGCCGCGGTCTCCAGCTCGGTGTCGCCGAGGAGGCGGGCGGCGGCCTCGCCGTCCTCACGGGTGAGGCTGCGGACCTTCTCGACCAGTTCGAGGAGCTCGGGTCCCTCCTGGCGTACGAGTGTCTCGCCGAGGAGATCGCCGAGTCGGCGGATGTCGGCGCGCAGCTCGGCGCTGGAGGTGGCCTCACGGCTCCGGTCGTCGGCACTGCTCACAGGTGCGGCTCCTTGCAGTGGTGAAGCACGTCTGGGAGGGAAACCCCGGGTCCGGGTCATGGTCCCGGGTGATCCCCGGGCGGGCCCAGGGGAAATCCCGGATGGTGATAACAGAGCGGACCGCGCTGTCCGACCGTTCCCCAGGATAGGTGTCCACCCCTAGGGGCCGTTTTGCGGGCCTCTTGCCGCTCGTCCGCTCGCTGCCATACTTACGACGCCGTAAGTTACGGACCCGTAGTAAGTGTTTTTCCCAGCACCACATCCCCGTTCTCGACCCTCGACCCCACAGGGGACGCCCCATGACTCCAAGCCCCCACCTGATCGACGAGGCCCCCGAGGCGTCGTCGGCCGACCCGTCCGGCGCGGCGCTGCCGTCCGCCACCCTCGGCGGTGAACAGAAGCGTTCGGTGGAGCAGCTCGCGCTCCTGCTCTTCATCACCGTCCCGTTCCTGGCGCTGGTCGCGGCGGTGCCGCTGGCCTGGGGCTGGGGTGTGAGCTGGCTCGACCTCGGCCTGCTCGTGTTCTTCTACTACCTGGGCTGCCACGGCATCACGATCGGCTTCCACCGGTACTTCACGCACGGCTCCTTCAAGGCGAAGCGCCCGCTGCGGATCGCGCTGGCGATCATGGGCTCGATGGCGGTCGAGGGGCCGATCGTGCGCTGGGTGGCCGACCACCGCAAGCACCACAAGTTCTCCGACGCGGAGGGTGACCCGCACTCGCCGTGGCGCTTCGGCGAGACGCTGCCAGCGCTGATGAAGGGCCTGTGGTGGGCGCACATCGGCTGGATGTTCGACGAGGAACAGACGCCGCAGGAGAAGTACGCGCCGGACCTGGTGAAGGATCCGGCCATAAGGGCGATCTCCCGCCAGTTCGTCTACTGGACGATCCTGTCGCTTGCGCTGCCTCCGCTGATCGGCGGTCTGGTGACGATGTCCTGGTGGGGCGCCTTCACGGCCTTCTTCTGGGGCTCGCTGGTACGCGTAGCGCTCCTCCACCACGTCACGTGGTCGATCAACTCCATCTGCCACGCGGTGGGCAAGCGCCCGTTCAAGTCGCGGGACCGCTCGGGCAACGTGTGGTGGCTGGCCGTCCTGTCCTGCGGTGAGTCGTGGCACAACCTGCACCACGCGGACCCGACGTCGGCCCGGCACGGCGTGATGCGCGGCCAGGTGGACTCCTCGGCGCGGCTCATCCGCTGGTTCGAGCAGCTGGGCTGGGCGAGCGACGTGCGCTGGCCGTCGAAGGAGCGGATCGCCTCCCGCCGCCGGCCGCAAGCCGCTGACGCGGCATGATGGAACGCGTGGCGACCGACCCGAGCACTGCGACCCCCGCCGGCAACGAGAAACCGCGGCGCGCGCGCCGTACCCGGATGACCGGTGCGGAGCGCCGCCAACAGCTCCTGGAGATCGGCCGCACCCTCTTCGCGGAGAAGGGCTTCGAGGCCACGTCGGTGGAGGAGATCGCGGCGAAGGCCGGGGTCTCCAAGCCGGTGGTGTACGAGCACTTCGGCGGCAAGGAGGGCCTGTACGCCGTTGTGGTGGACCGGGAGATGCGCCAGCTCCTCGACATGGTGACCGGCTCCCTGACGGCCGGGCATCCGCGTGAGCTGTGCGAACAGGCGGCGTTCGCGCTCCTCGACTACATCGAGGAGTACACGGACGGCTTCCGCATCCTGGTCCGCGACTCGCCCATCCCGCAGTCCACGGGCTCGTTCGCGTCGCTCATCTCGGACATCGCGACGCAGGTCGAGGACATTCTCGCGGGCGAGTTCAAGACGCGGGGCTTCGACCCGAAGCTGGCGCCGTTGTATGCGCAGGCTCTGGTGGGAATGGTGGCCCTCACCGGCCAGTGGTGGCTGGATGCGCGACGGCCTGAGAAGGCGGAGGTTGCGGCGCATCTGGTGAATCTTGCGTGGCATGGGCTTGATGGGTTGGAGGCTCGGCCTCGGCTGATAGGGCACCGGAAGCGTTGACGCTTTCGGGTGCGGGTTGGTGGGGGCTGGTCGCGCAGTTCCCCGCGCCCCTGAAATGCAGGCACTGCGTGCCGCATTTCCCCGATGAAGGCTGAGCGGCGAAGCCGCTCGCCTTCAGGGGCGCGGGGCTGTGTCATTAGCGGCTCCGCCGCGGGGCGCGACCAGCCACACTCAGCCCGCAGCCGAACGCCTCGCCACCACAAAGATCCGCCGGAACGGGAAAACGGTGCCATGTTCCGTCGCCGGGTACGCCTCGCGCAGCAGCCCCGCGTACTCCGCGACGAACTCCTCCCGCCCCGCCGGGTCCCCGGCAAGCGCGGTCAGGACGGGCCGCAGCCCCGTCCCCTTCACCCAGTCCAGCACCGGGTCAGACCCCTCCAGCACATGCAGATACGTCGTCTCCCACGCATCGACGTCACAGCCAAGCGCAGCGAGCCGCTCCAGATACCGCGCCGGCGAGGCGACCGCGTCCCCATGACGCAGCACACCCCCCACCCGCTCCCGCCACCGCGCCGACCCCGCCAGCTCCCGCATCAGCACATGACTGGGCGCCTCGAAGTTCCCCGGCACCTGAAACGCGAATGTCCCGCCGGAGGCAACGGCTCCGACCCAGTCGGGGAACCGGTCCATATGACCCGGCACCCACTGGAGCAACGCGTTGGAAATGATCAGGTCGAAGGTCTCGCCGGGCGTCCACGTACCCGCATCGGCAAGGACGAAGTCGAGCCGATCAGAGGCGTACGCGGCGGCCCGCTCAAGCATCTGCGGCGAATTGTCGTAGCCCGTGATCCGGGCCTCGGGAAACCGCCGGGCGAGCAGCGCGGTCACGTTGCCCGCCCCGCAGCCGAGGTCGGCGATCCGGGCCGGTTCTCCCTGGACACGGGCGAGAAGGTCGAGGAAGGGACGCGTACGGTGATCGGCGTGGCGGAGGTACTGCTGCGGGTCCCAGACGGGTGCGCTCATGGCGCCCAGGGTGCTCCCAGGATTATCTCGATGTCAAGATAGTTGTATTCAAGAGACTTCATGTCGAGCGAACAACTAGACTGATCGCCATGGAGGATGAGGTCGACCGTCTGGTCGCAGCATGGCGGAGAGAGCGCCCTGACCTCGACGTGGAGCCCCTGGAGGTGCTCAGTCGGGTCAGCAGGCTGGCGCGCCACCTGGACCGGGCCCGGCGCCTGGCATTCGCCGAGCACCAGCTCGAGCCGTGGGAGTTCGACGTACTGACGTCGCTGCGCCGAGCCGGCGCCCCCTATCAGCTCTCCCCCGGGCAGCTCCTCACCCAGACTCTCGTCACGTCCGGCACGATGACCAACCGGATCGACCGGCTCGCCAAGAAGGGCCTCGTCGAGCGCCTGCCCGACCCGAGCGACCGGCGGGGCGTCCTGGTGCGCCTGACCACCGAGGGACAGGACCGCGCCGACCAGGCACTCGCGGGCCTCCTCGACCAGGAGCGCGCCATCCTCGTAGAGCTGTCGCACGGCCAGCGTGGCGAACTGGCCAATCTGCTACGGCAGTTGACCGCCCCGTTCGACAACATCCCCGGCTGACGCACGCTCCGCGGGTCAGGCGGGGGCGGTTGCCGCGCCCGCGCTCCCGGTGGACCTGCGCCTGTCCACACGCAGGGCCAACGCTGTCGCCACGGCGCCCGCGCCCTCCCACAGGCCCACTCCGATGAACCCCGTCGGGGCTCGCTCGCCGAGGACCGCGAGCGTGAAGACGGTGCAGGTCAGCAGCCTGAACGGGACCGTCCAACGGAAGAAGGCCGTCCAGTCGCCGGCCGCGGCCAGCACGTAGTAGACACCCATGTTGAGCGCGGCCATCGACGACGCGGTCAGAAAGACGAGCGTGTGGTCCCCCTCGGGCCGCCCTCCATCGGGCGCTGCGGCGAACCCCATGACCCCGATCAGCGCGTCCGGCGCCGTGAGCCCCACGATCCCCATGACAGCGGCCAGCACCCCGAAAACGGACATGGTCCACCCGGCGCTCGATCGGGGCCGGATCTTGAGCTGCACGCACTTCTCCCTCGATGTGTTCGTCTGACGCCCCGATGAAGGCTGGGCGGCGAAGCCGTTCGCCTTCAGGGGCGCGGGGAACTGCGCAACCAGCCACGACGAAACCCGCACCCGCCCGAAAAGCTCACCCGGTACTTCAGCTCGCGGCCTCCAGATCAGCCGGGCCGACTCCCGCACGCCGGGCGAGCGCCACCGCCGCCAGCGTGGAGTGGACGCCCAGCTTCCCCAGGACGTTCTGCATGTGCGTACGGACCGTGTGCGGGGACAGGAACAGGCGCTCGGCGACGGCCTTGCGGCCGAGGCCCGCCACCATGCAGCGCAGCACCTCGCGCTCGCGCGGCGTCAGCGACTCCACCAGGCGCTCGGACTCGGTGCGGTGCTTGCGGGCGGCGGTCAGCTCGCGCAGGACGGCCGTGAGCAGCGCGGGCGGCAGATGCGTCTCGTCGCGCAGCACGCCCCGGATGACGGTGAGCAGCCGCGACAGCGAACAGTCCTTGGCCACCCAGCCGGAGGCCCCCGCCTGGAGCGCGAGGGCCGCGCGGCGCGGGTCGTCCTTCTCCGCGAGCACCACGGTCCGTACGTCGGGCAGGGCCGACCGCACTCCCGCCACCAGCGAGATCCCGTCGACCGGGCCGCCGTCCTGGCCGGGCCCCGCGTCGGGGACGACGGCCGCCGGGCGCGGGCCGTGCAGGGCCGCGCCCAGGTCGGCGTCGACGAGCAGGACGTCGAACCGGCGCCCCTCCGCCGCCGCGCGGTCCAGGCAGCGCAGTGCGGCGGGGCCGCTGCCGGCCGCGGACACGTCCACGTCGGGCTCGGCGGCGAGGGCCGCGGCGAGCGACTCGGCGAAGATGCGGTGGTCGTCGACGACCAGCACTCGGATCCGGACCACGTGTTCAACCCCCTTCCCCGGGCTCCTCACGGAGCGGGGACTCCCCGGCGCCGGGGCCGGCGCGGGTGACGACGCTCGGAGCGGCGGGTCGGCGCGGTCGCACGGCCGCCGCCGTGCCGGCACCGCCACCCCCACTCCGGGCGTCGTTCCCGGCCGTATCACCCCTGATCAGCACCGGCCCCCACCGATGCTGCCCATCAGAGTAGGGCTGTGGGCCGGGAGCGGAAGGGAATTTGCAGAACTGGCTTGTCCTCGCGTTTATGGTGAGGCGTATGTTTCGTATTGAGACAGAAGTCGACAAACAGCGGCGCGATCTTCTTCATGCCCGGCTGCGCGACACCAACACCGCGGCGTCGCCCGAGCTCAGGGCGCTGCGCGGAACCCCCGAGGACCGTGAAGTACCGCTCCAGGTATGGGCGTTGGACGAGTACGGGGAGATCGCCGGCGGCCTCGACGCCCACACGTGGGCGACCTGGCTCCATGTGAACCTGCTCTGGGTCGACGACCGCCACCGCACGAAGGGCCTCGGCTCCCGCCTCCTCGCCGAGGCGGAACGCATCGCCCACGACGACCGCGCCTGCCACGGCGCCCGCGTCGAGACGTGGGACTTCCAGGCCCCCGGCTTCTACCGCCAGCACGGCTACGACCTCGTCTGCGTCATCCCCGACTACCCGCCCGGCATCAAGGAATTCACCCTGACCAAGAGGCTCACCTGAGCTCAGACCAGCCGTCGCGCCCCCGGTGACGGAATCGCCGGGAACACGCGTGGCGCCGTGAAGCCCGCCTCCGCGAACGCCTCCGTCACCGCCTTCGTCACCGCGTCCGCGTCCGTCTCCGCCACCAGGACGACCGCCGAGCCGCCGAAACCGCCGCCCGTCATCCGCGCCCCGAGCGCCCCCGCCGCGTTCGCGGTCTCCACGGCGAGATCCAGCTCCGCGCACGAGATCCGCAGGTCGTCACGGAGCGAGACGTGGCCCTCGGTCAGGACCGGGCCGATCGCCCGTACGTCACCCGCGTCGAGAAGCGCGATGACCCGCTCCACACGGTGGTCGTCGCCGACGACGTGGCGGACGTAGCGCACGATCCGCTCGTCGGTGCGTCCGGCCAACAGGGCCAGAGCGTCGTCCAGTTCGGCGTAAGACACGTCGCGCAGATGCGAGACGCCGAGTGCTCGCGCGCCCGCCTCGCAGCCCGCGCGGCGTTCCGCGTACGCGCCGTCGCCCAGCTCGTGCTTGACGCGGGTGTCGACGACGAGGAGTTGCAGGCCGTGGGCCGCGAGGTCGAACGGGACCTGGCGGACGGACAGGTCGCGGCAGTCCAGGTGCAGGGCGTGCCCTTCGGTGGCGCACGCCGACGCCATCTGATCCATGATCCCGCAGGGCACGCGCACGAAGTCGTTCTCGGCGCGCTGTGCGATACGCGCCAACTCCGGCCCGCTCAGGCCGAGTTGGAAGAGGTCGTTGAGCGCGAACGCCATGACGACCTCAAGGGCGGCCGACGAGGAGAGGCCCGCGCCGGTCGGCACCGTCGACGCGAGGTGCACGTCGGCGCCGGTGATCGCGTGCCCGGCCTCGCGCAGCGCCCACACCACGCCCGCGAGGTACGCGGCCCAGCCGCCCTGCCCGAACGCGGAGAGCGGGGCGAGCCCGTCGGCGCGCAGTTCGGCGACCGGGGCGTCGATGTCCGCGGAGTGCAGCCGCAGCACGCCGTCGGTGCGCCGCGCAACGGCGGCCACGGCGGTGTGCGGCAGCGCGAGCGGCATCACGAAGCCCTCGTTGAAGTCGGTGTACTCGCCGATGAGGTTGACGCGGCCGGGCGCGGCCCAGACCCCCTCGGGCTCGTATCCGTACAGATCGCTGAACTGCGCGGCGACGGACATGAGTCACCCCTCCTGGCGGGCCTGGGCGAAGGCCCAGGCGTCGGCGACGATGCCCGCGAGGTCCGCGCGGGACGGGTTCCAGCCGAGGCGCTCGCGCGCGACCTGGGCGGAGGCGACGAGGACGGCCGGGTCGCCGCCGCGGCGCGGTGCGGCGGCCTCGGGGATCGGGTGGCCGGTGACCTGGCGGACGGTCTCGATGACCTCGCGGACGGAGAAACCGTTGCCGTTGCCGAGGTTGCAGATCAGGTGCTCACCCGTGGTCGCGGCGCCGAGGGCGAGGAGGTGGGCCTCGGCGAGGTCGGCGACGTGGATGTAGTCGCGGACGCAGGTGCCGTCGGGCGTCGGGTAGTCGTCGCCGTAGACGGAGATCGCGTCGCGGCGGCCCTGGGCGACCTGGAGGACGAGCGGGATGAGGTGGGACTCGGGGTCGTGGCGCTCGCCGCAACTGCCGTACGCACCGGCCACGTTGAAGTAGCGCAGCGACACGGCGGCCAGGCCGTGGGCGGCCGCCTCGCCGGTGATCATGTGGTCGACGGCGAGCTTCGTGGCGCCGTACGGGGAGGTGGGGGCGGTGGGGTCGGACTCGGTGATGGGCGAGCTCACGGGCTCCCCGTACGTCGCCGCGGTGGACGAGAAGACGAGCGTGCGGACGTCCGCGTCGCGCATCGCGCCGAGCAGCGCCATCGTGCCGCCGACGTTGTTCTCCCAGTACTTCTCGGGCTTCACGACGGACTCGCCGACCTGCGAGAAGGCGGCGAAGTGCAGGACGGCGTCGTACGAGGAGTCCAGCCACTTGGCGGCGTCCCGGATGTCGCCCTCGATGAACTCGGCGCCCGCCGGGACTCCCGCGCGGAACCCGGTCGAGAGGTTGTCGAGGACGGTCACCCGGTGGCCGGCCTCCAGGAGATGCTGGGCGACCACGCTGCCGACATAGCCCGCACCACCCGTGACCAGGTACTTCCCGCTCATGAACTCGCTACCTCTCGCAGTCGCTGGGCCGCGGTTTCCGGCGGCACGTCGTTGATGAACACACTCATGCCGGATTCGGAACCCGCGAGGAACTTCAGCTTGCCGGAAGTGCGGCGGATGGTGAAAAGCTCGAGGTGCAGCGCGAAGTCGTGGCGTCGCACCCCGTCGATCCCGCCGCACGCGTCGAGTGTGCCGAACGGCGCCTGGTGCCAGGCGGAGATGTACGGCGTCGGCGGCTCACCCGCACCGAAGATCCGGTCGAAGCGCCTCAACAGTTCCAGATACACCTGGGGAAACTCTGTGCGCGCCGCGTCGTCGAGCGCGAGCAGATCGGGCACCCGGCGCTTCGGGTAGAGGTGCACCTCGTACGGCCAGTGCGCCGCGTACGGGACGAAGGCCACCCAGTGGTCGCCCTCGATGACGACCCGCTCGCCGGTGCGCTCCTCGGCGAGGACGTCGTCGAACAGGTTGCGGCCGCCGGTGCGCTCCTTGTACTCGGCGAGCGAGCGCAGCATGAGGGCGGTGCGGGGGGTGGTGAAGGGGTAGCCGTAGATCTGGCCGTGCGGGTGGCCGAGGGTGACGCCGATCTCGGCGCCGCGGTTCTCGAAGCAGAAGACCTGTTCCACGGACGGGAGTTGGGCCATCTCGGCGGTGCGGTCGGTCCAGGCCTCCAGGACGAGTCCGGCCTGTTCCTCGGTCAGGTCGGCGAAGGACGCCTCGTGGTCGGACGTGAAGCAGACGACCTCGCAGCGGCCCGCGTCCCCGGCGAGCGAGGGGAAGCGGTTCTCGAACACGGCGACGTCGTACGAGGAGTCGGGGATCTCGCTGAGCCGGTCCCCCTCGGACGGGCACAGGGGGCATTCGTCGGCCGGGGGGTGGTAGGTGCGGGCCTGCCGGTGGGAGGCGACGGCGACCGCGTCGCCGAGCAGGGGGTCGCGGCGTATCTGGGTGGAGCTGGCGACGGGGTCCAGGGGGCGCCGGTCCACCGCGTCCCGTACGACGTCGTCGCGCGAGTCGAAGTAGATGAGCTCGCGACCGTCGGCGAGCCGGGTCGACGTCTTCTTCACCTGTGCTGCTCCTCGTCCACACCCGCCAACAACTCAACAGAATCAAACATAACAAAGCACGGGGCAACGGGGCCGTCAAGGGATCGCGCGCACAAACGCTTACGCAGAAGGGGAGTTGTGGGCACACTAAAGAAAGTGGCGAGGGCGCCCGAGAAGACTCTCCGGTCCACCCACCACAACCGAACAAAGAACCTCAGCCGCTACACACCATCAGGCCCGGCATCGAGCGGCAGCGCCCCCGCCCGGTCGAGCAGCCCCGTACGCGCCGCGAGCGCCGCCGCCTCCAGACGCGAACCGACGCCCAGCTTCATCAGGACCCGCTGCACATGCGTACGGGCCGTGCTCGGCGCGATGCCCATGCCGGCCGCGATGACCCGGGTGTCCTCGCCCTCCGCGACCCGCACCAGGACCTCGACCTCACGCGGCGTCAGCACTTCCAGCAGCCGCTGCGCCTCGTCGTCGGGCTGCGCGGCCGGGTTGAGCAGCTCGGCGAAGGCCCCTTGGAGGAGCTGCGGCGCCACGGCCGCCTCGCCCGCCCGCGCCTTCATCAGGGCACGCTCGACACCCTCGATCCGCTCGTCGTGCCGTACGTATCCGGAGGCACCGGCCGCGAACGCCGCCGCGATGCCGCGCGGTGACGGCACCGGCCCGAGGACGACCACCGCCACCTGCGGGCGCTCCCGCTTGATCCGCACGATCGGGTCGAAGATGCCCGGCTGCGCGGGCGTCGCCGTACCGATCAGGCAGACCTCGGGCACCCGCGCGATCACCAGGTCGGCCGCTCCCGCGGCGGGCGCGGCCGCCGCGAGGACCCGGTGTCCGCGCAGCTTCAGGGCCGAGGCGAGCGCCTCGGCGAGCAGTCGGTGGTCGTCGACCACCATGAGCCGCACGGCCATAGAGCCCTCCCCCACATCCCCCGGGACCCCACAAGGCCCCGCACACCCCCACGGTCCGGAAAGCCCCCCGACTCCCCGCCCTCCTCATCCCCGGGAAGCTACACGCTCCTCCGCCATAGCGCTTCCCCTACGACGAGAAGTGCCTGAACTGCCGGTATCTCCCGGCCGGCAAGCGCGTACCTACGCCGACGGCCCCGCACCGGGAAGCGGTACGGGGCCGTCGGGTACGGCTCGCAGCGGCGCTCGGCCGCCCCTGAGCTACTGCGTGGCGAAGGCCACGGCCTCGTACTCCTTGTCGTCCGCCGAGTACGGGTGGGAGATGAGGTCCTTCGACATGATCAGGCGGCCGTTGGTGTAGAGCATCTCGGACGTCCTCGGGACCATGCCGCTGATGACGCTGGACACGGCTTCCGTCGCCGGAGTGACCAGGAGCGTCGTCTCCTTCAGCGTCTTCGGGTCGATCGTGACGATCTCGGAGCCCTTGTCGTAGGGGCCGTCCTTGTACGCCAGGATGTTCCCGCCGTCCATGCGGACCGGGAAGATCTTGTAGTCGCCGCCGTCGACGCGGTCACCGGTGGGCTTGCCGGTCGCCAGCGAGAACGACACGATCTCGTTGGTCGTGCTGATGCCGCTGCCCTGGTGCTCCTTGGTCGGCATGTAGACCCGGTCGTTGCCGACCGTGATGCCCTTGCAGTCGTGGACCAGGACGACGTCGCAGTCGAAGTCGTACTTGTCCTTCTCCAGCGAGATCTTGGCGCGGAGCTGCCCGGTGTTGTCGTCGAGCGAGAACAGGTCCGAATACTGGACCTCCTCACCGGTGGCGATCACGAACGTGACCGGCTTGGTGGAGACCACGGCGATCACGTTCACATTGGCCGGGACCTTGTAGGTCCACTTCGGCTTGCCCGTCGCCGGGTCGAGGAGCTGCACCTGGTGCTTCTCGTCCCCGAAGTCACCGCACTTGCGGACCGCGACCAGCTGCTCGCCGCCGCGGTAGCCCATGTCCTTGCACGAGCCGGTCTGCGGCTGCCAGAGGATCTTGCCGGTCTTGAGGTCGAAGGCCGCGCCGCCGTCGTAGCCGCCGCCGGCCGCCAGCGTGGAGCCGGTGATCGACAGCTCCTTGAACGCGATCTCACGACCGCCGCTCTCGAGGCTCTTCGTCCACAGCTTCTTGCCGGTGTCGACGTTGAATACCGTGATCTGCGTGCAGTTCTCCGGCGTGTAGTCCTTGGCCTTGCGCGGGGCGGCCTCGCTGACGACGGCGCTCAGGCCGTCCTCGGTGATCTCGGGGGCGGCGCCGCACGTCTGGCCGGACATCGGGAGGGCCCAGGACTTCTTGCCGGTGACGGAGCTGTAGCCGACGATCTCGTCGAGCCCCGACTTGGCGTACGTCGTGTCGGTGAGCCAGGAGCCCTTGACGGTGAAGACCTCATTCTTGGGCACCTCGTGCTGAGGGAGCTGGAAGAGGACCTGGGCGCTGGTGTTCGCCGGGGCCTTCTCCTTGCTCTCCCCGCCGATCGGGCCGCCGCCCGAGCCGCCCTTGTTGTCGCCGCCGCCCTTGCCGCCGCCACCGGTCGGTCCCGCGGAGCTGGCGTTCGTGTCGTCACCGGACGACGAGGAGTACCAGACACCGCCGCCGACGATCAGGGCGACCGCGACGACGGCACCGATGATGATCATCATCTGGTTGCTGATCTTCTTGCCGACGCCGGCGCCCGCCGTCTGCATGGGCGTCGTGGCGGGCGGCGGGTACGCGCCGTACTGGGGCTGCTGGCCCGGGTAGCCGTAGCCCTGCTGGGGCTGCTGGGCCGGGTAGCCGTACTGGGGCGCCGGGGCCTGCGGCTGGCCGTAGCCGGGCTGGCCCTGCGGCGCCATCGGCATGGTCGGGGGCTGCGGCGGCTGTCCCGGGGGCGGCGTCTGGGGTGCCTGCGGGTAGCCGTAACCGGGCTGCTGCGCGGGCGGCGGCGTGGGCGCGCCGAACCCTGCGGGCGGCGGGTCCTGGGGCGCGCCGAAGCCCTGGGCCGGGGGCTCCTGCGGGGCGCCGAAGCCTCCCGCCGGCGGCTCCTGCGGGGCACCGAAGCCCGGGGCCGGGGGCTCCGCGGGCTTGCCGAAGCTGACCGGCGGGGGATCCTGCGGCGTGCCGGAACCGTCCTGCGGCGGCTCGTTCGGCGGCTGGGGCGGCTGGGTCATGACGTGTGTACCTCGTGATGCGGGAAGGAGGAGCGGACGGCGGAGCAGTGGGCGGTAACTGACAGCGGGACGGTGGCTAGTTGCCGTACGCCAGCATCAGCTTCTCCTGGCCCTTGATGTTGCCGGACAGACGCGTCGTGGAGATGTAGAAGCGTCCGTCGACGTAGTCGATCGCCTTGGAGTAGAAGCCGCTCTCGATCTCGGCGGTGCCCGCCGGGTTCTGCAGCAGCGTCTTCGGCGTGTGCGAGCCCGACGCCGCGACGGAGACGACCTTGCCCCCGGCGTCGTACGAGGCGTTGACGTAGGCGATCAGGTCGCCGCCCTGCGTCTTCAGCGGCAGCATGTTCTCGGCCACCGGCGACTTCACGCGCCAGCGCTCCTTGCCGCTGTCCAGGCTGATCGCGACGACCTCGTTGGCACTGCCGCTGGAGGCCTTGGTCGGCAGGTACAGCGTGTCGGCGTCGGCCGCGACGCCGGTGCAGCCCTGGAGATTACGGTCGAGGATGGCCCAGCCGCACTCGGGCGCCCACTGCTCGTCGACCTTGACCTCGGACCGCACCGCGCCGCTGCCGTCCTTCAGCGTGGTGATGTTCCACTGCTTCTTGTCCTCGTTCGTCAGGTAGAGGACGACCGGGGACAGGGAGTAGGTGCGGGCGACCTTCCAGCCCTTGGGGAACGCCTTGGTCCACTTCGTCTTGCCGGTGGCCGGATCCAGCTCCTGGATCTCCTCGTGCTCCTTGTCCGTGGAGGCACCGCAGGAGGAGACGGCCAGCAGGCGCTCGCCGCCGGCGAACGCCGACGGGAAGCAGGCGGCGCCGTACTTCTTCTTCTCGAAGATCTGCTTGCCGTCGGCCGCGCTCAGGCCGACGCCGGACATCTGCCGGCCGACCATCAGCGTCTTGCCGGCGTAGGTGAGCTCGATCCCGGTGCTGGTGCTGTCGAAGAGGGCACCCTCGGAGATCTTCGCCTCCCAGTCCTTCTTGCCGGTCTTCAGGTCGATCTGCTCCACCGTGTTGCACTTGGCGCGGTCGGTGATGCCGCTCATGTACGCGACGGCGACCTTGTCCTCGTCGGACTTCTGCGCGGTGGCGCCGCAGATCTTCTGCGGCAGCGTGACCGTCGGCCAGCTCGGGCGGCCGCCCTCGATGTCGTACCCGACGATCTCGTTGTAGGCGGCCTTCGCGGCGATCGTGTCGGTGATCCACATGCCGGGGGCGTCCGCGCCGGAACCGGGTGCCTTGGGGGCCGTCTTGTACCAGAGGATCTTCGACTCGCCCGCCTTGCGGCCCGCGTTGAGGTCCTCCGAGCCGGCGTTCCCGTCACCGGAGCCGTCACCCGGGTTGACCGGGGCGGAGCTCGCGGGCTTCGGGTCCTGGCTCTTGTCGGCGACCGGCTTCTTCGGGTCACCGCCGCCGCCCACGACCGCCCAGACCACACCGCCGGCGATCACGACGACGGCCACCGCGGCGGCCGTGATGATCCCGGCCTTGCTCTTGAAGAAGTTGCCGCCACCGCCGCCCGGGGCCGCCGGGCCACCGGGGAACTGGGGCTGCTGCTGCGGGTACCCGTACTGCGGCTGCTGGCCGTACGGACCCGGCTGCTGGCCGTAGGGGCCGGGCTGCTGGGGCTGACCGTAGGGACCGGGCTGCTGCGCGGGCTGACCGTACGGGCCCGGCTGCTGCGGGTAGCCGTAGGGGCCGCCCTGCGGGGGCTGGCCGTACGGGCCGGGCTGCTGGGGGTAGCCGTATCCGGGCTGCGGGGCCGGCGGCGTCTGCGGGGCACCGGCCGGCGGCTGGGCCGGAGGCTGTGGGGCGCCGGCCGGAGGCTGCGGCGGCTGGGCCGGAGGCTGCTCGGGATCCTGTGGTGCTCCGAATCCGCCTTGCGGCGGCTGATTGGGCGGCTGAGTCATCAGCGCTCCCCCCGTCTTCACTGATGTGTTCTGCTCGCCTGGTCGTTTTCAGGTCGTTCTCTGGCCGGTCTCAGGCAGGTACCGGCGCCCTTTTCTATCACCCTGTGCACTAGCACATAGGGCCGGTCGCTCCCCTGTTCCCAAGGGAGGACCGGCCCGTGATGGGTCTGTTACTGGGTCTTCACGCGTCCTCCGCGAGTTCCAGCCAGCGCATCTCCAACTCCTCGCGCTCGCCGCCCAGTTCCCTCAGTTCCGCGTCCAGCTTGGCCACCTTCGCGAAGTCTGTGGCGTTCTCGGCGATCTGTGCGTGCAGCTTGGTCTCCTTCTCGGAGATCTTGTCCAGCTGACGCTCGATCTTCTGGAGCTCCTTCTTCGCGGCGCGGGCGTCCGCGGCGGAGACGGTCTTCTGCGCGGCGGGCGCGGCGGCGGCGATCGGGGAGGCGGCGGCCACCGCGTCCTCCATCGCGTGCCGGCGCTCCAGGTACTCGTCGATGCCGCGCGGCAGCATCCGCAGCGCGCCGTCACCGAGCAGCGCGAACACCCGGTCCGTCGTGCGCTCGATGAAGAACCGGTCGTGGGAGATCACGACCATGGAGCCGGGCCAGCCGTCGAGCAGGTCCTCCAGCTGCGTCAGGGTCTCGATGTCGAGGTCGTTCGTCGGCTCGTCGAGGAAGAGCACGTTCGGCTCGTCCATGAGCAGGCGCAGGATCTGGAGGCGACGGCGCTCACCACCGGAGAGGTCGCCGACCGGCGTCCACTGCTTCTCCTTGTTGAAGCCGAACGTCTCGCAGAGCTGGCCCGCGGTCATCTCGCGGCCCTTGCCGAGGTCGACGCGGTCGCGGACCTGCTGCACGGCCTGGAGGACCCGCAGTTCGGGGTTGAGTTCGGCGACCTCCTGGGAGAGGTAGGCGAGCTTCACGGTCTTGCCGACGACGACCCGGCCGGCGGCCGGCTGCGCCTCGCCCTCGGTACGGGCGGCCTGCGCGAGGGCGCGCAGCAGGGAGGTCTTGCCCGCGCCGTTCACGCCGACCAGGCCGATGCGGTCGCCGGGGCCGAGCTGCCAGGTCAGGTGCTTGAGGAGCACCTTGGGCCCGGCCTGCACGGTGACGTCTTCCAGGTCGAACACGGTCTTGCCGAGCCGGGAGCTGGCGAACTTCATCAGCTCGCTCTTGTCGCGCGGCTCCGGCACGTCGGCGATGAGCTCGTTCGCGGCCTCGATGCGGTAGCGGGGCTTGGAGGTGCGGGCGGGGGCGCCGCGGCGCAGCCAGGCCAGCTCCTTGCGCATCAGGTTCTGCCGCTTGGCCTCCTCGGTCGCGGCGATGCGCTCGCGCTCGGCCCGCGCGAAGACGTAGTCGCTGTAGCCGCCCTCGTACTCGAAGACGTCGCCCTTCTGCACGTCCCACATGCGGGTGCAGACCTGGTCGAGGAACCAGCGGTCGTGGGTCACGCAGACGAGCGCGGAGCGGCGGGCCTGGAGGTGGCTCGCCAGCCAGGAGATGCCCTCGACGTCGAGGTGGTTGGTGGGCTCGTCGAGGACGATCAGGTCGGGCTCGCCGATGAGGAGCTTCGCGAGCGCGATACGGCGCCGCTCGCCGCCGGAGAGCGGGCCGATGACGGTGTCGAGGCCCTTCTCGAAGCCGGGCAGGTCGAGACCGCCGAAGAGTCCGGTGAGCACGTCGCGGACCTTGGCGTCGCCGGCCCACTCGTGGTCGGCCATGTCACCGATGACCTCGTGCCGGACGGTCGCCTCGGGGTCGAGGGAGTCGTGCTGGGTGAGGACGCCGAGGCGCAGGCCACCGCTGTGCGTGACGCGGCCGGTGTCGGCCTCCTCCAGCTTGGCGAGCATCCGGATGAGGGTGGTCTTGCCGTCTCCGTTCCGCCCGACGACACCGATCCGGTCCCCTTCGGACACGCCGAGCGATACGCCGTCGAGCAGGGCACGCGTGCCGTACACCTTGCTGACTGCCTCGACATTGACCAGGTTGACTGCCATTTCGCTCCTGACAAGGGGATGGATCAGTCTTCCAGCGTAGTCGCCGCGCCCGGCGTCCCCGGCCGTGCGTACCGTCGCCGGGCCCGCCCGCACCGGCGCGCGGCGGCCCGGCCGAGGGCCGCGACCTCGCGGGGGCGGGCCACCCGGCCCTGCAGCGGGCCGCCGGCCGGCGGCGGCAGAAGGTGGCCGCGGGTGGCGAGGGCGGTGTGCAGCCCGACGAGGGCGAGGGCGCCGAGCGGGACGACGGCTCGGCCGATACGGCGCCGGCGGCGCCGGTGCCGGGCGTCCGTGTTGTCGGTGGTCATGACGACCACGGTGTCGCGACCTGGGCGGGGGCCGACAGCGTGCGCGTACTCAGTTACTCATGAGTACGCACCCGCGCCGGGGCGTCAGCCCTTGATGAGCGTCAGCCTTTGACGAGCGTCAGCCTTTGACGAGCGTCAGCCCTTGACGAGCGTCAGCTCTTGATGAGCGTCAGCCTTCGACGAGCGTCAGCTCTTGATGACCGTCGCGCCCGCCGCCGGGGACGAGGCCACCCGTGCCGAGCGGCAAGTGCCCGACTCCGTAAGGGAGTTGGCGATCCGGTGGGCCGACTCCGCGTCCGCCGCGAGGTACGCCGTCGTCGGGCCGGAGCCCGAGACCAGTGCGGCGAGCGCGCCCGCCGCCGTGCCCGTGTCGAGCGTGGACTTCAGGGACGGGAAGAGCGAGAGGGCCGCGGGCTGGAGGTCGTTCGTGACGGTGGCCGCCAGAGCGGACACGTCGCCGGTGCGCAGGGCGTCGAGGAGCGCGGGCGCGGCGACGGGCTCGGGCACGTCACGCCCTTCCCAGAGCCGGTCGAACTCGCGGTACACGGCGGGCGTCGACAGACCCCCGTCGGCGGCCGCGAACACCCACCAGAACTCGCCGCCCACGTCCAGGAGTTGCAGCTTCTCGCCGCGTCCGGTGCCGAGCGCGGCCCCGCCGACGAGGCTGAACGGCACGTCGCTGCCCAACTCGGCGCAGATGTCCAGGAGTTCGGCCCGCGAGGCACCCGTGCCCCACAGCGCGTCGCAGGCCACGAGCGCGCCGGCCGCGTCGGCGGAACCGCCCGCCATGCCGCCCGCGACAGGGATGTCCTTGGCGATGTGCAGGTGGACGCGGGGCTCGATCCCGTACCGCTCGCCGAGCGCGATCGCGGCGCGGGCCGCGAGGTTCGTACGGTCGAGGGGGACCTGGTCCGCGCCGGGGCCCTCGCAGGTGAGGGTCAGTTCACCTGCGGGCGTCGCCGTGACGTCGTCGTAGAGGCCGACGGCGAGGAAGACATTGGCGAGGTCGTGGAAGCCGTCGGGGCGGGCGCCGCCCACCGCGAGCTGGACGTTGACCTTGGCGGGGACCCGAACGGTGACGCTCACGCCTGGTCTCCGGCGTTCTTGTTCTCCGCGATCCGCGCGAACTCCTCGACGGTCAGGGCCTCACCGCGAGCCTGCGGCGAGACACCGGCCGCGACCAGGGCGGCCTCGGCGGCGGCGGCCGATCCGGCCCAGCCGGACAGCGCGGCCCGCAGGGTCTTGCGGCGCTGCGCGAAGGCCGCGTCGACGACGGCGAAGACCTCGCGCTTGGAGGCGGTCGTCGCCACCGGCTCGGTGCGCCGGACCAGCGAGACGAGACCGCTGTCGACGTTCGGCGCGGGCCAGAAGACGTTCCGCCCGATGGACCCGGCGCGCTTCACGTCCGCGTACCAGTTGGCCTTGACCGACGGGACGCCGTAGACCTTCGAGCCGGGGGCGGCGGCGAGGCGGTCGGCGACCTCGGCCTGCACCATGACGAGCGTGCGCTCGATGGTCGGGAAGGTGTCGAGCATGTGCAGCAGGACCGGCACGGCGACGTTGTAGGGCAGGTTCGCGACGAGCGCCGTGGGCGCCGGGCCCGGCAGTTCGGACACGAGCATCGCGTCGGAGTGGACGAGCGCGAACGCGTCCTTCTTCCGCGGGAGGCGCGCCTCGATCGTCGCGGGGAGCGCGGCGGCGAGCACGTCGTCGATCTCCACGGCGGTGACGTGGGCCGCCACGTCCAGGAGCGCCAGGGTCAGCGAGCCGAGGCCCGGTCCGACCTCGACGACGTTGTCCTCGGGGGTGACCTCGGCGGTGCGCACGATACGGCGGACCGTGTTGGCGTCGATGACGAAGTTCTGGCCGCGCTGTTTCGTGGGCCGTACGCCCAGGGCTGCCGCCAGTTCGCGGATGTCGGCGGGGCCAAGCAGGGGGCCCTGGGGGTCAGTGGTGCTCACGGTCTCAGGGTACGGGGCGTACCGCTGACCCCCGCCCACGCCTACCTGTGCGGCCGCCCGCCTACCCGTGCAGGCGCCCCCCGCAGTGCGGCCACGGCCCGGTGCCGCGCTGCACGTACAGCTTCTTCGCCCGGTACGTCTGCTCCGACGCGGACGCGTCCTGCGGCCGGCCCCCGCCGCCCAGGCTGTGCCAGGTCTGTACGTCGAACTGGTAGAGCCCGCCGTACGTGCCGGTCGCGTCGGTCGCGGAGGGGCTGCCGCCCGACTCGCACTGCGCGAGCCCGTTCCAGTTCAGGCTGTCCGTCCCGGCGACGGAGGACGGCAGCGGTTTGGTGCCGACCTTCACGACCTGGCTGCGCGGCTCGCGCACGACCTCGGTCCGCACCCGGCGCGGCTTCTGCCGGACGCCGTTGACGGTGCGCAGGGAGTAGGTGACGCGGCGGGTGCCCTGCTGGCCGGCGCGCTCGACGACCTCGGTGCCGCGGAACAGGGTCGGGTCGTCGCTCCGCTCCACCTCGAACGCGATGGGTTCGTCCCGTACTTCGGTGCTGCCCTTGATCCGCATGACGGTGACCGTCTGCCCGTCGCGCGGGAAGCTGTCCTGCGGCACCGACGTGGTGTCCTCGCCGTGCAGCTGGACGCCCGCCTCGTCGACGACCTCCCGCACGGTGGCGGCGTTCGTGCGGACGGTGGTTTCGCGGCCGTCGGCCATGACCGTGACGCTGCGCTCGGTGCGGACGTCGAGCGCGAGTCCGTCGCGGGCGATGCGGCGGGAGCGGGACGTGGACACGTAGGCGCCCTCGGCCCGGACGCCGAGCTGGCGCAGGGCGCCCGCCACGGTGCCGGCGGTGGTCCACACCTTGCGGCGCTCCCCGTCGAGGGTGAGGTGGACGGGCCGGCCGTAGCGCACGGCGACCTCGTCTCCGCTGGCCAGGGCGGCGCCGGGGGCGGGAGCGACGATGTCGTGCGGGCCGACGGTGAGTCCTTCGTCGGCGAGCAGGTCGGAGACGTCGCCCGCGAAGGTGTGCAGGGTGCGGGACTTGCCGTCGACGCTGAGTTCGACGGCCTTGTCGGCGGCGACGAACGCGGTCGTGCCGCCGGCGAGTACCGCGACGACGAGCGCCTGCGGCAACAGGCGCCCCAGGGATTCCGGACGCTCGGGCCGTCTCTTGCGCCGCGCCGCCCGCCGGGCCTCGGCGCGCCCCCCGGACCGCGGGACGGGGGCGGGCTGCTGCGGCACCGCCGTCTCGGGGACCTGCCACGCGGGCAGCGTCTCCATGGACTCGAAGCCGGGCCGGTAGGTGTCACCCGGGTACGGGCCGGGCGCTAACCCGTACCCGCCGGGAGCGTCGAGCGTCTCCTGCGGTTCGTACGTCCCGTACGGCGAATTGCTCACGACAGCGCTCCTGGGTCCGGATCGGGCGAGGAGAACCTAGCGGAGCGACGGTCACTCTCCAAAGCCACGCGACTACGTTGTGTCGCGCCCCGGGCCCGCGCCGGACCGCCCGCCGGAGCCGCGGGCGTGATCCGTCAGTAATCGAACGCGCGCGCAGTGTTCGCGGAGACCGCCGCCGCCAAGGTGTCCTCGTCCAGGCCCTTGACCGCGGCCATCGCGCGCAGCGTGACCGGAATGAGATACGGGGCGTTAGGCCGTCCGCGGTAGGGCGCGGGGGTCAGGAAGGGCGCGTCGGTCTCGACCAGGACGAGTTCGCGCGGGGCGACGGCCAGCGCGTCACGCAGATGCTGGGCGTTCTTGAAGGTGACGTTCCCGGCGAACGACATGTAGTAGCCGTGCTCCGCGCAGACCTTCGCCATCGCCGCGTCACCCGAGTAGCAGTGGAAGACGGTGCGCTCGGGGGCGCCCTCCTCCTTGAGGATCCGCAGCACGTCGTCGTGGGCGTCCCGGTCGTGGATCACAAGTGCCTTGCCGTGCCGCTTGGCGATCTCGATGTGTGCACGGAACGAACGCTCCTGCGCGGCCATGCCTTCAGGTCCCGTACGGAAGTGGTCGAGGCCGGTCTCGCCGACGCCCTTCACGTGCGGGAGGGCCGCGAGTCGGTCGATCTCGGCGAGCGCCTCGTCGAGGGCCGCGTCACCGCCGGCCGGCCGCTCGCCCTGCCGGGACCAGCCGTCGGGGTCGCCCAGGACGATCCGGGGCGCCTCGTTCGGGTGCAGGGCGACGGTGGCGTGCACGCTCGCGTGGGCCGCCGCGGTGTCGGCGGCCCAGCGGGACCCGTTCACGTCGCAGCCGACCTGGACGACCGTCGTCACACCCACCGACGCGGCCTTGGCGAGGCCCTCCTCCACCGTGCCCGACTGCATGTCGAGGTGGGTGTGCGAGTCGGCGACCGGCACCGACAGGGGCGCGGGCAGCGGCGGCGGGGTGACGTCCTTCGAACGGTCAGAGCTCATGCCCCGATCCTACGAAGCCGGGGCGCGGGGCCAGAGGGGCGGCCGCTCAGTCGTGCTTGCGGTGGTGGAAGGGGTGGAGGAGGTCGGAGAGGTGCCAGTGATGGTGCTGCTTCGCGGGACGCTCCTCGCCGCCCGCGGCCTGCGGCTCGCGCGGGTGCGGCGTCGTCGCCGGGCGGTGCATCACGTCGCGGACGGACGAGACGCGTCCGGCCCGCATGATCCGTACGACATGGCCGTCGCAGTTGGCGCACGTGGGACGGGTCAGCGGGGACGGGACCCGCGCGCCTCCCGCCACGTACATCACGAACTCCGCGCCGTCACCGTCGATGTGGTGCTCGATCTCGTACGACTGTTCCCAGCCGTGACCGCACCTCATGCAGGCGAAAGAGTACGACTCGTGGGCTATCGCCGTGGCCGCGCTCCGGTTCGGTATCGGGGGCGCGGTTGCACTGGCCGGGGTCGGTACGGCGCCTGCGATCTCACTCATGCCAGCTCCTCTTGTCCGGTGGACAAGGCACCTCCGGGCGGGGGCATTACATCCACCCTGAAGCGTGGGACAGGTGCGTCCCTTCAACCAGTGGACGCTTCTCCCGGCGGATACGCATCAGGCCTGTCGACTGTTGGAGCTGATTTGGCCTTTCCATGCCGGAACGGACCTGATGCGGGGCCTGCGCTTTGCCTTTCAGGCTAGTCCTTTGCCCGCCGATGGGGCGTCGCGCGCGGCATTCTTTGCCGCCACCACGGCGTCGAAGACCTCCCGTTTGGGTAGGCCTGCTTCGGCGGCCACGGCGGCGATCGCCTCCTTGCGCCGCTCCCCCGCCTCCTCCCGCACGAGCACCCTGCGTACCAGCTCAGAGGCGTCGAGTTCCTCCGCGCCCTTCTCCGGGGCGCCCTCCACGACGACGGTGATCTCGCCGCGTACGCCCTCGGCCGCCCAGCGCGCGAGCTCCCCGAGCGGGCCGCGCTTCACTTCCTCGTACGTCTTGGTGAGCTCGCGGCACACGGCCGCGCGGCGGTCCTCGCCGAAGGCCTCGGCCATCGCGGCGAGGGTGTCGTCGAGGCGGTGCGGGGCCTCGAAGTAGACGAGGGTGCGGCGCTCGTCGGCCACCTCGCGCAGCCGGCCCATGCGCTCGCCGGCCTTGCGGGGCAGGAAGCCCTCGAAGCAGAACCGGTCGACGGGGAGCCCGGACAGCGCGAGCGCGGTGAGCACGGCGGACGGGCCCGGTACGGCGGTGACCTTGATGTCCCGCTCGACGGCCGCGGCGACGAGCCGGTACCCGGGGTCGGACACGGACGGCATCCCGGCGTCGGTCACGAGGAGCACCCGGGCCCCGCCCGCGAGCGCCTCGACCAGCTCGGGCGTACGGGCGGACTCGTTCCCCTCGAAGTAGGACACGACGCGTCCGGCGGGCGTCACGCCGAGCGCCTGCGTCAGACGGCGCAGCCGGCGGGTGTCCTCGGCGGCGATGACGTCGGCGGCGGCCAGCTCCGCGCTGAGCCGGGGCGGCGCGTCCGCCACGTCACCGATGGGCGTGCCCGCGAGCACGAGCGTTCCGGGGGAATCAGAGCTAGCTGTCACCGGTCCATCCTCGCAGGGGCGGGAACGACGGCGTCCCGCCCCTCCGCCGCCCGCCCGACCCAGTGGGTCCCGCCCCGCTGCCTCCCGCCCGGCTAGGTGGGTCCCGCGCCCGTACGGCCCGACCCGGTCGGGGCACTCGCGGGACTCGGGAATCGGCAGTCGCCCCCTCACACAGCCGCGTTCCCTACGATGGCGCGGTGACCCGTACCGCTTCTTCCGCCACCTCGCTCTCGACCAGCGCTCCGCCGGCCCCCGGCGAGGAGCGGCAGCCGTCGACGTGGGAGCGGCGGCTGCGCCGGTTCGGTCACGTGGCGCGGCCGAGAGGTGACGTGGGGTCGCGGCTCGTGCCGCCGTACGCGCCGCCGTCGTCCCGTCTGTGGGCGACGCTCGGCATCGGCGACGGCACCGCGCGGGCGCTCACGCGCTGGTCGGCCTGGCTCGGCCCGCTGGTCGTGACGCTCGTCGCGGGCCTCATGCGGTTCTGGCGCCTCGGCAGCCCGAAGGCCGTGATATTCGACGAGACGTACTACGCGAAGGACGCGTGGGCGCTGATCCACCGCGGCTTCGAGGTCAACTGGGACAAGAACGCCAACGACCTGATCCTCAGGACCGGCGGCCACGTCCCGATCCCGCACGAGGCCGCGTACGTCGTGCATCCGCCGGTCGGCAAGTACGTCATCGGCATCGGCGAGTGGATGTTCGGGTTCACCCCGTTCGGCTGGCGGTTCATGACAGCGCTGCTCGGGACGCTGACGGTGTTCCTGGTGTGCCGCATCGGGCGGCGGCTGCTGCGGTCGACGTTCCTGGGCTGTCTGGCCGGGCTGCTGCTCGCGGTGGACGGGCTCGCGTTCGTGATGAGCCGCACGGCGCTGCTCGACTCCGTCCTCGTGTTCTTCGTGGTCGCCGCGTTCGGCTGCCTGGTCGTGGACCGCGACAGGGCGCGCGGGGCGCTGGCCGCCGCACTGCCGAGGGGTGAGGACGGCGTGCCGCGCCCCGACGCGCACGTCGCCGAGACGCTGGGCCTCGGCTGGCGCCCGTGGCGGCTGCTCGCCGGCCTGTGCCTGGGCCTCGCCGCCGGCACGAAGTGGAACGGCTTCATCTATCTGGCCGCGTTCGGCATCCTCACGGTCCTGTGGGACGTCGGCGCGCGCCGCGTCGCGGGGGCCAGGCGGCCGTACGCCACCGTGCTCAAGCGGGATCTCGGCTGGGCGTTCCTGTCGACGGTCCCGGTCGCGGTCGGCACGTACGTCCTGTCCTGGCTGGGCTGGATCCTTTCTCCGGCCGACGGGACCGGCGGCTACTTCCGCAACTGGGCGGCGACCTCCGGCCGCGGCGGCTCCTGGACCTGGCTGCCCGACTGGGTGCGCAGCCTGTGGCACTACGAGCACGAGGTCTACAAGTTCAACGTCGGCCTGAGCTCCCCGCACATCTACCAGTCGAACCCGTGGAGCTGGCTCGTCGACGGCCGCCCGGTCTCGTACTTCTACGAGTCCCCGGCGCCCGGCAAGGACGGCTGTCCGGTGGGCGCCGGCGACAAGTGCGCCCGCGAGGTCCTCGCGCTCGGCACCCCGCTCCTGTGGTGGGCCGCCGTCTTCGCCGTCCTCTATCTGCTGTGGCGCTGGTTCTTCCGCCGTGACTGGCGGGCGGGCGCGATCGCGTGCGGCATCGCGGCGGGCTACCTGCCGTGGTTCAACTACCAGGAACGCACGATCTTCTTCTTCTACGCGGTCGTGTTCGTGCCGTTCCTGTGCCTGGGCGTCGCGATGCTGGTGGGCGCGATCCTGGGGCCACCCGGGTCCTCGGAGCGGCGCCGGATCGTGGGCGCGGCGGGCGCGGGCGCCCTCGTCCTCCTGATCGTGTGGAATTTCATCTACTTCTGGCCGATCTATACGGGTCAGGCCATCCCGTTCGACTCCTGGCAGTCACGTATGTGGCTCGATACGTGGGTGTGACACCGAAAGCCGGTCTACAGTCCCCCCAGGAACCTGGGGGAGGGGACTGGACATGCGAAGAGGGGTCAAGGCCACTGTGGTCGGCGGGGTGTTCGCCGTCATGGTCGGAGGCGCGGGGTACGGCGGCTACAACCTGGTGACGGCCGTCACCGGGACGGGCGGATCCAGTACGGCGGGGGCTCCCGCGCCGCGCAGGACCGGGCCACCGACGGCGGACGAGATCAAGGACGTGTCGCAGAAGTTCCTCACCGCGTGGGCGGAGGAGAACCCGGACGCGGCGTCGAACTACACGAACAACGCGGACGCGGCGCTCGCGGCGCTGACCGGCTGGAGCGACGACGCGCACGTCACGCACACCACTCTGACGGCGGGCGCGCGCTCGGGTGCCCGGGTCCCGTTCACGGTGAAGGCCACGGTGGCGTACGGCGGGAAGAAGAAGACCCTGTCGTACGACTCCGCGCTCACGGTCGTGCGGGGGCTCAGCACCGGCCGGGCGCTGGTCGACTGGCAGGCGTCCGTGGTGCATCCGGACATGGAGCGCGGCGACACCCTCGTCACCGGCGAGGCCGAGGCGCCGCCCATCGAGGCCGTCGACCGCGCGGGCAACGTCCTGACGGCGGACAAGTACCCCTCGCTCGGCCCGATCCTCGACAAGCTTCGCGAGAAGTACGGCGACCAGACCGGCGGCGAGCCGGGCGTGGAGACGTACATCAAGCGCGAGAGCGAGGACGCGGGCTCCAAGACGCTGCTCACGCTCGCCAAGGGCAAGGCGGGGAAGCTGCCGACAACGCTGAGTGCGACCGCGCAGGCGGCGGCGGAGCGGGCGGTGCTGAGCTACGCCGAGTCGTCCGTGGTGGCCGTGCAGCCGAGCACGGGCGACATCCTCGCGGTCGCCAACCACCGCAAGGACGACTTCAACGCCGCCTTCCTGGGCCAGCAGCCTCCCGGCTCCACGATGAAGATCATCACCGCGGCCATGCTCATTGACAACGGTGTCGCCTCCATGAACAGCCCGGCGCCGTGCCCGGACACCGCGACCTGGCAGAGCCAGACGTTCCACAACCTGCCGGGGATGCGGCCGAACGAGAGCGCCACGCTCGCGGACAGCTTCGCGCGGTCCTGCAACACGGCGTTCGTGAAGCTCATCGACGAACAGCCGCTGACGGACGAGTCGTTGACCCGCGAGGCACAGGACCGGTTCGGCCTCGGCCAGGAGAACTGGAAGACCGGCATCGCCTCGGCCGACGGCACGGTCCCCGCGTCCGGCGGGCCCGACCGCGCCGCCAACGCCATCGGACAGGGCCAGGTCCAGATGAATCCGCTGAACATGGCGTCCGTCACGGCGACCGTGAAGAACGGCGCCTTCCGCCAGCCCGTGCTCGTGCCGCGCTCCCTCGACGACCGTGAACTCGCGCAGGCCCAAGGGCTCGCCCCGGGTACGGCTTCGCAGTTGCGGACCATGATGTATCGCACAGCGACGGTGGGAACCGCGGCGCAGGTGATGGCGGGTCTGGGTACCGAAATCGGCGCCAAGACCGGCTCCGCCGAGGTCACCGGACAGGAGAAGTCGAACAGCTGGTTCGCCGGTTATCGCGGGGATGTCGCGGCTGCCGCGGTCACCGAGGAGGGCGGCCACGGCGGCGACGCGGCGGGCCCGATCGTGGCTGCGGTGCTGCGGGCCGGAACCTGAGACTCCGTCGGGGGCACACATCTGGACGCCTTAGTCTGGGCCGTCCCGCGAGGAATTGAGCGGACCGGGCTACGACGGAGGAACGGGTGGGCAGCAGGGGTATGCGGCACGAGCGCAAGAAGGCGAACGCCGCGGTGATCGGCGGGGTGGCCGCCGTCGTGGTGCTCGGCGGAGGAGCCGGCGCGTACGCCCTCTTCGGCGGCAGCGGCTCGGAGCAGACGCAGACGGCCGCCGCCGACGACAAGCCCAAGGTGCCCTCCGGGCCCGTCACCTCGGCCGAGGCCCGCACCGCGGCCGACCGCTTCCTGACCGCGTGGGCCGCGGGCGACACCGCGAAGGCGGCCGCCGCCACGGACGACGCCCCTTCGGCGACGGCTGCGCTCACCTCGTACACCAAGGACGCCCACCTGACCGGCGTGAAGCTGACGCCGGGCAAGGGCTCCGGCGCCAAGCTGCCCTTCTCCGTGTCCACCACCGTCTCGTACAAGGGGAAGAGCAAGCCGTTCGCCTACGGGTCCGAACTCACCGTCGTGCGGCGGGCGCAGGACGGCAAGCCGCTCGTCGGCTGGAAGACGTCCGTCCTGCACCCGGACCTCACCCAGGACGGCGACAAGCTCGTCACGGGCGAGGCCGGCGACCCCCCGATCACGGCGACCGACCGCGACGGCAAGGAACTGTCGACGGACAAGTTCCCCTCGCTCGCCACGGTCATCGACGGGCTGCGCGAGCGGTACGGCAAGACGGCGGGCGGCACCGCCGGCATCGAACTGCGCGTCGTCCACAAGGACAGCGGCAAGAAGAGCGAGCAGCAGCCCGACAAGACGCTGGTCACCCTCACCAAGGGCACGCCCGGCACCCTGCGCACCACCATCAGCCCCGTCTCGCAGGCCGCGGCCGAACACGAGGTCGCGGGCCGGGACAAGGCCGCCGTCGTCGCCATCAAGCCGTCGACCGGCGAGATCCTCGCGGTCGCCAACTCCCGCCCCGGGGGCTTCAACACCGCGTTCCAGGGCTCGCTGGCCCCCGGCTCCACGATGAAGATCGTGACGTCGTCCCTCCTCCTGGAGAAGAACCTCGCGGGCGTCGACAAGCCGCACCCGTGCCCCAAGTACGTGACGTACGGCGGCTGGAAGTTCCAGAACGACAAGAAGTTCGAGATCAAGAACGGCACGTTCAAGGCGAGCTTCGCGCGGTCCTGCAACACGGCCTTCATCAGCCAGGCCGAGAAACTGCACGACGACGACCTGACCAAGCAGGCCCAGGAGGTCTTCGGGCTCGGCCGCGGCAACTGGTCCATCGGCGTCCCCAGCTTCGACGGCGGCGTCCCCGTGCAGTCCCAGGCGCAGATGGCCGCTTCGCTGATCGGTCAGGGCGGCGTCCGGATGAACCCGCTGAACATGGCGTCCGTCGTCGCCACCGCCGAGACGGGCGTCTTCCGGCAGCCGTACCTCGTCTCGCCCGACGTCGACCACCGCACCCTCGCGACGGCCTCCCGCAAGCTCTCCCCCGCGACCGTGAGCGGCCTGCGCGACCTGCTGCACTACACGGCCGTGGCCGGTACGGCTGTCGAGCCGATGTCCGGCCTCGGCTCGGACATGGGCGCGAAGACGGGCTCTGCGGAGGTCGACAACCAGAAGAAGCCGAACGGCTGGTTCACGGCCTGGCGCGGCGACCTCGCCTCGGCGGCGGTCGTCCAGCAGGGCGGTCACGGTGGGGATTCGGCGGGGCCGGTTGTGCGGAAGATGTTGCTGGCGGGGGGCTGAGCGCTGGCGGGGGGCTGGGCGCTGGCCGGGGGGGCTGAGCGCTGGCGGCTAGCTGAGCGCTGGCGGCGGTGGGCGTTCCGTGGGGTGAGGCGGGACGGGCCTGGTGGCCGGGAGGCGGTGCTGCGTTGTGGGGCGGGGCCGCGGCGGTGTGTACGTGCTCGCCATCCCTTCTCCTGGGCCGCCATGTTCTGCGCCCGGGGAGTGGGCTTGTGTGCTCCGCGCACACACCGCCACGTCCCCTCTCGCGCGCGGGCGGCTGCGGGGGCGTCTCGGTCTCGGTTGCTACGGCCGATACCCGGTCGCGTGGTCTGTACACCGACGGCTACCGTGCCGGGATGAGTACCCCTGAGTCCACCGGATCCGCCTCCGCCCACCCTCGCTTTGCCGCCGCCCTCACCGAGTTGGGCCTGGCCGACGTACTCCCGCTCGTCCGCCGCTTCCCGGACGCGGCACGTACCGCGCAGGAGGCCGCCGCCGCGATCGGCTGTGAACTCAGCGAGATCTGCAAGTCGTTGATCTTCGCGGCGGACTCGGTCCCGGTCCTGGTCCTGATGGACGGGTCGTCGCGGGTGGACCTGGAGCTGGTGCGGCGCGAGCTGGGCGCGGACAAGGTCACGCGCGCGAAGGCGGACGTCGTGCGCGAGACGACGGGGTACGCGATCGGCGGCGTCCCGCCCTTCGGGCACGTGACCCGGACCCGCGTCCTGGCGGACCGTTCGCTCCTCGACCACGACATCGTGTGGGCCGCCGCCGGCAACCCCCACGCGGTGTTCCCGATGGACCCGAAGTCGCTGATCACCCATGCCGGCGCCACCCTCGTGGACGTACGCGAGACCGATCGGTGACCCCGCTCGTCGCGGCGGCCGTCCTCCTCGCGGCGGTCACCCACGCGAGCTGGAACGCGATCGCCCACCACATCACCGACAAGCTGGTCGGCTTCACCCTGATCTCGGGCGGCGGCGCCCTGATCGGCCTCGCCGCCGCACCCTTCGTACCACTCCCGCACGCCGCCGCCTGGCCGTACCTGGTCGGCTCGGCCGTCCTCCACGTCGCGTACTACGCCCTGCTCATGCGGTCGTTCAGACTCGGCGACTTCGGCCAGGCCTACCCGATCGCGCGCGGCACGGCACCCCTCGTGGTGACGGTGCTCGCGGCGCTCTTCGCGGGCGAGGTCCCCGACGGCTGGCAGGCGGCGGGCATCGCCGTCTCCTGCGCGGGCCTGACGGGTCTCGCCCTGTGGGGCATACGGGGTTCAGGGCGCAGGCCCGCGTGGGCGGCCGTGGGGGCGGCGCTCGCGACGGGCGTGTCCATCGCCGCTTACACGGTGGTGGACGGCCTCGGCGTGCGCGCGTCCGGGAACTCGCTCGGGTACATCGCGTGGCTGATGATCCTCGGCGGGCTCGGCGTTCCGGTGTACGCGGGGTGGGTGTGGCGCGGTGAACTGGGCGCGCGGGTACGGCCGTTCGCGGAGGTCGGGCTGCTGGGGGCAGCGCTTTCGGTGGCCGCGTACGGGCTCGTGCTGTGGGCCCAGACCCGGGCGGACCTCGCGCCGGTGTCGGCGCTGCGTGAGTCCTCGATCATCGTGGGCGCGGCGATCGGGGCGGTGTTCTTCAAGGAACGGTTCGGGGCGCCGCGGCTGGTCGCGGCGGGGCTGATGGTGGCGGGGATCGGGCTGATGCTGCGGGCGGCGGGATAGGGGGCGGGGATCGGGCTGATGCTGGGGGCGGCGGGGTAGGGGGCGGGGCTTATGGGGGCGGGGCTTATGGGGGCGGGTCTCATGGGGCGCGGGTCTCATGGGGCGCGGGTCATACGGGGGCGGGTCATATGGGGCGCGCGGGGTGGCTTCGGCGGGCCTGCGTGTTACCTGACCGCGTGCCGGAATCCCATGTTCACTGAGGTCAGCCCGCCGTCGACCGGGAGCGTCACGCCCGTGATCCACGCCGCGTCGCGTGACGCGAGGAACGCGACGGCGGCGGCCACGTCCTCCGGCTCCCCCACCCGGCCGAGAGGGTAGAGGTCCCGGACCACGTCGACGTCGGCGCCCCGGTTCGACCAGGCGGGGGTGCGTACGGTGCCGGGTGCGACGAGATTGACGCGTACGCCGCGCGGCCCGGCGTGGCCGGCGAGGGTGCGGGTCAGCGAGACGAGCCCTGCCTTGGCGGCGCTGTAGGCGTGATTGCCGTAGTCCTGAAGGCCGTTGACGGACCCGATGCTCACGATGGCGCCGCGTCCGGAGGCTACGAGGTGGGGCAGTGCGGCGCGGGAGCAGCGGTACGCGCCGGTCAGGGTGATGTCGAGGTCGCGGGCCCATACGTCGTCGGGCTCGTCCTCGAAGCGGGTGGCGTCGGGGCTGCACGCGTAGGCGTTGTTGACCAGCACGTCTAGGCGGCCAAACGCTTCGGCGGCGGACGCCACGGCGGCCTCGACGGACTCCCGTGATCCGACGTCGCAGGTGAACGCCCGTGCCGCGCCGCCCTGTTCACGGATTTCTGCGGCTGTTCGCTCCGGGGCTTCCGGATCCAGGTCGGTGACGGCGACCTGGGCCCCTTCGCGGGCGAACCGGAGCGCGGTGGCGGCGCCAATACCGCGAGCCGCGCCGGTGATCAGGACCGCGTAGCCGTCGAAACGGCGCTCTGTGCGAGGCATTTCGTGACTCATGGGCGGACGCTACCTCGGTGAGCCCTCGGTGAGCCCTCGGCGATCCGTCGGGGACCCGTCAGGGACCCCTCGGGGACCCGTCAGGGACCCCTCGGGGACCCGTCAGGGATCAACCAGGGCTTTCCCTGATCGAGTTGCGGCGCGGGGGCGGCCACTATGGATCACACGGGAACGGCGGCGGCGGCTGTTCGGCGACGGCGGTGGCAACTACGCAGCGAGCGAGGCGCGTACGGCCTTCACCAGCGCTTGGGCGCGCGGATCGGCGGTGACGCCCTTCTGCAGACCGTTCGTGACGTACCCGAAGGCGATCCCGGACTCCGGGTCCGCGAAGCCGAGCGCGCCGCCCCGGCCGGGGTGGCCGAAGGAACCAGGTCCGAGGAGTGGGGAGGCGACACCGTGGAGCATGTAACCGAGTCCGAAGCGGGTCGGTACGACGAGGACGCGGTCGGGTCCCGCAGAGGCCTCCTCTCGCGCCTTCTCCATCGTCTCCGGCGTGAGAAGCCGGCTGCCGCCGTCGACGTCGCCGATCAGGGACGCGTAGACGCGGGCCAGGCCGTCCGCCGTACCGATGCCGTTCGAGGCTGGCAGCTCGGCCGCGCGGTAGGCCGGGTCGTTCTCGTCGGGGAGGGGGTCGATGGCGCCGAAGGCGCGGCGGGTGACGGAGTCGGGGTTCTTGTACGCCTCGGAGATGCTCCGCTTGGGGCGGGAGCGCAGGGCTCCGGGGGTGGCGGGCGGCTCGACGGGACCGATGCGTCCGGCGCGGTGGGCCTCGGCGGCGGGCAGGCCCACCCAGAGGTCGGCGGCCACGGGGCCGGTGACGTTCTCGGCTGTCCAGGCACCGACGGTCCGGCCGGTGATACGGCGCACGAGCTCGCCGGTGAGCCAGCTGTAGGTCTGCGCGTGATAGCCGTGGTCGGTGCCGGGTTCCCAGACGGGGGCCTGGTCGGCGACGGCGGCGGCGCCCAGGTCGGGGTCGGCGGCCTCGGCGGGGGTCAGGGGGTGGTCGAGCAGCGGGACGCCGGCGCGGTGTGCGAGGAGGTCGCGCACGAGGACCCGCTCTTTGCCGTGCTGCTTGAACTCGGGCCAGTAGTCGCCGACCGGCGCGTCCAGGTCGAGCGCGCCGCGCTGGTGCAGGAGGAGCAGCGCGGCGGCGGCCACGCCCTTGGTGGCGGAGCGCATGATCTGGGCGGTGCCCTGCTCCCAGGGGGCGTCGCCGTCCACGTCACGGGTGCCGGCCCACAGGTCGACGACCTTGTGTCCGTCGCGGTAGACCACCACGCCGGCGCCGCGCTCGCCGAGCGCGTCGAAGTTACGGGCGAACGCGTCCCTGACCGGTTCGAACCCGCTGACCACTGTGCCGTTCATGTCACTCACGGTCGTTGCAACCACCATCGACCACCGGGGATTCCCAGGGCGCCGTCCCGGGGACCCCCGCGGCGCTCCTCAGGCGGACGTGACCTTCACCGAGCTCGGGTCGAAGCCGAAGGGCAGTTCCAGGCGGTGTTCGCGCATCAGGTCCTCGTCGGCGAGGAGGTCGCCGGTCGTCCCGTCGGCCGCGATCACGCCGTCGCTGAGGATCACGGAGCGGGGGCAGAGTTCGAGCGCGTACGGCAGGTCGTGCGTGACCATGAGGACGGTGACGTCCAACGACCGGAGAATGTCGGCGAGTTCACGCCGGGAGGCCGGGTCGAGGTTCGACGACGGCTCGTCCAGGACGAGGATCTCGGGCTCCATGACGAGGACGGTGGCTACGGCGACGCGGCGGCGCTGCCCGAAGGAGAGGTGGTGCGGCGGCCGGTCGGCGAACTCGGCCATGCCGACCTGGGCGAGGGCCTTGTGCACCCGCGCTTCCAGCTCGGGCCCCTTGACCCCGGCCGCGGCGGGCCCGAAGGCGACGTCCTCGCGGACGGTCGGCATGAAGAGCTGGTCGTCGGGGTCCTGGAAGACGATGCCGACCTTGCGCCTGATCTCGGCCATGTGCTGCTTGCCGACGGGCAGCCCGGCGACCTTCACGCTGCCGGCGCCGCCGCTGAGGATGCCGTTGAGATGCAGCACGAGGGTCGTCTTGCCCGCACCGTTGGGGCCGAGCAGCGCGACGCGCTCGCCACGGCCGATGGTGAGGTCGACGCCGAACAGGGCCTGGTGCCCGTCGGGGTAGGCGTAGGCGAGGCCGCTGACCTCGAGTGACGCGGTGGAGTTTTCGGGGGAGTCAGTCACAGCACCCATCCCAGCAGACAGACGACAAGGGCGGCACAGGGGAGGGTCAGGGCGTACGACCACTGGGCGCGGGACGCGGTGACGTCGTCGATGACCGGCATCGAACCGGCGTAGCCGCGGCTGACCATGGCGAGGTGGACGCGCTCGCCGCGCTCGTAGGAGCGGATGAAGAGGGCGCCGGCGGACTTGGCGAGGACGCCCCAGTGGCGCACGCCGCTGGCCTCGAAGCCGCGGGACTCGCGGGCGATCCGCATCCGGCGCATCTCGTCGGTGATCACATCGCCGTAGCGGAGCATGAACGACGCGATCTGGACGAGGAGGGAAGGCAGCTTGAGCCGTTGCAGGCCGAGCAGCAGCTCGCGCAGTTCGGTGGTGGAGGCGAGCAGGACGGACGCGGCGACGCCGAGGGTGCCCTTGGCGAGGACGTTCCAGGCGCCCCACAGGCCGTTGACGCTGAGGGACAGGCCGAGGACGTCGACGCGCTCGCCCTGCGCCACGAACGGCATGAGCACGGCGAACGCCACGAACGGGATCTCGATGAGGAGGCGCTTGAGGAGGAAGGCGGCCGGGACGCGGGCCACGTAGGCGACGGCGGCGAGCAGAGCCGCGTACAGGGCGAACGCCCACATCGCCTCGCGGGGCGTGGAGACGACCACGATCACGAAGCAGAGGACGGCCGCGAGCTTGGTCTGCGGCGGCAGAGTGTGCACGGGCGAGTGCCCGTGCCGGTAGAGCCTGTGCGCGTGCCCGGCGCCCATGTCAGACGGTTTCCGTGATCTGGCTCGGGGAGGTCTGGGCGCTGCGGCGCCTGCGCAGCGCCCAGAAGATGCCGCTGCCGGCGACGACGGTGACGCCGACTCCGATCACGCCGGCGAGGCCGCCGGAGAGGCGGGCGTCGGTCACGTCCTTGACGCCGTAGCCGGCGAGCGGGGAGCCGTCGGAGGCGTGCTTCTGGGTCTTCTTGTCGATGCCCTTGTCGTGGGCGACCTTCTCCAGGCCGTCGGGGTTCGAGGACGCGTAGAAGGAGACGAAGCCGGCGAGGACGAGGGAGGTGACGAGGCCGGTGATCCAGATCTTGCGGTGGGAGCCGGGGGCGCTGACGGGCTGCGCGGGGGTGTCGGCGGCGTCGACGAGTTCGCCGTTGACGCGGAGCTTGAGCGGCTGGTTCAGGCCGCGGGCGCCGTAGACGAGGTCGGGGCGGACGGCGACGACGGCGCCGACGGTGAGGGCGGTGATGACGGCCTCACCGATGCCGATGAGGACGTGCACGCCGACCATCGCGGTGGCGACCTTGCCGATCGAGACGTCGGTGGTGCCGCCGATCGCGTAGATCAGGGTGAACACGACGGCGGCGGCCGGGACGGAGAGGAGGGCCGCGACGAAGGAGGCGACGGTGATCGAGCGGCGCCCCCGGGGCAGCACCTTCACGAGACCGCGGAAGACGAGGTAGGCGACGACGGTCGTGGTGATCGCCATGTCGGTGATGTTCACGCCGAGCGCGGTGAGGCCGCCGTCGGCGAAGAGCACGCCCTGCATCAGGAGGACGACGGACACACATAGGACACCCGTATAGGGCCCGACGAGGATCGCCGCGAGCGCTCCGCCGAGGAGGTGGCCGCTGGTGCCGGCCGCGACGGGGAAGTTCAGCATCTGCACGGCGAAGATGAAGGCGGCGACGAGGCCGGCGAGGGGCGCGGTGCGCTCGTCGAGTTCGCGCCGCGCGCCACGGAGGCTGACGGCCACGGCACCCGCGGCGACGACACCTGCCGCCGCCGAGACGGGGGCGTTGATGAATCCGTCGGGGACATGCATGGGTGGGGGGCTCCGCTTCGGCACGTGTCGGGGGTCAGACGAACCGTTCGATGATAGTGCCTTGTTGCGAACGGCTCGCAAGAGCGGTGCAGAGACAAGTAGCCCGCCGAATGGACCCCGTACATAGCCTCACATATGTGTTTTATGGGACATTGGATGGCAGCAGATACGTGAGAGATGAGGAGTCTCCCGATGTCCGCCGTCGAGCAGAAGGCACGAGCCCGCGTCGTCACCGACTCCCTCGACGAGCCGCCGGCCGTCCCCGCGCTGCTGAGCTACGACGGACGCGTCCATCTCACCGTCCCCGAAGAGGGCGACTGGAGCTTCACCCGCGACCTCCTCGAGAAGGGGCTGCGCGCCCCCGCCACCGACGGCGACATAAGCATCTGGCCGTGCGGCCGCGTCCAGGCGGTCATGGAGTTCCACTCGCCGAAAGGGGTGGCGGTCGTGCAGTTCGAGAAGAAGGCGCTGGTGCGCTTCCTTCGCCGGACGTACACGTCCACCACCCCAATGGCTAACTGACCGGACCTAATAACAAGGGCTAGACCCGGACCAGCTCCCGGTCCCCGTCGGCGGCGCCGCCCCCACCGGGCGCGTCATCGTCGGAGGCCTTCAGCCCCTCGCCCTCGACGTCGACGTTCGGCAGGATCCGGTCGAGCCACTTCGGCAGCCACCACGCCCGCTTCCCGAGCAGCGCAAGGACCGCCGGCACGATCGCCATGCGTACCAGGAACGCGTCGAAGAAGACCGCGATCGCGAGGCCGAAGCCGATCATCTTGATCATCTGCTCGCTGGAGCCGATGAAGCCCGCGAAGACCGCGATCATGATGACGGCCGCGGCCGTGACCACGCGCGCCCCGTGCTTGAAGCCGGTGACGATCGCCTGCGCGGGCCGCTCCCCGTGGACGAACGCCTCCCGCATCCGGGTCACGAGGAACACCTCGTAGTCCATCGCGAGGCCGAAGACCACGCCCACCATGAAGATCGGCATCATCGACATGATCGGGGTCGTCTGGTCGACGCCGAAGAGCGAGCCGAGCCAGCCCCACTGGAAGACGGCCACGACGGCACCGAGCGCGGCGAGCACCGAGAGCAGGAAGCCGAGCGCCGCCTTGAGCGGCACGAGCACCGACCGGAACACGACCATCAGCAGCAGGAAGGCCAGGCCGACGACCAGCGCCAGATAGGGAACCAGCGCGTCGTTCAGCTTCTGCGACACGTCGATGTTCATGGCGGTCGAGCCGGTGACGCTCAGCTCGGCGCCGGTGTCCGCCTTGATGTCCTTGCCCTCGGCACGAATGGCGTGGACGACGTCCTCGGTCTCGGTCGAGGACGGCTTGTACTTGGAGATGACGGTGACGATCGCGGTGTCGCCGGCCTTGTTGAACGTGGCCGGGGTGACCGCGGCGACGCCGTCCGTGCCCTTGATCGAGGAGACGACCCGGTCGACGGCGGCCTTCGGGTCGTCCGCGCCCTTGGCGTCTACGACAGTGAGCAGCGGCCCGTTGAAGCCCGGCCCGAAGCCCTCGGACAGCAGGTCGTAGGCCTTGCGCTGGGTGGTGTCGGTGGGCTGGACCCCGTCGTCGGGCAGGCCCAGCTGGAGCGAGGCGGCCGGGACCGCCATCACGCCGAGCCCGACCACACCGGCGAGCAGGACAACCACCGGCCGGCGCAGCACGAAGCGCGCCCAGCGCGTGCCCATGTTGGTCTTGGGCTCGGACTTCGCCTCTGCGGCCAGTGCCTTACGGGCCTTGCGGCCGTGCGCCCGCTTGCCGACGTAGCCGAGCAGCGCCGGGATGAGGGTCAGCGCGATGAGCACGGCGATGGCGACGGTGCCGGCGGCGGCGACGCCCATCTTCGTCAGGATCGGGATGTTGACGACGGCGAGGCCGACGAGCGCGATCAGGACGGTGAGTCCGGCGAAGACGACCGCCGAGCCCGCGGTGCCGACGGCTCGCCCTGCGGCTTCCTCGCGTTCCCGGCCCTCGGCCAGTTCGGCGCGGTAGCGGGAGACGATGAACAGCGCGTAGTCGATGCCGACCGCGAGGCCGATCATCATCGCGAGCGTGGACGTGGTGGAGCCCAGGTCGAGGACGTTGGCCAGCGCGGTGATCGCGGAGACGCCGATGCCCACGCCGATGAGCGCGGTCAGCAGCGGCAGTCCGGCCGCGACGAGCGAACCGAAGGTGATCACGAGGACGACGGCGGCGATCCCGACGCCGATGACCTCGGTGGCGCCGGTCTCCGGGATGGCCTGGAGCGCGTCACCGCCGACCTCGACGGTCAGACCGGTCCCCTTGGCCTCGTCGATGACGTGCTGCAGCGCATCCCGGTCGCCGTCGGTCAGCTCCATGCCCGGGACCTTGTACGAGGCCGAGGCGTAGGCGATCGTGCCGTCCTTGCTCACCGTGTGCACGACGAACGGGTCGGCGACCGAGGCGACCTGCTTCGAGCTGGCCTTGATCTGCGCGACGGTGTCCTGGATGTCGGCCTTGTTGGCCGCGTCGGTGAGCTTCTCGCCGGCCGGCGCCTTGAAGACGACACGGGCGGTCGCGCCGTCCGCGGCGGAGCCGGGGAAGCGCTGGTCGAGCAGGTCGAAGGCCTTCTGGGCCTCGGTGCCCGGGATCGAGAAGGAACTGGAGGCCGCCGTCGGCGCGGTGGCCGCGCCCACGCCCGCGAGGGTGAGCAGCGCGACCCATATCAGGGCGACGAAATGCCGTCGGCGGAAGGCGAGCTTGCCGAGTCTGTAGAGGAATGTGGCCATGGAGGGGTGCTCCCGGTCAGGTCGTTGGGGGGTTGGGCAGAGGCCCTTTGGGCAGGGGGGATCAGCCCGACGACGTGAGCGGTCGCGTCAGGTGCTCGGTACTGCTTGGGGGGTGGGGTGAGGATCAGGCGCCGAGGGCGGGGAGGACCACGGCGTCGATGTACGAGATGACGAAGTCCTGCGTGGGTGGCAGCTCGTCGATGAGGGTCCGGGTCGCGAACGCCCCGACGATCATGTGCAGGACGTAGTCGAGCGCCGGATTGTCCGCACGGATCTCGCCCCGGTCGATCGCGCGCTTGAGCACGTGCCGGAACTCCTCCGTCTCGGGTTCGATCAGCAGCTCGCGGAAGGCGCGCAGCAGATCGGGGTTCGAGTGGACCGCCATGGCGAGGCCCCGGATCAGCGCGGATCCCTGGGCCAGCTCGCAGTCGTCCTCGCGCAGGGCCAGGGCGTGGAAGTCGCCCCGCAGCGACCCGGTGTCGATCTCGCTGAGCCCTGACGGCTTCTGGTGCCGCAGCGCCTTCACGACCAGTTCGGCCTTGCTGCCCCACTGGCGGTAGAGCGTGGCCTTGCTGGACCGGGTACGGGTGGCCACGGCGTCCATGGTCAGGGCGTCGTAACCGACCTCGCGGAGCAGGTCGAGCACGGCGCCGTACAGCTCGGCCTCGCGCTCGGGCGTGATCCGGCTGCGACGCGTCGTCGCGGCTTCAGCCATGCCACACACACTCCTTCACTCACGCCTTCACTCGGTACGAAACGGTTTCGTACACCTCGACTGTACGACTCCCCCTTAACGAAACGAAACCGTTTCGTACGTGGCCTGCACCACAGACCGCACGCACCTCCCCACCCAGCCCGTCGAAACCCACAAGTTGCCGGGGCCCCTGGAGCGGAAAAGCATGTGTAGGTGAGCGACGACGCGTACCTCCGGTTCCCTCATCTGCACGACGACCGGCTCTGCTTCGTGACCGAGGACGATCTCTGGGTCACCCCGCTGGATCAGCCGGGCCGCGCGTGGCGGGTCACGGTCGACCGCACCAAGGTGGGCCACCCGCGGTTCTCGCCCGACGGCCGCCACATCGCGTACACGACCTGGCGCAGCCTCGATCCGGAGATCCATCTCGCGCCCGTGGACGGCGGCCCCGCGCGCCGCCTCACCTACTGGGGCAGCACGGACACCCAGGTCCGCGGCTGGACTCCGCCCGACAAGGACGGCCGGTCCGCCATCCTCGCGGTCGCCTCGCACGGCCAGCCGTTCTCGTACTTCACCTGGGCCTACGACGTCCCCACCGACGGCTCGCCCGGCGGCCGCCTCCCCTGGGGCCCGGTCTCGGACATCGCCGTCGCCGACTTCGACGGCGAACGCAAGACCCTGCTCCTGACCGGCACTCCCCCGCACGAACCCGCCTCCTGGAAGCGCTACCGCGGCGGCGCCCAGGGCCGCCTCTGGCTGCACGGCGAACGGCTCCTCGCCGACCTCGACGGCCACCTGGAAGCACCCATGTTCGTCGCCGGACGCATCGCGTTCCTCTCCGACCACCAGGGCATCGGCAACGTGTACTCGTGCCTGCCCGACGGCTCCGACCTGCGGCGCCACTCCGACCACGACGCGTTCTACGCCCGCAACGCGTCCAGCGACGGAACCCGGATCGTCTACCAGTGCGCCGGCGACCTCTGGATCATCGACGAACTCACCCCCGGCTCCGTGCCGCGCAAGCTGGACGTGCGCCTAGGCGGCCCGCGCGTCGGCCGCCGCACCTACCAGGTACCGGCCGCCCACCACGTCGACGGACTCTCCGTCGACGAGACCGGCCGCGCCAGCGCGGTCGTCGTACGCGGCAGCCTCTACTGGCTCACCCACCGCGACGGCCCCGCCCGCACCATCGCCGACACCCCGGGCGTACGCGTCCGGCTCCCCGAGATGCTCGGCCCCGGCGGCGAGGTCGCGTACGTCACCGACGCTGAGGGCGAGGACGCGGTCGAGATCTCGTACCTGCCGCGCGCGACCGGAGACCGCGCGCCCCGCCGCCTGGCCTCCGGCGAACTGGGCCGGGTCCTGGAGATGGTCAGCGACCCCGACGGCGACCGCCTCGCCATCGCCTCCCACGACGGCCGCCTGCTCCTCATCGACACCTCCGAAGAAGTCGAGGAGGTAGAGGCAGTCGCGGAGGAATCCTCCGAAGAGGCTGGGGAGCCGGAGCTGACCCCGCGAACCGTCAGCGGCGAAGTCACCGAACTCGTCCGCTCCGTCAACGGCCCCGTCCGCGACCTCGCCTTCTCGCCGGACGGCGCCTGGCTGACCTGGTCCCACCCCGGAATCGGCCGTTCCCTCCGCCAGATCAAGATGGCCCGGATCGCGGACCGCACGATCGTCGACGTCACCAACGGCCGCTTCGAGGACGAGAACCCGGTCTTCACGCGCGACGGCCGCTATCTCGCGTTCCTCTCCTGGCGCGGCTTCGACCCGGTCTACGACGTGCACACCGGCGACCTGTCCTTCCCGCTCGGCTGCCGCCCGTACCTCGTACCGCTGTCGTCCGCGACCCCCTCGCCGTTCGCCCTGTCGCCCGACGGGCGTACGGCCGCGGGCGGGCTCGACCCGACCGAGGACTCGGGCGCCGACGGGGCGCCGACCGTCGAGATCGAGGGCCTGGAGAACCGGGTCGTGCCGTTCCCCGTCTCGGCGTCCAAGTACTCGGCGATGTACCCCGTCTCGGGCGGTGGTCTCGTGTGGCTGCGCTGGCCGATCTCCGGCGCGCTCGGCGAGACGTTCGTCAACCCGGCCGACACCTCGGGCCGCCCGACCCTGGAACATTTCAGCCTCGGCAAGGGCAAGAAGACCGAACTGGTCACCCACCTCGACTGGTTCGCGCTCAGCGGCGACGGCACCCGGCTCGTCGTCGTCGACGAGGGCGACCTGCGCGCCGTCCCCTCCACGGAGACCGGCGACAGCGACACCACCGTCTGGATCGACCTTCGCCGCATCCTGCACGACGTCGACCCGGCCGCCGAGTGGCGCGGCGCGTACGAGGAGGCCGGCCGCATCATCCGGGGCTACTACTGGGAACCGGACATGTGCCACATCGACTGGGACGCGATCCTCGCCCAGTACCGGCCACTCGTCGGACGGGTCGCGTCCCCCGACGAGTTCGCCGACCTCCTGCGCGAAGTCCTCGGCGAACTCTGCACATCGCACGCCTACGTCTCCGCCGCCCGCCGCAACGAGGGCCCGCCCCACTACCAACGCGCCCAGGGCCTCCTCGGCGCCAACTTCGTTCACCGTGAGGGCGGTTGGCGGCTCGTACGCATCCTGCCCGGCGACTCTTCCGACTCCAAGGCGCGTTCTCCGCTGGCCGGCAGCGGTATCCGCGAGGGCGCCGTCCTGACCCATGTCGACGGCCGCCCGGTCGACCCGGTGGCCGGGCCCTACCCGCTGCTCGCGGGCGCGGGCGGCACGACGGTCGAGCTGACGTTCCGGCCTGCGGAGGGCGACGGCCCGTCCCGCCGCGTCGCGATCGTCCCCCTCATCGACGAACGCCCGCTGCGCTACCAGGACTGGGTGGCCAAACGCCGGGAGGTCGTACGGGAGTTGAGCGGCGGCAAGTGCGGCTACCTGCACATCCCCGACATGGGCGGCTCGGGCTGGGCCCAGTTCAACCGCGACGTCCGCATGGAGGTGTCCCGGCCCGCGCTCATCGTCGACGTACGGGGCAACGCGGGCGGCCACATCAGCGAACTCGTCGTCGAGAAACTGACCCGCAAGATCCTCGGCTGGGACCTCACGCGCAACGCCCAGCCCGTCTCGTACGCGTCGAACGCCCCACGCGGCCCGGTCGTCGCCCTCGCCGACGAGGCGACCTCGTCCGACGGCGACATGATCACGGCGGCGTTCAAACTCCTCGCCCTCGGCCCGGTCGTGGGCCAGCGCACGTGGGGCGGAGTCGTCGGCATGACGGGCCGCCACACTCTGGGCGACGGCACGGTCATCACTGTCCCGATGAACGCGGCCTGGTTCCCCGAATACGGCTGGTCGATCGAGAACAAGGGCGTAGAACCGGACATCGAGGTCCTACGCACCCCCCTGGACTGGGCGGAGGGCCGCCACGCCCAACTGGACGACGCGGTGTACCTGGCCCTGGACCTCTTGGCCACCTCCCCCGCGAAGACTCCCCCCGACTACACAAACACCCCCGACCACACCCGCCCCAAACTCCCGCCCCGCTAATGGCGCTTACCTGGCTGTGCCCACCCGTTCCGCCCCTCCCACCCGCCGCCCCACCTCGCCACCCGCTACGGGCACTCCGGCCACCCCCGCCCCGCCCACCCCCACCCTGCCCACGCGCCGCCGCACCTCGCTGCCCCCTACCTCTGTGGGCAGCTGGCCCGCTCCCCTCCCCCTCCCCCGCCCCTACCTCTGTGGGCAGCTGGTCCGCCAGGGGCGGAACGGGTGGGCACAGCCCATGCGCCGAGCGCCAACACAGAGGCGCCCACCACAAAAAACGGGGTGCACCCGGCATCCCGGGTGCACCCCATCCCACCTAGCTCAACCCAGCGTCACGCCCCGGGCTCCTCATCGAGCCGCTCCTGCGCATCCCGCGCAGACCGCTCCCGCCCCTGCGAGGCCCGCTCCCGCGAAGCGCCCCCCGCCTCGTCCTTCCCCTGCCCCATCTTCTCCTTGGCCTGCGCAGCCATCCGCTCCGCCTTGTCCTGGAACTGGTCCTTCATACCCATGCGATTTCACTCCCATATCGGGTGAGGGGGGTTCGGGCCTCGACCAGCCTGACACGCCAGGACATACGCCGCATTTCGATCAGTAACGCACCGTACCCACCCCAGCCCCACCCCGGAAAACCGCCCTCAGCCACCCCGCACAGACTCGTCGGCAGCCCCACCCGCACCCACAAGCCCGGTCGACACACTCCCAAGACGCGGCTCGAACCGCCGCATCTCCCGCTGCCCGACCGACCCGATGACGGAGGGCAGATACCCGCGAATGCCCTGCATCCCCCGCAGCCACCACTGCGCGTACACATGCGACGACCGCCGCTCGATCCCCGCCACGATCCGGTCCACGGCAGGCCCCAGCGGATACGTCTTGTTGGACGGCCACGGCAGCCGCTGCCGCAACTCCCGCATCACGTCGTCCTGATCGGCCCCGCGCACCATGTCGGTGTCGGTCCACGACAGGTAACCGACGCCGACCCGCACACCCTTGTAGCCGACCTCGGCCCGCAGGCTGTGCGCGTACGCCTCCACGCCCGACTTCGACGCGCAGTACGCGGTCATCATGGGCGCCGGCGTGATCGCGGCGAGGGACGCGATCTGGAGCAGATACCCGCGGCTCTCCATCAGCACCGGCAGGAACGCCCGCGCCGTGACCGCCGACCCGATGAGGTTGACCTCGATGACCCGCCGCCAGGCGACCGGGTCGGACTCGAGGAACGGCCCGCCGTTGGCGACACCCGCGTTCGCCACGACGATGTCGACCTTGCCGAAGCGCTGCTTGACCTCCTCGGCGACCTGCGCCATCGCCACATGGTCGGTGACGTCGGCGTGCCAGAAGTCGCTGTCCGTGGAAAGACGCTCCGAGACCGCCTTCAGCTCGTCCGGCTCCAGGCCGACCAGCGCGATCTTCGCGCCGCGCGCCGCCAGCTTGCGCGCGAGAAGCTCCCCCACACCGCGCGCGGCGCCGGTGACGACCGCGACCTGCCCTTCGAGGCTGACCCTGCTCATGCGGATGCCGCTCCCTTCATCTCCACGTAGCTCGCGGACAGTTCACGTATGCGTTCGGTGACGAGCTCCGGCGCCTCGACGGGCGTCATGTGCCCGATGCCGGTGAGTTCGGTGAGCCCCACACACTGAGGCAGCGTCGCAGCCAGGCGCCGAGCGTGCACGACGGGCGTGAGCCGGTCGGCCGTACCGGCGACGACCGCCGTGGGAACCCGCAACTCGGTGACGCCCTCGTCGAGTTCGAGCCCGGCGAGGACCTGTGACCAGTGATAACGCGGCTTGACCGGGCAGGCGTGCACGATCCGCGCACACGCCTCGACCTTGTCCGGCGACGAACCAGGGCCCATGGTGGCGTACCGCAGGACCTTCTTGCCGACCGGCGTGACGGGCCCGAGCGGCGCCTTCGCACCGAGCACGGACGTGGTCATCCGGGTCCGCAGAGGCCCCGCCTTCATCGGCAGCACCGTCGACTCGGCGACCAGCCGCGAACTGCCCGTACTGCACAGCAGCACCGCCGCCGCGTGCTCCCGGAACTTCGGCCTCCGCGAGGCGGCCATCATCGTCATGCCACCCATGGAGTGCCCGGCCAGCACAGCCTTCTCCCCCGCCCCGAGCGTCGCCCCGAGCACGGCCTCCAGGTCGTCCGCCAGCATCTCGGTCGCATACGGAGCCTGCGCCGCCGGGCTGCGCCCATGCCCCCGCTGGTCGTACGCGACGACCCGGTGACCGGAGGCGAGCGCCCGTATCTGTGCCGCCCAGAAAGCGGTCGAGCAGGTCCACCCGTGCGCGAGCACCACGGTCGGCGCGCCCTCGGGACCATGCACCTCGACATGCAGCCGGGCACCGTCGGCGGACACGGCCGTCAGCTCACGGGCGGCCACCGGCGGCGCGTAAGGGCCGCTCGTCACATGCATCAACCGGCTCACGCGGCCGCCTCCACCTTGTCGCCCCGGCCCTTCTTCGTACGCGCGGCCGGCTTCGCCTTCGCCGCCCGCACCACCTCGTACTCACCGAGGTCGACCCGGCGCGTGGCGGACCGGAACTCGCTCGTCGTGCCCGGCCACAGCGTGGTGTTCACGCCGTTGTCGTCGAGGTACCAGCTGTTGCAGCCGCCCGAGCTCCACACCGTGCGCTCCATCCGGTCCTGGACGCGCCGGACCCAGCCGCCCACGGCGGACGGGCGCGCGTCGAGGGCGACACGGCCACCGAGCACGTCCAACTGGCGCATGTAGTCGGCCAGATAGTTCAGCTGCGCCTCGATCATCAGGATCATCGAGGAGTTGCCGAGACCGGTGTTGGGGCCGATCACCGTCATGAAGTTCGGGAACCCGGCCGCCGTCGCGCCGCGCAGCGACTTCATGCCGTCCTTCCAGGACTCCATGAGCGTCACGCCCTCGGCGCCGACGACGCGGTTCGCGATCGGCATGTCCGTGACGTGGAAGCCGGTGCTGAAGACGATCGCGTCGACCTCGACCTCGCTCCCGTCCGACCCGACGAGCGTGTTCCCGCGGATCTCGCTCAGACCGGAGGCGACGACGTCGACATTCGGCTGGGCGAGCGCCGGGTAGTACGTGTTGGACAGCAGGATGCGCTTGCAGCCGATGCGGTAGTCCGGGGTGAGCTTGGCGCGCAGGGCCGGGTCCTTGACGGACCGGTGCATGTTCCGCTTGGCGAGCTGCTCTACGAGCCCCAGCTCGTTCGGCCGCTTCGTGAACGCCTGAACCTGCAGCTCACGGATGCCCCACAGGATGCCGCGGCGGGCCTGCGTCGTGAACGGCAGCTGACGGTGAAGCCAGCGCTCGGCGCCCGAGATGGCGCGGTCGGCGCGCGGCATGACCCACGGCGGCGTCCGCTGGAACAGCGTCAGCTTGGCCACGTCGCGCTGGATGGCCGGCACGATCTGGATGGCGGAGGCGCCGGTGCCGATCACGGCGACGCGCTTGCCGCGCAGGTCGTAGTCGTGGTCCCAGCGCGCCGAGTGGAACACCTTGCCGGGAAAGGAGTCGAGGCCCTTGATGTCCGGCGTCTTCGGGTCGGACAGCGGCCCGGTCGCCGAGATGACGACGTCGGCTGTGAGCGTCCCCTGCGAGGTCTCGACCTCCCACCACAGCTTCTCGGTGTCCCAGCGCGCCTCCATCACCTCGTGGTCGAAGCGGATGTGCGGGCGCAGCCGGAAGGTGTCGGCGACGCCCTCCAGGTACTCGCGGATGCGCTCCTGGCCGGAGAAGGTGCGGGGCCAGTCGGGGTTGGGCGCGAAGGAGAAGGAGTAGAGGTGGGAGGGCACGTCGCACGCGCATCCCGGGTAGCTGTTGTCGCGCCACGTGCCGCCCACGGAGTCCGCGCGTTCCAGGACCACGAAGTCGGTGATGCCCTCGCGCCGCAGCCGGACCGCGGCCCCGAGGCCGCCGAACCCGGACCCGATCACCGCCACCCGTACGTGCTCATGCTCGTGCTCAGTCATCCCGGCGCCTCCCTGGTCGCACGACCTTGCCAGTGAACACTGGCACAATGGGGAGAGTAGAGCAGCTACGTACTCATGGGTAGGGGTCGGACCCACGAATGTGACATCAGCGGCTCCGCCGCGGGTACTGGCGGTACAACATAGGGTTCCCCTGTGGCGAAGGCAGGGACGAGGACAGCGGCGGAAGCACCGATGAAAGACGCGTCGAAAGACCCGGGCACCCGCGAGTTCCGCATGGAGGAACTGGCGCGGGAGGCCGGCATCACCGTGCGCACCCTGCGCTTCTACCGCGAGCGCAAGCTGATCCCGCCCCCGCGCCGCGAGGGCCGCATCGCCTGGTACGACGAGAGCCACCTGGCCCGCCTGCGCACCATCGCCGCCCTCCTGGAGCGCGGCCACACCCTTAACGGCATCGCGGAACTCTCCGAGGCCTTCGACCGGGGCCGCGACGTCCGCGAACTCCTCGGCCTCGGCGAACCCTCGGAGGAAACCCCGGTCCGCCTCACCCCCGAGGAACTCGCGGACTACTTCGCCGGCCAGGTGACCCCCGAAAACCTCGAAGCCGCGATGGACCTCGGCTACGTAGGAATCGACGGCGAAGAAATAGTCCACGTCAGCCGCCGCCTGCTGGACGTCTCGGCGGCCCTGGTCCGCGAGGGCGTCCCGCTGGCCGACGTCCTGGCCGCGGCCGCCACCGTCCGCGAACACGCGAACGCCCTGGCCACTCTCTTCTCCGACCTCGTCCTCGCCCACGGCACAGAGAAGGACGTCGAACGCCTCCGCCCCTTGGCCAAGTCGGTCGTCGAGGCCGAACTCTCACTGGCGCTGGACCGCAAGATCGCGGACCGGACGACTTAATCGAGGCAGTCACCTTTTCGGGGGAATGCCGCCCCGAACAAACCCGGATCACCGTTCGGAACCCGAGAGTTAGGCCGAAAGAGAAGACCCCGGCGGCTGTCCTACCAGCCCCGGGGCGTGGCCGACCCTTCGAAGGAGTGTCGACGTGTCCGAGCATAACGCTGCCCATTTCCCCCTGAGTTCGCTGCCCGACAGGGCAAAGCGAGCCCTCGGTGCCGTACGCCTCAGCGTCCACACCGAGGTGACCACCTCGCCCGGCCGACAGAGCGCCACCATCCAACTGGCCGCACAGCAGCTGGGCTTGATCCTTATCGCTGAAGCGACCGATCTCGGCGTCTCCGCGCGCCAAGCCTCCCCATTCGACAGGCCGGCCCTGTCTCACTGGCTGAATCGTCCCGGCGAGTACGGGCACATCCTCTGGTCGCACGTCGACCGCGCCGTACGCTCCGTCGCTCACATGTCCCGGTTGATCGACTGGGGCGAGGCGCACGAAACCACCCTCGTCTTCGTCATGCCCGAGGACCCGGGCCCCGTCGTCGTCCCCCCCGCGCGCGGCCGGCTCAGTGATCCGCCAATGCATGACCCTTGCGTACGCCGCCGAACGAGAGACCCATGCCCAGTCCGCCAGGCTCACCGGCGCGCACGAGGCACTGCGCGCGGCGGGGCGCTACGGCGGCGGTCTTGTGCCGTTCGGCTACCGTAAAGCTCCACACCCCTCCGGAACAGGCTGGTGTCTCGCGCCTGACCCCGAGACTGCCGACATTGTTCGGGCGGTGGTCGCCGACGTGCACGCAGGGCTGTCCCTGGTGGCCGTCGCCCTCAAGCTGGAAACAGCGGGTGTATTGGTACCGCGTGACCGCCACGCCCAGCTTCAGGGGCGGCCGACAGGCGGGCGACGCCACGGACGGGACTTCGAACGGTTTCGCTGGACTGCGGGCAGCCTCAGCAAGATCCTCCGCACACCGGCACTGATGGGGCACCGCGTGCACGGCGGGAGGACCGTACGCCGCGAGGACGGTTCACCTGTGCTGATCGGCCCGCCCCTGCTCACCGAGCAGGAGTTCCTGGCACTTCAGGAGCTGCTCGACGCCCGCTCGAACGGCCAGCACCCGAAGAGCAGGGAGACCTCACTGCTGATCGGTGTCGCCCACTGCGCCGGGTGCCAGGGCCGCATGTACTTTGCCGCCCGCAAGGCGTACTCGTACGGCGACTACGTCTGCCGCGCCGCCGCTCGGGGCACGACATGCCCGACCCCGGCGGGGATGCGCGCGAGCTGGCTGGACGAATACACGATCCGCCGGTACCGCGAAGTACGCCCCTCAGAATCCGCGATCACACGGGAACAGCTCCTCGAAGACGGAGTTCGCGTGACAGTCGCCAAGGGTTCCAGCGGTGGAGGGCCTGATCGACTGGCGGGACCGGATACATCCCGCCTGACCTTCACCATCAGGGGCTCCGAGGCCCGGTAACCACCCTGCCGAGTCGACGGGGCGCGCGGTCCGGCCGCGCGCCCCGCGTACGACCACTCAGAGCTCGTACACCGTCGTCACCGGGGCATGGTCCGACCAGCGCTCGGTGTAGCTGGCCGCCTTCTCCACGTACCCCTTGACCGCCCGCCGGGCGAGCCCCGGAGTAGCCACAGCAAGATCGATCCTCCAACCTGAATCGTTCTCGAAAGCCCGCCCCCGGTAAGACCACCACGAGTACGGCCCCTCTTCCTCCGGATGCAGGGCGCGCACGACGTCGACGTAGCCGCCGTCCGTGGCGTCGAGGACCTGGTCCAGCCACGCCCGCTCCTCCGGGAGGAAGCCGGAGTTCTTCTTGTTGGACTTCCAGTTCTTGAGGTCGGCCTCGCGGTGGGCGATGTTCCAGTCGCCGCACACGAGCACCTCGCGGCCCTCGGCGGCGGCGCGCTCGCGCAGGCCCTTCAGGTAGGCGAGGAACTCGCCCATGAAGCGGATCTTCTCGTCCTGCCGGTCGGTGCCGACCTCGCCGGAGGGCAGGTAGAGGCTGGCGACGGTGACGCCCGGGAGGTCCACTTCGACGTACCGGCCCGTTCCGTCGAACTCTTCCGACCCGAAGCCGATCTGTGTCCGCTCGGGGGCGCGGCGCGTGTAGAGGGAGACGCCGGCCCGGCCCTTCGCGGCGGCCGGGGCGTGGACGACGTGCCAGCCCTCGGGGTCACGCAGTTCCTCGGGGATCTGCTGCGGTTCGGCCCGCACCTCCTGGAGGCACAGGACATCCGCGGAGGTCCCGGCCAGCCACTCCACGAAGCCCTTCTTCGCGGCGGCCCGCACCCCGTTCACGTTCACAGTCGTCACAGTCAGCATCCGGGCACGATACCGGCACACTGAAACGAGCCACCTCACTCGCACTAGGCATAGAGATACGATACTTCGCATGACTATCCAGCCCCAGCCCATGGCGCCCGCGCTGCGCCGCGTCTCCTTCGGCCACCCCGACGCGGTCAAGCTCAACGACCGCGTCCAGCTCGAATACGCCGAGCGCTACGGCGACGAGGGCGACGTCACCCCGCTCGACCCGACGATGTTCGACGCCCCGCGCGGCCTCTACCTGATCGCGTACGACGACGCGGGCACCCCGCTCGCCACCGGCGGCTGGCGCGCCCAGGAGCGGAACGCGGACAACTACGCGGACGGCGACGCCGAGCTGAAGAGGATGTACGTCACTCCGGAGGCCCGCGGGCTGGGTCTCGCCCGCCGCATCCTCGGGGCCCTGGAGGACGACGCCCGCGCGACCGGCCGCACGCGCATGGTCCTGGAGACGGGCCTGAAGCAGCCGGAGGCCATCGCGCTCTACATATCGAGCGGCTACGAGCCCTGCGAGAAGTTCGGCCACTACCGCTTCTCCGACCTGAGCCGGTGCTTCGCCAAGACCCTGTGACGAGCGCCACATTAAGAAAGCCGGGCGCCGGATTCAGAAAACGACCGACAAGAAGGGCCCGCTCGCGACAAGGCACCGGGCAAAGCAAGAGCCCCACCGGACGAATCCGGTGGGGCTCTTAATTGCGGTGGACCTGTGGGGATTTGAACCCCAGACCCCCTCGATGCGAACGAGGTGCGCTACCAGACTGCGCCACAGGCCCTTGCAACGAGTGAAACTCTAGCATCACTTCCGGGGTGCTCGGAAATCCGGTCCTGGCTGGTCAGCCAGGGTGGCCCCGAACGGGGTCTCACTCGTTGGCAGCGCGGGGCCGGCCGTCGTCGTCGTACTGGTCGAAGAGCGGGGTGCGGCCGCGCTCGCGGGACCGGCGGGCGGACGCGGCCCGGCGGGCGTCACAGCGCTCGTCCCCGGCCTCGCCCTGCTCCCCGGTCACCGCGTCGTCGCTGTTGCCCTCGTGCACGTCCGGCTCGGCGGCGGTGCCGGTCTCGGCGACCGTGCCGGAGCGGGCCGAGCTCCACGCGTCCGGGGCGCCCAGGTCGACATTGCCCGTGGCGCGCGGGGCGACCGGCGCGGTGACGTAGGTGGGCAGGGGGACGGGGACCGGGTCCCAGCTGTCGCCGTGGCCGGGGCCGCGCTGCCGCTCGCGCTGCTGGTCCACCCACTCGGCGTGGTCCGTCTGCTCGACGAGCGCGCGCCGGTCGGCGGCGAGCGCCTCAAGACCGGGGTCGGTGTCCACGACTGGCGCGGGGCCTTCTTCCGCTTCGTCGACCACGACCCGGCTCCCGGCAGGCTGCCGCCTGCGCGGCTGGCGCTCACGCAGCCGCTGCGCCGCGACCTCGGCCTGCCGCCGGTCCATCGTGTACGCGAAGCGCCGCCGCTCCTGCGTCCGCAGATAGAAGATGTACGAGCTGAGCAGTACGGCGGGTACGGCGGGCGCCCACAGGAACGCGAGGCCGCCGACGGCGGCGACGACGGCGCCGGCCGTGAAGGCGAGGAAGAGCATGACGGTCGTCCGGCGCCGGCGGGCGAGCACCTTGGAGCGGCGGGCGCGGGCGGCGGCGTCCGCCGGGGCGGTCTGCCGCTCGGACGCGGAACGCTCGGCCGGGTGCGGGTGCCGCTCGGACCCGGAACCGGAGCGCTCGGCGTGCCGTTCGGTCGTCTGCCACTCGTGCTGCTGACGGTCGCTCACGGGGTGGCCGGTCGCCGACCGCCCGTTCGTGTGCGGGCCGCCCGGCGCGCCCGTGGTGCGGACGGTGACCTGGTGATCGGGGTGCTGCCGGGCGGGCGAGGTCCTGGGCCGGGGCTCCTGGCGCTGCTCGGATCCGGGGCGCCGCTCATGGCGGGCGTCCCGGTTCTCGCTCCGGCGCTCGCCGCGCGGGGGCGCGGCGAAGGCCCGGACGTCCACCGAGTCGGTGATCTCGTCCGGGTCGCTGCGCTCCTCCCCTTCGGGCGAGCGCGCCTGCAGGTCCTTGGCGTATCGGCGCTCCATGCCCGCCCGTCCGGACAGCAGCCGGATGGCGGTGCTGAAGCGTTCCGTCGGACGGGCTTCGTTCAGCTCGTCCTGCCTACGGAGCCACATCGGCACCAAGTAGGCGGCCCAGGCCCCGACGATGACTGCGTAGATGAGGCCGCTGCTGCTCACGCCTCACACCGTAGAGGGGTTTGCGGGGGGCCATCCGCCAATTGAGCCGGTGTGTCGCACGATCTGGCTGATATTTCGAGCTTTTTTTACGACTGAGGGGGCAACACGCCCTCGATCGAGCGAAATTAATGCCCCGGATGGACGATGTCCGACCGATCCCCGATCAATTTCGAACACTTATTTCATTTGGGCGGAGACCCTGGCTGTTCCGCGGTGTTCGAGCCGCCCGGACCAGCGCTGTTGCCGTCACGCTTACGCCGCCAGCGCGCCAGCAGGCCTTCCGGAACCTCTTCCGCGGTGAGCGCGAAGACGAGATGGTCGCGCCAGCCGCCATCGATGTGAAGATAACGTGGACGCAGGCCTTCCTCACGGAATCCGAGCTTTTCGACGACCCGTCGGCTCGGCCCGTTCTCCGGGCGAATGCAGACCTCGATGCGGTGCAGCCCGACGGTGCGGAAGCAGTGGTCGACCGCGAGCGCCACCGCCGTCGGCATCACCCCGCGCCCGGCCACCGACTGGTCGACCCAGTAGCCGACATGCCCCGAGCACATGGACCCCCAGGTGATCCCGGCGACCGTCAACTGCCCCACCAGGCGGCCCTGGTACTCGATGACGAACGGCAGCATCCGCCCCGCGCTCGCCTCGGCCCGCAGATGGCGCACCATCTGACGGTACGTCGGACGGTGCGCGATGGGACCGCTGGGCGTCGGGGGCGGAATGGTCGCTTCCCAGGGGCGCAGCCAGTCTCGGTTACGGCGGTTGACCTCCCGCCAGGCGCGCTGGTCGCGCAGCTTTATGGGGCGCAGAAGGACGTCACCGTCCGTCAGTTCCACGGGCCAGGACGGGCTGTTCAGCTCGCACCCCCGTCAGATCTGGGATGGTCGCCGCCGCGCAGCTGGTCGACGGCGTGGGTCAGCAGGGTGCCGAGGACGGCGAGACCGTCCTTGACGCCGCCGGACGACCCCGGCAGGTTCACGATGAGGGTGCGCCCGGCGACGCCGGCGAGCCCCCGGGAGAGCGCGGCCGTGGGCACCTTCTCGCGTCCGTAGGCCCGGATCGCCTCGGGGATGCCCGGCACTTCGTGGTCGAGGACGCTGCGGGTGGCCTCGGGGGTGCGGTCGGTGGGCGAGATGCCGGTGCCGCCGGTGGTGACGATGACGTCGTATCCGGCGTCGACCCCGGTCCGCAGTGCCTCGGCGACCGGGTCGCCGTCGGGGACGACGCGCGGCCCGTCGACCTGGAAGCCGAGCTCTTCGAGGCCCTGCGCGATCAGGGGGCCGCCCTTGTCGGCGTAGACGCCGGCGGCGGCGCGGTTGGAGGCGGTGACGACGAGGGCGCGGTAGCCGCTCATGCCCCGGCCTCCGGGCGGGTCCAGGTGCCGGACTTGCCGCCGGTCTTCTCCTCGACGCGTACGTCCGTGATGACGGCGCCCTTGTCGACGGCCTTCACCATGTCGACGACGGTCAGCGCGGCCACCGAGACGGCCGTCAGGGCCTCCATCTCGACGCCCGTGCGGTCCGTGGTCTTGACCGTCGCGAGGATCTCCACCGCGTCGTCGGCGACCTTCAGGTCGAGCTTCACCCCGGACACCGCCAGCGGGTGGCAGAGCGGGATGAGGTCGGGGGTCCGCTTGGCCCCCATGATCCCGGCGATGCGCGCGGTGGCGAGGGCGTCGCCCTTGGGCACTCCCTCGCCCCGCAGCAGCTCCACCACGCGGGGCGATACGAGGACGCGGCCGCTGGCACGGGCGGTGCGCGCGGTCACGTCCTTCGCGGACACGTCGACCATGCGGGCGGCGCCCGCCTCGTCGATGTGCGTCAGTCGGTCCTGCGAACTGCTCATGGTGCTGTGGCGCTCCCGGTCCGAGTGCCGCGGCGGTGCGGCGCGCGGCCTTGTGTGCGCGACACGGTATCGCGCGGACCGGGATCCAGGGTCTTCCGTGTGGATCAGGTCCCGCGAGCCCCGGCCCGATCCGGACGAAAGGCCCTAGCCGAGGAGGACCACGTCGACGTCCGTGCCCGGTTCGACCGACGTCGTCTTCTCGGGTACGACGATCAGCGCGTCCGCCTGTGCGAGCGCGGCGACGAGGTGTGATCCGGCGCCGCCCACCGGGGTGACCGTGCCGGACTCGGCGTCGTACGTGCCGCGCAGGAACTGGCGGCGGCCGGCCGGCGAGCTCAGCGCCTTCCCGGTGTTCAGCGCCGCCCGGACCGACGGCCGGTGGATCTCCTCCGCGGGCAGGCCCATCAGGGTGCGCACGGCGGGGCGTACGAAGAGCTCGAAGGAGACGTACGAGGAGACGGGGTTGCCCGGGAGGGCGAGGAGCGGGGTGTGGTCGGGGCCGATGGTGCCGAAGCCCTGGGGCTTGCCCGGCTGCATGGCGAGCTTGCGGAACTCGACGCCGCTGCCCGCCCCGATGCCGTTCTCGTCCTCGGAGTCGGCGACGGACGTCAGCGCTTCCTTCACGACGTCGTAGGCGCCGACGCTGACGCCGCCCGTGGTGACGATGAGGTCGGCGCGGATCAGCTGGTCCTCGATGGTGGAGCGCAGGGTGTCCGCGTCGTCGGCGACCGCGCCGACGCGGTAGGCGATCGCTCCGGCGTCGCGGGCGGCGGCGGTGAGGGCGAAGCTGTTGGAGTCGTAGATCTCGCCCTCGGCCAACTGCTCGCCCGGCTGGACGAGTTCGCTGCCGGTGGACATGACGACCACGCGCGGGCGCGGGCGCACGCGTACGGTGGCGCGGCCGATCGCGGCGAGCAGGGCGATCTGCGGCGGGCCGAGGACCGTGCCGGCGTCCAGGGCGCGGTCGCCGGCCTTCACGTCGCTGCCCTTCGCGCGTACGTGCGCGCGTGCCTCGGCGGGGCGGTGCACGCGGACCTCGCCGCTCGCGCCCTCGGGGGCCGCGCTGTGGGCGCGCATCCCGGAGACGGCACCCTCGCCCAGGCCGCCGTCGGTCCACTCCACGGGGACGACGGCCTCGGCGCCGGACGGCAGCGGGGCGCCCGTCATGATGCGGGCGGCCTGGCCGGGCCCGACGTGGAGCAGTCCGGCGCGGCCCGCCGCCACGTCTCCCACGACCGTGAGCACCGCGGGGAACTCCTCGCTCGCGCCCGCCACGTCGGCGGCCCTGACCGCGTACCCGTCCATCGAGCTGTTGTCGAAGGGGGGCAGCGAGAGGGGGACCGTGACGTCCTCGACGAGGACGCACCCCTGCGCGTCGAGGAGGTGGAGCTCGATGGGCTCCAGCGGGCGGACCGTGTCGAGGATGTCCTCCAGGTGCTCCGCCACCGACCAGACGTGCTGCTGACCGGTGGCGTGGGTGGTCGTGCTGCTCAAGGTGCTACATCTCCTCGGTGACGTAACGGCGAAGCCAGGTCCGGAACTCGGGGCCCAGGTCCTCACGTTCGCACGCGAGTCTGACAATGGCACGCAGATAGTCGCCGCGGTCGCCGGTGTCATAGCGGCGGCCCTTGAAGACGACTCCGTGGACGGGCCCGCCGATCTTCTCGTCGTCGGCGAGCTGCTGGAGGGCGTCGGTGAGCTGGATCTCGCCGCCGCGGCCCGGCTCGGTCTTGCGCAGGATGCCGAAGATCGCCGGGTCGAGCACGTAGCGGCCGATGACCGCGTAGTTCGACGGGGCGTCCGCCGGGTCGGGCTTCTCGACGAGGCCGGTGACCCGGACGACGTCGCCGTCCATCGTCGGCTCGACGGCGGCGCAGCCGTAGAGGTGGATCTGCTCGGGCTCGACCTCCATGAGGGCGACGACGCTGCCGCCGCGCTCCTCCTGGACGTCGACCATGCGGGCGAGCAGGGGGTCGCGCGGGTCGATCAGGTCGTCGCCGAGGAGGACCGCGAAGGGCTCCCGGCCGACGTGGGGGGCCGCGCACAGGACGGCGTGGCCGAGGCCCCTGGGGTCGCCCTGGCGGACGTAGTGGATGGTCGCGAGGTCGCTGGACTCCTGGACCTTGGCGAGGCGGGAGGCGTCACCCTTCTTCTGGAGGGCCGACTCGAGCTCGTGGTTACGGTCGAAGTGGTCCTCCAGAGGCCGCTTGTTGCGGCCCGTGATCATCAGTACGTCGTCGAGGCCCGCGGAGGCGGCCTCCTCGACCACGTACTGGATCGCCGGCTTGTCGACGACCGGCAGCATCTCCTTCGGCGTCGCCTTCGTGGCCGGCAGGAACCGGGTGCCGAGGCCCGCGGCGGGGATGACAGCCTTGCTGATCCTGGGGTGCGAGTCAGTCATGCGGTGAACCATATCCGTAGCGTCTGGGCGGAAGATTTACTTCCCATTGAGTTGGTACCTATATGAGGAGTTTGTGAACGGGCTATGTCATTGCCAAAGGCTGACAAGATCGCGTTGCGGAAAGAACTCCTGCAGGTGAGATCGGGGTTGCCCGCCGATGACGTCGAGAAGGCGGCCGGGCTGCTGGCCCGCCGGGCGCTGGACCTCCCTGAGCTGGCCGGAGCCCGCACCGTCGCCGCGTACGTCTCCGTCGGCCGGGAGCCCGGCACGCGCGCGCTGCTCGACGCCCTGCACGCGCGCGGGGTGCGCGTGCTGCTTCCCGTGCTCCTCGGCGACAACGATCTGGACTGGGGCGCGTACGACGGACCGGGGTCTCTCGCACGTGTGCAACACGCCGGAAAGATGGCCCTGTTGGAGCCTTCCGGTGAGCCACTCGGGGCGGAGGCGGTCGTGGCGGCGGACGCCGTCCTGCTGCCCGGCCTCGCGGTCGACGGGCGCGGGATGCGGCTCGGCCGCGGCGGCGGCTCCTACGACCGCGTCCTCGCCCGCCTGGAGCGCGCGGAGGCCGATCCCGCACTGGTGGTGCTCCTGTACGACGGCGAGATCGTCGCGCACGTCCCCGAGGAGGCGCACGACCGGCCGGTGCACGCCGTCGTGACACCGTCGGGGACGCGCCGGTTCCGGTGAGTGGCGCTCATGTGAAAAGGGCCCTCCACGCGTGCGCGTGGAGGGCCCTTTTCACATCACCTGCGGGTCAGGGGCGCAGCACCAGGCTGTCCTTCGTCGCCGCGTCGACCGCGCGCTCCGAGGACGGCCAGGAAAGCAGCTCGCCCTTGGACCACTTGTCGGTCTGGTCGGTGTAGTGCGCGCTGAACGCGTGCCCGGAGGCGCCCGTCAGGTTGATCCACTTGGACTTGTCGAGGTCCGCGAGGTTGACCACCATGCGCATCGACGGGACCCAGATCACGCCGTAGCCGCCGGCCGCGTCCCAGCCGGTCGCGTCCACGGCCGCCTCGCCGCCGCCGAGCTTCCAGGGGCCGCGGTTGAGCGTGTACTGGAGCCAGCCCGGTCCCTCGGTGCCGAGGGTCTGGTTCTTCAGGCTGAGCTGGTGCAGGCGGCCCCAGCTCCAGGTGTCGACGTCCTTGCCGAGCTTGGCGGTGACGTCCCAGCGGGCGTCGCGCATGGCCCGCGCGAACAGCTCGTCGCGGTTCTTGGCCTCGGGGTCGGTGCGGGTCGCCGGGGCCTTCCACCAGTCATTGTTCTCGTCGTTGATGATCTTGCGGACGACCTCGAACCAGCGGTCGCCGCCGTCCGGCTGCGCCGAGTCCGCGTCGCGCTCGCCGCACTCGCGCACCCGCTGCCCCGCGTCGACGGGACCGGTGTCACCGGCCGGCTCGACGCTCAGGCACTGGCCCTTGACCCGCAGCTCCTTGGGGAGCTTGTTGCCGAAGGACAGCTTGAGGATGTTGCGCCAGACCGAGTTGAAGTACGCGGCCGCCGCCGAGTCCGGGTTCTGGGTGTAGTCCCAGTTCTCGAGCAGCTTCTGCGCCTCACGGACGTACTTGTCCGAGACGTCGATCTTGAGCAGCTTGGGCACGAGCAGCTTGGCGATCTCGCTGCTGTTGTCCATCTGCATGGTGCGCATGTCGTCGGTGGAGATCTTGCCGCCGCCGGCGATCTTCGACTCGATGAGGTCGGTGATGCGCTGGCTGCGCGTGCCGTAACCCCAGTCGGACGTGAGGTGGTACGGGTACTTGTCCTTGTCGATGACGGCCTGGTTGGCGGTCACGATGTAGCCGCGCTTGGGGTTGTACTCGTAGGGCAGCGCGGCCTGCGGGATGTAGCTCTTCCAGCGGTACGCGGGGTCCCAGCCGGGCGCGGGCAGCGAACCGTCGCCCTTGCCGCGGACCGGGATCTTGCCGGGTGCCTGGTAGCCGATGTTGCCCTTGGTGTCGGCGTAGATCAGGTTCTGCGAGGGCACCTCGAAGTTCGCGGCGGCCTTGCGGAAGCCGGCGAAGTCCGTCGCCTTGTTCAGCTCGAAGACGGCGTCCATGGACTTGCCGGGCGTCAGCGCCGTCCAGCGCAGCGCGACTCCGTAGCCGTCACCGCGGTCGGGGGCGGCCGCGTCGACCTTCGCCTTCTTGCCGACATTGACAAGTTCACTGTCACGGTCGGAGATCAGCGGGCCGTTGTTGGTCGAGCGGACGGTGATGGTCTTCGAGTCACCGCCGGCGACCTTGATGGTCTCCTGGCGGGTCTTGAAGGGGACCGTCGTGCCGTTGTACTGGTAGCCGCCGCTGGTGACCTTCTCGAGGTACAGGTCGGTGACGTCGGCGCCGAGGTTGGTCATGCCCCAGGAGATGTCCTGGTTGTGGCCGATGATCACGCCCGGCATCCCGGAGAACGTGTAGCCCGTGACGTCGTACTGGCACGTGGGCGAAACGCTCCGGCAGTGCAGGCCCATCTGGTACCAGACCGACGGGAGCTGCGGTGACAGGTGCGGGTCGTTGGCGAGCAGGGGCTTGCCGGTGATCGTGTGCTCTCCGGAGACGACCCACGAGTTGGAGCCGATGCCGTTGCCGTTCGGGCCGACGGCGTCGGGGACCTGGTCGAGGGTGTCGGAGAGCCTGGTGAGCTGGCTCTGGAGGTCGGCCGGGGCCTTGGTGTCGCCGGCGAGACCGGTGCCGGCGGCCGTGGCGGTGCTGGTTCCGGTGCCGGTGCCCGTTCCCGTTCCCGTTCCGGTGCCCGTTCCGGTGGCCGTGGAGGTCGCCGTTCCCGTTCCGGTCTGGGTTCCGGACCCGCCGGTGCCCGCTCCGTAGGCGCCGGTCGCGGCGTTGTAGGAGCCGGACTGGACGATCGCCTTGTGCCGGTCGTACGGGTAGTCCGGGTACAGGTCGGCGATCTGCTTCGCGCTGAGACGGCTCGTCATCAGGGAGCGGTCGATCTCTTCCTGCATGTTGCCGCGCAGGTCCCAGGCCATCGCCTTGAGCCAGGCCACCGAGTCGGCCGGCGTCCACTTCTGCGGCTTGTAGTCGTTGGTGAAGCCCAGCGCCGCGTACTCGACGGAGATGTCCCCGCCGTTCTTGCCGGCGAGGTAGGCGTTGACTCCCTTGGCGTACGCCTGGAGGTACTTCTTCGTCTCCGGCGAGAGCTTGGAGTCGTACTCCTCCTGCGCCACCCGGTGCCAGCCGAGCGTCCGCAGGAACTCATCGGTCTTGACCGAGCCCTTGCCGAACATCTCGGAGAGCCGGCCGGAGGTCATATGGCGGCGTACGTCCATCTCCCAGAAGCGGTCCTGCGCCTGGACATAGCCCTGGGCCATGAACAGGTCCTCGTCGGACGAGGCGTAGACCTGCGGGATCCCGTAGGAGTCGCGTTTGACGTCGACGGGACCGGAGAGCCCGTCGAGTTTGATCGACCCCTTCGTCTGCGGGAAGGAGGCGCGCACGGTGTCGACGCTCCAGTAGGTGCCGTACCCGAAGCCCGCGACAATGGCCAGGACCAGCACGATCAAAATCAGTCGGGCTCTGCGCCCCTTCTTCTTGCCGGACTTCTGGCCGGAAGAGGCGTTGGTGTTCGAGGGCATCGCTGTCCTTGCTGTCCTTCGCGAGCGGCAGAGCGGGGCTGCGGGCGGGCTGTGGGGTCTCGGTCTCGGAGCGCTGGAGCAACCATAGGCGCAGGGCACGGCGGCTCCGGACGCGGTGTCAAGAACCCGGGCCCCGGGGCCACCCGAGATCATCCCCCTGCGCGTAAAGGAAGCGTTAACGATTAGGTAAGGTAACGAAGTAGTTGGCGTAGTAAGAAGTAGAAGCACGAAGTAGTCGGAGGAAGGAACAGCCCCTGACCGTCCACCACCTCAACCAGCTCCTGCTCGTCTCTTCACTGGTCCTGCTGATCGCCGTGGCAGCCGTGCGCATCTCGTCGCGCAGTGGCCTGCCGAGCCTGTTGCTCTACCTCGGGATCGGGGTGGCGATGGGCCAGGACGGCATCGGGAACGTGTCGTTCAGCAACGCGGAGCTGACACAGGTCATCGGCTACGCGGCCCTCGTCGTGATCCTGGCGGAGGGTGGCCTCGGCACGAAGTGGAAAGAGATCAAGCCGGCGCTGCCGGCCGCCGTCGTGCTGTCGCTGGTCGGCGTCGCCGTCAGCGTGGGCGTCACGGCCGCCGGGGCCCACTACCTCGTGGGCCTGGAGTGGCGGCAGGCGCTCATCATCGGCGCGGTCGTGTCCTCGACGGACGCCGCGGCGGTCTTCTCCGTGCTGCGCAAGGTGCCGCTGCCGTCCCGTGTGACGGGCATCCTGGAGGCCGAGTCCGGCTTCAACGACGCCCCTGTGGTGATCCTGGTGGTGGCCTTCTCCACGGCCGGACCGGTCGAGCACTGGTACCACCTCGTCGGCGAGATCGCCCTCGAACTGACGATCGGCGCCGCGCTCGGGCTCGCGGTGGGCTGGCTCGGCGCCTTCGGCCTGCGGCGCGTCGCGCTGCCCGCCTCCGGCCTCTACCCGATCGCCGTCATGGCCATCGCCGTCGTCGCGTACGCCGCCGGGGCCCTGGCCCACGGCAGCGGGTTCCTCTCCGTGTACCTCGCCTCGATGGTCCTCGGCAACGCGAAACTGCCGCACTGGCCCGCCACGCGCGGCTTCGCCGAAGGGCTCGGCTGGATCGCGCAGATCGGCATGTTCGTCCTGCTCGGCCTGCTCGTCACCCCGCACGACCTCGCGGCCGACTTCTGGCCCGCGATCGTCATCGGCCTCGTCCTGACGATGGTGGCGCGCCCCCTGGAGGTCGTCATCAGCCTCCTGCCGTTCCGGATGCCCTGGCAGGAGAAGGCCCTGCTGTCTTGGGCCGGGCTGCGCGGCGCGGTGCCCATCATCCTGGCGACCATCCCGATGGTGAACGGCATCGCGGACAACCGCCGCATCTTCAACATCGTCTTCGTGCTCGTCGTCGTCTACACCCTCGTCCAGGGGCCCACGCTCCCCTGGCTCGCCAGGAAACTGCGCCTCGGCGAGGACTCCGCCTCCGCGTCCGACCTCGGCATCGAGTCGGCGCCCCTGGAGCGGCTGCGCGGGCATCTGCTGTCGGTGTCGATCCCCGAGAAGTCCCGGATGCACGGCGTCGAGGTCAGCGAGCTGCGGCTGCCCGTGGGCGCGGCCGTCACGCTCGTCGTGCGCGACGAGAAGTCCTTCGTACCGCTGCCGAGCACGGTCCTGCGGCACGGCGACGAGCTGCTGGTCGTGGCGACGGACCCGGTCCGCGACGCTGCCGAGGCACGACTGCGCGCCGTGACCGAGGGCGGCAAGCTGGCGGGCTGGCTGAGCGGGAACGGGGGGCCTGGGCGGGGGCGGCGGCCTTCGCGGTGACGGAGCCGCTGGCTTTGCGTGACGGGGCGGCGGCCTTCGCGGTGACGTCGGGTGGCGGGCTTTGCGGTGACGGGGCGGCGGCCTTCGCGGTGACGTCAGGTGGCGGGCTTGCCCATGGGTGGGCCGGGGTTTCGCGGTGACGCGGAGTCCCTTGCCCGGGCGTTTAACATGGTGAGTACACATTTAATGCTCACCGACTCTGCCTGAAGTAGAGCCGGCGCGACCGCAAAGCGGCCGCGGTTCCCTTGCAGCACCCTGCATGGCCCAGGGCCTCCTGGCGCGGACCTCGGTATCACTCGGTTCCCGGCGCAAGAGGACGGCTCTCGGCGCACCCCACCGGGTCAGCGCTACCAGGCGGCAGAAAGGCAAGGACCGTGCCAGAGAAGCACCCGGCCACGGTCACCGACAAGCGCCCCGGATACGGACAGTTGCTGCGCACCCGCGGCGCGTGGACGTTCCTGCTCCCCGGCTTCGCCGCCCGGCAGCCGTTCGCGATGCTCACCATCTCGACGGTGCTGCTCCTTCAGCACACCACCGGCTCGTACGGGACCGCCGGTGCCGTCTCCGCCACCACGGGCGTCTCCATGGCGCTGTGCGCGCCCCTCACCGGCAAGCTCGCCGACCGTTTCGGGCAGCGCGCGGTCCTCGTGCCCGGCGTCCTCCTGCACGCGGCGTCCGTACTGGCGCTGACGCTGCTGGCGCTCGCCGGCGCACCCTTGTGGACCCTCTTCGTGGCGGCCGTCCCGACCGGCGCCTCCACCCCGCAGATCGGCCCCATGGTGCGGGCCCGCTGGGGCGTCAAGCTCCACGGCTCGCCCCTGATGACCACGGCCGCCGCCTTCGAGTCCGTCACGGACGAGTTCACGTTCGTCCTCGGCCCGCTCTTCGCGACCGCCCTGTGCACCGGCGTCCACCCGGCCGCCGGTCTGATCACGGAGGCATCGCTGACCCTGATCGGCGGCCTCCTGTTCGCCGCCCAGCGCGGCACGCAGCCGCAGCCCTCGCGGTCGGCGGGCGCGGGGCACGCGCGCGTGGAGCACGATGACGCTCACGCGCGCGTGGAGCACGTTTCCGCGCTGCGGGTACCCGGCGTGCGCGTCCTGATCGCGGCGTTCCTCGGCATCGGCGCGGTCTTCGGCGGGATGCAGGTCTCCATGGCCGCGTTCACCCAGTCGATCGGCGAGCCCGGCCTGAACGGTGTCCTCTACGGGACGTTCGCCGCGGGCAACATGCTCTCCGGCGTCGCCGTCGGGGCCGTCGCCTGGAAGATCACGCCGCAGCGGCGCCTCCTGTTCGCGTACACCGCACTGGCGCTGACCGCCTCGTGCCTGTGGGCCGCCCCGTCCGCGCCCGTCCTGGGCGCGACCGGCCTGCTCGTGGGCACGTGCATAGCGCCGACCCTGATCACCGGCTTCACGCTCGTCGAGGGACTGGTCCCGGCGACCTCCCGCACGGAGGCGTTCACCTGGCTGACCGGCTCCATCGCGCTGGGTCAGGCGACCGCCATCCTGGTGGCCGGCCAGCTCCAGGACCGCCTCTGGGACGGCGCCGGATTCCTCGTCCCGATGGGCGGCACGGTGCTCGCCCTGCTGGTCGTCGCGGCCCTGCGTTCCCGCCTCGTACCGCCGCCCGTGGGACGCACCGTCGCGCGTGGCCTCAATCACCGTGTGACGTTGACGGTGGACTGAACCCCGGGAATACGTCACTATGGACCGTCGTTAGCACTCATCGAGTGAGAGTGCCAGGAGGAAGCAAGTGCCGACGTACCAGTACCAGTGCACCGAATGCGGCGAGGGCCTCGAGGCGGTGCAGAAGTTCACCGATGACGCCCTGACCGTGTGCCCGAGCTGCGACGGACGCCTCAAGAAGGTGTTCTCGGCCGTCGGCATCGTCTTCAAGGGCTCCGGCTTCTACCGCAACGACAGCCGCGGCTCCTCGTCGAGCAGCTCGCCGGCGTCGTCGACGAAGTCGTCCGCCTCCTCCGACGCGAAGTCGTCGTCCTCGGACTCGTCGTCCGGTTCGTCGTCCACTTCGACGTCGTCGACTTCCACGGCGTCCGCCTCGTCGGGGTCGTCCACCAGCTCTTCCGCCGCGTAGGGCCTGGCCGGCCGGGTCTCCGGCCGGTTCGTCGGTCAGCGCTTCGGCCGGTTTCTCGGTCAGCGCTTCGGCCGGTTTCTCGGTCAGCGCTTCGGCCGGCTCTCAGGCCGATTCTGCGGCCGCTTCTTCGGCCAGTTCTTACGGAACCCTGTCGTCCGCCGACGGCAGGGTATTCGGCGTTCCCGGCCCCGCTACTGTGCGCCGCATGGCTACTGTGCCGGGCATGGCGAACAGTGTGAGCACCGTGAGCAGTGGGGACCGCGCGAGCACGGAGGTGACGGCCGAGATCGGCGTCATCGGCGGGTCCGGCTTCTACTCGTTCCTGGACGACGTGACCGAGATCCGGGTCGACACCCCGTACGGGTCGCCCAGCGACTCGCTCTTCCTCGGCGAGATCGCCGGCCGGAAGGTCGCCTTCCTCCCCCGCCACGGCCGCGGCCACCATCTGCCGCCGCACCGCATCAACTACCGCGCCAACCTCTGGGCCCTGCGTGCCGTGGGCGTCCGGCAGGTCCTCGGCCCGTGCGCCGTGGGCGGCCTGCGGCCGGAGTACGGGCCGGGGACGCTCCTCGTGCCCGACCAGTTCGTGGACCGCACGAAGTCCCGCGCGCAGACGTACTTCGACGGGTTGCCGCTGCCGGACGGGACCGTTCCGAACGTGGTACACGTGTCGCCCGCCGACCCGTACTGCCCGCACGGGCGGCGGGCCGCGGTGAAGGCGGCGCGGGGGCGCGGCTGGGAGCCGGTGGACGGCGGGACGCTCGTGGTCGTCGAGGGGCCGCGGTTCTCGACCCGGGCGGAGTCGCGCTGGCACGCGGCCCAGGGGTGGTCGGTGGTCGGGATGACCGGACATCCCGAGGCGATGCTCGCCCGTGAACTGGAGCTCTGCTACACGTCGTTGACCCTGGTCACCGATCTCGACGCGGGCGCCGAGTCGGGCGAGGGCGTCTCGCACGACGACGTGCTCAAGGTCTTCGCCGCGAATGTGGACCGGCTGCGGACGGTGCTTTTCGACGCGGTGGCGGGGTTGCCGGGGGCCGGGGAGCGCGACTGTTTGTGTACGCGGGCGCTCGGGGGGATGGATCCGGGGTTCGCGTTGCCGTAGGGGCGCCGGGGCGCGGCTGGGCCTCTGGCGGCCGGGGTTTTGTGGGTGAACTTCCCGTTCCGGTGAGGGAGTTGTCCACAACCGGTCGGTAGTCCACGGGGCTCAGCGGGGATCGGCAGGAGCGTGGATCGTGGAGCGCGAGACGGGCTCTCCAGCTCGTCCGCCGAACTCCGCACTCCGTTCCGATCCTGGTGGTGGTCCCGCATGTATCAGCCCGGCACTTCCTCACTCAGCACTCCCCCGACCTGCGAGGTCCCCCGGTTCGCGCCGCTGCGGGTGCGGGGCGGGCGGTGGCGGGCCCGGTCCGGGGTGCGGCACCGGCGGCGGGCCGTCGCGGTGGGGCTGGCGCTGACAGCGGCGGCACTGGTGGCCGCCGGGCCGTCCGGCGCCGGGCCGGGTCGGGAGCGCGTAGCGCCCGCACATGAGGGGGAGGCGCGGGAGTCGTCGCGCCGGCCCGTCGTGACGGTGTCCGCGCCGGTACGGATCGCGGACGCGGCGGCCGTGCGCCTGCTGCGGCCGGGCGACCGGGTCGACGTGGTCGCGGCTGGAGCCTCCCCCGGAGAAGGCGGCGGTCAGGGCGCCCGGATCGTGGCGGCGGGGGCGCGCGTCAGGTCCGTGCCGGAGTCGGCGGACGTGGCCGCGGAGGGCGGTGCGCTGGTCGTCCTGTCCGTTCCACGGGCGACGGCGGCGCGGCTCGCGGGGGCCGGTACGACCTCACGGCTGGCGGTGACGCTGTGGTGATCCTCGCCGACCCCACCAGCACATCTTCGGGGTCAAGTCCCTCGATCGAGTTACCGAATTGGACAGGTCTGCACCATGTTGTCGTAAGTTGCGGTGCTGTTTGCTCCACAACCTGTACATGTGAAGAAAGGCCTCCGGGTGAGCGAGAAGAAGAAGCCCAGTGTGTGGGAGGGCTTCAAGGCCTTCCTGATGCGTGGCAACGTGATCGACCTGGCCGTCGCGGTCGTCATCGGTGCCGCCTTCACGAACATCGTGAACGCGATCGTGAAGGGCGTCATCAACCCGCTGGTGGGCGCCTTCGGCACGAAGGACCTGGAGGGCTACAAGTCCTGCATCAAGGGCACGTGCCCGGGCCCGGACAGCATCGAGATCCTGTGGGGCTCGGTGCTCAGCGCGGCCCTCAGCTTCCTGATCACGGCGGCGGTCGTGTACTTCCTGATGGTGCTGCCGATGGCCAAGTACCTGGCCAAGAAGGCGGACCGGGACGCCGCGAAGGCGGGCGTGCACGAGACGCTGGAGGTCTCCGAGCTGGAGGTCCTGAAGGAGATCCGCGACCTGATGGTGGCGCAGCGAGGCTCCGGGCAGGCCTAGCGCCGGCTGCGGCTCAGATGTGGTGGGGCGGCTTCTCGTCGAGGAAGCGAGCCAGGTCGGCGGCGCTGTCGCCGCCGGTGGGCCGCTCGCCCCACCCACGGTCCGTGTCGTCCGAGGACTGTGCGTTCAGCGGGTCGTCGAAGACCAGCGCGCTCTTCGGATCGCGCGGTTCGGGGGCGGGAGCGGTACTCATGCCTCCAGCGTACGTCGCCCGGCGCGCGGGGGGCCGGGGTGCGGGAGACCGGGGTGCGGGTCCACTGGCGCTCTCAGCGACCCGCCCGGCGCGCACGGTGGACCGTCCGGCGCGTGCCAGGGGCCGCCCGGCGCGCACCGCTCGACGCGAGCCACCATCTCCGGCCGGGCGCCCCGTCTGCTGTGCTTGGCCAATGACACCCTCCCAGAGCGGCACCACCGGCCCAGGCGCAGAGAAACACCCCGGCCCCCGCCACCCCTTCCTCCGCATGACCTCCCGAGGCCGGGGCGAGGCGCACCGGGTCGCGACCCCGCTCGAGCTGCTCTTCGACCTGAGTTTCGTCGTGGCCGTGGCCCAGGCGGGCGCCCAGCTGGTGAAGGCCGTGACGGCAGGCCACGCCGGCGAGGGCGTGCTCGACTACGCGATGGTGTTCTTCGCCATCTGGTGGGCGTGGATGAACTTCTCCTGGTTCGCGTCGGCGTACGACACCGACGACGCGCTGTACCGGGTGGTCACCCTCGTGCAGATCGCCGGTGTGCTCGTGCTGGCGGCCGGGGTCTCGCAGGCCTTCGAGAGACACGAGTTCATGGCCGTCTGGCTCGGATACCTGATCATGCGAGTCGCGATGACCGCGCAGTGGCTGCGCGCGGCGGCCTCCACGACGGGTGCCGACCGGCGCACGGCGCTGCGGTACGCGGGCGGGGTGATGCTCTGCCAGGTCGGCTGGCTCGGCCTGCTGGTCCTGCCGGAGCCGGCGAGACCGTGGGTGTTCCTGGTGATGGCCGTCGCCGAGATGTCCGTCCCGGTGTACGCGGAGAGGAGCGCCATCACGTCCTGGCACCCGCGTCACATCGCCGAGCGCTTCGGCGCCTTCACGATCATCGTGCTCGGTGAGTCGATCGCGGCGGCGACGGTCGCCGTGAAGTCCGCGGTGGACGAGCACGGCGCGCTCGGCGAGCTGCTGTCGGTCGCCGCGGGTGGGCTGCTCATCGTGTTCGCCGCGTGGTGGATCTACTTCGCGGTCCCGATCCACGGGTATCTGCGCTCGAGCCGGGAGGCGTTCCTGTGGGGTTACGGCCACTACGTGATCTTCGCTTCGGCGGCGGCGATCGGCGCGGGCATCGCGGTGGCCGTGGTGGAGGCGGTGGGGCAGGCGCACATCTCGACGCTCGCCGCGTCGGCCGCGGTGACCGTGCCGACGACGCTGTACCTGCTGACGGTGTGGGCTCTGCACACCCGGCACTTCAAGGTCGGCGCCGCTCAGCAACTGGTGCTGCCGCTGGGCGCGCTGATGATCGCGCTGTGCACCTTCGCGGGCGGCTGGGCCGTCTTCCTGGCGGGCGTCGCGGCCTCGCTGACCGTAGCGGCGGGTGCGACGCTCACCGCCCGGGGAGAGCGCGCGGAGGACGGCTCCGGGGCCCAACTCTCGTGATACGGATGCCGTATGACGACTCCGACGCGCAACGCCCTGACCGATGTCGCCGGCCTGCGGGTCGGCCATGCCACCCGGGCCGGTGAAGGCGGCCGGCTGACCGGCACCACGGTCGTGCTCGCACCCGAGGGCGGGATGACCGCCGCCGTGGACGTGCGCGGCGGCGGGCCGGGCACTAAGGAGACGGACGCGCTCGACCCGCGCAACGTGGTGCGCCGTATCGACGCGGTGACGCTGACGGGCGGCAGCGCATACGGCCTTGACGCCGCGTCGGGCGTCATGGCGTGGCTGGAGGAGCAGGGCCGGGGCGTGCGGGTGGGGCCGGATCCGCGCCATGTCGTGCCGGTCGTGCCCGCCGCGTGCGTCTTCGATCTGGGGCGGGGCGGCGAGTTCCGGGCCAGGCCCGACGCGGCGACGGGCCGCGCGGCGGTGGAGGCGGCGGCCGCCTCGGCTCTGGGCTCCCCCGTCGCGGAGGGCTCGGTGGGCGCGGGCACGGGCGCGGTGATCGGCGGGCTCAAGGGCGGCGTGGGCACGGCGAGCACGGTCCTCGACTCGGGCGTCACGGTCGCGGCGCTGGTGGTGGCCAACGCGGCGGGCTCCGCGGTGGATCCGGCGACGGGAGCGCTGTACGGGCGGCTCTTCGACCCGGACCTCGCGAACCTTGCGAGGGGCGAGCACCCCTACTCGCACCCCGCACCGGAGGTACACGCGGCGGCACAGGAGCGCATCGCCGAGGCCAGGCGGGAGACGGAGGAGGCGGTCGGCGGGCCGGCGGCGCCGCCGCTGAACACGACGCTGGCCGTCGTCGCCACGGACGCGGTGCTGAGCCGTTCGCAGGCGCAGAAGCTCGCGGGCACGTCGCACGACGGGATCGCGCGCGCCGTCCGCCCGGTGCATCTGCTGAACGACGGGGACACGGTGTTCGCCGTGGCGACCGGCGCCCGCCCGCTGGACGAGGCGAACCCGCTCGCGCTCAACGACATCCTCGCGGCGGGCGCGGACATGGTGACGCGGGCGATCGTGCGGGCGGTACTGGCGGCGGAGACGGTGCGGGGACCGGGCGGCACGTTCCTCTCCTACCGGGAGCTGTACGGGAGTTGAGGTCCCGCACAGCTGCCAGAACGGCAGGTATTCACGGCGGAAAGGGCCCGCGCGGTTGCGGGTGCGGCACGTGTCTCCGTTCACATTAACCGGAAGGAACCTTTCCGGTGAGTTCACGCTCTCTACACACACTGGAGTAAGTGACGAATCCTGGAGTATCCCGTGACAAACACGGACACCGCCGTGTTTCAGCAGCATCCCCGACAGCCCGGACCGGGCCGCGTGCGCACCGCGCGGCGGACCCTGATGGCGACGGCCGCGCTCGCCGTCGGCGCGCTCGTGCTCACGGCCTGCGGCGGCAACGCCTCCGCGGACAACTCCGACAACAAGGAGGGCGGCGGCAACGGCAAGGGTTCGTCCGCCGCGCAGATCACGATCTCCGCGAAGGACGGCTCCACCGGCGCGTCCATCAACGCGACGGGCGTGAAGGTCACCTCCGGCAAGCTCACGGCCGTGACGATGACGGAGCCCGACACGGGCAAGACGGTGGCCGGTTCGCTCTCCGCCGACGGCGCGGTGTGGAAGCCGAAGGAGCAGCTGGACCGCGGCACGAAGTACCGCATTTCCGCCACCGCCAAGGACTCCGAGGGCCGCACCGCCGCCGCCAACTCGATCTTCACGACGGTCACCACGTCGGGCAGCTTCATCGGCACATACACGCCGGACGGCGACACGACGGTCGGCGTGGGGATGCCGGTCTCGTTCACCTTCGACAAGGCGATCACGAACAAGAAGGCCGTGCAGTCGCACATCACGGTCTCCTCCAGCAGCGGCCAGCAGGTCGTCGGCCACTGGTTCGGCGCGCAGCGGCTCGACTTCCGGCCCGAGGAGTACTGGAAGGCCGGCTCCAAGGTCACGATGAAGATCGCCCTGGACGGTGTGCAGGGCGCGGACGGCGTGACGGGCGTGCAGGACAAGACGGTCACGTTCACCGTCGGCCGCTCCCAGGTCTCCACGGTCGACGTCGACACCCAGACGATGACCGTCGTCCGGGACGGCCAGACGATCAAGACGATCCCGATCTCGGCCGGCAGCCCGCAGCACACCACGTACAACGGGCAGATGGTGATCTCCGAGAAGTTCGTGCAGACGCGGATGAACGGGTCGACGGTCGGCTTCGGCGGCGAGTACGACATCCCTGACGTGCCGCACGCGATGCGCCTGTCGTCGTCCGGGACGTTCATCCACGGCAACTACTGGTACCCGAAGGGCAATCCGCCGTTCGGCCGCACGGGCACCAGCCACGGCTGCGTCGGCCTCGAGGACGTCCAGGGCGCGGGCGGCGCGACGATCGCCAAGTGGTTCTACGACAACTCGCTCATCGGCGACCTCGTGATCGTCAAGAACTCCCCCGACACCACGATCGCCCCCGACAACGGCCTCAACGGCTGGAACATGGCGTGGGACCAGTGGACGGCGGGCAGCTCGGTCTGACGCGTACGTCCCTGATTCGAGGCGGGCCGCACGGGAACTTTCCCGGGCGGCCCGTCCGTTTCTGATTTCGAGACCACGAGGTCGGACCTAGGGGCTACGGTATGCACCCACAAGGTGACATGTAGCAACGCCGGGAGATGCCTTGAGCGTTCCGTACGACACCGCAGCGTACGAGCCACCCGAGTCGCACGGGTCGCGCCGGCCGGACGGCAGCCACCACCAGCCGGACGAGCAGCTCGGGCGCCTCCTGGGCCGTGCGCTGAACTCCTTCGAGCTGCCCGACGAGGCCCTCGCCCGCCTCGACTGCGCGCTCGCGTACGACAGTTCGCTTCACTCCGCGCACCACAGCGCGGGCCTGCACCGCGAGACGTACCGGCACACCTGGCTGCTCGCGGACGGCAGCGCGCTCACCCTGTGGGAGCTGGTCCACAACACGATGCCGGGCCGGCACACCCAGCACGAGCTCTACACCTCGGAGGACGACCTCCACCTGGCGACGGACCGCCTCCCGCTGCCCCCGGAAGCCGCGCCCGAGTTCGAGCTGCCGTTACCCCTCCAGCCCCCGTCGTTCCCCGAGCCCCGCCGCTCGTACGTGGCCGACGACTCGGCGGACCACGCCCGCCGCCTCCTGCGCCGCGCGGAGAACGAGGACTGCCCGGGCCCCGGCACCGCCCGCCTCCTGCGCACGGCCTGCGCGCACCAGATCACCCAGGCCTTCGGCCGCCCCTGCCTCGGCTTCACGCTCTACGAGCACGCGTTCCTGCTGGTCGACGGCAGCGAGGTCAGCCTCTGGGAGACCGAGCACACGGCGACGCCGGACGGCCGCCACATGTGCGAGGTGTACGCCACCCAGGACGACGCCCGAGCGGCGATGGAAGGCCGCGCCACGAACCGCTCCCGCCCGAGCTGCGGCTAGCGAAGCGCTGCGGCCGGCGGAGCGCCGGGCGACCAACGACGAATGAGCTACCGGCGGCGGCTGAACTGACGTACAAGCCCCGCGAACGCGTCGCACTCGGCCGGGGTCAGCGGCACGGACTCCATGGCGGGCGGACCGCTCTGGACCGGCATCGGGCTGACGGGCCGGGGCTTGCCCCAGACCACATGGCGGATCAGGCGGACGACTCCGACGACCCACATCACGGCCACGGCCGCGAGGAACGCCACGCCTATCGGCTGAAACATGGACACGTGCTCAGGCATAAGGCCAGTCAACACCACAGTCCGGGCCTTTGACCCGGACCGTGACGTATCTCGCAGGACCGGACAGAGGGGCGCCGAACGGGACGCCGAAGGGCCCGGCCCTCCGCGCGGAGAACCGGGCCCTTCGGCAGGTGTGCCGGGCGCGCCTACCGGCCGGCGTGCTTACTCGCCAGCGGCTTACCGACCGGCGCGCTTACCGACCGGCGCGCTTACTGACCGGCGGCTTACTGACCCATGACGTACTTGACCGTCGGGCCGGTGGTCCAGCCGCCGTCCACGGCGATCTCGGCACCGGTGACGTACGAGGAGTCGTCCGAGAGTAGGAACACGACCGCCTTCGCGATCTCGTCCGCCTCGCCGACGCGGCCCATCGGGGTGTTCGGGTAGTTGCCGTCGCCGCGCTGGATGCCGACCTGGGCGGTCATCGGGGTGTAGGTCATGCCGGGGTGGACGGAGTTCACGCGGATCTTGTTCGTGCCCTGCTCCACCGCGGCGACCTTGGTCAGGCCGCGCACGGCCCACTTGGAGGCGCCGTAGGAGCTGGTGAGGGCGAGGCCCATCAGGCCGGCGGCGGAGGAGATGTTGACGATGGAGCCGCCGCCGTTGTCCTTCATGGCGTTGATGGCCGTCTTCACGCCGATGAAGACACCGGTGAGGTTGATGTCGATGACCTTGCGGAAGTGGTCGACCGACTCCGTCTCGACCGGCATTCCGGTGGAGATGCCCGCGTTGTTGACCAGGCCGTCGAGCCCGCCGAACTCGGCGGTGGCGAACGCGGCGACGCTCGCCCAGTCCTCCTCGGACGTCACGTCGTGGCGCGCGAAGCGGGCGCGCTCGCCGAGCTCGGCGGCGAGGGCCTTGCCCTCGTCCTCCAGGACGTCGGTGACGACGACGTTCGCGCCGGCCTCGACGGCGATGCGCGCGATCTCGGCGCCGATACCGCGGGCTCCGCCGGTGATGAGGACGGTCTTGCCGGTGAGGTTGTTCATGTGAGGTCTCCTGAGGAAATCGGGGGTGTGGCAGGGGAGTTCGGGGAAGTCTTCGGGGGTTCGGGAAGTCTTCGGGGGTTCGGGGCGGTGCCCCTTCGGGAACCGGGAGTGGTGACCCTGTGCCGGGACACTAAGCAGGCGCCCATGGGAAGTCACCCAGCGACGCGAGGCATCGCGTGGCGAGCGCCGCGGGCCCTAGTTCGCCGCCGGCGGGGGCGTCACTCATGGCCCAGGTCTCGACGCCGACGCGGATGGCGGTGCAGGCGACTCCGGCGGCCATGCGTACGGAGAGGGGGGTGGGCGTAACAGACGCACCGGCGCCGACGGACGCCTCCGCACCCGAAGCCGACGCGGCGCCCGACCCGGCGCCCGAAGCCGAAGCCGAAGCCGAGCCCGACCCAACGCCCGAAGCCGAAGCCGAGCCCGACGCAGCGCCCAAGTCCGACTCCGAGCCCGCGCCGGCACCCGCGCCCGCGCCCGAATCGGCGCCCGCACGCTCCCCCACCCGCTCCTGAAGCACCGCCAGCACCGTGGCCTCCGACGTATGACAGGCGATGCCCCACACCGCCTGAAGCGCCGGGCTCTCGGCCGCCATGCGCAGCAGCGACCTGACCCACTCCAGGGATTCCACGTTGGCCGGGTCGTCAGCGGTCAGCGCCTCGGCGACCGCGTGCCGCAGCGCGGCGGGGACGGACAGTCCGGCCGGGGCGTCGCGCACGGCCTCGGCCCACATCTGGGCACCGGCGGCGAAGAGGGGCGCGACGGCTTCCTCTTTGGTCGCGAAGTAGCGGTAGAACGTACGCGGCGCGACTCCCGCCGCGCGGGCGATGTCCTCGGCGCGGGTGGCGCGCAGGCCGTCCGCCACGAACAAGGTGGCGGCCGTGCGGGCGATTTCCAGCCGGGTGGCGGCCTTCCGTCGCTCCAGCAGGGTCTCTGTCGTCGAGGTCAGCGTCTCAGTTTTCGAGCTACTGGCCATCAGGGTTTTGGAACTACCGGCCATAAAGTCATGCTATGCCTCTGTGGCAGAATCTGCCACTATTCCGGTGTTCAACCAAGGGTGGGCGAGAGCAGTGCGGCGGAGACGTTTCCTTCTTCAGACGGCCGGTCTGGCCGGTGCCGCGGCCTACGGGCTCAGTGGCTGTTCGAGTTCGTCGAAGACCTCGCTGCACCTGATGGTGGCGAGCTACGACAAGAGCGTCGGCTCCTCGATCGGCGACCAGTGGGCCGCCGCCGTGAAGGCCTACAAGAAGGTTAAGCCGGACGTCGAGATCCATCTCGAGCGGATCCCGTTCCTCAAGCTCGACAAGACTCTCGCCGATCGCGTGAAGGCGGGCAAGGCCCCGGACATAGCCCAGTCCAACGCGTTCGCCCCGTTCGCCGAAGCGGGCAAGCTCTACCCGACGTCCGAGCTGTTCGCCATCCCCACCCAGGCCGACTTCATCCAGTCGTTCGCCGAGGCCGGCGTGTCCCACTACGTCCAGTACGGCATCCCGTTCCTGGCGAGCACCCCGCGCCTCTTCTACAACACGAAGCTCTTCAAGCAGGCCGGCGTCTCCGCGCCCACCTCGTGGGACGAACTACGGTCCGCCGCACAGGCGTTGAAGGGCATCGGCGTACCGACGCCGTACGGGCTCCAGCTCGGCCCGGAGGCCGCCGAGGACGAGGCGCTCTCGTGGCTGCTCGCGGGCGGCGGCACGTACGCGGGTGTCACCGGCTACGAGTTCGCAAGCCCCAGCAACATCGCGACGCTCACGTGGCTGCGCGACAACCTGGTCACCGAGGGCCTGGCCGGTTCCGCCCCGCAGCGCCTGTCCAGGACGGCGGCGTACGGGCAGTTCCTGCAGGGCCAGGTCGGCATGATGCTGGCTCACCCCGTCCTGATGCGCGCCGCCGACCAGGCGAGGCTCCCGTACGCGCACACCGCCTTCCCCAGCAAGGGCGGGGGCGCCGCGCCGCCGCTCGGGCTCAACGACTGGCTGCTCGCGTTCAACCAGAACGGCAACAAGAAGGCCTGCGGCGAGCTGCTGACGTACCTGTACAGCAAGAAGTCGTCGGTCGCGTACAGCGGCGGGGAGGCGGCGCTGCCCGTGACGGCGTCGGCGTCGGACTCGCTGCGCTCCGACCCGAAGCAGCGCCCCCTGTGGGAGTTCATCGACCAGATGCCGAAGGCCGAGTTCCAGCCGGTGAACCTGGCGTCGTGGCCCGAGGTGCGGGCCGCCATCCGCACCGACATCGGTGCCGCGGTCCTGCGCGGCGGCGACCCGCGCGCCGTCCTCACGGCCCTGGACACGGCGGCGAGCCGCGCGGAGATCCACACCGCGTCCTGAAACGGCGGGTGGGCGGGCCCCCGCGCCGCAGCGCGAGAACCCGCCCACCCGGAGTACCGCGGGGCCGAAGCCCCGTCAGACCGGCCCTGTCAGACCAGCCCCGTCAGACCAGCTCCGTCGCCTTCTCGACCGGCCCGGCGGCCTCCGACGGCGCCGCGTCCTGGTCGCCGCCCCCTTCGATGTGCTGCGCGGGCTTCCGCGGCAGCGCGAACATCAGCACGAAGATCGAGCCGAGCACGCAGACGACCCACCACAGCGAGTTACGGAACGCGTCCACGAACGCCGGTCCGATCGCGGCCGGCGCGAGGTGGTCGCCGATCGTCCCGAAGAAGGCGACGGAGACCAGGCCGAGGCCGAGCGCCGTACCCATCTGCTGCACGGTGTTGATCAGGCCGGACGCCGAACCGGCGTGCTCCTTCGGCACCTCGGACAGCACCGCGTCCGTCAGCGGCGCGACGATGAGGCCCATGCCGATGCCCATCACGAGCAGCGGCAGCGCCATCTGCCACGAGGTGATCGCGGCGCCGTAGTGCCCCGCCTCCCAGATGTAGAGCAGCAGCCCGGACATCATCGACAGCGCGCCCGCCTGGAGCACCTTCCGCCCGAACCGCGGCACCAGCTTCTGTACGGAGATGCCCGCCGCCGCCGAGACGGCCACGGAGAACGGCACCCCGGTCAGACCCGCGCGCAGCGCCGTCCACCCCAGGCCCACCTGCATGTACAGCGTCCAGACCAGGAAGAAGATGCCGAGCGCGACACCGAAGACGGTCTGCACGGCGATGCCGGCCGCGAAGCTCTTCACCTTGAACAGGGACAGCTCGACCAGCGGCGAACCGTCACGGCGCGTCTTGTACTTCTCGTAGGCGACGAGCGCCGCGAAGACGAGGACGCTGCTCGCCATCATCAGGTGGCCCCACAGCGGCCAGCCGAGCTCGCGGCCGCGGGTCAGCGGGTAGAGCAGCAACAGCAGGCCGAGCGTGACCAGGACGACGCCGCCAAGGTCGAGCTTGAGGGCGCGCGGCGCCTTGGACTCGCTGATGAACGCGCGGCCGAGGAGCAGTCCGACGATGCCGACCGGCAGGTTGATCAGGAAGATCGGGCGCCATTCGAGACCGAAGAGGTTCCCCTCGGTGAGCAGGGCGCCGAGCAGCGGGCCGGAGACCGCGCCCAGGCCGACGATCATGCCGAACAGGCCGAAGACCTTGCCGCGCTCGTGGGCCGGGAAGGTGGCGTGCACGATCGAGAGGACCTGCGGCACCATCATCGCGGCCATGCCGCCCTGGAGGATGCGCGAGGCGACCAGCATCTCGGGGTTCACAGCGAAGCCGCAGAGCGCCGAGGCGAGGGTGAAGCCGGCGATGCCGATGAGGAAGAGCCTCTTGCGGCCGTAGATGTCGCCGAGTCGTCCGCCGGTGATCAGACCCGCGGCGAACGCGAGGGCGTAACCGGCGGTGATCCACTGGATCTGCCCGAAGGTCGCGCCCTCGTCGCGCTGGATGGACGGAATCGCGATATTGACGATCGTCACGTCGACCAGGTCCATGAAGGCCGCGGTCATCACGATCGCCAGGGCGAACCAGCGTCGCCTGTCGGGGGTGGTCACGGATGAAGTCATACCGTGAGACTAGAAGCCAAGTAGGTCAGGGGGCGTCCTAGATCCCACGCATCCTGAGTGGCATCGATAACAAACGCGCGGCGAAACGACGAACGAGATTGGGGACGCACCATGACCACCGCCACCCCGGCCCGGCTGCTCCAGCTGCTCTCCCTGCTCCAGACCCCGCGCGAGTGGCCCGGCGGCGAACTCGCCACGCGCCTCGGCGTCTCGCGGCGGACCGTGCGCCGTGACGTGGACCGGCTGCGGGAGCTGGGCTATCCCGTGCAGGCGTCGATGGGCGCGGAGGGCGGCTACCGCCTGGTCGCGGGCAAGGCGCTGCCGCCGCTCGTCCTGGACGACGAGGAGGCGGTGGCCATCGCGGTCGGCCTGCGCGCCGGCGCCGGGCACGCCGTCGAGGGCGTGGAGGAGGCGTCGGTACGGGCGCTCGCCAAGCTGGAGCAGGTGCTGCCGTCGCGCCTGCGGCACCGGGTCTCCACACTGCAGGCCGCGACGATGCCGCTGACCAGCGGGGACGGTGCGTCGATCGCTACGGAGACGCTCACCGTTCTCGCGTCGGCGACGGCGGGGCAGGAGCGGCTGCGGTTCCGCTACAGCTCGGGCGACGGCACGCAGTCGCGGCGGCTCACGGAGCCGTACCGGATGGTGTCGACGGGGCGGCGCTGGTATCTGGTGGCGTACGACATCGACCGCGTCGACTGGCGCACGTTCCGCGTGGACCGGATCGAGGAGCCGTTCGCGACGGGCGCGCGCTTCGTACCGCGGGAGCTGCCGACGGGGGACGCGGCGGAGTACCTGCGGCGCTCCATGACGACCCGCGGCCGCCCGGGCTACGACATCGACGTGACGTTCGAGGCACCGGCGGAATTCGTGGCGGCGAGACTGCCTTCGGCACTGGGGGTCCCGGTACCGGGGCCCAACGGAACATGCCGCCTGCGCACGACGGCCTCCGACTCGGTGGAGTGGCTGGCGCTACGCCTGGCCCTGGTGGACTGCGAATTCACGGCACACGGCCCGGAAGAACTGGTCAGCTACATACGGGATTTGGGCGCACGCCTGAACAGAGCGACGGGCTCAGCCTGACCGGACCGGCGCACTCCGGCACCCTTCCAGCGCGCTCAGGCACCTTTCCAACCGGCTCCGGCACCCTTCCAGCCCGCTCAGGCACCCTTCCAGCCCGTCCGGCGTTTGAGGACAAGGAACGCGGGGGCCTGGGGGCAGAGCCCCCAGAAACCACGCCCCCAGCCGGTCAGGCCGCCGCGTCGAACCCAGTGTCCCGAGCCAATTTCTTCAGCTCGAGCAACGCGTGCTTCTCGATCTGCCGAATCCGCTCCCGCGTAAGCCCATGCTCCTTGCCGACCTCCGTGAGCGTCCGCTCGCGGCCGTCGTCGATCCCGTACCGCATCTTGATGATGGACGCGGTGCGCTGGTCGAGACGCCCGATGAGATCGTCGAGCTCCTCGCTGCGCAGCAGCGTGAGGACGGACTGCTCGGGCGACACGGCGGACGTGTCCTCGAGCAGGTCGCCGAACTGGGTCTCGCCCTCGTCGTCGACCGGCATGTTCAGCGAGACCGGGTCGCGGGCCCAGTCCAGGACGTCGACGACGCGAGCAGGCTTGGTGTCGAGCTCGGCGGCGACCTCCTCGGGCTCGGGGTCCCGGCCGTTCTTACGGTTGAACTCGCGCTGGACGCGGCGGATACGGCCCAGCTCCTCCACCAGGTGGACGGGGAGCCGGATCGTGCGCGACTGGTCGGCTATGGACCGGGTGATGGCCTGCCGGATCCACCAGGTCGCGTACGTGGAGAACTTGAAGCCCTTGCGGTAGTCGAACTTCTCGACGGCGCGCACCAGGCCGGCGTTCCCCTCCTGGATGAGGTCGAGGAGCGGGAGGCCGCTTCTCGGGTAACGGCGTGCGACGGCCACGACCAGGCGCAGGTTGGACTTGATGAAGATGTCCTTGGCCCGCTCACCCTCGGCGACGAGCGCCTCCAGCTCCTCGCGGGACGCGTCCCCCGCGGCCTTGCTCTCCGCCTCACCGTCGAGGATCTGCCGGGCGTACACACCCGCCTCGATGGTCTGTGACAGTTCGACTTCCCTGGCGGCGTCCAGCAGCGGCGTACGCGCGATCTCGTCGAGGTACATGCCGACCAGGTCGCGGTCGGCGATCTCGCCGCCTACGGCGCGAACACTGCGTGCGCCGTCGGTCTCGCCGGAGGCGGCGGACTTACGACGGGCGACGGCACGGGTTGCCATGCGTGCTCCCTTGCGATGGTGGGCGGGGGCCTGCGGTGGACAGGTCCTGTGGTCCTGTGGCGGCCGGACCACCTTCCCGGGTGCCCGGCATCCGATGGAAACAACGACTGGAATCCGGACAGAATTCCCATGCCGCCCATCGATTTTCGTGATCATGCAGTACCCTGTGCCGCCATTGGCCGGGCAGGGAGAGGCGCACACGGTGACGGAGTCCACGGACGTGCAGGTCAGACCGGGGTCCGAGGAAGACCTCGACGCCCTCACCGCCCTCTACAACCACTACGTGCGCGAAACGTCGATCACCTTCGACACGCACGTCTTCACCCCGCTGGAGCGGCGTTCCTGGCTGCTCTCCCACCCTGAAGACGGCCCGCACCGCCTACTGGTTGCCCAGGACCGCGATTCGGGCCGGATCCTCGGTTACGCGACCTCGGGCCCCTTCCGCCCCAAGCCCGCGTACGCCACATCAGTCGAGGTCAGCGTCTACTGCGCCCCCGACGCGGGCGGACGCGGCATCGGCACCCTGCTCTACGGCGCGCTCTTCGAGGCGCTCGCGGGCGAGGACGTGCACCGCGCGTACGCGGGCGTCACACAGCCGAACGAGGCCTCGGCCCGCCTGCACACCCGCTTCGGCTTCACGCACATCGGCACGTATCGCGAGGTCGGCCGGAAGTTCGGCCGGTACTGGGATGTGGCCTGGTACGAGAAGCCGCTGGGCGCTCCCGACGAGCCCGCACGCACTACCCCAGGCCAGTAGCTCCCTACCCGAACTGAACAGACCGCTTGGCCAGTCCCATCCAGAAGCCGTCGATGACGCTGCGCTGCGCGTCCAGCTCGCCGCTCGCCTCCGCCGCGCCCATCGTCACGAACAGCGGCGCGAAGTGCTCGGTGCGGGGGTGGGCGAGCTGGCCGGCCGGGGACTTGTGGGTGAAGTCGAGGAGGGCGTCGACGTCGCCGGCCTCCAGGGCTCGGTGGCCCCAGTCGTCAAACTCCGACGACCAGGCCGGGATGCCGCCCTGCCGCAGCGCCGCGAGGTTGTGCGTGAAGAAGCCCGAGCCGACGATCAGCACGCCCTCGTCACGCAGCGGCGCGAGCTTGCGGCCGATGTCCATCAGCTTCTGCGGGTCGAGCGTCGGCATGGAGATCTGCAGGACCGGGATGTCGGCGTCGGGGTACATCTCGACGAGCGGAACGTACGCGCCGTGATCGAGGCCGCGGTCCGGGATGTCCTGGACGGGTACACCGGGTCCGCGCAGCAACTTACGTACGGATTCAGCCAGTTCCGGGGCGCCGGGAGCGCCGTACTGCACCTGGTAGTAGTGCTCGGGGAAGCCCCAGAAGTCGTAGACGAGCGGTACGGTCTCGACGGCGCCGAGGGCGAGCGGGGCCTCCTCCCAGTGCGCGGAGACCATCAGGATCGCCCGGGGGCGCGGCAGGTCGGCGGACCAGTCCGCGAGCTGGCCGGTCCACAGGGCGTCGTCGGCGAGCGGCGGCGCGCCGTGGCTGAGGTAGAGAGCGGGCATACGCATGGCGACACTCCTGGATTCCGAGATTCCGCGACCCTGGATTTACTTGAAGTCTCAAGTGATGGCGAAAGAGTAGCGCCGAGTTGTTTAATTTTCAAGCAGGATGTACGTAGAGTGGATACATGACCACGGCACCCATCCCCGCCGCCCCCCGCTGGCTCACGGACGAGGAGCAGCGCACCTGGCAGGCGTACCTCCATGCGACCACGCTGCTCGAAGACCACCTCGACAGGCAACTCCAGCGGGACGCGGGAATGCCGCACATTTATTACGGGCTGCTCGTCCTGCTCTCCGAGGCGCCGCACCGGCGTATGAGGATGACCCAACTGGCCATGCAGGCCAAGATCACCCGCTCCCGCCTCTCCCACGCCGTCGCCCGCCTGGAGCGCAGCGGCTGGGTCCGCCGCCAGAACTGCCCCTCCGACCGCCGCGGCCAGCTCGCCTGCCTCACCGACGAGGGCTACGAGGTCCTGACGCGCACGGCACCGGGCCATGTCGCCGCCGTCCGCCAGGCCCTCCTCGACCGGCTCTCCCCGGAACAGCAGAAGACCCTCGGCGAGATCATGAGGATCGTCGCCGAGGGCCTTCAGCCGAAGGAGGCGGGGGCGGATCTCCCGTGGCTCCGGTAGTCCCCGCCCGCCCCCGTTCAGGGAGTCAGTGCGCCACCACCGGCACCGCCACCTCGTCCTCCGCACCCACCGTGCTCCCCGACGCCTTCAGCGAACCGCCGCCCGGCACCCCCGTGTTGATACGGGTCAGCGCGATCGTCGCCGCCGCGACCAGGATGCCGACGGCCCACCAGATGGCATGGGTGTAGCCGTTCACCATGGCCTGCGCCTGAAGCAGCTTGGGGTCGGCGGCACCCGCCGCGTGCGAGGCGACGTACGCCGTGGTCGCCGACGCGGCGATCGTGTTCAGCAGCGCCGTACCGATCGCACCGCCCACCTGCTGCGACGTGTTGACCATCGCGGAGGCGACACCGGCGTCACGCGGCTCCACCCCGTGCGTCGCGAGCGACATCGCGGGCATGAACGCCGTACCCATACCGAGCCCGAGCAGCAGCTGCGCCGGCAGGACGAGCGCCGGATACGAGGAGTCGACCTTCAGCTGGGTCAGCAGCAGCATCCCGAGCGCGGCGACCAGGAACCCGGGACCCATCAGCAGCCGCGGCCGGACCCGGGTCATCAGCCGGGCCCCGATCTGCGTGGACCCCGTGATCATGCCGACGATCATCGGCAGGAACGCGAACCCGGTGGTCACCGGCGAGAACCCGCGCACGACCTGCAGGTAGTACGTCAGGAAGAGGAACAGGCCGAACATCGCGATGACGGCGAGCCCGAGCGACAGATAGACGCCGCCGCGGTTGCGGTCGAGCAGGACGCGCAGCGGCAGCAGCGGCGAGCGCACCTTCGACTCGGTGAGCACGAACGCGAGCAGCGCCACGGCCGAGGCGACGAACATGCCCACGGTCACGGCGTCCGACCAGCCATTGGACTCGGCGCGCGTGAAGCCGTAGACGAGGGAGACCAGACCGAGGGTCGACAGGACGACACCCGGAATGTCGAGCGACGAGCGGTTACGCGAACCGGCCGGCTCCCGCACGACGAAGTACGCACCCACCGCCGCGATGATCGCGAACGGGATGTTCACGAAGAACGTCCAGCGCCAGTTCAGGTATTCGGTGAGGAAGCCGCCGAGAATCAGGCCGACGGCACCGCCGCCTCCGGCGATCGCACCGTAGATACCGAACGCCTTCGCGCGTTCCTTGGCGTCGGTGAACATCACCGCGAGCAGCGAGAGCGCGGCGGGCGCGAGCAGCGCGCCGAACATGCCCTGGAGCGCGCGGGCGCCGAGCATCATCGCCTCGCCCTGGGCCGCGCCGCCGAGCGCGGACGCGAAGGCGAAGCCGAGCAGGCCGGTCACAAAGGTCCGCTTACGGCCCCACAGGTCGGCGATCCGGCCGCCGAACAGGAGCAGTCCGCCGAAGGCGAGGGCGTAGGCCGTGATGACCCACTGCTTGTTCCCGTCGGATATGCCGAGGTCCCGCTGCGCCCACGGCAGCGCGATGTTCACGATGGTCGCGTCGAGCACGACCATGAGCTGGGCGAGCGCGATGAAGACGAGCGCTTTCCAGCGCAGGGGATCGGTGGCCGGCAGAACGGGCGCCGGACCTGTTTTTGGCAAGGGGGTACCCATGACGGGACTCCAAGTCTCGAATAAGCGCGAAATGTCTAGTGGGTAAAAGGGCGCGGCCGGCGCGGGTGGTCAGCCCTGCCGGAGATCCTCCAAAGTCGCGGCCGTCCCCGGGAGTTCCGAGCGGGCCGGTGCCATCAGGCCGTCCAGGAACACCTGAAGATGGCGGTGGACGAACCGGTCGGCCTCCATGCAGCCGGTGCCCGGCAGCGGCCGGGTCAGCTGGGAGAGGGCGACCATCAGATCCCCGACCGCGATGTCGGCGCGCAGCTGCCCGGCGGAGCGGGCTCGCGCCATGACGCCCTCGGTGCCGGCGTCGAGCCGGTCGCGGGCGGCCAGCAGATCAGGGTGTTGCAGGTCGAAGACGGCCGAGAGCATCGGGCACAGGGCGCCGATCCGCTCGTCGGCCGCGGCATGGACGAACGTACGCAGAGCACTGAAGGACGCCTCCGGGTCGGCGTCCGCGACGGCGATCGCCCGCTCGGCGTGCTCGGTGACGCTGTCCATGACGGACAGGACGACGTGCCGGAGCAGTTCGGTGCGGTCTGCGAAGTGCCGGTAGACGGTGGCGTTGCCGACACCCGCGCGGCGGGCGATCTCGTCCATCGGGACCTCTGCCCCGTACTCGACGATCATCTCCCGGGCCGCGGCGACGATCCGCTCCCGGTTGCGCAGCGCGTCGGCGCGCGGCTTCGGCACGCGGCGCGGCTGCTTGGCGGGGGTGGGGGCCGAGGCGGCGGCACTCATGGGGATCGCTCCTTCCGGCGGGCGTTCCTACGATTCTCCGACGCCGCCTGAAAGCCGAAGCGCCGGACCCTTCCGATCCGGGGACTCAGTCCCCGTTTCATCCGGACACCCAGCTAAACGGGGACTCGCTCCCCGGTTATTTCCCACCCTCAATGTGACCTGCGTCACACTCGCCAGAATCCCCTGATCGGCGCACTCAGCGAGCGCCCCCGCACCCCCCGCCACAGGGTGATCGAAGCGGCGTGTCCCGCCTTCGGGCCCGCCGGAGTACGAGGGTGAGGCGATCTCATGCGGCAGCGCATACGCGGAGCCCGGCGCAGCGCAGGGCTCGCCGGGCTCGCCGCCATGGCCCTCGCCGTCAGCACGTCGGCGAGCACGGGCCGCTTCATACCGGAGTCCCCGTCCCCGGCCGGCGCGGGCCCCGTCGCCCTGTCCCGTTCGGCCGAGCTGAACCCCTGCATGATCCAGGGCGCCATGGGCGTACAGATGTCGGAAGGGATGCCCACGCAGCCCGGCTACGCCCGCTCCACGGGCACCGTCCACGCCCTGAACCTCATGGTCGACTTCTCCGACGCCCCCGGCCAGGGCTCCGCGATGGACCGCTTCGGCGAGTTCTTCCCGCAGACCCAGGAGTGGTTCCGTACCGCGTCGTACGGGCGTCTCGACTACCGCCCCGAGGCCCCGATCAGGCACTGGCTGCGGATGCCGAAGCCGTTCGCCGCGTACGGGATACAACGCGGCGCCCCCTTCGACCCCGGCTACCGCAACCTCGTCGACGACATCGTGGCCAAGGCCGACCCCGACGTGAACTTCCGCGACTACGACCTGGTCAACTTCCTGATGACCCCGAACGCGGGCCCCTCGGCGCTCGACACCGTGCTGTCGGTGACGTTCGCCGGCAACCGCGAGGCGCCGGTCGCGGACGGCGTCGCGATCTCCAACGCCTCGTTCGTCTACAGCCGCCAGGACGACGGCTCCGGCTCGTACGCGCAGACCGGCTACCGCGTGCTGCCGCACGAGAACGGCCACACCTTCGGCCTGCCCGACCTCTACACCCAGGACGGCGGCGGCGCCGTCGGCCACTGGGACATCATGAGCGAGGACTGGGGCGCCGACAACGACATGCTCGGCTGGCACAAGTGGAAGCTGGGCTGGCTCGGGAACGACCAAGTCAGCTGCGCGTCGACGAGCGGCACGACGGAGCACGACCTGTCGCCGCTCGGCCGCAACGACGGCCGCACGAAGCTCGCGTTCGTCCCGCTCACCACGAAGACGGGTTACGCGATCGAGGTCCGCACCCGCGAGGGCAACGACGAGGCGGTGTGCCGCCCCGGCGTCCTCATCTACAAGGTCGACGCGAGTGTGGACACGGGCCACGGCCCGATCACCGTCGAGGACGCCACCCGCAACAGCGGCGGCTGCACCCGCAGCCCGAACGTCCACGCGCAACTCTCCGACGCGGCGTTCACCCCCGGCGAGACGTTCAAGGACACCCGTACCGGAGTGCAGATCAAGGTCGAGGCGGCGGAGATGAACGGGGACTATCGGGTGGCGGTCACGCGGAGGTAGGCGGTGCTTTTACGCAGGAGTGGTGGGCGGCCGGCGAATCGCCTCCCCCACCGGCCCCCGCAGCTCCCGCTTCAGCAGCTTCCCCGTCGCGTTGCGCGGCAGCGGCCCCTCCCTGAGGAGCACGTACGCCGGCACCTTGAACGCCGCGAGGGACTTGCCGACGTGGGCCCGAAGCGCGTCGGCGTCCAGCGCCGCCCCGGCCCTGACCTGCACGACGGCTGCGACCTCCTCACCCAGCACCGGGTGCGGCACCCCGAGCACGGCCGCGTCCACGACGTCGGGATGGTCGTGCAGAACGGCCTCGACCTCGACGCAGTACACGTTCTCGCCGCCCCGGATCACCATGTCCTTGATCCGGTCGACGACGCTCACGCGCCCGTCCCGCAACGTCGCCAGATCCCCGGTCCGGAACCACCCACCGGGCGCGAACGCCGTGGCAGTAGCCTCCTCGTCCCGCCAGTAACCGCGTATCACCGACTGCCCGCGCAGCCACAGCTCCCCCACCTCACCGTCGGCGACGGCTTCGCCGCCGGGCCCCGCGACCCGCACCTCCACGGCGGGCGCGGGCCGGCCCACGCTCTCGGGGTGGGCCCGGTACTCGGCACCGAAGTTGGCGGTGACGCCGCCGAGAGTCTCGGTGAGCCCGTAGCCGTTGCGCGGCTCGACACGGTCGCCGAAACGGGCGGTGAGGCGGGCCACGAGGTCGGGCGGCGCGGCGGCGCCTCCGGTGTTGAACATGGCCATGGTCGGCATGTCGTCGCCGGCGGCCTCGGCGGCGGCGAGCAGTTGCAGCGCGGTCGCGGGCACCCCGCCGTAGTTGGTGATCCCGTGCTCGCGGATCGCGGCGAGCGCCTTGCCGGCGTCCCACTTGTGCAGCAGGACGAGGGTGCCGCCGGCCGACATCGCCGCGTAGAACCCGGTGAACGCGGCGACGTGGAAGAAGGGGAAGGTGAGCAGCGCGACGGGAGTGGGCCCCTGCCCCGGGATCTGCCCGCGCCTCAACGCCGAAAGGGCCGCGAAATAACGGGGGTTGGCGATGGCACCCACGTGCGCGCGGTGCGTGGCGACGGCACCCTTGGGCCGCCCGGTGGTCCCGGAGGTGTAGATGATGGTGGCGTCGTCGTCGGGCCGCACGTCGACATCGGGCGGCCCGAGCGCGGGATCGGCGACGGGCAGCTCCTCGTACCGCTCGAACCGGTCGCCGCCCGGCAACTCCCCGTCGTAATGACAGACAAGCGTCCACACCCGCGACCGCCCCTCCACCCACGCCCGGACCCTCTCGAACCGCTCCCCGTCGACGATGAGCACGCCGGGCTCGCAGTCATCGAGGGCGTACGCGAACTCGTCCTCGGTCCACCAGGCGTTCAACGGCACGGCAACAAGCCCGGCCAACTGGGCAGCCCAGAAGGCAACTTGCCACTCGGGATAGTTCCGCATGGCAACGACAGCACGGTCCCCGGGCCGCAGCCCATACACATCCACAAACCGCCGAGCGAGCGCCGACGCGGCGGCAAAGAACTCCGAGTAGGTGAGCCGCTGACCCCCGGCGATGAGAAAGTCCGTGTCCCCGAACGCCCAGGTGGTCTCAACAAACTCCCGCAGAGTCCCCGGCCCATCGACATACTCAAGCCCCCCACCCTCGCCCCGCACAACAGCGAAGGGAGCCCCGGGCGAGGTGAGCAACGCGAGAACGGGATCGGCAGGGACTGACGGCTGCGGCTCCATGTGGGGTGGAACCCCTTTCGACTGACCGAACGAGACAGGGACGGCCAGTGTGTACGCGCCGCCGCCCGCGATTCCAGCAAACCCACAAAACCCTGATCCGGAAGCTCCCCCGCCCGACCACCGAGGGCAACCCGACACAACCACCCCGCCCGCGAAACACCAGCGAACCCCACCGACAGCATCCGCTACGCTGTCACTGGTTGCACGCCTTCGTAGCTCAGGGGATAGAGCACCGCTCTCCTAAAGCGGGTGTCGCAGGTTCGAATCCTGCCGGGGGCACAGACAGAAGGGCCAGTTCAGAGGCTTGATCCTCTCGAACTGGCCCTTTGCCATGCCGGGATGGAGGGGGCGCCGTACGCGAGTGCCGGCCCATCGTGGTGAGCGCGCGGGGAGAGAGTGGTGGGTTGGGGCAAAGGGACAGGCTGCGGCCTGGAACGTCCTGACTCCGAAGTCGCGGCTATGCCGCGGCAGGCTCGGCCGACCTGGATCTGCCACGCTCGAAGCGGCAAACGCTTGACAGCCCGCCCAAGATGCGATCGCTCAAGGGACGACTAGTGTTACGTAAGTGGGAGCCGGAACCCGGCAGTAAGCCCTCTTCCGGCGAATCCTTGAAGACCGCGGCCTCCAGGCTCGTGAAACCCCCGCACTGCGGGGCAACGGAGCCGGACAGGGAAGTTCTTCCCGCATGACACGCGGCGAATTCAAGATCACGCCGCGCATCTTGCTGTGGCCACGGCCGACAATCGCGCGTCGGACCAGCGCGCGAGTCGATCAAAGGGAAGGCATAGATCATGCAGGCGCAGCGTCTGAAGCACATCTTTGCGGTTTCCGCAGCTGGCGCTCTCGTGGCAGGTGCTGCCGCGATCGGTGCGGCGGGGACCGCAGCTGCCAGCACTCCTACTCACGCCCCGCAGACCTCCGTGAGCTCCTACGGTGACCACGGTG